>JAYSZB010000016.1:0-111926 GCA_043727035.1 Sphingomonas sp. | reverse complement strand
TGCGGGCGGGGACAGTCCCCTTTTTCTTTCGAGCCGGTGTTTGTGGCCGCGAGGGCGGTGGCCGAAAAAGGGGACAGTCCCCTTGGGTCGGTCCCGCTCAATCGCACGGCCCTCAATCGCAGGCCAGATGCAGCTTCTGCGCCAGCCAGGCCGACACCAGACACATCGCCGCGCCGAGCAGCAGCTGATCGATGATCCGCACGCCTGCGACGCTCAAGCCCATGGCGAGCACCGATCCGACCACCATCGCGCCCGAGTTGACGATGTTGTTCGCCGCCACCGTCCGCGCCGCCTGATCCTTGGGCACGGTGGTGGTGAGGAAGGCGTAGAGCGGCACGACGAACATGCCGCCGGCGACGGCGATGCCGAGCAGGCTGGCGAGCAACACCCAGGCGAGATCGTGCAGGATGAATTCGCTCAGGCTCATCAACTGGCCGCTGCTATCGGCGATCCAGTAGCGGCAGACGATGTGGAAGGCGACGACGAACAGCCCCATGGCAATCACCGAAACCGGCGCGTAGCGCGCCGATACCGTGCCCTTGAGCAGCCGGTTGATCGCCACCGATCCGATGGCGATGCCGATCGAGAAAATGGCGAGGAACAGGCTGGCCACCGCCTTGTCGGCCATCAGCACATTTTTGGCGAGCGGCGGAAACTGGATGAACAGCACCGCGCCGATCGTCCAGAAAAAGCTGATCGAGCAGATGGCGAGGAACAGCCGGGGGATGTGCATCGTCGCCGAGACGAGATTGACCGACGAGCGCCAGACGTTCCAGTCGATCGGCACGGTTGCATCGACCGGCGGCGCGGGCGGCACCTGTCGTCCGGTTGCGTAACCGATCAGCGCGGTAAGCACCACGCCGATGGCGGCCACCTCGACCGGGATCAGCCCGGCGACGATGGTACCGAGCAAGATGGCGATATAGGTACCGGCCTCGACCAGTCCGGTGCCGCCGAGCACCTCGTCATCCTCCAGATGCTGAGGCAGGATGGCATATTTGATCGGACCGAAGAACGTCGAATGCACCCCCATGGCGAACAGCGCGACCATCATCAGCGGGATGGCGACGGCGTGGATCAGCATGCCCTGCCACGCCAGAAACAGCCCGATTGCCCCGACCACCATGATGACGATTTCCGCTGCCTTGACGATGCGGATGATCCGCGCCTTGTCGCGCACGTCGGCGAGCTGGCCCGATGCGGCGGAGAGCAGGAAGAAGGGGATGATGAACACTGCAGTAGCGATGGCGCTGAACCAGCCCTCTGCCGCCGGATCGCTGTACACGTCATAGACGATCAGGAAGATCATCGCATTTTTGAACAGATTGTCGTTGAACGCGCCGAGCAGCTGGGTGACGAACAGCGGCAGGAAACGGCGCTTGCCGAGCAGACGCATCGAGCTTTGCATGAAGCGGTCGTGGTCCCAAATCATTGGCGCGGACCTATTGCCCGCGCCCCGCGCCTTATGCGGTCGCACGGAGCGGGTCAAAAGCCTTTTCGCCGCGGCGGCAAAGCGGCTATGGGCATTCGGCATCGGGGACGAACGATAAATATGCTCAACCTGCCCAACATATTGACGCTGTCGCGTATATTTGCGGTGCCGCTGCTTGTCGCATTGCTGTGGAAGACGGACTGGGAGACCGGCTGGCTGATCGGCTGGATGTTGTACTGCGTCATTGGCATCACCGATTATTTCGACGGCTATCTGGCGCGGGCGCAGGGGACGGTGTCGAAACTCGGCACCTTCCTCGATCCGATCGCCGACAAAATTCTGGTGGCTGCCGTCATCCTGCTGCTGGTCGGCACGCGGCACGACAAGGCGGCGATCCAGGACATCCATATTATCCCGGCGCTGATCATCCTTTTGCGCGAAATCGCGGTGTCGGGGCTGCGCGAATTTCTTGCCGGATTGAGCGTCTCAGTGCCCGTCAGCCAACTCGCCAAATGGAAGACGACCTTTCAGATGGTCGCGCTGGGCGGGCTGATCCTGGCGGGTGCGGTGCCCGACGGCTGGCTGCTCACGCCCGATTTGCCTGCGCATCTGTTCGTCAAATATGCCAGCCTCGCCAGCCTGTGGGCGGCCGGCGTGCTGACCGTCATCACCGGCTGGGATTATCTGCGCGTCGGCCTGAAACATATGGACTGAGCGTGGCCGGACTGACGATCAGCTATTTCGCCTGGGTGCGCGAAGGCATGGGGCGCGATGCCGAAACTGTCGTGTTGCCGTCCGGTGTGGCGAGCATCGCCGATCTGGTCGGCTGGCTCAGGGGTCGCGATGCAGCGGGCGCGGGGGTGTTCGCCGATCCCACACGTATCTACGCCGCGCGCGACGGGGCGATGGCCGGTCTCGATGCCGCAATCGGCGACGCGGCCGAAATTGCCCTGTTTCCCCCGGTGACCGGCGGATGATCCGCGTAGCTGTCCAGCTGGAGGATTTCGATGTCGGTGCCGAACTCGCCGCGCTCGGCGCGCATGGGGCCGTCGCCTGCTTCATCGGTCATGTTCGCGCCGACGATGGGGTCGAGACGCTGTTTCTCGATCATCATCCGACGATGACGCGAACCGCGCTCGACGCGCTCGCGGCGACGGCAATGGCGCGCTGGCCGCTCGCTGCGGTCACGCTGGTCCACCGTGTCGGAGCCCTGGCATCGGGAGACCGCATTGTCTTGGTCGCTGCCGCCAGTGCCCATCGGGAGGCTGCGCTGGCGGCGACGGCGTTTGTTATCGACCGGCTCAAGACCGATGTGCCATTGTGGAAGAAAGAGATTCTGGCAGGCGGCACCGAACGCTGGGTGGCGCCGCGCGCCGACGATGCCGAGCGGGCTGAGGGCTGGGGATAGTCGTTATTCGACTCTGCTGGTCGCTGTCGGGATGGCGGATGGGCTGGATTGCCCGGCCCCCGCCACCCGCCGGATCGCTTCGTCCAGCGACACCCGCCGCACCGGCGTCGCTGCCGGAAAGGCGTTGAGCAAGCGCGACGGCACCGCATTCGACAGCAGCACGAACTGCCCACGGTCGCCGTCGCGCCGGATCAGCCGTCCGAACGCCTGCGCGAGCCGCGTGCGGATGATCTCGTCGTCGTAGCGCGATCCACCATTGGCCATGCGCCGCGCGGCGTGCAGCACCGATGGTTTGACCCATGGCACCCCCTCCATCACCACCAGCCGGAGCGATTCGCCGGGGACATCGACGCCGTCGCGCAGCGCGTCGGTGCCGAGCAGCGAGGCGCGCGGATCGTCGCGGAAGATGTCGACCAGCGTGCCGGTGTCGATCGGGTCGACATGCTGCGCGTAGACCGGCAAGCCGCTGCGCGCGAGATGGTCGGCGATGCGCGCATGGACGGCGCGCAGGCGGCGGATGGCGGTGAACAGGCCGAGCGTGCCGCCGCCCGACGCGGTGATCAGCCGGCCATAGGCATTCGCCAATGCCGAGACATCGCCGCGCTTCACATCGGTGACGATCAATACCTCGCTGGCGGTGGCATAGTCGAACGGGCTGTCGGCGGCGAAATGCAGCGGCGGTTTGGCGAGATGCAGCGCGCCCGAGCGGCGGTCGGCGCGGTCCCAGTCACCCAGCGCCAGTGTCGCGGAGGTGACCAGCACGCCATGCGCCGGGGCGAGCACGGTGTCGGCGAGCGGCTTGGTCGGGTCGAGCCAGCGGCGGTGGAGGCCGATGTCGATCTCTCTTGCGTCGATCCGGTCGACGCTGAGCCAATCGACGAAGGTGGGATCGGCGGGGCCGCCGATCCGCGCCACCAGCCCGAGCCAGGCGCGCAACGTGTCGCGCCGCCAGCCGAGCGCCGCCAGCGCGCCGTCGATCCGTGCGCGTGCCTGACCATCGAGCCAGTCGGGCGGTTCATCGAGGATGGTTTCCATCCGCTGGCCGAGCAGGGTGAGCGGGCGCAGCAGCGCATCGAGCGCCATCGCTGCTTCGCCTGCCGCCGCGACGGTCGCGCCATCGGGCTCGGCGAGTTCGGCCTCGAGCCCGTAACCGGCATCGCCCTCGCGCCGTTCGGCCTGCGCGTCGCGGGCATAGACCAGCGCGCGCACCGCCGCGAGCAGGCGTTCGATCGGGCCGTCGGGCATGGCTTCGCCGATCCGCGCCAGCCAGCCGTCGCCGGGCAGCGCCATTGCCGCGAGGCGCGCCGCCTCGATGGCTTCGCCGCCCGCCTCGTCATAGCTGGCGACATCGGCGAGTCGAGCAGCGAGTCCGCGCCGACGTCCTTTGCTCTTGCCTTCGGGGCCGATCACCCAGCGGCGCAGTTCGATCGCCTCTTGCCCGCTCAGCGCGGCGGCGAAGATCGAATCGGCGGCGTCGAACAGATGATGGCCTTCGTCGAAGATTATCCGCGTCGGCGGGCTCTCGCCTTCACGCCCGCGCGCGGCGTTGACCATCATCAGCGCGTGGTTGGCGATGACGATGTCGGCGTCCTTGGCGGCGCGGGCGGAGCGTTCGATAAAGCATTTGCGCCAGTGCGGGCAGCCGGCATAGATGCATTCGCCGCGCCGGTCGGTCAGCGCGGTCGCCCCGGCGCGGCGGAACAGCGTGGGGAGCCAGCCGGGCAAGTCGCCGCCGACCATGTCGCCGTCGCGCGTGTACGCCGCCCAGCGCGCCGCGAGCCGCGCAAAGATCGCCGCGCGTCCGGCGAACCCGCCTTGCAGCGCATCCTCCAGATTGAGCAGGCAGAGATAATTCTCCCGCCCCTTGCGCACCGCCACCTTGGTCCGGTGGGTCGCCTCGTCGGGGTAGAGGCGGCGGGTTTCACGCGCCAGTTGCCGCTGGAGATTTTTGGTGAAGGTCGAGATGTGCACGGTGCCGCCCGACGCCGCGCTCCATTCGCTGGCGGGGGCGAGGTAGGCGAGCGTCTTGCCGATGCCGGTGCCTGCCTCGGCCAGCAACATCGTCGGGCCGCCTTTACGATCACGCGGGGCGAAGATGGCGGCGGTGGATTCGGCCATGGCTTTCTGGCCTGCGCGTTGTTCGGCACCATGCCCGGTCAGTTCGGTCAGGCGCAGCGCAGCGGCTTCGGGCGGGACGCTGACCGGGCGCGGCTGCGGGCGGGGATTGCCCTCCTCCCATTCGGGTAGTCGCGCGAACAGGCTGGGTTCGCCTTTTGCGGGGGTTTTCAGACGCGGGTTGACCGCTGCTGACCAGGACCAGCGCGATCGTGCCAGCCCCTGTGCCATATCCCACGCGCCTTCGCGCTCGGGCCAGTCCTTGGCCTCCAGCGTCGCCAGCAGCTTGCCCGCGCAAGCGAGCAGCAGGCGTGGCACATCGGGGTCCGTCGCCTCCGCCCCGCCGATGCCGAGCGCGCTCGCCAGCCCTTTGGGTGTCGGCACGGCAAAGCGCGCGGGGTGAACGAAGGCGAACAGTTCGAGCAGATCGAGCCCGTTGAGATCGGGATAGCCGAGCCGCTGGCCGACAATGGGTGCGCCGAGCAGGATGAGCGGTGTGTCGGCAGCGATCCGCACCGCTTCGCCACGCCCCAGCGCGCGCGTCTCACCGTCGGGCGCGGCGAGCCAGATGCCGGCGTGGCTGGCGTGGAGCGCGGGATAGGGCAGGGCGGGGAGCACCGCCTCTGTCTAGCCAGTGCGGAACAGAAGTGAAACAGGAAAGCGGTGCTGCCTCGTCTGGGTAACCTTTCGGCTGCGCCGACGAATGAGCGAGAGGGCATCGCATCGACAGGGGTTCACATGACCAACCAGACACGACCGCGCGTCGTCATCGTCGGCGGCGGCTTCGGCGGGCTGGCGGCCGCGCGCGCGCTGGCCCGCGCGCCGGTCGATGTGACGCTGATCGACAAGCGCAATCATCACCTGTTCCAGCCGTTGCTCTATCAGGTCGCCACCGCTGGGTTGTCGCCCGCGGACATCTCTGCATCGATCCGGTCGATCTTCGCGCGTCAGGCCAATTGCCGGGTGGTACTCGATCGCGTCTATGGAATCGACCGTGACGCGCGGCTGGTGATCTGCGGGGAGAATCAGCCGCTGCCCTATGATCATCTGATCATCGCCACCGGCGCTCGGCACAGCTATTTCGGCCGTGACTAGTGGGAGCCGTTCGCGCCGGGGATCAAGACCATCGAAGATGCGACGGCGGTGCGGCGCAATATCCTGATCGCGCTCGAACGCGCCGAGACAGAAACCGATGAGGCGCGACGCAAAGCTCTGCTGACATTCGTCGTCATCGGCGGCGGGCCGACCGGCGTCGAGATGGCGGGGGCGATCGCCGAACTCGCGCGCCAGTCGGTATCGATGGATTTCCGCCACATCACCCCGCATTGCTCGCAAATCGTGCTGATCCAGCGGCCCGAACGGTTGCTGCCCGCTTTTCCCGAGAGCCTGTCGGCGAAGGCCCGCAGCGCCATCGAGTCTCTGGGCGTCGAGGTGTTGTGCGGGGTCGGTGTTGACAGCGTCGATGCGACAGGCGTGCGCGTCGGCGAGCGCTTCATTCCGGCGCATACGGTGGTGTGGGCTGCCGGCGTCATGGCGTCACGCGCTGCCGAATGGCTCGACTGCCAGTGCGACCGGTCAGGCCGGGTCGAGGTCGATGCGATGCTCAACGCCTGCGGCGATGAGCGCGTTTATGTGATCGGCGATACCGCTGCCTGCACCGACTCAACCGGGCGTATGCTGCCGGGGGTGGCGCCAGTCGCCAAGCAACAGGGCAAATATGTCGCCGACGCGATCAAGGCGGGATTGAGGGGCCACTCCGTGGTGCCGTTCCGCTACCGCGACTATGGCAATCTCGCCACCATCGGCCGCAGCCGGGCGATTGCCGATTTCGGGCGGGTGCGCTTGTCCGGCTTCGTCGCCTGGTTGACATGGAGCGTGGCGCACATCTGGTTCCTCAGCGGGTATCGCAACCGGCTGGTCGTCGGCATGAGCTGGATGTGGAACTATCTGACTTTCGCGCGCAGCGCGCGTTTGATCACCGGCGACGTCGCGCCCGATTTGCCGGCGACGCGCGTAGCTGCCCCGGTGCTGCGTCGGGTGGGAGCGCCAGTGCCGTAGCGGCGAGCGATTACGGTAATTCTAAGCATCACGTCATTCCCGCGAAAGCGGGGAACGAAGTGTCCAACGGACAATCCAGAGCGGCACAGAGCGCGATGGCGGCGAAGAAATGTTCAGCCAATTCGGGCCAGAGGGGCGGGGCCCCGGTGGTCGGCGTCGCGGGCGCGCGATCGATGGCGGCGAGCTGCAGTTGCTGCTGCTGTCGCTGCTCGCCGATGGCCCGCGCCACGGTTACGACCTGATCCGCGCTATCGAGGAGATATCGGGCGGCGCTTATGCGCCGAGCGCCGGCATGGTCTATCCGGCGCTCACCTATATGGTTGACGCAGGCTGGATTATAATCGCCAGTGAGGAGGGCAGCAAAAAATCTCTCCTTGCCACCGATGCGGGCCGCGAGAAGCTGGTTGCCGATGCTGCGGCGTTGGCTGCGAAGGAGCAGCGGCTCGCCGCGCTGGCCGAGCGTGCTGCCCGCACCGATGTCCAGCCCGTCCGCCGCGCCATGCACAATTTGCGCTCTGCGCTGATGGCGCGATTGTCGGTCGATGACCTGCCGCTCGAAACCCAACACCGCATCGTCGACATCATCGACGATGCCGCCCGCCAGATCGAAAGGATCGCCTGATGCCCCAGCGTATCGCCACTATCCCCGCCCAGCAGGGCGGCAAATATGTCCGCTAGCTGGCCAGCCATTGGGGCCACAAGATGCAGGTCGATGCGGAGGGGGATCGCACCGTCTTTCACTTTCCCGAGGCGCTGGTGACCATGGATGTGTCCGAAGGACAGATCGCTGTGGTCATCGACGCGGCGGACGATGCGGTTGCGGAGCGGATGATCGAGCCGGTCGCGCGGCATCTCGATCGCTTTGCTTTTTGGAAAGCTCCGCTGGCGTTCGACTGGCGGGCGGGGTGAACCTGTATTGCCTTGCACGGCAAAGGTGACGAAAGGGCGTGGATGAGCATCATCGACCCCGTCCTCACCGAAACAGCCCATCGATCCAAGGCCTGGCCGTTCGAGGAGGCGCGGCGGATCGTCAAGCGCTGGCCGCAGGGCAAGCCGGCCGAACTAGGGCCGGTGCTGTTCGAGACCGGCTATGGTCCGTCGGGGCTGCCGCATATCGGCACATTCCAGGAAGTGCTGCGCACGACGATGGTGCGGCGCGCCTATGAGACGCTGGTGCCCGGCGCCGCGACGCGGCTGGTGGCGTTCAGCGACGATATGGACGGCTTGCGCAAGGTGCCGGACAATCTGCCCAATGCCGACATGCTGCGCGCGCATCTGGGCATGCCGCTGACCGTGGTGCCCGATCCGTTCGGCACGCATGACAGCTTTGCCGCGCACAATAATGCGATGCTGCGCGCGTTCCTCGATCGCTTCGCGTTCGATTATGAATTCGTCAGCTCGACCGATCAATATCGGTCGGGCGCGTTCGACGAGGCGTTGCGGGGCGTGCTGCGCAACTATGACGCGATCATGGGGGTGATGCTGCCGACGCTGCGCGCCGAGCGCGCCGCGACCTATTCGCCGGTGCTACCGATCAGCCCGACCAGCGGGCGTGTGCTGCAGGTGCCGATTACGGTGGTCGATGCCGAGGCAGGGCTGGTGCGGTTCGAGGATGATGGCCGCACCGTCGAACAATCGATCCTGTCAGGCGGGGCCAAGCTGCAATGGAAGCCCGACTGGGGGATGCGCTGGGCGGCGCTGGGCGTCGATTATGAGATGTGCGGCAAGGATCTGACCGACAGCGTGCTGCTCGGCGGGAAGATCGCGGCGATTCTGGGTGGGCGTAGACCTGAAGGGATGATCTACGAATTGTTCCTCGACGAAAATGGCGAGAAGATTTCCAAGTCCAAAGGCAACGGCCTGACCATCGATCAATGGCTGACCTATGGCACCGAGGAGAGCCTGGCTTTATACATCTACCGCGAGCCCAAATCGGCCAAGTCGCTGCACCCCGGCGTGATCCCGCGCGCGGTCGATGAGTATGAGCAGTTTCGCGCGGCTTACGCTGGCCAGGAGATCGACAAGCGGCTGGGTAATCCGGTGCACCATATCCATGGTGGTGACGTGCCGATTGATGGCCCGCCAGTGTCGTTCGGGCTGTTGCTCAATCTGGTCGGCGTGCTGGGCGGCGACGCGACGGCAGAGCAGGTGTGGGCCTATCTGGGGAATTATGTTTCTGCGGCGAGCGCAGCGGAGTCTTTGTCTGGCCTTTCCCGCGTGCAAGCGCGCGCGGCGGACCCACAGCTCGATGCACTGATCGGTCATGCGCTGGCGTACAACCGCGATTTCGTCGCGCCGACGCTGGCAAGACGCAAGCCGATTGCGAGCGAGGCCGCTGCCCTTAGGGCGCTCAATGCCGCGCTTGAAACGCTTGGTGACAGCGCCAGTGCAGAGGACATCCAGACCGCGGTTTACGTGATCGGCAAGGACGAAGCGTACGGCTTCGCGTCCTTGCGTGACTGGTTCAAGGCGCTGTACGAGATCCTGCTAGGCAGCGAACAAGGCCCGCGCATGGGCAGCTTCATCGCGCTTTATGGCGTGGCGAATACTCGGGGGTTGATTGCGGAGGCGCTTGCCTAAGCCGTCACCACTGTCCGCATCACACTCGCATATCCATCTGCCAGCGTCATCCGTGTCCCATAGCCGCGCTCTATCAACGACCGGTGCGCACGCGGCAGATTGTAGCAGGGCATGCCCATGAACAGATGATGTTCGGCGTGGAAATTGACCCAATAGGGGGCGACGAGCGCGCGTTCGGTCCAGCTGGCGAGCGTCGTGCGTGCGTGGCTGAACGGGTCGCCGGGGCCGGTGTGGGTGCAGGCATGCTCGGCGATGTTGCGGATGCGTAGCGCGAGTTGAAAGCTGGTCGCCAGCGCGACAATCCACAGCAGGAAGGGCGTCCAGCCGTAAAGCGCGAGCGATAGCGCCAGCAGCACCGCTTGCAGCAGCAGGAATCGAGCCACGGTTCTGGTGACGGCGATGGCTCCGGCGTCTCCGGTTGCAGCGGGGCCGTTGAGTCCTGCCGCACCCTGCCGGTCGAACGGGGTTCCGGCGGCGGCATCGCGCTTGTCTGTCTGTTCGCCGCCCCGTCCGTCCAATATGGCGCGCAAGCCCCGCCACGACAGCGCGAATTGCGCCGTGCGCTGCTTGAAGAATGTCTGCCCGGTCAGGTCGCGGATGACCTTGCGCAACAGGCTGGCGCGGGTGGTCGGGAACGGCTTGCTGAGGCCCAGGTCCGGGTCCTCGGCCTGCTGGGTGAAGCGGTGATGGGTCAGATGATAGGCACGATAGCTTTGCAGATCGCTGCCCACTGCCGCCCCGGTCAGCCATTCACCGAGCATATTGTTGGTCCGCCGGTCGGGGTGCAGCAGGCCGTGTGCCGCATCGTGCATCAATATGGCGAGGCCGAGCTGCCGTCCGCCGAGCAGCAGAATCGCCGGTACCCACGCCAGCCAATGGCCGATCCACAGCGTCGCGACGATGATCAGCGCCAACGCCCCCCAGGCGTGAACCACCAGTCCTATCCCGCGCCAGCGCGACACGCGGGTCAGCGCCTTCCACTCTGCCGGAGCGAAGATATCGACAGGACGCACGGCGGATACTGCGGGCATTGGGGGAGCCTAGCGACGTAATGCGGCAAGGCAAGGGGCGGTGCGTCATTTGTGGGTTTCGTCCTTTTTTCCGCAGCCCGCCTGTGCCATCATCCTGTTCGGCAACCGGAAATCCGGGCCGGTGCAAGGGGCGGGCGGCATGGACATGACGATAGCTGACGGTGCCAGCGGGCGGACGGATACGCCGCGCTATGCCGCGTTCATCAGCTATTCGCATGCCGATGAGGTCGCCGCGAGCAAGCTGCATCGCAAGCTGGAGGCGTACAAGCTGCCCGCGAACGTGCGCGGCGACCTTGGCACCCCCCGGCTCGGCAGCATTTTTCGTGACCGCGCCGATTTCGCCGCCGCTTCTAGCCTGACGACGGCAATCCGCTCCGCTTTGGCGCAATCTGCGGCACTGGTGGTGCTGTGCTCGCCCGAGGCGAAGCAATCGCAATGGGTCGATGGCGAAATTCGCCTGTTTCGCGAACTGCACCCGAACGCGCCGATCCTGTCGGTCATCCTGCGCGGTGACCCCGCAGAGGGGATGCCGGATGCGCTGACCGAGGACGGGCGGGAGCCTTTGGCGGCGGATTTCCGCAAGGATGCCGATGGTCCCAAACTCGGGTTCCTCAAAGTCGTCGCCGCCTTGAAGGGGGTGCCGCTCGATTCGCTGATCCAGCGCGACGCGCAACGACGGCTAAGGCGCGTGATCGGCATCACGGCGTTCGCGTTCCTGCTGGTGATAGCCATGGGGGCGATGACAGCCTTTGCGATCTCTGCACAGCGGGAAGCCGAACGCCAGCGCGCCGAGGCCGAGGGGCTGATCGACTATATGATGACCGAGTTGCGCACCCGGTTGCGCGGGGTGGGCAGCGGGGCGGTGCAGCGCGCGGTCAGCGAACGGGCGATGGACTATTATCGCGGGCAGGGCGATCTTTCGGCGCTGCCGCCGGACAGCCTCAGGCAGCGCGCACTGATCTTGCAGGCGATGGGCGAGGACGAGGCGGGGCGCGGTGATGTGGATGAGGCGATGGAACGCTTTGTCGAAGCGCATCGCACGACGTCGGCACTGCTTGCGCTCGATCCCAACGACCCCGACCGGCTATATGCCCATGCGCAGAGCGAATATTGGGTCGGTAATATATTGCAGCTGCGCGAAGACTATCCTTCGGCGCGCCGACGTTTCGATGCCTACCGTCGACTCGCCGGTCGTCTGAGCCTTGTCGACGGCGACAGGAACCGCGCTGATCGGGAAATCGGCTTTGCCGAGGGCATTCTCTGTTCGATCGAGATCATCGACAAGGGCACAGACCGTCCGGCGACCCACCATTGCGTGGCATCCTTGGCCTCGATGCAGCAGGTTGCCAGGCGGCGGCCAGCAGACCCTGCCGCTGAGCTCGCGCTCGCCAATCGTTATGGCTGGGTAGGCATGGCGATGCGCGAGGATGGCGATCCCACTTCGGGAATCGACCGACTTCGCGAGTCGAACCGCATGGTCACCGATCTGCTGCGTCGCGATCCCGGAAACGCCGACTATATGGATATGCTTGCCGGCAATCTGGTGCTGTTGGCGCGGTGGCAGATCGAGGCTCGGCAAACCGCCGACGCTACGGCGACGCTCGATCGGAGCGGGCAATTGATGGCTACATTGGTGCGCCGCGACCCCGAGCGGGAGCGGTGGAAATTTCTGCTGGACGAGGTGGAGGAGTTGCGCCGCCTGAACCGGCCAACGACACTGAACTGACGGGTTTCAAAGGGGAGAGAAGATATGGCACGTAAAATTGTCGAACTTACCAAGGCGTGGACTGGTCCGATGCCGCAAGTGGCATGGATCATCGGCATCGCACCGACATCGGGCGGCGGGCAGGGTATCGGATTTGCCAACACGGCCGCGCGCACGGTCAAGGGCGCGTCGATCAACATGACCGCAGAATTGTCTGACGGGGCGGGTAATAAGCCACCCAAGGAACTCCAGGGATCGAACACGAAAAAGCCGAGTGCGCTCAGCCTGTGCCCGACCGAAGATATCATCCTTGGCATTGTTCTGGACATCAGGCTCGGTGCGACTTTCGATGCGTTGCCGTTCTCGGGTGGATATGACGGCGCTGCCGATGATTATCTGGGCGTGGTGCGGGTCAGCGATACGACGGCCTATATGGTCGTTCCGGCCAGCACATTCGGTCCGGCGTATGACAAGCCGTTCAACATCCATCTCGACGTGGTCGGGAAATATGTCGACGGACAGGCGACTGTCACCCAGATCATCCTCGATCCCGATATCCGCCTGCCGCCGCCCGGAACGACGCCGGGTTGATCGCTATGCTGTTGACGTTTGAAACGAGGCGGGCGCACTATCGCGGCCATGGCTGAACGTGCCATCATCAGACGACTGGCCCGCAGCGGCGCGGCGCAACGGGCATGGGATGCCTTTTGCGCCGCAGCCCTTGACGTGCGCAGCGACGATGGCGGGCTGCTGACGCTCAAGGGGCGGTTGCTCAAGGACCTGGCGATGCGCGCGTCGGGCGACGAGCGCATCGCTTTGCTGCGCCGCGCTGTCGAAGCCTATTCGGCGGCGTCGCAGCTGACCGATGACAGCTACCCGCGGATCAATGCGGCGACGCTGGTGCACTTGCGGGGTGACGGCAAGACAGCGGCGTCGCTTGCAGCCGACCTGCTCGACCTGCTCGACAAGGGACAGCATGGTGCGGAGACGCCCTATTGGCTGGGTGCGACCCGCGCCGAGGCGCTGTTGCTGATGGGGCGCACGGCCGAAGCGCGACAGGCACTGGCGGATGCTGTCGCTTTAGCTCCCCGCGCGCGCGAAGACCGCGCAGCGACGCTGCGCCAGTTCCGCCGCATCCTCAGTTTCGATGAGGCAGACGCGAGCTGGCTCGCCGATTTCGCGCTGCCGCCGGTGATGCATTTTCGCGGCCCGATCGGTATCGTCGGCGTAGAGGCCGAACAGGCGATCGTCGATGCGGTTGCCGATGTCGCGCCGGCGCTCGCCTATGGCGCGCTGGCGGCGGGGACCGATATCGTCGCGGCGGAGGCGGCCATCGCTGGCGGGGCCGAACTGCATGTCGTGCTGCCGATCGACATCGACGGCTTTCGTGCCGGATCGGTCGCGCCGCTGGGTGGCGACTGGGGCGAACGGTTCGACCGGCTGGTCGAGCGCGCGGACAGCATCGAAACATTGGCTGAAGCGGGCGGACTGACTCCGGCGGCAGTGCGGCTGGCCGACGATATGGCGATGGGTCTGGCGGTAGCTGAGGCTATCGCCTGCGACAGCGAGCCGGTGATGCTGCGCGCGCGCTGGGTGGGGGCGGAGGATGTGCCGCTGCTGTTCGCGCCGCACCGGCTGCTGACCGTCGCGCTCGACAGTCGCAGCGACGCGAGCGCGGTGCCGCTATCGGGAGCCGACCTCCCGTGTTTGGCGATCGATCATGGGGGTGAGGCGGAGCATCATGTCGTGCCATTGGCGGACATCGTCGATCTCCCCGCGTCGCTGGTCACAGGCGATGTCGTCGATGCTTATGTGCCGCACGCCGATGCCGCGATCTCGCCACGCCTGACCGCGTTGCGACAGGTGGCCGACCCCGGGCATATCCTGCTGTCGCGCCCCGCCGCACTGCTGATCGTAGCGCAATGCAGCGGTGCCCGCCCGGTGCTGGCCGGGGTGGTCGACGGGCCAGAGGGGCCGATGGAAGTTTACGATCTCAACGGGCGGTAAAAAGCCGCTCCCGCTTGCGGGAAAGATTGGGCTGTCCGGCTGACGATTCCCGGTGTGGCGAGACCCCACCCCCGACCCCTGCCGCAAGCGGGAGGGGAGACATCAGACGATCATATCCTCCAGAATCCGGGGAGACTGGATCACCAGCCGCTTGTCGTCGCGTGCGATGATGCCGCGCCGTTCGAGCGACGAGATGGTCCGCGAGGTCGTCTCGCGCGTGGTCTGTACGCTCACTGCCAGCGCCGAAACCACTGGCGGCGGAGCGATGCAATTGTCGGGTCCGGCGAGTTCGAGCAGCCTTGCACAGATGCGCCCCGCTGCCGTCAGGCTGATGCGCGAAGCCAGCCGCTGGGTCATCGTCCCTGCCTGGCGCGCAAAGGCGCGGGCGATGGCGAGCGCAAAATCGGGGCGTTGCAGCGCCAGCCGCTCGATGGCCTCGACCGTGCTGGCGAGCAGCCGGGTCTTGCCGATGGTCACCAGCGCGCCAGACATCGGCACATCGGCCATGCCGAACGCGCCGACGATGTCGCCCGGCGGATGCGTCGCCGCCACCGTCATCCGCCCGTCGGTGGACAATACTTCGCATCGGACCGCGCCATCGAGAATCAGCCAGCTCAATGGCGCAGGCTCGCTCTGGTGGACCAGATGCGTCGGCTGGGGCAGGTCGATCAGGCGGCTGGCGGACAACAACGCACTGGCGGCGCCAGGTTCGCACCCGAGCGCCGCCGCTATCGCCGCAATGTCGTCATGATCGTCCAAGCGTGCGACCCTGTTTTGCCCGTTGCAATGGTATCGGGCAAAAGCAGCAACTTGCAAGCCTGCACTGTCAATCAGGCGTTTACCCTGCCTTGACCCGGGCGATCCAGGCATCGATCTTTTGTTCGAGGATCGGCAGCGGCAGCGCGCCGGTCATCAGTATCTGCGCATGGAAATCGCGGATGTCGAAACGGCTGCCCAGTTCGCGCATCGCCTTGGCGCGCAACCGCTGGATGGTGAGCGCGCCGATCTTGTAAGCCAGCGCCTGGCTGGGGATGGCGATATAGCGCTCGACCTCGGCGGTTGCGTCGGTGCGGCCCATGTCGCTGTTGGCGAGCATGTAATCGATCGCCTGATCGCGGGTCCAGCCCTTGGCATGGAGGCCGGTATCGACCACCAGCCGCATCGCCCGCAACATCTCGTCGCTGAGCGTGCCGAAGCGCTGATAGGGATCGGTGTAGAGCCCCATTTCGGTTCCCAGCGTCTCGGCATAGAGCGCCCAGCCCTCGACATAGGCGGTGTTGCCGCCGAAGCGCATGAACGGAGGCAGCGCCTCATTTTCTTGCGCCAGACTGATCTGGAAATGATGCCCCGGCGCGCCTTCGTGCAGGTACAATGTGGTGATGCCGGGCGTGGTGCGGCTGGGCAGGTCATAGGCGTTGAAGTAGAAGATGCCGGCGCGCGATCCGTCGGGCGCACCCTGTTGATAGCTGCCGCCCGCCTCGAACCGCTCACGGAATTCTTCATAGGGGCGGATTTCCAGCGCCGAGCGCGGGATGGTCGAGAAATAGCGGCCGATCACCTGATCGACCTGTCGCCCCACGGCATAATAGCGTTGGGTCAGCGATTCGCGCGTCGCTTCCTTGAACTGCGGATCGGTGCGGATAAAGTTGAAGAAATCGGTCAGGCTGCCGGTGAAGCCCACTTGGCGCTTGATCGCCTCCATCTCGCCCTTGATCCGAGCGACTTCGCTGAGGCCCAGATTGTGGACTTCCTCGGGATCGAGCGGCAGCGTCGTCGTCTGCTCGACCAGCTGGCGGTAGAGCGCCGGGCCGCCGCGCATGTGCATCAGACCGACACCATCGCGCGCCACCGGCAGATAGTCATCGCGCAGGAAATCGCGCAGCCGGGTGAGGGCGGGGAAGACATCATTGGTCAGCGACGCGCGCAGCCTGGCGGTCTGCTCGGCCTTTTGCGCATCGGTGAAGCTGTCGGGGAAACGGGTGGCGGGGCCATAGTAAGGCGACTGCTCAATTGGCTGGGCCAACTGGGTATCGAGCTGGGTGATGACATTGGCGATTGTCAGCTTGGTCTCGACCACGCCTGAGGCCATGCCTTCGCGGAAGCGGCCGACCGAACGGTCCATCATCGTCGCGAACTGGGTGTGGCGTTTCAGATTATTCTCATAATCCTCGATGGTGCGGAAAGGCGCGCCGCCTTGGCCGCTGGCGAAGTTAGGATAGAAAGTGTGCGCGCCGAAGAAATGGTTGAGCGGGCGAACGGTGGTCAGCGCCAGTATTTCCGGGGTCAGGCCGCGCAGGGCATCGCGCGCTGCGTAACCGAAGACGTCATAGGCGAGCTGGTCCGTCTCATTGAGCGCAACACGATCGATTTGCGACAGCCGCGTCAAATCGGCCCCATTGGCTTCGCGCTCGGCGACGAAATAGGCGTCGGTGATGCCATCGCCCAATTGATCGGCATAGCGCATGTCGCCACGGAACAATGCGAACAGCGGATTGCGGCGTAGCTGGGCTTCGTCGCTCTCGCGGAACAACAGCCAGAGCGCATCATGCGCGGCGGTTTGGGCTGCTGCGGGATCGGCGACCGGCGCGACGGCAACGGGAGCGGCAGGGGCGTCTCTGGCGGTCACGCAAGCGGCGAGCGGCAGCGTCAGGCTGGCAAGCAGGGCGAGGCGGAGGGTGGTCATCAGGGCGATCCTCATAATTTCTGTATTGTCCGGTCAATACAGGATGAAGCGTGGCTGGCAAGCGGTCGGGCGGGTCGAGTGTGCCCGAATCCATCTCCGACCCGATCCGCGAAGCGGCAAGAAATGTCTCACGCGAAGACGCGAAGATGGCAGCTCTGAACGGATACGGAGCGCCTCGCCACCAACAGAGGAGCGAGAAAGCACAGGTTCGCAGACCGAGCCGAATTCTTCGCGTCTTCGCGTGAAACAATCAAGTGCCACGTCGTCCTATACGCGGCGCTGTCAGTTCATTCGACCACCCGCCCACGCACCATTACCCAGCGCACAGCCTCCAGCGTGCGCACATCGGTGAGCGGATCGCCGTCTATCGCGATGATGTCCGCCGAATAGCCGACGGCGATGCGGCCGATCTCGTTTTCCATGCCGAGGGCGCGGGCCGCGACCGTGGTTGCGCTCGCCACCGCATTGCGCGGGGACATGCCCGCGTCGATCAGCAACTGGAACTCCTGCGCATTCAGCCCGTGGGCGAATACGCCCGCGTCGGTGCCGAACGCCACGGGCACGTCGAAGCGTTCGGCGAGGCGGACATTGTTGCCGAGCACGTTGAGCGTCTCGCGGATCTTGGCCTCGACGACGGGTGTATAGATGCCGCGGCCAAGGCCGTCGCGCACGCCGGTCAGCGCGCGCAGCGTTGGCACCAGATAGGTGCCATTGGCCGCCATCGCCCGTGCCGCCGCCTCGTCGAGGAAGGTGCCATGATCGATGGTGTCGATGCCCGCGCGTGCCGCCGCCTCGATGCCGCGTGCGCCGTGGGCATGGGCCATGACTTCGAGGCCGAGCGAATGCGCGGTGGTGGCGATGCTGGTCATCTCCTCAGCGGTGAAATGTGCCTCGAGCCCGCGCCCCTGCTGCGACAGGACACCGCCGGTCGCGGTGATCTTTATGACGTTCGACCCTGCTGCCGATGCCTGCCGCACGCGCAAGGCGCACTCGAGCGGGCCAGTGCAGGTGAAGCCGGTCGGCAGCGCCTCGATCACCTCGCGGCGGAAGCCGGTGATGTCGCCATGCCCGCCGACGATGGAGAGCGCAGGACCGGCAGCGACGATGCGCGGGCCGGGGATGATGCCCTGTTCGGTGCCGCGCCGCAGCACGAACGCCGTCTGCCGCGCCGATCCGGCTTCGCGCACGGTGGTGAATCCGGCACGGACGGTGATCGCGGCGTTCTTGACGCCCATGATCACGCCCCACTCATCGGGATCGACCGCCTCACGCCAGAAATCGCCGCCGGGGTCGCCGGTCAGGTGGACATGCATGTCGATCAGGCCGGGCATGACGGTGCGGGTCGACATATCGATCAGCGTCGCGCCGTCGGGTGCGGGTTGCAGCCCCTGCGCGATGGCGGTGATGCGGCCGTCGGTGACGGTGATGGTAGCGGGGCCGGAAATGCCATCGCTCGCCTGCGTTATGAGCCTGCCAGCGTGGATGATTTGGACGGATGGTGCAGTGGGCGCGGCCGCGTCGGCCTGTGCTGCCATGCCGAACATGTCGTCATGTGCACTGGCCGCGGCAGGGATAAGCGCGATGCTCGCGGCGAGCAGGGCGTAGCGGAGGGTGCGGCGCATGTCGTTGTTCTCCCGTGTGTCTGGGAGCGATGGTGGGCTGCGATCCCGGCTGGCGCAAGGGCCGATCGAGGCTGAACTAAAATGGGCGGGTTCCCCCGAACCCGCCCTTTCACGACCTTGTTATTTGCCCCCTGTTGTCACCAGAAAAAGTTGTTGATCACATCGACAACTTCGCCGGTTTCGACATCGACCAGCAGCGCGTCCTCATAATAGCGCACCCAGCGATAGGGACCATAGACCTCGGGCAGGCGGTATTGATACGGATCGCTGATCCAGTAGCGGTTCGAATAGAACAGCGAGTTGAGGAAGAAGCCGACACTCAGGCTGCGATAGCTGTAGTTGCGGTAGGGCGAGTAATAGCGCCCCAGCCGATAGGACTGGCCATAACGCTGGCGGTGCCCGCGCCAGTCGTAGCGACGGTCGTTGCGCCAGCTATGGTTCCAGCGGTGTCCGTTATAGCCCCGACCGTAGCGGTTGTCGCGGCGGTCATTATCCCAGCGGCGTCCGTCATAGCGACCGTCGCGTCCGTCGCGGTTATAGCGCCCGTCGCGGTCGTAGCGTCCGTCGCGGACGTTGCCGCCATGCTGGGCATCGCGAACGACGCGGGTGCCGAAGCCGTCATCGCCCCGGCGACCATCATAGCGGCGGCCATCATTGCCGGCACGATTGCCATCGCGGTTGCGGTCATATCCGCCGGTGCGGTCTGCTGCACCATCGCGGCGACCCTGCCACTCACCGCGTTGCTCAGTGGCCTGGCCACCGTCACGACGGCCCTGCCACTGGCCGGACTGGCTGCCCTGACCGCCACGATTGCGACCCTGCCAGCCGCCTCCGCCATTGCCATCGCCGCCCCGACGGTTGGCACCGTCGCCGCGCCGTTGACCACCGTCACCGCTGCCGCGGCGGCCATCGTCGCGCTGAGACTGGACAGGTTGCGGTGCCGGGGCCTCGGCCCGCTGCTGCCTGCGTGGCTGCGCGCGCTCGCTGCGGTCAGGGTCGCGCGTGGCGCGCTCACCGCCGTCACGCTGGGCTTGGCGGACAATACGTTCGCCAAAGCCGCCATCCTGCGCGGAAGCGGCTATGGGGGTCAGGGCGGTGGCGGCAATCAACAGCGCGCCGATCCAGCTGCGGGTCATGGTTTCATCCTCCGTGCCGGTGGTGCCCCGCGACTGTGCGGGAGGTATCCGGCTTTGTCGCATTTTTATGGCAAGCAAGATGGATCGGGGGTGAATGACGTTGAAAGCATATTTGCAGACGGGCGAGGCCGCGACCAAGCGACCGAAATGCAGCGTTTACAGCCGCAATCCTGCGGTTTCGGGCAGTCCGGCCATGATGTTGAGGTTCTGCACGCACGCCCCGCCAGCGCCTTTGCCGAGATTGTCGAGGCAAGCGACCAGCCGGATTTGGCTGCCGTCGGCCGCTGCGAACAGGTCGAGTGCGAGTCGATCCGATGCGGCAGCGCCTTCGCGCAGCAGGATTTCGCCAGCGTCGCCCAGCCCGCCAACGCCGACTAGCGGCGATCCTGCATAATGCTCGACCAGCGCCGCACGCAATTCTTCGATGGGGGCGATGCGCGCGTCGGTGGTGCGCAGCAATGATACCTCCACCACCATGCCGCGCATCGCCGGGACGACGGCGGGAGAGAAGAGCGGGCGATGGGTCAGGCCGCACCGCGCCTGCATTTCGGGGACATGTTTATGGTCGAAACCCAGTGCATAGCCGCGCCATGCAAGATCGGGTTCGGCCTCGTAGCGCGCGATCAGCGCCTTGCCGCCGCCCGAATAGCCCGACACGGCATGGCAGATATAGCCGCCGTCTGCGGGGAGCAGACCGCGCGCGACCAACGGGGCGACCAGCGCAATAAAGCCGGTGGAGTAGCAGCCGGGGTTGGTGACATAGTCGGCGCCGGTAATCGCCTCGCGCTGCCCCGCCGCGCTCTCGGCAAAGCCATAGACCCAGCTAGGAGTGACCCGATGCGCGCTGGAGGCATCGATGATCCGCACCGCGCTGCCGACGGCGAGGGCAACCGCTGCGCGTGCGGCATCGTCGGGCAGGCAGAGGATGGCAATATTGGCGGCGTGAAAGGCATCGCGGCGCGCGCCGTCATCCTTTCGGCACGCCTCGTCGAGCACAATCAACGCAACATCGCTGCGTGCGCCCAGCCGTTCCGCAATATCGAGCCCGGTCGTGCCGACGGCACCGTCGATGAAGACAGACACCGGCATCAGGCGATCTCTAGCATCCCGCGCGGGACATAGCCGACGATATGCCCTGCCACCGCATAACCCCACGCCCAGCCACCGCTAAGGTCGAGCAGTGCGAACTGGTCATCGGTGGCGAGCAACGTGCGCACGGCGGAATCAGCGGCGGGCAGCGAACGGACCTCGACAGCCTGGACGGCGACGCACAGTACCGGTTCGGCATAATGCGGCGCAAAATGATGATTGGCCTCGGCAACATCGGCCAGATCGCCGCGAATTGCCTGATGCTCAGGATCGTAAGCGCGTGAGGGGCCGGTCAGGGTAAAGCGAACCGGTGCGGTATCAGCCTGCCCTTGCGGCGCGTTCTCCGGCCTCGCCGACGAGCTTGTTGAACCGTTCAAGAAAAGTCGCCCCCGGATCCGTCATTTCGATAAAGATGTTGCGGCCATCGTTGCGGTCGCGCTTGCGTGCCAGATAGCCGAGGGCGGTCAGTTTGTTAAGAGCGCGCGTGACGACCGGTTTGGAGACGCCCAACCGTTCGGCGAGTCCACGCACAGTGTGCGGTCCTGGGGCAAGCGCGACGCTGAGCATGATACCCATCTGGCGGTTGGTGAGATCGGGCAGATCGGAACGAACTATGCTGATCAGGCAAGTCATCCAGGCGGCGCTGTTCATTCAATCTCTCGATGTTGGGCGGCGCGGTCGCGTTCTGCGGAATGCCGGTTCAACTATCGCAAACGCACATCTGCGAAACCGGTTTCATCGCGCAATTGAGAAAGTTACCAATGCATCGAGCGCTCAAGTTTCATGCCTATGGGCGATAGCGCCCTTCCAGCATCGCCCATGCCGCGCGCAGGCCGAGCGCCGCGCCACCCTTTGGCCGTCCCGGCTTTGCCGAAGGACGCCATGCAAAGGTATCGAAATGCGCCCATGGCACATCCGATGGTACGAAGCGACGCAGGAACAGCGCCGCAGTGATCGATCCGGCAAAACCGGCGGCGGGCGAATTGGTAATGTCGGCGATGTCGGATTTGATCATCTCGTCATAGCCGTCCCACAGCGGCATCCGCCACAGCGGATCGTCGCGCTGCTTGCCGGCCGCCAGCAGATCGTCGGCGAGGGCATCGTCATTGGCGAACAGCGCCGGCAGATCGGGGCCGAGCGCGACGCGGGCGGCGCCGGTCAGCGTGGCGAAATCGATGATCAGCTCGGGCTTGTCCTCGGCGGCGCGGGTCAGCGCATCGCCGAGCACGAGGCGCCCCTCGGCATCGGTATTGTCGATCTCGACCGACAGTCCCTTGCGGCTGGTCAACACGTCGCCGGGGCGCATGGCGTTACCGGCGATGCTGTTTTCGACGGCGGGGATCAGCAGGTGCAGGCGAACCGGCAGATTGCCGCCCATGACGAGCCCTGCCAGCGCCAGCGCGTGCGCCGCGCCGCCCATGTCCTTTTTCATATGGAGCATGCCGCTGGCCGGTTTGATGTCGAGCCCGCCCGAGTCGAAGGTGACACCCTTTCCAACTATCGCGATGCGCGGATGCTCCTCGCGGCCCCATTTCAGCTCGATCAGCCGGGGTTCGCGCTCGCGCGATGCCGCACGGCCGACGGCGGCGATCATCGGATAGCCCTGGTCGAGCGCGTCGCCGCGCGTCACGCTCAGCGCGCCGCCATGCGCCTTGGCGAGCGCCGTGGCGGCGGCTTCGAGATCGGCGGGCCCCATGTCGCTGGCGGGGGTGTCGACCAGATCGCGGACCATGGTGACCGCACCTGCCTCGGCGATGACGGCGGCGATCTTGCCCGGTTCGCCAGAGAGCAGCACGCGCGGGGCTTCTGCTTCGGGCTTTTGCCTGTAGCGGGTGAATTTATGCTGGCCGATCAGCCAGCCGAACATTGCCGGTCCCGGCTCGCCCTCGGCCAAGCGATACACTCCGGCGGGGAGCGAGGCAGCGAGCTTGGCGAGGCACCAGCTCGAGAGGTTGGCGACATTGGCGACGACGGTGACCACCGACCAGCCATCCGCCGCGTCGCCCGGCAGGATGGCGTGGGCATAACCCTCAGGCTTCAATCGCTGCGCCGCCACGGCGACACGCGCGCGTTCGGGCTGGGCGGTCAGCCATGCATCGAAGCCAGCCTTATCGACGATATGGATGCTGCGCGCGGGCTGGCCCTTGTCGGGTTGCAGCATAGTCGAGAAGTCGGTCATTGCGCCGATGTAGGGAGCGGCGCTGCCATACGCCACCCTCTCGCATCGACCGCGCTATTCCGCCGCGTCGAGCAGCGCCTCGCGCCGCACTTTGGTCGCGCCCTTGCGGCGGAAGCTGATGACGCCATCCGCCACCGCGCCGCTGCGCATATCGACGCGGTCGGCGAGATAGTCCTGATTGAGCCGCCACGGCATCGCGTCGGCGTTCTTGGGCATGATGTGCAGCGAGCGCTGGATATAGCCCGAAGAGAAATCGAAGACATTCTCTTCGGTCAGGCTGGCCGGATCGTCGAGTACCGGCACGGCGATGTCGCTGCCCGTCGCGCCCATATGGTTGAGGACGCGGCAGACATATTCGGAAACGATGTCGGCGCGCAAAGTCCAGCTGGCGTTGAGATAACCGAACACGGCGGCGTAGTTCGGCACGTTGGAGAACATGCACGCCTTGTAATAGAAATGCTCGTTCCACGCGACCGGCGCACCATCGACGCTGACCGCGACCTTGCCGGCCAGCGCCAGATTGAGGCCGGTGGCGGTGACGATGATATCGGCATCGAGATGCTCGCCCGACTTGAGCACGATGCCGGTGGCGTCGAACCGCTCGATATGGTCGGTCACCACCTCCGCTTTGCCCGCGACGATGGCGTTGAAGAAATCGCCATCGGGGACGAGGCACAGCCGCTGGTCCCATGGATCATAGGGCGGGGTGAAGGCAGCGGCGTCATATTTGTCACCGAGCGCTGCCTTGATCCTGGTGGTCAGCGCTTCCTTGACCTTTTCCGGCTTGTTGCGCGCCATCTTGAAGGCAAAATTCTGCAGCCGGACATTCTTGAAGCGGGTGATCGCATAGGCCCAGGTTTCGGGCAGCAGCTTGCGCAGCGTGTTGGCGAAGCCATCCTTGGCGGGGCGAATGAAATACCAGGTCGGGGTGCGCTGAAGCATGGTGACATGCGCTGCCGCGCCGGGATCGCCCGGCTTGACCATCGACGGCGTAATGGTGACCGCGGTCGCGCCCGATCCGACGACGACGACGCGCTTGCCAGCGAAATCCAGGTTCTCGGGCCAGAATTGCGGATGGACGATCTGGCCTTTGAAGTCCTCGCGCCCCGGGAATTGCGCGTCATAGGGGGTGTCATAATCGTAATAGCCCGACCCCTGATAGAGGAAGCGGGCGCGCATGACGCTGCGGCTGCCGTCGGCGCTTTCGGTCGTCACCGTCCACAACGCAGTGGCGCTGTCCCAGTCGGCGCTCAGCACCTTGTTGTCGAAGCGGATGCGCTCGCGGATGCCGCGTTCGTCGACGATGCGGTTAAGGTAGCCGAGGATCGACGGGCCATCGGCGATCGATTTCTCATGCTTCCACGGTTCGAACACGAAGCCCAGCGTGTGCATGTCGCTGTCCGAGCGGATGCCGGGATAGCGGAACAAATCCCAGGTGCCGCCGAGATTGGCGCGCCGTTCGACCAGCGCAAAGCTGCGGCCGGGGCATTTGGACTGGAGATGGACCGCCATGCCGATGCCCGAAATACCCGCGCCAACGATGAGGACATCGACGTCTAAATGGTCGGTTTCGGCTCGCGTGATTGGCGTGACTGCATTCATGCGCCGACTCTCCCTTGTTCTGACGAGAGGAGGCTTAATGACACAGTTGTAAATTGCAACCTTTAGCCAGTGCCGGCTCCCGACTGCATCCGGCGGCGGATATCGACGAGGCGGCTGATCTGCTGCACCGCATCGGGCGCATGGTCGAGCGCATCGATCACCTGCAACAGATAGGCGACGCCGGCAAAGATGCTGCCCGCGCTCGCGTCGGGCAGCCCGGCGAGTCGCCACAGCACCAGCAGCACCGCGCCGAGCGTGATCGTCTCGGCCAGCGTCCAGCTCGCCGCATCGGCGTTGGACAGGCGGATGCGCCAGCGGGCGATGCGACCGAAATGGCGCTTGAGCGGGCGTAATCCTGCGAGCGCGATGACATCGACCTGCATTTCCTGCTGGTCGTTGATCGCGCGGTTGAGCCGGTAGGAGCGGCGCGCCAGCCACAGGTTGATCGCCGCCACCGGCAGCAGCAGCGCAGCGACGATGCCGCCCGAGACAGGATCGAAACTGGCGATCAGCGCCACCCCGCCGATCAGGCTGATGGCAACCGCGCCCAATCGCGGTACGTCGGTTTCGAAGAATTCGACATAGTCGCGCGCCATGTCGATGCGCGCCGAAACTTCTCCGGTCGATTGGCCGATGCCGCGCTGCGCGTTGGCCATATCGACTGCGAGGCCCGCATAGAGCGGCGCGAACAGCCGCGTGTCGTAGAGCTGGCGGGCAGCGGCGAGCAGGATATGGCCGAACCACAGTGCCGCCAGCGGCCACAGGTCGGTCGTCCGATCCGCCAGCAAGCCGTTGATCGCAAAGCCGATCGCCAGCGGATAGAGCAGCTCGAGGATGTTTTCGGCGGCGGTGAGCGCGTAGGTAAAGCCGATGCGCCAGCGCGCGCAGCCGATGTGCGCGGTGGCGAAATTGCTGCTGTCATCCAGACAAGCGGCGCGCTCCGATGCGGAGGCCATGGGGAGTCTCTGGGTGCGTTGTTGTCGCGGCGGCGCTGATTGCGGGAGGCCACCTGCCCGACCTTGCGTGTGGGGGTTCGGTGGGGCGGGGCGGGGGGTTACAGGGGCTGTGGCACAATGGCATCATGTCAGCGGATTTCTGCTGGACATGCATCCACACCACGCTGCCCAGCCCACAGGTGGCGCACGGCAGGAGGGCCAAAGGTTAAAACGTCACAAAAGATCACGCCCGATGATGCGCAACAGGCATATTTTGCGACATTATGTTTCGACATAGAGACATATTATGTCGGAAAAACGCAGACGAGACGGTAGCAGACTGGGGGGGCGGCTTTTGCGGTGAAGCCTTTCCGAATTAAGTAATGTGTCTCCAAAACTCTGTCCACAGAACTCGGATGTGTCCCCAGAACTCAATGTGTCCCCAGAACTCAATGTGTCCCTACAACTTATGCCGCTTTGCAGCGCGACTCCGTCTTGGCTTCGTGGCTTCGTGGCTTCGTGGCTTCGTGGCTTCGTGGCCCCGTGGCATCTTGGCGCGAACCATCGTTACTGTCGTGTTAGGGTTCGCACTGGCCTGGTGGTGCTGGCGCAGTCGGCGCGCCGGATGGTTCGCACATAGCCACAAAGCCACGAAGCTGGCTGATCGAGCCGGGATGCCGCCCCGTCGTTCGGGCACGGCGATTGGCGTGGTAGTGCGAAGCAACCAACGCTGCCCTTTGCGGTGCTGTGCCTTTGTGCGGGCCACTATCGGGGCGCTTTGGGGTGAATTTGGTACAGTGTCCTTGGAGTTCTCCCGGAGTTCTTGTCCCCGAATTTATTGTGGTATAGTGTTCCTGTGGCTCGGTGTCCCCGGAATTCGCCGACTATTGCTTCAACCGGAAAAATTGTTTATTCTATTGACAAAGCAGGAGACCAGAGATGCGAACGCCAATGATTCTTGGATGCGCTTTTGTCGTTTGGCTTCCAGCAATCACCATTGTCACTTTTAGTTTAGATAGATTTGGAATGATGATGCTTGACTACCGTGGAATATTCATTCCGCAAATAAATATTGAGAATCGTATATTAATATTTGCCGGAAATACAATTTTCTGGATAATTTTATTCATTCCATTAGTTTGGTTATACTCTTGTTATCGTTGGATGGCCGATCGAAGAAGATAGAAATTGGAAGTACAGAATTTCCAGAGTTTCATAGTTTCAGGGACACAATACTTAATTCCCGGCGATGCGCTTTGGTATTTAGGGACAGTCCCTAATTAGCGAAAAGATCGAATATGGCCTCACAGGTGGTGCTGGATAATTAGGGACAGTCCCTCATTAACGTCCCTAATTACAGTCCCTAATTACCCTATTTACCCTCAATCACCCCGAACAGGTCATGATCGTCGGCGTCCTCGATGGTGACATCGACGATATCGCCGGCCTTCAGCGTCGCCGTGACATCGCGCAGATAGACGTGGCCGTCGATTTCGGGCGCGTCGGCCTGTGAGCGGCCGGTGGCGCCGATGCTGCCGTCTTCTTCGTCGGGATCGCCGACCTCGTCGATAATCACCGGCAACGTGCGGCCGATTTTGGCGCTGAGTTTGGCGGCGCTGATCGTGGCGGTTTTTTCCATTACCCGCTGGAAACGCTCTTCCTTGAGCGCTTCGGGCACTTGATCGGGCAGGGCGTTGGCGGCGGCACCCGCGACGGGTTCGAAGCGGAAGGCGCCGACGCGGTCGAGCTGGGCTTCGTCGAGCCAGTCGAGCAGATATTGGAAATCCGCCTCGGTCTCGCCGGGGAAGCCAACGACGAAGCTCGAGCGGATGGCGATGTCCGGGCAGATCGCGCGCCATTCGCGCAGCCGTTCGAGCACCTTGGCCTCATTGGCGGGGCGCTTCATGCGTTTGAGCACGCTCGGCGCGGCGTGCTGGAAGGGGATGTCGAGATAGGGGGTGAGCAATCCCTCGGCCATCAGCGGGATGACGTCGCTGACGTGCGGATAGGGGTAGACGTAGTGGAGGCGGACCCAGGGGGTGTTGCCTTGCGCGGTCTTCAGCCCGCCGAGCTCGCGCGCCAGATCGGTCATATGGGCGCGCACGTCGCGGCCCTTCCAGCTCTGCGTCGCGTGGCGGGTATCGACGCCATAGGCCGACGTGTCCTGGCTGATCACCAGCAGTTCCTGCGTCCCCGCCGCGACCAGCTTTTCTGCTTCGCGCAGCACCGCGTCGATGCGGCGGCTGGCGAGTTTGCCGCGCAAGGAGGGGATGATGCAGAAGGCGCAGGCGTGGTTGCAGCCTTCGGAAATCTTCAAGTAGCTGTAGTGGCGCGGGGTCAGTTTGAGGCCCGCGTCGTCATAGGCTTGCGGGATAAGGTCGAGATAGGGGCCGAGCCCAGGCGGCGCGGCCTCATGCACCGCGCTGACCACAGCCTCATATTGATGCGCGCCGGTGACCGCGAGCACGCTCGGGAAGCGCGCGCGGATGACGTCGGCCTCGTTTCCCATGCAGCCGGTGACGATGACGCGGCCATTCTCTGCGATGGCCTCGCCGATCGCCTCGAGGCTCTCCTCCTTGGCGCTGTCGAGAAAGCCGCAGGTGTTGACCAGCACCACGTCGGCCCCGGCATAATCGGCGGACATGGCATAGCCATCGGCGCGCAGCCGGGTGAGGATGCGTTCGCTGTCGACCAGCGCCTTGGGGCAGCCGAGACTGACCATGCCGATTTTGCGCGGCTCGGGGAGGGTGATAGTGTTCATGAGGAGGCGGGCGTTTAGCCGATTGTGGCGCGCGAGTCACGGGGGTGGTTGCGATACAAGTATTACAGTGCTATTCTGCGAGGATGCCTATGTCGCTACGCCTGCCTGCTGAGATCGACGACCGTCTGTCCGCGCTTTCGACGCTGACCGGACGATCCAAGACATTCTATGCGACCGAAGCTATAGTCGAGCATATCGACGATCTGGAAGATGCGCATCTCTCCGCAGAAATACGCACGCGTGTCCGTGCCGGAACCGAGGCGCGCATCCCCTTGAGCAGCTTGCTGGCCGAATATGGCCTGGAAGATTGAGCTGGCGGACAGTGCCAAAAAGCAGCTGGCCAAACTCGACCCGCAGATAGCCCGGCGCATCCTGACCTTTCTGCGTGACCGGGTCGCGCCGCTCGACGATCCCCGCAGCATCGGCGAGGCGCTGCGGGGCAAGGAACTGGGGGGGTTCTGGAAGTATCGGGTCGGCGACTGGCGCATCATTGCCGACATCGAAGATGGCGTGATGCTGATCACCGTTATCCGTTTGGGCAACCGTCGCGAAATCTACCGGCGGTGAACAGCAAAGCTCAGCCGTGAGCAAACGCCGTTTGCGCTATCGCCCCGCACCCTGCACGATCTCGACGATCATATCCCCGTCCTTGACCGCCGCGCTCGCCTCGTCCCACACACCGTGCGGCTGGCCGTCGCGATAGAGGCGGACGCCGATGCCGGTGTCGAGATCGGTCAATGATTTGCCGATGTCGGCGGGGGTGGCTTCGCGTTCCTGCAGGCTGACCCGTCCATCGACCGAGGCGAGATCGGCGATGTAATCGGCAACATGCGCGCCGTGGGTCGATCCGGCAAGCAGCAGGCCGGTGAAGCTGACCGGGTTGATGACTGTGCTGGCCCCGGCGTTTTGCGCGATCGATTCATTATCGGACGCGCGGATGACGACGCTGATCGGCACATCGGGGCGCAGCCCACGCGCGGTGAGGACCATCAGGATCGATGTGTCGTCGCGCCCCGCCGAGATCAGCACCGCGCGCGCCGTGTCGATGCGCGCATCTAGCAATATATGGTCCCGCGTTGCGTCGCCCATCATTACGTTGCAGCCAATTTCCTCGGCTTCGGCCAAGGCGTCTTCGTCGCAGTCGATGACGACGATGGCGCTGCAATCGCAGCCGCGCAGCATCAGTTCCTGCACCGCCTGACGGTTGGAGACGCCATAGCCGCAGACGATGGTGTGGCCGGTCAGCTGTGTCTGGATACGGCGCATCTGCCAGCGCTCCCATGTGCGTTTGAGGACGAAATTATAGGCGGTGCCGAGGAATATCAGCACGACGAAAATGCGGATCGGCGTGACGATCAGCGCGTCGAACATCCGCGCTTCGGTGGTGACGGGGACGATGTCGCCATAGCCGGTGGTCGAGATCGAGATCGAGGTGAAATAGACGATGTCGAGGAAGCTGACATGGCCATCGTAATTGTCCTTGAGCCCTTCGCGATCAAACCAGTGGACGGCGATGGCGAGGCCGATGAGGAACAGCACCGCGAGGATGCGCCACAGCAGCTGCTGCCAGACCGGGGCCTGCGATTTGCGGCGCAGGACGTGGTGGCGTTCGGGTGCGGGCGTGCTCACGGCCGGGGTGTCGGGCGGGGACGGGCCGCTGTCAACCGTCCGGTGCTTGACAGGCTGGCGCACTTTAGGCTGAAGGCCCCGCCATGAGCATTATCGATCGCCTGTTCACCGCCCATCCCCGCAGCATAGGGGAAAGCTATGCCGAGCATCTGGCGATGGCGTTCGGCTTTGGCTGGCGCATGGCTGTGGCAGGCGTCGGTTGCATGATCCATGCACTGCTGCCGTCGGTGTTTCCCAATGCCGCAAGCCGGACGGTGATCGCGCTCGAAGGGGTGATGCGGGCGCGGGCCAAGGGGCGCATCGCCCCGCGCGACCATGCGCTGGCCTATCACGAATTTGCCTGGGTGATCTAACGCGGCGGCAATTGTCCGACAGGATCGACCGGGCGCTGATTCTGACGCAGTTCGAAATGCAGTTGCGGTTGCTGCACCTGGCCACTCTCTCCGGCGGTGGCGATCACCGCGCCGCGTGTGACCCGTTCGCCCATGCGCACGGCGACGCGATCGAGATGGCCATAGACGCTCATCCAGCCGCCGCCATGATCGACCAGCACCAGCCCGCCGAGCAGCGGCACCTCCGTTCCCGCATAAGTGATGACGCCGTCTCCGGCGGCGCGGACGGCGGTGCCGAGTGGGGCGGCGATCTTGATGCCGTCATTCACCCGCCCCCCCGAGCGGCCGAAGCGTTGCAAGAGTTGGCCCTCCAGCGGCCAGACGAAGCGGGCATTGCCGACCGCGACCGGCGGCGCGGGGCGCGCGACGGGAACGGCGGCGGCAGGCGCGCTGCCGGTGACGATATCGTCGATGTCGAGGTTGAAGGCCCGGGCGCGCTCCTCCGGCGTCGGCGGGCGCGATGGTGCGGCACCGGCGGGCAGGCGCAGCCGTTGGCCGAGGCGCAACAGATAGGGCGGCTCGAGCCGGTTGTCGGCAACCACCGCCGACCAGTCGACGCGATAGGCGCGGGCGATGGCGATGCCGGTCTGCCCCGCCGCAACCTCATGATAGCGACCGCCGGGAATGGTCAGCCGCTGGCCGGTGCGGATGGTGTAGGGCGGAGCCAGAGCATTGGCGATGGCGATGGCTTCGGAGCCCGCACCGGTGCGGTTGCCGATGCCGCGCAACGTATCGCCGGATTGCACGACATAGTCGCGGGCTGGCACGTCGCGGGCGTTGGGGACAATGGCGGTGATGGCATTGCTCTGGGCCGGGGTGGGCAACGGGCGCAGCACGATACCGGCGAGCAGGTCGTCGGGATTGCCATTGCTGACGGTGCGGCCATTCGATGCCGGATAGGCCGGTGCGGGTGGGGGCGATGGTGACCGCGTCGGGGCTGGCGTCGGGGTTGGCTGGGCGAGCGGGCGACCGAACAGATCGGTATCGGCGGTGCGCGGGGTGGCGCAAGCGCTCAATGTGGCTGCTGCCCCGATCGCCGTCAATATATGCTGTCGTAGCGCCATATCATGGTTAATGCCGCAAAAAAGAGCGTTGCGCCAGACGTGCTTGCATCCGAAATGAGTCTATCCGGCGAGCCCCGCCAGCCGATCCGCCAGCCGCCCAAGCGAATGATGATGGGTCAGATCGACCTGTAATGGCGTGACGCTGATATAGCCCTGGCCGACCGCTTCCAGATCGGTGTCACTGCCCGGGGTATGTTCGATGCCGTGGAGGCCGAACCAGTAATAGGGGTAGCCGCGTGGATCGGTGCCCTCAACGATGCTGCCACGACCATAATCATGAAAGCCCTGACGGACGACGCGGACGCCCTTGACCTGATCGGGGGCAAGCGCGGGAAAGTTGATGTTGACCAGCGTGCGTTCGGCGAATTCCATATCGATCAGCGGGCCAAGCACCTTCGCTCCCCAGCCTTCCGCAGCGGCGAAGGGGACGGTGTCGCCCATCCCCTCACGCGCGTAAAGCTGGCTGAGCGCGATCGAACGGATGCCTGCGAGAGCGCCCTCCATCGCGGCGGAGACGGTGCCCGAGTAGGTGACATCGTCGCCGAGGTTCGCGCCACGATTGACGCCCGACAGGATCAGGTCGGGTTTGTCGTCCATGATGACCCCCATCGCCATCATCACCGCATCGGTCGGCGTGCCGCTGACCGAGAAGCGGCGCAGACCATGCTCGCGGACGCGGACCGGGCGCGAAAGGGTCAGCGAATGGCCCGCCCCCGATTGTTCGTCGGACGGTGCGCACACCCAGATATCGTCGGACAGTTGCGCGGCGATGGCTTCGAGTATGGCGAGGCCGGGGGCGTGGTAGCCGTCGTCGTTGGTCAGGAGAATGCGCATTTGGGGAGCCTTTTTTCGATGACTGTTTGCGCTCACCCTGAGCCTGTCGAAGGGTGCGAGGCGGGGGCTTCGACAGGCTCAGCCTGAGCGCGGATTACTGGGGTGAGAGTATTTCGATCCCGCCCATATAGGGCAGCAACGCGGTCGGCACGGTGACACTGACATCGGCTTGCTGATAATTCTCCAGCACCGCCACCAGCGTCCGCCCGACGGCGAGGCCGGAGCCGTTGAGGGTGTGGACGAAGGTGGTGCCCTTCTCCCCCGCTGCCCGGTAGCGGGTGTCCATGCGGCGGGCCTGGAAATCGCCGCAGTTGGAACAGGAGCTGATCTCGCGATAGGCGCCTTGTCCCGGCAGCCACACTTCGAGATCGAAGGTCTTGCGCGCCGAAAAGCCCATGTCCCCGGCGCACAGCAACATCCGGCGATAGGGCAGTTCCAGCGCCTCAAGCACCGCTTCGGCGGCGAGCGTCATGCGCTCATGCTCGGCATCGGACTGGTCGGGGCGGGCAATGCTGACCATCTCGACCTTGTTGAACTGATGCTGGCGGATGTAACCGCGCGTGTCGCGCCCCGCCGATCCGGCTTCGGAGCGGAAGCAGGGGGTCAACGCGGTCAGGCGGATGGGAAGGTCGGTTTCGGCGAGGATTTGTTCGCGCACCGAATTGGTCAGGCTCATTTCGGCGGTGGAGATCAGCCAGCGGCCATCGGTGGTCTGGAACAAATCATCGCGAAACTTGGGGAGCTGGGTGGTGCCATAGGCGGCATCGTCGCGCACCAGCAGCGGGGGGGCGCATTCGGTGTAGCCCGCTTGCTGCGTCTGCATGTCGAGCATGAACGCGCCGAGCGCCCGTTCGAGCCGCGCCATTTGCCCGCGCAGGAAGGTGAAGCGCGCGCCGGACATTTTTGCCGCCGTCTCGAAATCGAGGCCGAGCGCGGGGCCGAAATCGGCATGTTCCTGTGGGGTAAAGTCGAACGCGCGCGGGGTTCCCCAGCGCTTGAGTTCGACATTGCCGGATTCGTCTGTGCCTTCGGGAACGTCGGCGGCGGGGAGGTTGGGAATGGCGGAGAGGGCATCGCGGATGGTGTCGCCGTTATCGACGAAATCTAGCGCCTGATCCTTGAGCGACTGCACCTCGGCCATCAGCCGCTCGGCTTCGGCGCTATCCTTGCGGCCCATGGCCTGGCCGATCAATTTCGACAGCCGGTTGCGTTCGGCGACATTGGCTTGTGCGGCTGTCTGATCAGCGCGGTGCCGGGCATCCTGCGCCAATATAGAATCGGCCATCGGCTCCAGCCCACGGCGGGCCAGAGCGGCGTCGAAGGCGGCGGGGTTTTCGCGGATCAGGCGGATATCATGCATGGCCGCGCGCTATCGGGGCAGGGGGGGAAAGGCAACCGGCAAGCAGCGTGGCGACGGAAGTCTTCGCCACAGCCTGCTTGCCTATCAATTGCCTATCGCGCGGCTTCAGGCCAGTGCCGCCTTCAACGCATCGACCAGATCGGTCTTCTCCCACGGGAAGAAATCGCCATCCGCCTTGCGCCCGAAATGGCCATAGGCGGCGGTGGTGCGGTAGATCGGCTTGTTGAGGCCCAGATGCGTCCGGATGCCGCGCGGGGTCAGGCGGACCAGCGTCGGCAGCACTGCTTCGACCGCGCTGGCCTCGACCGTGCCGGTGCCGTGCAGGTCGACATAGAGCGAGAGCGGCTCGGCGATGCCGATGGCATAGGCGATCTGGATGGTGCAGCGGCGGGCGAGGCCGGCGGCGACGACATTCTTGGCGAGGTAGCGGGTGATGTAGGCCGCCGAGCGATCGACCTTGGTCGGATCCTTGCCGCTGAACGCGCCGCCGCCGTGCGGGGACGCGCCGCCATAGGTATCGACGATGATCTTGCGTCCGGTCAGTCCGGCGTCGCCGTCCGGCCCGCCGATTTCGAAACGACCGGTCGGGTTGATGTGATAGACGGTGTTTTCGGTGAGCAGGTTGGCGGGCATGACGCGCGCGATGACGCCCTTCACATAGTCGCGCAGCACCGCATATTGCGCCTCATCTCCCTCGCCGCCGTGATAGTAATAGCCCGGCGCGTGTTGGGTTGAAACGACGATGGCGGTTGCCTCGACAGGCGCCTCATTCTCGTAGCGCAGCGTTACCTGGCTCTTGGCGTCGGGTTCGAGGAAGGGAGCCGCGCCCGACTTGCGATCGGCGGCCATCGCTTCGAGGATCTTGTGGCTGTAATCGAGCGTGGCGGGCATCAGGTCGGGCGTCTCGTCGCTGGCGTAGCCGAACATGATGCCCTGATCGCCCGCGCCCTCATCCTTGTTGCCGCTGGCGTCGACGCCCTGCGCGATGTGCGCCGACTGGCCGTGGAGGTGATTGCGGAACTCGAAACTTTCCCAGTGGAAACCGGCCTGCTCATAACCGATCTCGCGCACGGTATCGCGGACGACCTGCTCGATCTCGGCTTCGATACCCGGCGCCCAGTTGCCGGCTTCATCCATGATGCCTTTGCCGCGAATTTCGCCGGCCAGCACCACCATCTGGGTGGTGGTCATCGTCTCGCAGGCTATGCGCGCTTCGGGGTCTTTCGACAGGAACAGATCGACGATGGTGTCGCTGATCTGGTCGGCGACCTTGTCGGGATGGCCTTCGGACACGGATTCGGAGGTGAAAAGAAAGCTGGAGCGCATGGGGGTTCCGTTCGCAGGTGATATAAAGATTGCTTTATGTGTGCCCTTAGCGAGCGCGGCGCGGCTTGGCAACGGCGGGCACTATCGCCAGCAACGCCAGCAGCGCGGCAAAGGCCAGCGGCAGAATATTGCCAAAGCGCGCGAACAATGTCGGCGAATGCGCCACGGGCACATGGCTGTCGATGCGTCCCGCCACCCCCATCGGGATCGATTCGAGCACGCGCCCATCGGCATCGATCACCGCGCTGATCCCGGTGGGTGTAGAGCGGATAACCGGCAGCCCTTCTTCTATCGCCCTGAGCCGCGCCTGCGCCAGATGTTGCGGTGGGCCCCAGCTGCCGAACCACGCGTCGTTGGACGGGTTAAAGATGAACGCCGGCCGGTCGGCGCGATCGACGACGTTGCCGGAAAAAATGATCTCATAGCAAATCTGCACCCCGACCTTGCCGAAGTCACCGAGGTCGAGGCTGCGCGGCCCCGGTCCATGGCGGAAATCGACCGCGCCGGGGGCAAGCCGCGACACGCCGATGAGCGATAATATGGTCCGCGCGGGCAGATATTCGCCATAAGGCACCAGATGCGCCTTGTCGTAACGCGGCCCCAGATTGCCGCGCGCATCGAGGCTGAACACGCTGTTGCGCGCGCCCGATATGTCGCTGCGGTCGGGCAGCGGATCGAGCTTGACCGCCCCGGTCAGCATGACATCGCCTTCGCCCAGCAAGCCTGCCAGCTTCGCCCGGGTGAAGCCCGGTGCCTCGACATACCAGTCGATCGGGTAGCCGCCTTCGAGATAGTCCGGAACGGCGGCTTCGGGCCAGAGGAGGAGGCGGGGGGAGGCGTCGGGCCCGCGTTGCGACAGCCCGGCAAGCTTGGCGAAGTTGACCACGCGCTGCGCCATATCCCATTTGTCACCCTGTTCGATGTTGGGCTGGACGATGGTAATGGGGGTGCGGGGGGTAGCCGACGTGACGGGCGTTGCAGCCGATTGAATACCCGGCAGAGCACACAGCACGGCGATCGATGCAGTAAGACCGAACGCATTGCCTGCAGCCGCGAACCGTCGTTTCATGAGCAGCCACAACGTGGCGGCCGTCAGTATCAGCAATCCCGAAAGGCCATAGGTTCCCAGCGTTTCCGCTGGCATGGCAACGCCGACTGCTACGACCCCCAGCGGATTCCATGCAAAGCCTGTGAATACCCAGCTCCTCAGCCACTCGGCGACGATCCAGGCCGCTGCGAAGAGGAAGCCAAGCGACAGTCGTGTTGGATCTTCCTGCCTAGCAGCCTTTACCGCTTCAATCTCATATCGTTGGCTTATGTCATAAGGGGATGCCTCATCAGGCTGGTCGGACGCGATTTCGTCCCGATAAAGCCCCCGCCACACCGCCCATGCGCTCCACGTCGCCAGGCCGATAAACACCGCCAGATACAACGATAGCAGCGGCACCGCGACCCAGCCGAGCCATGCCGGCATCTTCGCCTGAAAGGTGAAGGCGGTGGCGATCCAGGTGTTGCCGATGGTGAAATGGCCCATCCCGAACAGCCAGCCGAGCCCGAAGGCGGCGCGGTGCCCCGGCACATGTTCGAGCAGCCACAGCAGCAGCGCCAGCGCCACCAGCGTCACCGGCCACAGCCCCAGCGGCGCAAAGCCGGTGGCGCTGGCCGCGCCGATCGACAGGGCGGTAAGACCGGGGCGGCGGAGCGCGAACGCGGAAAGACGGGTCAGCATCGCGGGCGCTCATAGCGGAGGAATGATGACGGGGCCATGGCATCTTCCCCCTCTCGCGCTTGCGGGAGAGGGAGGGAGCCGCGAAGCGGCGGAAGGGTGAGGGTGTGTCATCAGAGCATTGCTCTCGTTACACACCCTCACCCTCGCCGCCTCCGGCGTCTTTCCCTCTCCCGCAAGCGGGCGAGGGGGTGTATGGCCACGCAATGACCCTACGCCCCTTCCACCTTGCTATCCCCGTCGATGATCTTGCCGCCGCACGCGCCTTTTACGGCGGCACCATTGGCTGCGCCGAGGGGCGGTCTTCGGATGAGTGGATCGATTTCGATTTCTTCGGGCATCAGTTGGTGGTGCATGGGGTCGCGGGACAGCTGGACGGGCTCACCCCCGACCCCTCCCGCAAGCGGGAGGAGGGTAACAGCGTCGATGGCCATGACGTGCCGGTGCCGCATTTCGGCGTGGTGCTGACGCTGGCGCAATTCGATGCGCTCGCAGCCAGGCTGAGCGAGGCGGGCATGCTATTCGTTCACCCGCCGATGACGCGCTTTGCAGGCCAAGCGGGGGAGCAGAAGACGATGTTCCTGCGCGATCCGGCGGGCAATGCGCTGGAGTTCAAGGCGTTTGGCGATGATGCAATGCTGTTTGCGCGGTAATGCAGAGCATATGACCGCAACAGTAATATGCGTTCTGTCATTCCCGCGAAGGCGGGAATCCAGGGCGGCAAAGCACAGCCCTAACCGCCCCTGGATTCCCGCTTTCGCGGGAATGACATTGAACATTTTACCGCAGGATGGTGCTCAATCCCCATCCGGATCGTACAACCGCAGCCGCGCGCTGCCGTTTGCGGGAACCCGCGCCGTCCAGCTGCGGTTGCCGCGAATGACCGAGATCGTGCGGCGCTGGCGGCGTTCGACCAGCCATTCTTCTTCGTCGAAATCCTCGATGACGATCTCGGCGGTGATGGCGAAGGGGTTGGCGTTGGTGACCGTGAGGAAGCGTTCTTCCATATCGTCCCTCCACTCCACGGCGTCGGGCGCGGTAACCGTCAGCATCACCTGCGGCGATTGCGACACCTCATATTCGAACTCCTCGCCGACGGTCAGGTCGCGCTGAGTGTCGCGGCCGATCAGGCGACCGTCGCTTGAGAAGATGGCGACGCTGCCAGCGGGGATCGAACGACCAAGCCCATCGCTCTCACGGTTGCGCATTTTCAGCACGATGGCCAGCGGGACGGGTGGTTGGTCGTAGTCATCCTCTGCGCGCGCACGATAGATGCGCGTCGTGCGGATGGCGCGGCTGTCGAGGAACGCGACCTGCTTCTGCGCCTCCGCCGCGACGGTGGTGGCAAAGGGGACACGGAACAGGCGGAGATTGCCGATGCCTTCCTCGATTGCGGTGACGGCGACGGGGACGTCGAAGGCTATGGATGAAATACGCTGCGCGGTGACGATGATGTCACTGCTGTCGTCGTAACCAGGCGGCATCATTCCCGGTGGACCGATCAGTTCCTCGGGCGCAGTGCTGGTGCCATCGAGCGGATAGCAGGTCAGATAGAGTTCAGGTGTCGGCGGGCCTTCGACCAGCTGGTCGAAATCGCTGTCGATATTGAGAGTCCCCGCAATCCCGAGCAATTGCGCATCGGCAAAGGTCGCGCGATTGCCGTTGGCGATGGTCATCCAGCCGAACAGGTCGGCACGGTCGCTGTCTTCGGACACACGCATCACATAGTCGGCGGACCAGTCGAAGCCGGTGGCGAGATAAGTCAGCGTCACCGTCACCGTCTGCGCGGCGGCGCTGACCGTATCGACGCGGAGCACCGGCGTGTTGCCAAGGCCGCTGGGGATCGCGTCGTACAGGATGGTTTCGGGCATCCCCGAACAGCGCAGCGCCTCCAGCCCTTCGCTGGTCTGCACGACCAGCGCGCCGCCGCTGCCGGTGCGGATGATGGCGTCCTGCTCGGTCACCGCGCCGGTCGCGCGGCTGGTGCGACGCAGGTGGACGCGGTTGCCGAGGCTGCCGTCGAGCAAGGACGCGGGCGAGAGCAATGCCGCGTCGCGGTTCTTTTGCACCACCCCGCCGGGCAGGCCGGTGACCAGCGCGCTGACCGCGATCATCCCGTCGGCGACGCCCTCGAAGCGGATCGTCGCCGCGCCTTGCGGCAGCGCGATGGTGCGGGTTTCGCTGATCAGCGCGAAGCCCTCCAGATGCTCCAGCTCCATCTCGCCACCGCCCGAGCGACCGGGATCGCGGTAGACGGTGACGCTGGTGGCATCGACGGTGGTCGAGCGGACGATGGTTGCGGGTGGGGTTTGGGCGGAAGCGGGGGTGGTGAGTGCGGCGAGGATCGACGCGAGCAGCAGCAAAAGCCCCTCCCGCTTGCGGGAGGGGTTGGGATGGGCCTGTCTTGCAAAGCACAGCGCTTGCGGCACGCCCCACCCCCCGCCCCTCCCGCAGGCGGGAGGGGGGAAGTTGTCGCGCAATGACGGGGTTGGTGAGGCGGCCATCAGCCCGCCCTCAATAGCGGGTTTCGTAAACGACCACGAACTCCCGCTCGCCATTGGCCGCCACCGGCACCGACCAGCGGCGCTCGCCCTGCCGTTCGGTCGAGCCGACGATGGGTTCGGAGACGATGCGGGTCGATCCGTACCACCAGTCGAGACCGGTTTGGGTCAGCTCGACCGTCACCGCCTCGGGCCGCGCGTTGGTCAGTGTGTAGCGCATCGTCGTGCGCCAATAAGGACGACGTTCGAGCCATTCGGTGGTGACGGTGCGGGTCGGCTCTCCGGGCGCGGTGATGGTGCTGCGGCTGGCGGCGCGCCATTGCTCGGCGGTCAATTCCTCGCGGCTGACGCGCGTCGACTGCACTTTGACGTCATAGGCTTCGCCGGTGACCAGGCTGAGGCGGCTGCCCATCGTCGTGTGGCCGATGGCGCGTTCGCCGATGAACTGCGGCGCGCCGTTGCGGTCGCGCTGGTAGAAACGCACCGTGCCTGCGGGTAGCGCCGCACCCAGCCCGCCGTCCGATGCGGCGGAAAAGGCGATGGCGCTCTCGACGCTCTGTGCTTCCTCGTCGCTGTTGAAGCCGCTTTCGAAATAGCGATAAATGCGCTGCGCAGGTGCGCCCTGAGTATCGAGGAAGCTGACCTGCTTGGTCTGGCTGGCGGCGATGGTGGTGCGCCCGGCGATCGGGTAGAGATAGAAATCGCCGAGCCGTTCGCGGGTCGATGTCTCGGTGCCCGGCGCTACCAGCGCGCCGCGTCCGGGCGGCACATAGCCGCGATTGTTGCTCATCTCTCCCGGACTTCCGGCGACCAGCACCGTTGCGGCGTTGTGATAGGTGGTGCCGCTGTTGTTGGTCAGTGTCACCCAGCCCTGGACATCAATCCGCCCCGCCGCCTCGTCGAACAGCGCGACATAATCGGCGCTCCAAGCGAGGCCGCCGGTCAGATAGCGCAGGCTCGCTTGCCGCGTGCCCGCGCGCGCCGAATCGACGGTGATCGATAATGTCGGCCGGGCGCGCAGGCCCGCCGGAATCGCATCGAATATCGCCCGCACCGGCAGGCCGTCGTCGCGCAGCACCTCGATCCGCTCACCGATGCGCAGTACCACGCCGCCATTGACCGCCAGCACGGTAGCGCGCTCGCGCGTCTCGACGCCGGTGGCGGGGTTGGTGCGGATCAGGGTGATCGCCTGGCCGACCGCAGCGCGCATCAGCGAGTCGGGCGAAAGCAGGCTGTAGTCGAAATTCTGTTCGAGGATGCTGGTGCCATCGGCGGCGAAGGCGACGGTCTGCGGCTGGATCTGCGCCGAGACATCGGGAAATTCGGTGCGCACGCGGCCCGCGCCAAAGGCTATCTGGCGGATGTCCTGCACCAGCGCGAGATTATTGTTGTAGATGGTCACTGCGACATCGCCCTGCGCCGTCGCGGCGGGGGTCGCGGGCGTCGGTTCGGTCTGCGCGGCGATCGGCAACGGGGTGGCGAGCAGCAAAAGTGCCAGAGCCGGATGCCGCATCGTCATTCTCCCCCATGATCCGATTTCGTCTGCGAACAGTAACCGGTGCGGGGCGAGTGTGCGAGAGCTTTGGTTGCGCTGCGCTGAACGGATGCCGGCTTAGATGGTTGGAATGCTGGTTGCCGCCGAACAGGCGTCGCTCGCACCGTCGCCGCCAATCAGGCTGATCGCCAGAAACCCACCGACCACCAAAATGACAAAGGCGGCGGTGACCAGGCCCAGATATTTGTCGATGAATGCCTTGATCGGTGCCCCGAACAGCCGGAACAATATCCCTACCAGCAGGAAGCTGAACCCGCGTGAGGCGATGCTGGCGGCGATGAAGGTCAGTAATCCGACCTGAATGAAGCCGGCGGTGATGGTGATCAGCTTGAACGGGATCGGCGTCGCGCCCTTGAGCAGGATGAACCAGAAGGCGTTTTCGTTGAGATAGCAGGCGGCTTTGGGGAAGCTCTCGGTCAGCCCTAGCGCGTCGATCATCGCCACGCCGATGCTGTCGTAAAGGAAATAGCCGATGGCATAGCCCAGCAACCCGCCGAGAACCGACGCAGCCACCGTCACCGAAGCATAGAATATCGCCCGCTTGGGATTGGCGAGGCACATCAGCCCGAGCAGCGGGTGCGGCGGGATCGGGAAAAAGCTCGCTTCCATGAAGGCGAAGGCGGCCAGCCACCATGTCGCGTGCGGGTGCGCGGCCTTGGCCATCGTCCAGTCGTAGAGGCGTCTCAACATGCGAGCGCCGGTAGCGGGGCGGGGAGGGGAGGGCAATGCTTAACCCCTCTCCCGTTTACGGGAGAGGGAGGGAGCCGCAAAGCGGCGGAAGGGTGAGGGTGTGTGTCAAGAGCGATGCTCTGATGAAACACCCTCACCTTCGCCGCCTTCGGCGTCTTTCCCTCTCCCGCAAGACGGGAGAGGGGTTATGACTTACTCGCTCGGGAAACCCCGGCTGCGCAACAGCGCACCGACATCGGGATCACGCCCGCGGAAGGCGCGATAGGCTTCTGCGCGGTCGGTCTCATTGCCCGTCGACAGCAGGATCGTGCGGAACCGGTCGGCGACCGTCCGGTCCCATGGTCCGCCGGCTTCGGTAAAAGCGGCCCAGGTGTCGGCGTCCATCGTTTCCGACCACAAATAGCTGTAATAGCCCGCCGAATAGGCGTCCGAACTGAACAGATGGCCGAACTGCGGCAGGCGGTGGCGCATCACCATCTCGCGCGGCATGCCGAGCGCGGCGAGCGCCTCGCGCTCGAAGGCGTCGATATCGGTCACGGGCGTGCTGCGGTTGTGCAACTGCATGTCGAGGATCGCGCTCGACAGATATTCGACCGTGGCAAAGCCCTGATTGAACTTGTCGCTGTCGAGGATCTTCTGGCGCAATGCCTGCGGCATCGGCTCACCGGTCTGCCAATGTTTGGCGAACCGGTCGAGCACCTCCGGCGTCATCAGCCATTTCTCGTTCACCTGGCTGGGATATTCGACGAAGTCGCGCGGCACCCCGGCGAGGTCGGGATAGGTGATGTCCTGCAGCAGATAATGGATGCCGTGGCCGAATTCGTGGAACAACGTGTTGGCATCGTCGAGGCTGATCAGCGTCGGTGCCCCGTCCGCGCCGCGAGTGAAATTATTGTTGTTCGACGCGATGGTGGTCGATGCCGGGGCCAATCGCTGCTGGTCGCGATAGGTGGTCATCCACGCGCCGCTGCGCTTGCCGTCACGCGCGTAGTTATCGAGATAGAGCACGCCGACATGGGCGCTGGTCTTGCTGTTGGTCACCTCGAAGGTGCGCACCGCCGGCTCGAACACCGAAATCTCGCCGGTGGTCTCGCGGAAACTCAAGTCATAAAGCTGTCCCGCCGCCCAGAACATGCCGTTGACCATGTTGTTGAGCTCGAGATACGGTTTCACCTCCTCTTCGGAGAGGTCGTAACGCTCCTTGCGCACCTTTTCGGCATAGAAGCGGTAATCCCAGGGTTCGATGGTGATGCGGGCCGAGCGGTTGGCCCGCGCCTCGGCATCGGCGATGCGCTGCATGTCCGTGACTTCATCACGCACCCGCGCGACGGCGGGACGCCAGACGCGCATCATCAGCTCCATCGCGCGGTCGGGCGTCTTCGCCATCGTGTCCTGCATGCGATAGACGGCATGGTTCTCGAAACCGAGCAACTGCGCGCGCTGCTGGCGCAACGCCAATATGCGCTCGATGGTGTCGCCGGTGTTGTTCGCACCCGGATTGTCGCCGCGGCTGATGAAGGCACGCCAAACCTGCTCACGCAAGGCGCGGTCGGTGGCATATTGCAGCACCGGCTGCACCGAAGAGCGCGTGTTCTTGATCGCCCATGCACCGGGACGACCGGCGGCCTGCGCCAGGCTCGCCTTAAACGCGTCGGGCAGCCCCGCCAGCCGCGCTTCGTCGGTGATGGTGATCGCCGTCTGCTCGTCGGCCAGCAGCTTCGATCCGAACTGGGTGAACAGCCCGGCCAGCTCGCCATTGATCGCAGTCAGCTGCGCCTTCTGCCCGGGGTCGAGGTTCGCGCCGTTGCGCACGTAGTTCTCGTAAGAGCGCTCGACAATGCGCATCTGCTGCGCGTTCAGCCCCAGCGTCGCGCGCCGCTCGTAAACCGACTTGTACCGCTGGAACAGCGCATCATCGAGGCTGATCTCGTCGAAGAACGCCGACAGCTTCGGCTCCCATTCGGCCTCCAGTTCCTGCACGCGCGGGTTGGACAGGTTGGAGGTCATCACCCCCCAATAGCTATAGACCCGCTCGAGCTTGCCGCCGGCGTTCATCAGCGCGAGGTGGACATTGTCGAAGGTCGCCGGCGCGGGATTGTCGCGCACGGCAGCGGCCTGCGCGCGATATTCGTCCATCGCCTCGGTGAACGCCGCCGGGAACAGTTCGGGGTTCAACTGGTCCCAGGCAGGTACGCCGCTGTATGGCCCGGCATAGGGTGCCGTCAGCGGGCTGGCGGCGGCAACAGGGGCGGTGGTGGCAGGCGCGGCGGATGCGGTCATGGGCTCGCTCGATGAGGTGGTGGGTGCGCAGGCGGTCAAAGCGGCGACAGCGGCAGTGCCGGTCAGCAGCAGGGCGATGGTACGGGTCATGCGAAAGGCGATCCTCTTGGCTTGGTCGGCGCGGCGGTTAGCCGCCTGCGCCTGCTTGTCACACCAAGATAGGCGGGGTCGCAATGGTTGCAATGGAAATCATCGGCCAGCCGCTCGGCCTCAGGGTGATTTGCGGAGGGACGGAGGCTGAGGAGCCGATCTTGAAACAGCTCGGCTACCGCAATGCGCAGGAGTTCCGCTTCGGCAGACCGATGACGCCTGCCGGTTTTGGCGATTGGCTCGACCAGCGGTTGGCACCACCCGTGCGTATCTGCGCCTGACGACTAATCCAACCCAGCGCCCGTCACGCCATGGTTGCCTGCCGCCGGTCCACGCCCCGAATAGTTAGCATTCAGGCCTGCCGCTTTGTCGGCTGCGCCGCCAGCAAAGCAGCAACGCACTTGATCAGCTCGGCATCGCGATAAGGTTTGGGCAAAACCGGAAAGCCGAACGACGCTGCGTCCGCATTGCCGCTGGCAATCAGGATTGCCGTATCGCTGTGTCGCGATGCAATCGCCTCAGCCAGGTCCGCGCCGTTCATCCCCGGCAGCCCATGATCGATAATCGCCAGATGCGGCCGATAGCCGCCATCGAGTGCCGCGAGCGCATCTTCGGCAGACGCGCATTCACGCACCCGATATCCCGCGTCACCCAGCATTTCGCCGGCCACCATCGCCAATATCGCTTCGTCCTCGACCAGCAGGATATCGATGATGGTATCGCCCACTGGTCCGATTATATCTGCCTGCACCGCTGACCCTCGGTATCGTTTAGCATGCCCCCCCGGCTCGACCGATCTTAACCGGCAAAGGCGAACTCCGCCACCCCCGGCACATCGACCCGGAAAGCGAACACCCCGCCTGCTCCAGGCTGCGCTGACAGCGCCGCCTCATCCAGCCCGGTACGCGCCGAAGTGACGAACGCCGTGCAGCCATCGTCGCCGCCAAAGACGACCATCGTCGGGCGTTGGACGGGCAAGCGGATGTCGCGCAGTATTTCGCCAGCGGGTGACAGGCGCACGACCCGCCAGCCGTCGAACAGCGCGACCCAATAGCAGCCCTCGGCATCGAAACTGCCGCCGTCGGGGCGACCAAGGCCGGGTCCGACGCCGCGTTCGAACTGATGGAGGATGCGGCGGTTGGACAGGGTGCCGGTTGCGGAATCGGCATCGTAGAGGCGCACCGCATGGCTGGTCGTATCGCTGTGCGTGAAGCGGGTTCCGTCGGCGCTGAATGCTGCGCCGTTGCAGGTGGTCATGCCGCCTTCGATCGTGGCCAGCATGCCGTCGGGATCGAGCCGGTAGAGCGTGGCATCCTCGACGTCCTTTGCGCCATTGAGGCTGCCGACCCAGAAGCGCCCGGCGCGATCGATGCGACCGTCGTTCATGCGGTGATGCGGCTTGCCGACGAGCACCTGCTCGCCGAACGGGCGGGGTGTGTCGTCCCAACGGTCGATGACCGCGCAGCCGTCCTTCATTCCGAGCACGAGGCCGCCATTGGGACGAAATCCGAAGCAGGCGACGGGCGCATCGAAGCTGCGTGTCTCGACCGCGTTGCCGATGGTCGCCCAGCGGTGCATCGTCTTTGCATTGATGTCGACCCAATAGAGACGCCGCTCGTCCGCATGCCAGCGCGGCCCCTCACCAAGCGCGTTGGCGCAATCGATCAGGAGAGTGGGCGTGTCGGTGAGCAAAGTAAGCAGGGTCATGCCATCGCTCTAACAAATCCGCGCCGGAACGGGGAGCACAGAGATGGTTCACGCGGAGGCGCGGAGACGGTGAGAAGGAAGGGAAGGGAAAAAGGGGTTCTCGCAGAGACGCGGAGGAAGCAGAGATCGCAGAGAAGTTGGCTCATGCCGCGCAGCGGCTTCATTATCGCGCCCTCGTGCCAAACGCACGATCTGCGTCGACAAGGCGGCTTCGCCGTATAGTCCCTCTGCGCTCTCTGCTTCCTCTGCGTCTCTGCGAGAAACCTTGCTGTTTTCTTCTCCTGCCTAGCCTTTCGGCGAATCTTCACACCCGGCTGACAGCGGACGGCCTACCCCTGAATCTCCCCGCATCCCGATTCCAACTTGACGTTCGCGTAAAGCTTAGGTTGAGTCGGCACAGCAAGTGCAACGGCACGTCAGGAGAGAGTATGTCGCTCGATATCATCCCGCGCTCGGCCTATTCCGAGGATCATGAGGCGTTCCGCCGCACCGTCCGCCAGTTTCTCGAAACCGAAGTCGCGCCGAACGCGGCGCAATGGGCCGAGGACAAGATCGTCCCCAAATCGATCTGGCCCAAGGCCGGGGCGCTCGGCATGCTGTGCCCGACGGTGCCGGAGGAATATGGCGGGCTCGGGCTCGACTTCGGCTATAACGCCATCGTCGATGAGGAGAGCGCTTACTATGGTCGCGCCACCACCGGTTTCTCGCTGCAATCGGACATCGTCGTCAATTATCTGATCACTTACGGATCGGACGAGCAGAAGCGCGAATGGCTGCCGAAAATGGTCTCGGGCGAGTTCATTACCGCCATCGCCATGACCGAGCCGGGCACCGGCTCCGACCTTCAGGGGATGCGCACGACCGCGAAGAAAGATGGCAATCATTATGTCATCAACGGCAGCAAGACCTATATCACCAACGGCCAGAACGCCGACCTGATCCTGGTCTGCGTCAAGACCGACACCGAGATCGAGCCCGCCTACAAGGGCATCTCGATCGTGCTGGTCGAATCGAACCGCGAGGGATTCGAGCGCGGGCGCAACCTCGACAAGATCGGTCAGGACGAGGCCGATACCAGCGAGTTGTTCTTCAACGATGTCCGCGTGCCGATCACCAATTGCCTGGGTGAAGAGGGCAAGGGCTTCATCTATCTGATGAGCGAACTGCCGCAGGAGCGCCTGTCGATCGCGGTCAGTGCGCAGGCTTCGGCGCAGCGGGCGTTCGACGATACCGTCGAATTTACTCGCGACCGCAAGGCGTTCGGCAAGCCGATCCTCGATTTCCAGAACACCCGCTTCGTGCTTGCCGATCTCAAGACCAAGCTGCAGGTCGGCTGGGCGCATCTCGACTGGGCCTTGTCGCGGCATCTGCGCAAGGAACTGACCGCAGAGGAGGGCGCCGCCGCCAAACTGTGGCACACCGAGCTGCAATGGGAAGTGATGGATAAATGCCTGCAACTGCACGGCGGCGCGGGCTATATGAACGAATATCCGATTGCCCGCGCATGGCGCGCGGCGCGCGTCACGCGGATTTTCGGCGGCACCAACGAGATCATGAAGGAACTGATCGGGAGGAAATTGTGATTGCTCCCGTGACACGGAAGGCGCTTGTCTTCGCAGTGACATTAGGGGCGGCTCCAGTAGCCGCACTTTCTCAAAGCTCGCCCGCAGCTGCTGACATTGCAGCACCGACCTCCATTCCTGAATTAGACACGCTCGAAACTCGCACCATGAACATCGCTATTTCGGGTTCGACTGGAATCGGCAGCCAAATTCTGGGTTCTAGCCGAATGATGGCAGGGCGGACGGCAGAGCTATCCATTCTCGATGGCCAGATTGCCTCAACATTGCCGATTTATGGCCGCCCGCTTGGTTGGGAACGTGTCGGTGACCGTCGCATAGGGACTTACCTTGCTCGCCGGCGCTACATTGTGAGACACGAAAATATGCTGACCGTATGGTATGTGACCTACATCAATTTGCGAAGCGGATGGGAGGTGGCTGGTGTTACCTTCAATGACCAGATCCAAGGTTTGACCGACGACTGGTAACGCTCTGATTTTCCCCCTCCCGCTTGCGGGAGGGGCCGGGGGGTGGGCCTGTCGATTGCAGAGCCGTACCAGCCGGACACTCCCACCCCTAACCCCTCCCGCAAGCGGGAGGGGGAATTTAGAAGGAACTACCCCATGCCCACCGCCTATATCGTAGATGCCGTCCGCACCGCTGGCGGCAAGCGCAATGGCAAGCTCGCTGGCTGGCATCCGGTCGATCTGGCGGCCACGACACTCGACGCGCTCGTCACCCGCGCCGGGATCGACGGCAAGGCGGTCGACGATGTCATCATGGGCTGCGTCAGCCAAGGCGGGCAGCAGGCGATGCAGGTCGGGCGCAACGCGGTGCTCGCGGCGAAGACGCTGGGTGAAGGCGTTCCCGCCGTCACCATCGACCGCCAGTGCGGATCGTCGCAACAGGCGATGCAATTCGCCGCGCAGGCGGTAATGTCGGGGACGCAGGATATGGTGATTGCTGCGGGCGTCGAGAGCATGACCCGCGTGCCGATGGGTTCGACCGCGATCTTCCACATGAAGGAAGGGCTGGGCAACTACAAGTCGCCGGGTCTCGAAGAGAAATACCCGGGCATCCAGTGGTCGCAATTCATGGGCGCCGAGATGATCGTCAAAAAGCACGGCTTGACCAAGGACGATCTAGACCGCTTCGCGCTACGCAGCCACCAGAACGCCAAAGCGGCGACCGAGGCGGGGCTGTTCGAGGACGAGATCGTTCCGCTGACCATCGAGACGCCCGAAGGTTCGGCGATCCACAGCATCGACGAAGGCATCCGCATGGACGCGACGCTCGAAGGCATCGCCGGGGTCAAGCTGCTGATGCCCGAGGGCAGCATCACCGCTGCGTCGTCGAGCCAGATTTGCGACGGCGCGAGCGCGGTGCTGATCGTCTCGGAAGAGGCGCTCAAGCGCTATGGTCTGACGCCGATTGCCCGCATCCACAATCTCACCGTCACGGCGGGCGATCCGGTGATCATGCTCGAAGAACCGCTGTTCGCCACCGACCGCGCCTTGCAGCGCGCGGGCATGAAGATTTCGGATATCGATCTTTATGAGGTCAACGAAGCCTTCGCATCGGTGCCGCTGGCCTGGCTCAAGCACACCGGCGCCGATCCCCAAAAGCTCAACGTCCACGGCGGCGCAATCGCGCTCGGCCACCCGCTCGGCGCATCGGGCACCAAGCTGATGGCGACATTGCTCGGTGCATTAAAGGCGCGCGGCGGCAAATATGGTTTGCAGACGATGTGCGAAGGCGGCGGTGTCGCTAACGTGACGATCGTCGAGCGGCTGTAGAATTCCCCTCTCCCCTTCAGGGGGGACGGACAGGCGCGAAGCGCTAGGGAGAGGGGCCTTCAGCAAAGCAAAGCTCCCTGCCGCATCCCCTCTCCGCTGCGACTAAGTTCGCCTGCGGCTCACTAAGTCTCGCTCCTCTCCCCTGAAGGAGAGAGGGAAAAGAAAGGAACCTACCCATGATCCTCGACTCAACCATCTCCGCCGTCGTCACCGGCGGTGCATCCGGCCTCGGTGCCGCCACTGCCCGCGCGCTGGCCGCCAAGGGCGTCAAGGTCGCGATCTTCGACCTGCAGGAAGAAAAGGGCCTCGCCGTCGCTGCCGAAATCGGCGGAGTGTTCTGCGAAGTGAATGTCACCGACGACGCGTCGGTCGATGCCGGTTTTGCCAAGGCGCGCGAAGCACACGGGCAGGAGCGTATCCTCGTTAACTGCGCGGGCACCGGCAATGCGATCAAGACCGCCAGCCGCTCGAAGACCGATGGCAGCATCAAGCATTTCCCATTGGATGCGTTCAACTGGATCATCCAGATCAACCTCGTCGGCACCTTCCGCTGCATCGCCAAGTCGGCGGCGGGGATGCTGACTCTCGAGCCGATGGAAGACGGCGAGCGTGGCGCAATCGTCAACACCGCGAGCGTCGCGGGCGAAGACGGCCAGATGGGCCAGGCGAGCTACGCCGCGTCGAAGGCCGGTGTCATCGGCATGACGCTGCCCATCGCCCGCGATCTCGCCAGCGAGGCGATCCGCGTCAACACCATCCTGCCGGGCATTTTCGACACGCCCTTGCTCGCCGGTGCGCCGCAGAATGTGCGCGATGCGCTCGGCGCGACGGTGCTCAACCCCAAACGTCTCGGCGATCCGATCGAATATGCGCATCTGGCGATGTGCATGATCGAGAATGGCTATTTCAACGGTGAGGACGTCCGCCTCGACGGCGGCATCCGCATGGCGCCGAGGTAATCCTTCACCCTCTCCCCTCTGGGGAGAGGGCCGGGGAGAGGGGCAGTCCGGCTAAGTCAGAACCCACGCTCGCTTCGCATCGCTCTGCCCCCTCTCCCAACCCTCTCCCAAAAGGGGAGAGGGATTTATAGGACCGCCCCCAATGACCATCACCCTCCACAGCTTCATCGAAATCTACACCCGCGCGCTCGACACTGCGTCGCACCTCATCGGCAAGGCCGAGACGTTCGCAGCGGGACAGGGCATCACCGAGGCAGACATGCTCGGCTGGCGGCTTGCCGACGACATGCACCCGCTGGCGTTCCAGATCAGCGTCGTTGCCAATTTCAGCGCCTCGTGGTCGGCGCGCGCTGCTGGCCAGACCCCGCCCGAAAGCGTGGCCTGGGCCGAACTCGATCTCGCCGGATTGAAATTCGCACTCGCGGCCTCGCGCGCCTATCTCAGCGGCATCGCCCCTGAGCAGACTGCGGGCCGTGATGATCTGCCACTGACCGTGCAGATCACCGACGCACTAGAGCCGACGCTGCCGACCGACCGCTGGATCAGCAGTTTCGCCACCACCAATATCCATTTCCATCTGTCGATGATCTACGCTTTGCTGCGCGCCAACGGCGTGCCGCTGACCAAGATCGACCTGTTCCCGACCGGACTGTAGCTCCCCTTCGGCAAGCGGGAGGGGAATCAGGAGATTTTATGGCCAGACCCGATCCCTGGCGTTTTGCCATCGCCCGCTATCCCGTCACTGAAGTGCTGCAAACGCGCTTTCAGGACATGGACATCAACGGCCATCTCAACAATGTCGCCTTTGCCGCGCTGTTCGAGACCGGGCGGGTGTTGCTCAACCGGCAGGTACGGCCATGGGCGGATCGTCCGGCCAACGAACGGACGATGGTCGCCGAGGTGACCATCGCCTATCTTGCCGAAGGGCGCTTTCCCGGCGATGTCACCATCGGCAGCGGCGTCGGGCGGATCGGCACATCGAGCTGGAGCTTCCTGCAATCGATGCACCAGAACGGCCAATGCATTGCCACCTGCGATACGGTGGTTGTGTGCCGCACCGACGAGGCTGCCAAGCCGCTGCGCGCGGAATTGCGGGAGGCGCTGGAAGCATTGGTGATTGAGATAGATTGACGCGCATCCTCCCCCAAGGGGGAGGACGCTTACCCCCCCGTCTCTTCGGTCATCAGCCGCCGCACGAAACCGATCAGCCCTTGCTGGCGACTGCGCTTGAGACGCTCGGCATCGAGGATCTTCTGCACATCGGCGTAGCAACGCTCGACATCGTCGTTGAGCAAGACATAGTCATAGCCGTCCCAATGGCTGATCTCGGGCAGTGCGCGCTCCATGCGGCGCCGGATCACATCCTCGCTGTCGGTTTTGCGTTCGCGCAAGCGACGTTCAAGTTCGGACAATGACGGCGGAAAGATGAAAACGCGCACGACGTCGTTGCCAGCCTGTTGATACAGTTGCTGCGCGCCCTGCCAGTCGATGTCGAACAGCACGTCGCGGCCTTGACGCAGCGCGCGTTCGACCGGTGCGCGCGGGGTGCCATAGCGATGGTCGAAGACATGCGCCCATTCGAGAAACTTGTTCTTGCCCGCCATATCCTTGAACGTCGCGGTATCGACGAACTTGTAATCGCGTCCGTTTTTCTCGCCGGGGCGCGGCGGGCGGGTGGTGGCGGAAACCGACATGCGCAGGCCCTTGTCGGCCTTGAGCAGCATTTTCGAGATCGTCGATTTGCCCGCGCCCGACGGTGAGGACACGACGAACAATATGCCGCGGCGGCGAAAATGATCGGGGTGCAGGGCGGAATCGTCAGCGTCCATGCGCGCTATTGCAACGCGTCCGCTGTGCCGTCAATCAGGAGCCAAGGGGAATGCACAATGGCAATCGGGAAAAAATGGTGGATCATCGTCGCAGGCCTGATGATCGGGGCGGCATTGATCCTGCTCTGGATGGGCCGCCCGCCAATCTGCACCTGTGGCTATATCAAATTGTGGGAGCCGGGGGTCAACACGCCGGGCAACAGCCAGCATATCGCCGATTGGTACACGCCCAGCCACATCATCCATGGCGCGATCTTCTATTGGTGGACGCACCTGCTGATGCGTTGGAAGCAATCGGGGCCGCGCCCGATCGGGATTATACCCTATGGCAATCTGGCACTGGGGCCGCGTCTCGCCATGGCGGCGGCGCTGGAACTGGCGTGGGAACTGCTCGAAAATTCGCCCAGCGTCATCGATCGCTACCGTCAGGCGACGTTGGCGGTGGGCTATTCCGGAGATAGTGTGCTCAACTCGATGGCCGATTGCGGCTGGATGATGCTGGGTTTTTACGCCGCGCACAAATTACCGTGGAAAGTCACCCTCAGCCTCGCCATCGTCTTCGAACTGCTGACCCTGTGGACGATCCGCGACAATCTGACGCTCAACGTGCTGATGCTCGTCTCGCCCGTCGACGCGATCAGAACGTGGCAGGCAGGGGCGTAGCCGTCGAGCGCACCTGTAGGTTCGCCGGGGCGTTGGGCGCGGCGACTGAGGGGTTCGGCGAGGGCAACAGCTTCGCCGCGTTGGCGCGCCGTTCGGCCCGCTGCGCAAGCTTGCGCGTAACGTAGCCCGCCGCGACGGCCGCGCCGATCGTCGCTACCCGCGCAGGCAGAAATTTGCGCGCGACGACCATCGTCACCATGCCGATCACCGCGCCCTTGACCGGGTCGGCATGCTGTTCCTTGCTGATGGCTCCGCCCAAAGCGGCACCGACGATTTGTCCGATCACGGCCACAGGCCCCTTCATTGTAAATATCTCCCCGCACTACGCATCAACGTGTCTTGTGTTCCGTCATCGCGAGCGAAGCGCGGCAATCCAGAGCCGCAAAGAGCCGCCTTCTATTGCCGCGCTTCGCTCGCGATGACCGATGTTCAATCACCCAGCCGCCCACGCCGCGATATTGCGGCTGAGCAATTCGAGCGGCTGTGAGCCCTGCCGCAGCACGACATCGTGGAAACCCTTGATGTCGAACCGCTCACCCATCGTCGTCTGCGCCGCTGCTCGCGCGCGGACGATCTCGCTATGGCCGAGCTTGTAGCTGGTCGCCTGACCCGGCCAGACGATATAGCGGTCGATCTCATTCTCCGCCGCGCGCGGGGCGAGGCCGGTGACGTCGATCATGTAGGCCAGCGCGCGCGGCTTGCTCCAGCCAAGCGCGTGCATGCCGGTATCGACGACGACGCGCACCGCACGATACAGCGCGGCCTGCAAATAGCCGATCCGCCCCAGCGGCTCATCGGCATAGAGCCCGAGTTCGTCGGCGATCTGTTCGGCATACAGCCCCCAGCCCTCGCCATAAGCCGCGATGCCCAGCGTGCGATGCAGCAGCGGCAGTTCGGTCCCCTGCAACACCGCGCCCTGGAAGACATGGCCGGGGATGCCTTCATGATAGACGAAGGTCGGGATGGCGAAGCGCGGCCAGTCGGTGGTGTTGCGCAAGTTGATGTAGAAGGCCGGCGGGCGCGATCCGTCGAGGCTACCGCGCTGCGCATAGCCGCGCGGTGCGCCCAGTTCGATGGCTGGCGGCACGCGGCGGATGTCGAGCTGCGCTTCGGGCGGGTCGTTGAACATGCGCGCCAGCAGCGGGCGCACCGCATCGTTGCGCTCGTTGCAATAGGCGATCATCGCCGCGCGGCCTTCGTCGGTGTTCGGCCACAGCTGGTCGGAACGCTGGCCGAGCGCGGTCATCCGTGCGCCGGTGCTACCCGTCGTCAGCCCCTGCGCTGCGAGCAAGGGTTCGAGCCGTCCCTGATAGTCGGCGACTTCTTCCAGCCCGCGCGCATGCGCCTCCTGCGGCGTCAGCGATGTCGAGGTGTGCTGGCGCAGGCAGGTTGCGTAAAATTCCATGCCGCCGGGCAGCCGCGATACCCCCGCCTCTTCGGTGGCGCGCGGGGCCAGTTCCTCGAGGCAAGCGATCTGCCGGTCGAGCGCGGCGGCGATCGGGCCATCGACCACTTCGGCGGCCAGCTTTGCCCAGTCGCCCGCGACTCCGGCGGCAGCGGCGCGGCGGGCGAGGCTCGATGCCAAACCCGATGCCTCACCGCGTTCGGCGCGCAAAGCGCGGGTCTGGGTCAAGGTCTTGGCGATAATGAAGCTGGGCGGGATGACGCCCATCGCGGCCTCGGCACGGCTGCGTTCGACCTCATTGTCGATCTCGACCGCCATCTGCGCCATGCGCTGCAACGCGGCGACGGCATCGGGCACTGTCGCCACCGGATGGGTGCTGTCGAGGAAATCGGGGACTCCCTGATAGCTGCCGGTGAGCTGGGTCAGCGTATAGGGGATGGGATAGCCGTCGAAGCCCCCATAGGGTGTCTGGACGATCTCACCCGCGCGGCTTGCGTACCAGCGCACCAGCTCGAGCTGGGTGCGCTGCGCGCCATCAAGCGCGTTGGCATCGATGGCGTCGATGGCCGGTTTGGCGTCGAGCACCGCCTGGGCGAAGCCGAAGCGGTTGGCCGTCGCCGAACTGCCGAGCTTGCCGCGCAGGTGCGCGCGCTCACCGGTGTCGAGGCCGAGCGAGGTGGCGCTTTCGGGGTTGAGGACCAGCAACTGGTCGAACAGCCGGGTGTAGAGTGCATTCGCCTGTGCCGCGGCACCGCTGGCAGGATCGTGCACAGCGGCGCGGGCAATGCCGGGAAGCGTTGCAGCCCCTGCAAGCACGGTGCCGCCGAGCAGCGCGATCATCGTCTGGCGGCGGTCGAAATGGGGGGTGGTGATCATCGCGGCGCTCTCCTGTGTGGTTACGCAAAGGCTAGGCAATTGATGCTGCTGGGACAAGCCATTGCCGGTGGAGTTTGTCGCAGACGCTGGTTCTGGCAAAGGATTCACGCAGAGGCCGCAGAGGAAGCAGGGGCGCAGAGGAGTTGCGCAAGGCTGCGCAGCAGCATCCCACTCTCGACGCCGCGATACACGCACCATTTCTGAGTGAGCCGCTTCGCGGTTGACGCAACCTCTCTGCGCCTCTGCTTCCTCTGCGGCCTCTGCGTGAAACCCTTCCAAGCGCCAACCCAGCACCCAAGCGTTACCGCCTCAGACCATACCCCGTGGATCCATCAGTCTATCGAACGTTTCCGCATCCACCGCCCCCAGCGCCAGCGCCGCCTCGCGCAGCGTCGTGCCGTCGCCATGCGCCTTCTTGGCAATCGCCGCCGCTGCATCATAGCCGATAGCCGGGGTCAGCGCGGTCACCAGCATCAGCGACCGCTCGACCAGATCGGCGATGCGCGCCTCGTCCGCCTGCAAGCCCTCGATGCAATGCTCGGCGAAACCGGCCATGCCGATGGCGAGCAGATCGATCGAGCGCAGGACATTGGCGGCGATCAGCGGCTTGAACACATTGAGTTCCAGATGCCCCTGCATGCCGCCGACCGTCACCGCCATATGATTGCCGATCACCTGCGCTGCGACCATCGTCAGCATCTCGCACTGCGTCGGATTGACCTTGCCCGGCATGATCGAACTGCCGGGTTCGTTGGCGGGCAGGATCAGTTCGCCCAAGCCAGCGCGCGGGCCGGAGCCGAGCAGGCGGATGTCGTTGGCGATTTTGGTCAGGGCAACGGCGAGGGTGTTGAGCTGGCCGGACATTTCGACCAGCGCGTCATGCGTCGAAAGCGCCTCGAACTTGTTGTCGGCGGGTCGTAGCTCGACTTCGGTCAGACCACTCAGAGCATCCGCCATCGCCGTGTCGAAGCCGATAGGGGCGTTCAGCCCGGTGCCGACCGCCGTGCCGCCTTGCGCAAGCGCATAGACACTGTCGGCAGAGCTTTCGACGCCCAGTCGTGCCATCAAAATCTGCTGCGCATAGGCCGAAAAGGCCTGCCCCAATGTGATAGGCGTTGCGTCCTGTAGATGGGTTCGCCCGATCTTGACGATGCCATGCCACTGTTTTGCTTTGGTGCCGAGCGCTGTCCCCAGTCGGTCCATTGCCGGGTTTAGTCGATCGCGCAGCCCAAGCGCCACCGCCACATGCATCGCCGTCGGAAAGCTGTCGTTCGACGACTGGCTCATATTGACATGATCGTTGGGATGCACCGGCACCTTGCCGCCGGGCGCGCCCGTCAGCACCTCATTGGCGCGCCCCGCGATCACCTCATTGACGTTCATATTGGACTGGGTGCCGCTGCCGGTTTGCCAGATCGACAGCGGGAACTGGTCGTCCAGTTTCCCGTCGATCACCTCCTGCGCCGCCGCTTCGATAGCGTCGGCGAGGCCCGCATCCAAACCCCCCTCTTCCTTTGAGCGCCGCCGGTTGACCCGCGCCGCCGCCAGCTTGACCATCGCCAGAGCATGAACGATCTCGATCGGCATCCGCTCGCGCGTTCCGAATGGGAAATTGGCAATGCTGCGCTGCGTCTGCGCCCCCCAATAAGCGTCGGCGGGAACTTGGACGGGGCCGAGCGAGTCGGTTTCGGTGCGCGTGGTCATGAAGATTGGTATCGCATGGCAGACCAATCGTCTCAACGGGTCCGGGGTTGCATCGGTCTGGTTCGCCAGACACATCGGGCCATGACCTTGCTTCGCCGCATATTCCTCTGGACCTGCCTCGCCCTGTTCTTCTGGTACGCCGCGCTCGCGCTGCGCATCGACGCGGTCGGGCGCAGCGCGCCGCAGGGCAGGGCGGATGTCGCCATTGTGCTCGGTGCCGCCGCTTATGACAGCCACCCGTCGCCGGTATTCGTAGCGCGTATCGACCATGGCATCGCATTGTTCCGCGCCGGGCGCGTGCGGCGACTGCTGTTCACTGGCGGCTATGGCACCGGCGCGCGCTTCGCCGAATCGCAGGTTGCGCGGCGCTACGCCGTGGCGCGCGGCGTCCCCGCGTCCGCCATCCTGATCGAAACACGTTCACGCACGACGCGGCAGAATCTGGACGAGGCTGCGCGGCTGATGCGCAGCAATCGATTGACTAGCGCCTTCATCGTCAGCGATCCGGCGCATCTGATGCGCGCCGGCTGGATGGCGGATACGGCAGGGATCGACGCCCAGACGGCAGCGACCCCGACCACCCGTTATCGCGGCTGGCAGGCGCGGTTCGGGTTCGTGGTACGCGAAATATGGTTCTCGACGGTGTTTCTGCTCAGCGGCAAGTAAGGGTGGCCGTCATCACCAGAGCAGCATCACGGATGCCACGCTCGCAACCCAACCGCATATCGTCCAAACTGCCAATCGGATGCCGGCTATTAGACGGTTCCGGGCGATTACCGCAGCGGCAATCCAGCCGATAATCATCATCGGCGTCAGGATGAACAGCGTAACCCAATACCACCCCACCAGAACCGTACCTGCCGCGCCTTGCGGGCGGGTGGCGAAGCCAAGGCCGAGCGGGGACATCCACCAGACAAACGCTAGCGCCAGAATGACTGGTGAGAGCAGGGCGATGACCAACGGACCCCAGCCAGGGCCGGGGTGGCCGTCGACCGGGCTGGTCATTTCTTCCGCCCGAAATCCACCGACACGACGTTAGACCCATCGTCGCTGTGCGTCACCACGGGATCATTGCCAGCCGCCTCATGCGCCGCAACATCGGTCTCGCTCGCCTCGACCTGGAACTGCAAACCGAAATCGACCGACGGATCGACAAAGGCGGTGATTGCGCTGAACGGCACGTGCAGCATCGACCCGACCTGATTGAACGACAGGCCGACCGAAAATCCGTCGGCGCGCACGCTCAGGTCCCAGAAGCGGTTTTCCAGCACGATCGTCATCTCGTCGGGGAACCGCGCAATCAGATGCGCCGGAATATCGACGCCGGGGGCGTGCGTCTTGAAAGTGATGTAGAAATGATGCGCGCCGGGCAGGTATCCGCCGCCTTCGACGATCTGCCCCAGCACCCGCCCGACGACGGCGCGCAGCGCCTCCTGGACGATCTCGTCATAGGGGATCAGGCTATCGGGCAGGGTTTCGTCGCTCATGCCTCGCGTCGTGGCGAGGTGCGGCGCACGGGTCAAGAGCTTTGGCGCATTGCGCAGGGGTGGCCCCGCCGATAAGGGGGCGGCCATGCAAACGCTTGAACAGTCTCGCGCGGCGCGGGTTGGCACCATCAGCCGCGACACGCGCGAAACGCGTATTCGCATCAGTGTCGATCTCGACGGCACCGGACAATATGCCGTGTCGACCGGCATCGGTTTCCTCGACCACATGGTCGAACAACTCTCGCGCCACTCGCTGATCGACCTCGAGATGGCGGTCGAGGGCGATCTGCATATCGACCAGCATCACACCGTCGAGGATTCGGCGCTGGCGCTCGGGCAGGCGGTGTCCGATGCACTCGGCGACCGGCGCGGCATCGTCCGCTACGGCCACGCCTATGCACCGATGGACGAGACGCTGAGCCGCGCCGCGCTCGATATTTCGGGGCGACCGCATTTCGTCTGGAAATCGGGCTTCACCCAGCCGAAGCTGGGCGAAATGGACACCGAGCTGTTCAGCCACTGGTTCGCCAGCTTCGCGCAGACGGCGGGCATCACGTTGCATCTCGAAACGCTGTACGGTGAGAATAACCACCATATCGCCGAAAGCCTGTTCAAGGCGCTGGCGCGTGCCTTGCGCGCAGCGGTGGCGATCGATCCGCGGGTGGCGGATGCGGTGCCCTCGACCAAAGGGATACTGGGCAAGGGGTCGTTGAACGACGGCCAGCCAAGTAAGCTTTGACCAAGGTCAGTGTCTGAACGCATCGCCCTCATAGACTATGGCGCAGGCAACCTGCGCTCGGTCGCCAACGCGCTAAAAGCGGCCGGGGCGACGGGAGTCGAGGTGACATCAGATCCAGATGTTGTTCACCGAGCAGATCGGATCGTCTTGCCCGGTGTAGGCGCATTCAAGCACTGCATGGACAGCCTGTCGGCCATCGAGGGAATGATCGAGGCCATGGAAGGCCGCACCTTCCATTCCGGAAGACCCTTTCTCGGCATCTGCGTAGGTATGCAGCTAATGGCGGAGTATGGCGTCGAACATGGCGTTCACGATGGCATGGGATGGGTTGCAGGATCGGTCATGGCAATCACACCGTCCACTACGGCGCGAGTGCCTCATATGGGCTGGAACGACGTTATCCCGCGCGGCAAAGCATCGATTGTCGAACGAGGCGAAGCCTATTTCCTCCACGGTTATGCAATGACCGACGGGCAATCGCCGTCGGTTGTTCGCGCTGTGACGCATCATGGCGAGCATGAGATCGTTGCAGCTATCCAGATCGAAACGGCGCTTGGAGCGCAGTTCCACCCGGAAAAGAGCCAGCGCTACGGCATCGCCTTCCTCGAAAGGTTCCTCGCATGGCGGCCATAATTCTCCCCTCCCGCTTGCGGGAGGGGCTGGGGGTGGGCCTGTCGGCCGCAGCGCTGCTCTATCCGGACAACCCCCACCCCAACCCCTCCCCTGAAGGGGAGGGGCTTCCGCCGCGCTCGCCTGCGAGCGGGGAAGGCCAACCGGTAGCACCATGACCCTCACCATCTTCCCCGCCATCGATCTTAAATCCGGCCAGGTCGTCCGCCTCGCCGAGGGCGATATGGCGCGCGCCACCGTCTATGGCGATGACCCTGCCGCGCAGGCACGGCTGTTCGCTGCTGCCGGCGCGACCCACCTCCACGTCGTCGATCTCGACGGTGCCTTCGCCGGAGCGAGCGTTAACGGCGCTGCGGTCGAAACGATCGTCACCGCCTTCCCCGGCAAGGTCCAGGTCGGCGGCGGCATTCGCGACCGCGCCGGCGTCGATCGCTGGCTGGCGCTGGGGGTGGATCGCGTCATCATCGGCACCGCTGCGCTGAAGAACCCTGCGTTCGTGCGCGATGCGGCTCGCGCGTTACCCGGTCGCATCGTCGTCGGCGTCGATGCCCGCGACGGGTTTGTCGCGACCGAAGGCTGGGCCGATGTCTCCACCGTCCCCGTCACCGATCTCGCGCGCCGTTTCGAGGATGCCGGGGTGGCAGCACTGCTATTCACCGATGTCGGGCGCGACGGCCTGCTCAAGGGGTGCAATGTCGAGGCGACGGTGGCGCTGGCCCGCGCGGTGTCGATCCCCGTGATCGCCTCGGGCGGGGTGGCCGACATCGGCGATATCCACGCGCTGCTGCCGCATGTCGCGGATGGCATCGAAGGAGTGATTACCGGCCGCGCGCTGTATGACGGTCGGCTCGATCTGGCCGAGGCGATCAGGGTGGCCTCTTCTTCTCCCTCTCCCCTCCGGGGAGAGGGCCGGGGAGAGGGGCAGTCATAGTGTTGAACTTTCAGACAGCCCCTCTCCCGACCTCGCTCCGCTCGGCCACCCTCTCCCCTGAAGGGGAAAGGGAAGACCAGCCGCGCTCGCCTGCGAGCGGGAAAGGCAACTCGGCCGCCAGCGCCTGCGCTGGGGGAAGGCCAGACAAAAGACCATGACCGTCCGCATCCGCGTCATCCCCTGCCTCGACGTGAAGGACGGCCGCGTCGTCAAAGGCATCAACTTCGTCGATCTGCGCGACGCCGGAGACCCCGTCGAAGCCGCGCGCGCCTATGACGCCGCCGGGGCGGATGAACTTTGCTTCCTCGACATCACCGCCAGCCACGAGGGCCGCAGCACCTTGCTCGATATGGTTTCGCGCACCGCAGAAGTTTGCTTCATGCCGCTGACCGTCGGCGGCGGCGTCCGTACCGCTGAGGACGCGCGCGCGCTGCTGCTGGCAGGCGCGGACAAGGTCGCGGTCAACAGCGCCGCCGTCGCCCGGCCCGAACTGGTCGCCGATATCGCGGAGCGCTTCGGCAGCCAGTGCTGCGTCGCGAGCATCGATGCGCGTCGCAGGACAGACAGCGCTCACCCTGAGCTTGTCGAAGGGTGGGAAATTTTTACCCACGGCGGTCGCACCCCCACCGGCATCGACGCGCTCGCCCACGCCATCCGGCTGGCGGAGCTTGGTGCTGGCGAGCTGCTTGTCACCTCGATGGACCGCGACGGCACGCGCGACGGCTATGACCTCGCGCTCGTCCGCGCCATATCGGATGCGGTGCGCGTCCCCGTCATCGCATCGGGCGGCGCCGGCGCTCTCCAGCACCTCGTCGAAGGCGTGACCCAAGGCGGAGCCAGCGCCGTTCTCGCCGCCTCGATCTTCCATTTCGGCGAAGCGAGTATTGCCGATGCGCACGCCGCGCTGGCGGCGGCGGGCTTGCCGGTGCGGCATCCGGTGATCCGTTCGTAGGACTTTTTCTCGCACAAAGGCACGAAGCCACAAAGAAGAGGGTTCGCGCAGAGGCGCAGAGGACGCTGAGATAGTGCTCAAGGCCGCGAAGCGGCTTCTCCAGCACCTTTGCGTTCGATGGTCCGATGCGAACGGGAAGCGGCTTCGCCGCATGGCGCTTCATCTCTGCGGCCTCTGCGCCTCTGCGCGAAACTCCTTCTTTCTTTCTTCTTTGTGGCTTTGTGTCTTTGTGCGACCCAAACTCCCCGCGTCAAACAGCGATGCTGGTCGGACAGCACCCCTGTCCCGCCGATTGACACGGCCCCGCCAAAGCGCAAAGCGACCGCCATGACCGACCGCTTCGCCGCTCTCGAACAGATCATCGCCGATCGCCTCGCCGCCGCCGATCCGGCCTCGAGCTATGTCGCCAGCCTTGCTGCCAAGGGCTTGCCCAAGGTCGCGCAAAAGGTCGGTGAGGAGGCTGTCGAGACCGTCATCGCCGCGCTGGGCGAGCCTGACGCCGCGCTGGTCGGAGAAGCCGCCGACCTTTTCTTCCACCTCACCCTGCTGCTCAAACTGCGGGGGCTCGGCCTCGACGATGTTTCTGCCGAACTCGACCGCCGCCACGGCACATCGGGGCTGGCGGAGAAGGCGGGGCGCGCGTCATGAACCGTCGCCCCGGCCTTGAGCCGGGGCCGCTCTCGTCGTAGCGCTCGGTAGCCAGCGGCCGCGGTCAAGCCCGGGGCAACGAATTGCGAGTATGTCCTCCATGCCCATCGACCCCACCCTCCCCTATGACGACAGCAACATTTTCGCCCGCATCCTGCGCGGCGAAATCCCGTGCCGCCAAGTCTATCGCGACGATCACGCGCTCGCCTTCCACGACATCGCGCCCGTTGCGCCCAACCACATCCTCGTCATCCCCACCGGTGCCTATGTCAGCTGGGACGATTTCTCCGCGCGCGCCAGCGACACCGAGATAGCTGGATTCGTCCGCGCCGTCGGCCATGTCGCGCGCGAAGCTGGGCTGGTCGAACCCGGCTATCGCCTGCTCGCCAACATCGGCCAGCACGGCCATCAGGAGGTGCCCCACCTCCACATCCACATCCTCGCCGGGCGACCGCTGGGGCCAATGCTGGCGAAGTAGCAAACAGCTTCCTCCCCTTCAGGGGAGGTGGCCGCGAAGCGGACGAGGGGCCGGTGCGGCCTTGGGCGACGTCGCGCAAGACCGGACCGGCCCCTCCGCCCCTCCGGGCCACCTCCCCCAAATGGGGAGGACGCAAAACACAATCTTTTGCCCCATCCTTGCGCCTTCGCATCAGATCATTGCCAAAATCGCCTTGCGCGCCACTGCCCGCACAATAATCTTGCGCTCGCCCACCGCGCCGCTAGGTTCGCCTCCATCCAGCTACAACGCGCCGGAACACCGGCTCAAAGGGGAAACTATGGCCACATCACCGGAGCGGAGCGTCTTTCAGAAGATGTTTGCGCGCAAAACGATCGCACAGGTTCAGCGTGAATCCGCCAACAGCGAGCTGAAACGTTCGCTCGGCAAATGGAATCTGCTGCTGCTCGGCGTCGGCTGCATCATCGGCGCGGGTATCTTCGTCCGCACCGGCAGTGCCGCCGCGCTCCATGCCGGACCAGCAGTGATGCTGTCGTTCGTCGTTGCCGGTCTGGTCTGTGGTTTTGCCGGCCTGTGCTATGCCGAATTGTCCTCGACGCTGCCGGTGTCGGGGTCGGCCTATACCTACGGCTACACCACGCTCGGCGAGTTCGTTGCCTGGATCATGGGCGCGCTGCTGCTGCTCGAATACGGGCTGGCGGCGTCGGTGGTCGCGGTTGGCTGGAGTGGCTATGTCAGCAGTCTGCTAGCCGATTTCAGCATATATATACCGCAGGCGCTGACCGGGCCGACCGGACAGGGCATCGTCCGCGAAGTCATCGCGGCAGGCGAGCCGACCAAGGTACCCGTGCTCGGCCCCGATGGCGTCCAGTTGACCTATCTGTTCAATCTCCCCGCGTTCCTCATCTGCATGGCGCTCGCCGGACTGCTTGTGGTCGGCGTCTCCGAATCGGCCAAGGTCAACAACCTCATCGTCGCGATCAAGGTCAGCGTGCTCACCGCCTTCATCCTCGTCGGCGGCTATATCGTGCTCAGCAATCTCGGCGAGTTGATGGCGACCAACTGGACGCCGTTCATCCCCGAATATGTGCCCGAAGCCAACAAGGGCGAGGGCGCGTTCGGTGTCGACGGCATCATGCGCGCCGCATCGATCGTCTTCTTCGCCTATATCGGTTTCGAAGCCGTTTCGACCGCAGGCCAGGAAGCCAAGGATCCCAAGCGCGACATGCCGTTCGGCATCCTCGGCAGTCTCATCGTCTGCACCGTCATCTATATGCTGGTGGCGGCGATCATGACGCTGCTGGTGCCCTATGGCACGCTCGACGTGCCTGATCCCGTCGCCGTGGTCGTCGACAGCTTCGGTCCGCAATGGGGCTGGCTGGCCAAAATCATCAAGATCGGCGCGATCATCGGCCTGACCTCGGTGGTGCTGGTGCTGATGTATGCGCAGACCCGCATTTTCTACACCATGGCGCGCGACGGTTTGCTGCCGAAGATTTTCAGCCGCGTCCACCCGACCTTCAAGACACCCTATATCAACACCGTATTGGTCGGGGCTATCACCGCCTGTGCGGCAGGGTTCTTCGACATCAACGTGCTCGGTGACATGACCTCGGTCGGCACGCTGGCGGCCTTTGCCATCGTCTGCCTGTCGGTGATCTATCTGCGCCGCGCCGCCCCCGATCTGCCACGCGGGTTCAAGGTGCCGCTCTATCCGGTGGTACCGGTGCTCGGCATCCTGTCGTGCGGTTATCTGATCATCACCGTGCCGCCCGCTGTGCTGATGTTCTTCCTTTATTACATGATCGCGGCGGTGGCGATGTACTTCATCTACGGGATGCGCAATTCCAACCTGCAGCATGACCAGATGATGGACGATGCGCCGGATATGGGCGAATTCCCCGGGCCGGTGGTGGACGACCACAAGGGCTGAGGACGCCAAAACTGCACAGAGAAAAAGGGCGGGGCCGCAAGGCTCCGCCCTTTTCGCATCCCCGCATTGCGAGCGAAGCGCGGCAATCCAGAGTCGCGCAGAGCCGCCCTGGATTGCCGCACTTCGCTCGCAATGACGAATAACCCTAACCCACCGGCACCGGCCGCTTAGGCGGATTGGGCCGCGTGAACAGCCGCCCCTTCTCCCCCCACAGCACCAGCACCAGCGCCACCACGCCACACGTCAGATAGCCGACCGCCAGCGGCACCGTCGTCCCATCATACATCTGCCCGATCACCGCACCGATCGCCGCAGAGATCAGCGTCCGCGCCGCATTCTGGAACGATGACGCACTGCCCGCGACATGGCCAAAATCCTCCATCGCGATGCTGCTGAAATTCGCCCCGATAAAGCCGATCATGCTCATATTCAGCCCGACGATGATCAGAAACGCGACCAGCGTCTCGTCGCTCACCGCCAGCCCCCATTGCACGGCGGAAAACAGGATGAAGGCGATCAGCGCCGTCTGCGACACCCGCCGCGCGCCAAAGCGCAGCACCAGCCGGCTGTTCGAATAATTGGCGATGGCAATCCCCGCCGCGACGCAGGCAAAGGCATAGGTAAAGATGTCCGCCCGGTTGAACGGCTCGCCGCCGATGATCTGCTGGCTCGAATTGAGGAAACCGAAATTCGCCCCCACCGCAATCGCGCTGCCGACCATATAGGCCATTGATTGGCGGTGCGTGGCGATCCGCCCCCACGTCCGCGCCAGGCTGCCCAGGCGGATCGGCGCGACATCGGCCGGGTCGAGCGTTTCGGGCAGCCGCAGCCACACCCACACCATCATCGCGGCCCCCATCGCGCCTAGCAGCAGGAAAATCCAGCGCCAAGCGGCAAAGGCCAGCACCGCCGCGCCGACGGTGGGCGCGACGATCGGCACCACCATGAAGATCAGGAAGATCATGCTCATCAGCCGCGCCATCTCGTCGCCCGACGTCCGGTCACGCACCACCGCCGTTGCGACCACACCCATCGCCGCACCGAACAACCCGTGAAGCACGCGCATGCCAAGCAGCATCTCCCAGCTCCAAGACAGGCCGGACAGCAGCGCCGTCAGCACATAGCCCGCCAGGCTCCACAGGATCACCGGCCGCCGCCCGAACCGGTCCGCCAGCGGGCCGTGAACCAGCGAGCCCACCCCCAGCCCGATGAAGAAGTATGTGATGATCAGCTGCTGCGCATTGGCATCCGGCGCGCCGAGCGCGGCAGCGATCTGCGGCAGCGCCGGCAACATGGCGTCGATAGCCAGCGCATTGAGCGCCATCATCAACGCCATCATCGCCACGAATTCGCGCGGACCGAGGGGGGTGCGGATGCGCGGGGCAGGGGCAGCGGCGGGGGAGGGCATGGGGTGCGCAGTGGCATGGAAGGGGGGTGCGGGGGAAGGGGGGCAAGCTCCGAAGCAACATTGTGAGCATCATCCGCCCCCGGTTTAACCAAGGTTGCTTGACTTCTTATCCGAATCATCTATGTCACGTGCATCATATGAGATGAGGTAAGCGTGATTCTGGATATCGCAATTCTGGCAAATGGTACGGTGCTCGCGGGAGCGCCGAGTGGACGGCAGCTTTATGCAAAGCTTGTCGAGGCCTTACCCGAGGAGCCGAGCGATCCGGAGCCGCTGTTCCTTGATTTGGGTAAAATTGAGGTTGCCACGGTGAGTTTCTTGCGCGAGTCAATTCTCGCATTTCGCACCTTCGTGCGAGCCCGCCGCTCAAACTTCTATCCTGTAATCGCCAATGCAACATCCGCCGTAGTCGACGACTTGGTTGAACTTGTTCAACCGCGCGGCGATGTGCTGTTGACCTGTACATTGACAGATGACGGTGAACTGCTGCGTCACGGCCGCGTTGGTAAACTCGATCCCATGCAACAACTCACTTTCGATCTGGTCGCGCGCTTGGGTCAAACGACAGCGACAAAGCTGATGGAGATCGAGCGGGGCGACGTCAAGGTCACCGCTTGGAATAATCGACTCGCGTCTTTGTCTAACCTCGGTATGATTTGCGAACAGTCGCGTGGCCGAGCGAAAATCTATTCGCCAGTGTTCGCAGGGGGCTCCAATGGGCGCTGACTTCAAAGAAAAATCTAAGAAATCCTTCCAAAAATGCTGGGACAATGCAGCCGTTGTGGCAAACACGCCCGACCTGTTCTGCAAGACCCCTATTCACTCGCCGGATCGCTTTGAGGCTGAACCGATAGGCGATGCTGACATCAGTGTAGGCGAGTCCTTGAACGCTCGTATGGAAGGCGATTCAATCATTGCCCGACGCGGGTTTGCGCCGGTGTTAACGATCACCAATCCCAGCCCCAGGCTGATCCAGTCACTAGCGGAAGCGTGTAACATCGCTCGAGCCGATGTGGTAGCCGCAGACTCAATTAGCGGCGTGTTTGAGGTCTCAATAAGTTAAAGGCGGTTGCAATGTCACGTCAGCAGAGAGCATTCAGTAGTTTTTGGAGTGCACCCGATGCGGCTATGTCTTTGGGTTGCATTGGTTGTCCTGACCTCCGCCTTTGTGGCGGCCAAACCATCACCGGCTCGGGTTTCAACTGTTTAGACCATTGTTGCGGTAAGCCCAAAGCCTGTCAAACTGTGTGTCTGAATGCGCACATTTTCGCCGATCGGCTGCGCGAGGTTGGTGGTTTGGAACTCGCCACGCCATTCACAACACCGCTCGTTTCGCCCTCGCTCCCAACATACGTCCCAATGCTGTTTCATGGCAGCGCGCGATTGGAATTGTATCAAGGTCCGGCAGTCGCCCTTCCGCTTTATCGCTTCTTCGACCGTGCTGCTGAATGCCGCTTTAAGTCAGTCGAAGCGGTGGCTAATGCGTATCGACTTGCTCCTACCACCGGAATAATCCTGTCGGGGGTGGCGCAGGATCACGAAGTTGAAGCTTGGTGGAAGCTCGAAGCTCGCGGAAGGATCAAGGCCATCGCGAATCTCCGACGTTTAGATGTGGCGATGGTCACCACGCCTAACTTCAGCTTGATGGTCGATCGCCCACGCTGGGACGACATGCACTCAATGCGACGGATTGCGTGCGCTTATCACGAGCTTATTTCGGAAGGGCAGCCCGCAGCATTGCATGTCAACGGTCGCACTCAACAAGATTTTAATCGCTGGACCGACTATGTTGCGGCCCATCCTGAAGTCACTCATCTCGCTTATGAGTTTACGACTGGAGCGAAAAGCCCTGCACGTATGCTACAGCACGCCGAGTGGCTGGTCGGGATTGCTCGGGGTGCTGGACGACGGCTCGGATTGGTAATGCGGGGGGGTGTCCAAGTGGCCGCTATGCTGTCCCAACATTTCGATCTCAACTTCGTAGATAGTTCCGCGTTTGAGAAGGCGCAGCATCGCGAGATCGCTACAATTGGGCCCGACGGCCAGAGGTGGTGGCGAAAGCGCTTCACCGAGATTGGCGAACCCGTTGATCTACATTTTGAAGAAAACGTCCGGGTTTCTGAACGGTGGTTCGGTGAATTGTTGCCGAAGCTCAAACTTGCAGCCTGATTTGTTCTCACCCCTGTTCGATTATGGCGTCGTCGATGGGCTCGGCCGTGCCGCGCAGCGAGGCCGTGCGCCCCGTCTAGAAGGACGGACATTCCGCGCATCTACTATTGGTCCTATCGCTGAATTTGCTCAACTAGACATGGTGACCAGTCTCTCGGCTCTATGCGCTTCGGACTGGTTTGACGACGGGATACTTAGGCCGCTGCTAAAGCCTCTCACAGTGCGACCTCAGCAATGGCTCGCTCTGGACGGTCGGCAAGGACTAATCTCGGCTGATGGGCTTGAACGCGAGGACATTCTTACCAGTTTTAAAATCGATGCGCTAGAGTCTGGATTTTTTCCTAGCACGGCAGCATTCATCGTGGCGGCAATGGGCGAATTGATCGGTAATGTGATTGACCATTCCGACGCGCGGCAAAGTGGAGTAGCACTGTTCGTAGCCCAGCCGAACCAATTTGAATTTGTTATTGCAGATCGTGGCATTGGCGCGAGAACAAGTTTGGCTCGCAATCCCGATCATGCACGCTTGGTAGATGAAGGCAGTGCACTTAAGGCGATGGTCGAAAGCGGTGTTTCACGTTTCCCACGTGGGGCCGGGCATGGTAACGGCTTTCGCCCCATTTTTGAGAAGCTAGCCGACATGACCGGGCATTTGCGCTTCCGCTCAGGCGATTATGCGCTCACGCTGGACGGCCGTTTCGGCGACAGCGTTGCTCGTCAACTGGCCCAAAAGCCGCGTTTGCAAGGAATGTTTGCGGGAGTGGTTTGTCGTGCGCTGACCGCTTAGCACCGAACTAGCTAGGGCGTTTCTGGGACATCCGACTTATCTCCCTCCGCGCCTCCGCGCCTCCGCGTGGACCTCTTTGCCACGCCCTTACACGGCGCACAGTGGCTTGACAGAAAGCGATGTTCGTCCTATGTTCCAATCGTTCTTTGCCATCGTCAGCCCCGCCGCGTTACACAATCGTGAGCGCGCATCCATCTGCTCAGCCCACGCAGAGCAAGCAGCAATCCTTGCGCGCATTGCCCGCCCGACGGAACCCCATATGATCGATTCGGTCGATCATCGGGCAAGAGTGAATTTCTCCCCCTTGGGGGTCATCACTCTTATAACTCTTGCAGCACCCACCATCGACTGGATCGATCAAGAACGCCGCAAAACTGTAGCATCGCGCTTCGCCAATCACGGCACCCTGTATCACTCTTGAAGCGGGCATCGCTGTCAGCAACAGCCCAACCGGGCGCACCAGCGGGGAGGAAACGGCCCCCCCTCTTGGTGTAAAGTTTGTCAACTTCCGCGCCGGGTCAACTTCCGCAACCCCACATTGACCCCCTTCGACAAACTCCGCGCACCACGCCATAGCACCCCCCACGCACCCCTTCGAGACCCCACCCCATGGCCCGCAAACATTCCAGACACGGCCCCCATCCCGACCCGGTCGAGCCCGCCGACGCCCCACCCCCTCCGCCATGCTGGCTGTGCGGGCGGCCGACAGGGACGGTCATCGTCTGGCATCATCCCGTGCCGAAAAGCCGGGGTGGGCGGGATGTTGTGCCGATGCATGGCATCTGCCAGCAGACGCTGACCTCCAATTTCACCAACAGCGAATTGCAGCGCCATGGGACCGACGTCGATGCGCTGCTGGCGAACCCCAATGTCCGCAAGTTCGTCGATTGGGTCGCCAGCAAAGACCCCGATTTCACCGCCTCCTTCGCCAAGAAACAGCGCTAGAACCGGGTGACGTCCACGCGACCCAGCCGCTCGGACGAAAGGTGAATCATTGCACGATTCTCCTACTATGCACAACATATCCGCACCCACGCGTTTTTAAAGAGTGGATCGGGTGTGAATCTTTGTGAAGTTTGCGATGAATCGTGCAACATCTCTATCGCAAGCCAATGGCCCGCCAGCAGCGAAAAGGGCGCCCCGGTTTCCCGGAGCGCCTGTTTCAGATCAGGGCATCATGCCCTCAGCGGCGGTTGGTCTGGGCGGAGCGGATCTGCCCCTGCAACCACTGCACTCGCTGCTGCATGTGCCGCTGCTCGGCCCGGGTGAACCCGCCACGGGCGTACTGCCGCTCCAGCTGGGTCGCATCGCGCAGATAGCCGCGCAGCTGCACCGCTTCGGGGCGGCTGATCGTGCCGCGCTGGATGCCATTCTGCATCTGGCCGCGCAGCATCTCGATGCGGTTGTCGAAATTATTGCCACGGTTCTGGGCGGCGGCGGGGGCAGCGCTGGCCAGCACAGAGGCGGCTGCGGCTGCGAGGATCAATGCTTTCATCGTTCGGCTCCTTGGGTGTGACGCCGCAAGTGGCGTTGAAACCGGATTAGGCCTGTGTTGTCGCGCGCGTATCTCCCAATCGTAAGAAAGTGTCGCACTATGTCGCGGCTGCAGGAGCAATCAGTTACCCGCTGCTGCCGGGTCGATCCGCTCGCGGATCAACCCGCCCTCTGCGGGAAGGGTGATGCTGCGGCCCATCTCGCCTTTCGCCGCGCCCGCTGCCGGTTGGGCGGCGATGGCCTTGCGCAGCTCTTCCTTGAACTGGGGGATCGCGTCGATCGGGTAACAGCTTGCCGTGTTGCGCAGGCAATCGGGGTCGGCGATGGTCAGTGTCACCGTCGGTTGCGCCGTCTGATGATCGACGCTGCCCATGCCCAGTAGTGCCATCGTCACCGCGCCGATGCCGCCTGCGACGAGCGCGGGCCATAGCTTCCCGTTGCCGCCACCCGGCCCACGCAGGCGAAATCGCTGGCGTTTGGCCGGAACCTCGACCTGCTTCGGCCCCAGGCCGCTCGAGTCGATGAAGCCGCTCATCGCGTTGCACAGCGCGCGGTCAGCCAGCGCAAGACGGTGGCGTTGCCGAGCAACTGGCTGGCGAACACCACCGATGGCTTGGCGTCCGATCCCTTGATCCGGTGCTGGATATTGATGGCGATGGCCGATGTTGCGCAGGGCGCGGTCGCCCCCGGTCGCCGCGCCTCGACGACAAAGGCAAAGCTATGGCCCTGGTCGGTGGTGACCTGCGTCAGATCGGGCAACGCCCACAGCCGGCCGGTACTACGGTCGCGCGCGTCGTACAGCGGGCGCATCGCCGCCCGCTCGCCTTGGCGTGCCGATGCCAGAACGCTGTCGCGCAGTGGCGCGCAGCCCGCGCGGCCGACGCTGACGTCGATCTGCGGCGCGACGGGATCGTCGGAGATATAGACCGGGCAGCGCGCCTGGATGGCGGCGGCGATGGCATCGCGCAGCGCCGATCCCCCGCCGCTGGCGCTCACCGAAAACACATCGACGTCGGACGTGCCCGTCTTGGCGAAATAGCTCAGCGCCAGTCCGTCATAGCTGGCCGGCGCCTGCAAGCTCGCGGCGGTGCCGCCTGGCTGCGTGACGCCGCGCATCCCGCTGCGCAGCGTGTCGCGGGCGGCGCTCCACCGGCTGAGTTCGCCTTGCCATGCGGCGCTGACCGGTGGCGTCGCACCGGCGATCAGCCGCGCCTGCACCGGCGTGCCGGTGACGATCCGCGCATAGGCCTGCGCCAGCGTGATCGTGCTCCAGGTCGATCGGCTGCCGCCCAATATGCTCATGAAATAATCGCCGGCCAGGCTGTTCTGGTTGAGGTCGCCAAAGCCGAGGAAAACCGGATCAGGCTCGATCAGCCGCGCGGCGGTGGCGTTGCCGAATTCGACATCGGGCCACAATGTCGGGGCGCAACCCTCGCTGCCCTGCCATCCTTCGCCCAGATCGCCGTCGGTGCCGCGCGTTACCGGCACAACGCAGGCCAACGCCCACAGATAGCGCAGGAACCGCTGTTGCTGGTTGCTCGCCGCCGCCGGATCGTCGCTCCAGGCAAAGTCGCCGCGCGTCGGCAGCATCCGGTACATCAGGTCGAGCGCATAATCATTGTTCGACTTGGTGATGAAATAATCAAGGTCCATTGGCCTCGTGCAATTTTCAGAACCGGCGGCGCGCCGTTGGCGCACCGTTGCTCCACTCAGGCTTGCGGTTTCGCCAAGCAATTGTCCTGCCCAGTTGCAGATGCCCCTTGAATTCGCCAACCCCGGATCGGCGGCAATCGCCGCCGCAGCAAAGGGAATTTTCGCCGCCGACCCGATCGGCATCCGGGCAAAATTGACGTTGGCGTTGATCCAGTTGATCCGCCGCCTGCTCTGCTGCTCCGCCGTATGCAGTTGTTCGATACGGTGCGGGAATGTCGGCAGCGCGGCGATCTCGCCGCTTTGCGCATCCATCATGGTCACGCTCGCGCGAAAACTCGTGCCGCGCCGTGCCCGCAATTTGGGTTGAAGATGGGCATCGAGCAATGCCTGCACCGCCTCATGCAGAGTCTGGTTGAGGCTGGTGCGCACCGGGCCGCTGCCCTGCGGCGCAGCGGCGGCAACCGCGCTCTCCAGCGATGTCAACCCCGCAACGCGACCGATCGTCGCACCCTGATTGACTAGCCTGACGGTGACGCGCTTGTTGGCGCTGGCGATATCGACCTGTTCGCCGGGCGACAGGAACCGCCAAGCCAGCGCACCAAGATTGGTGCTGCTGAGCGGCACACCGTCGAGCGCGATGGACGGGGCTTCGCCACCCTTGCTGGTCATGACGATGCGGTCGCCGACCGGCCAGAATCCGACGCCGTTGTTGCACGAGGCGTCGTCGTCGGTGCCGAAACACCATGCGGCGGCTGAGCCATCGACAGGCTGGCCCCAGACGCTGTCGTCGATCACCCGGACGGTGCCGAGCGATCCGCTGGCGCGGATGAACAGCAGATCATGGGACTGGCCGGTCGTTGGCTGGGTTGCCAGCAGTTTGAACTCGGTCGAATCGCCGAAGATCACCGGACGATTGCGGTGCTGATTGTCCGATATGCGGATGCGCCGTGTGCCCGACACCAGCCGCACCCGTCCTCCGCCGCATTGCCACAGCCGGTCGTCGCAGCCCGCTGCACGATCCTGTCCCAGAAAGGATGCCGCACCGAAAGCGGCGATCATCGCATCGCAAGCTGCAGGATCGCCATTGCGCGCGCCGGTCAGCCAGCCAAGGATGGCGCGCGGCAGCGCAAGACGGTCGTCTGCGCGGCAATGGCTGCGCCAGCGCGCCGCGCCATTGCCTTGCGGATCCATGACGATCGCGTTGCGCGCCGGTGTCGTCGCTGCTCCGCCAGCCGCTGTGGCATCGACCGTGCGTTCCGCGCTACTTTGTTCGCGGATAACCCCTTCGATGACCAACTGATCGACCAGCTCCTCATAGCTGCGTCCAGTGTCGCTCGGCGCGGCTTGGGCGAAGCGCGCCTTCACTTCAGGCCCGGCAATCACCAGCGCCACCACCAGCGACATGGCGACGACCGGCATGGGGTGCCAGCGCCGCCGCGCCGTGTCGCCCGCTGCTGCGGGCTGCTTCCAGGATTCCGGCATATCCTGCTCAGCCATCGGTCACCCTCCGCCATTGCAGCGGCAGTGCAATCAACAGGATCAACGTCAGCCCCTCGACCAGATCGCTCCACGATGTTGCCGATAGCATGAAGATGTTGCGGCCGGTGAACGGCACCAACAACAGATTGGCCAGCACCATATACACCGCCGTCGCCACCAACAGCCACACCGCGATATGCGCGGCGATAGCCAATGTGCCGCGGGCATCGCCCAGCGGGCCGATCTGGCGGCGGACGGCAACGCCGAACAGGCTGAGCAGTAGCAGCATCGCCGCCGCACCGACCCGCCCGAACGGCCAAATCAGGTGCACTGCGGGCATATTGTCCGACAGCTGCACACTGTGCATCACCCCCAGATGGATGTCGGCAAGATAGCCGTGACCAAAGACATTGCCGAGCGCCACCTTGTCGAGCAGCAGGACCAGTTCGAGCGTCTGGAACGCCTCGGTATTGCTCGCGCTTTCGATGCGGTCCGGCGCAAAGATCGCCAGCAGGCGCGACATGTTGGCGTCGAGCAACAGCGCGGGCTGAAGCCGGTCGGCGAGCGATCCGCTGTCCGCCATCGCCGCCGTCCACCCGGCCACGGCAAGCCCGATCAGCATCAGGCCAATGGCCGCCAGCGGCAAAGGCGCGACGGCGAGCGCGATCTGGCGACGCGACAGAACCAGTCGCTTGCGCCAACCGGCCATCAACAGGATGCCGACCAACGCCACCGGCCAGAAATAGACCAGCGTGAAGCCGAAATCGCGCGCCGCCGCGGCTCCGATCATGATCAGGCCGAGGAACAGCCAGAAGGCGGCAATTCCGATCATCGGCGCGTTCCTGTCCTTCCATTCGCACCGATCGATGCGGGCGAGCAGAGCGGCGCAGCCGACGATCATTGCCGGCAGCACCAGCGATGACAGCGCTATGCGGACACCCGGGATCGGCAGCGCCTCCTTTATCCCCAGTGCAGCGGCACTGATGCGCAAGACCAGCAACAGCAAAGCGCCGATCACCAGCCATGGCCCCGCTGCGCGCAGCCATGACGGGACCGGCATGCTGCGCCACATCGCCGTCGCGCGTGCCATGGCTGCGCCGGTCGCGCCGCTGCCGATACGCACCGCCTGGATCACCATCATCGGTGCAAAGCCCGCCAACGCGACCAGTATCGCCCCGCCGATCAGCAGTAGCAGCGATGCAAACCCCAGCCACCACAAGGCTGTGGCGATCAACGCGAAAAAGATCAGATCATTGACGCTCTGCGCTGCCGTATCCGTACGTCCGATACGCAGCAGCGCCGCCAGCAGCAGCGGCACCAGCGCCAGTTCGACGCACGCCTGTTCGACGGTTCTGCTCGGGTCGATTCCCGTCGGATCATAGTGGATCGCCGCCAATGCCGCGAGCAGGCGGATCGCCAGCAGATAGAAGAGGATCAGCGTGACCGGCCCGTCCAGGTTGGCGCTGTCCCGCCGGTCGGTGTTGAACGCCAGGGTGCGCAGGGCGGCAAAGGCGGCGGCGAACAAATAGAGCGCAATGGCCGGCATCGGGAAATCGAGCACCCGGCCGCGCAGCAGGATTTGTGCGTCGGGCGCGGCAACAGTGCCGCCGATTCTTAGCTCGGGCGTGCTGTCCCGGGCAAATCGGTTGCCGGGCCCGGCCTCTTCGTCGGTGAAGCGGCAGGAGTCGGTGTCGAAGGGCAATGCCGTGGCCGATTGCCCGCCCGACAATTGTCCGCCGATTTGCGGAAAGACGAAATCGTCGCCGCTGTTGGCGGCAGCACTGGTCGCCAATCGCAAACTAGCGCCGTCTGGACAACGCCCGATGGTCGCGCTCGGCGGGTCGTTGAAGCTGGCTTTGATGCGCGGTGCCTGTGCCAGCGGCGACGCCGTTCCGCTGGCGGGAACGAGCGACAGCACCAGCCCCCGGCGGCTGCGATAGCGCGGCTCGGTATTGTCGCCCGGTGCAGGATCGGCGCGGTACAGTTGGATGCCGACCTGCTCGACATCCGCTTTATCCAGTGGCGTAGCCAACGACTTGCTGCGCAAAATGTCGGTGCCATCGGTTGTCCGTGTGCACAGCGCCCGATCGAAGGCGGTGCCGACAGGATGGAAGCAGGCGTCGAACTGGACATTTCCGCCAAGGTCGATCGGGCGCAAGGCAATTGTCACTCCGGCAGTGCCCTGTGCGACTATGACCAGATGATCGCCTTCCCCGCCGACCGCGCGATCCGCGCCCGGTTCATCGAGCGGTCCGGCCGTTGCCCCGCGATAGGGCGGCACGACAATATCGGCGGTCCGGGGGTCGGTGCCGATGGTGAAATTCGCGCCGCCGGCCAGTCGCTTGGTCACTCCGGTCAGGTCGAGCCGCACAGGTCGACTGCTATCGACCCGCGCCAGTGCGATACCCAGCACCATCAGCCCGCATAGCGCCAGCCCGGCCAGCACCGCACTTCCACCCATCGGCTTTGCCCTGGGTTGCGCCAGCAGCAGCGCGCCGACGCCGACCGTGCAGGCGATGAACAGCAAAGCGGAGACCGGCGGCATCGCGCGCGGCTAGCCGTGCTGGCTTTGGTACAGCCAGCGGAATGCCAGCCGGGTTCGCCAACTGCGACCCATAAGAAAGACAAGCAGCACCATCGGCACCACGACCAGCACGAAGGTGAGGAACTGGGCCAGATCGGCGGACATTCCGGTGCCGCGTACCAGCGGCAGCCGCGCCGCCCAGCGCCCGCCGCCGCACGCCTCGACCACGCCCGCCGCGACGATATGCGCAACGATGGGCCGATAGTCGCCCCATGCGGGGCTCAGCGAGCACAGATGATCGGTTTGCCATGTCCGGGCGATGCTCTGCGTCGCGCGCAGGTCGTCAGGTGCGACATCTGCGCCGCGCCCGTCCGCCAGGGTGCGCCAGCCCGACAAAGCCTTTGCCACCGCCATGCATCCCGCCAGACTTGCCTGGTCAGCATCTTTATCGGTCGCTGCGGTCACGGCGGCACCCATGCCGATCAGAGATGGCGGGCCGCCCAGCGCAACCGCAGGGCAGGGCAGCAACGGCGCAGTCTGCGCCCCGGCCACCGCCTCGATCGCTGGCCCCGCTGCTGGCTGGCTGGCGAATCCGCCCGACAGCCACAGACTGATGCCCAGCCACACCACGCCGAACACTATCCACGGCCAGTGGAAATCGACTGCCGAACCGCTGTAATAGCGCCAGCCGATCGATCTGATGCCGCGCCCATCGCCGCTCATGGCCTGCCCCCGCCGGTTGATGCCGGGGCAAAGCCGAACCGGCCTTGCGCGCCCCGCTTGCGGCCCTCCAACGTCAGGCGCGCCCGCCGTGCCCGACGGAGCGAATTGCGGTCGACCTGGGACAGGCCCGACAGCCCGAACTGGTTTGGCAGATGTTTGCCGGTGGCGATATAGTAGGTGCTCTCTATCCACTCCATCAGCGCCTCGACCCCGAAATGCTGGAGCCGGTAACGGACATAGGGTGTGCCCGGATGGCCGTAGAATGCGCTGACAAACTCGATCCGATTCATGGGCATCCAGCGGTCGATCTGCCCGATGAGATCGGGCCGGTTGGCCATCACCAGCCGTCGCGGATCGGACACAAAGGCCTCCTGTCCATCCAGCGCCTGGCTTTTGTCTAGCATGTGATGGACGACCATATTCTCTTTGCGCGCCAGCATCGCCTTGTCGGCCTTCACCACGGCTGCATCGTCATGCACGCGGACAAAGGGCAGGAACGAGTCCGACTTGGTCATCGCCAGAATGACCGGAAAATCGAGCCCATCATTGCCGCCGAGCGGCACGATGCGGGTTGAGCGCATATGGCTCTCGATCATCTGCGTGGTCAGCCGTTCGCTGATGATGCCATTGGCTCCGCTTGCGAATTCCGGATTGGCCTTGAGATAGGAAATCACCCCGGCCATCTTGAAAATACCGTCGACCAGTTGATCGAGCTTCTTGTTCTCGTCGATCAGCGCCATGATGTGCTTCATCGCCGGTTCGACCTTTTCGGCATCGATATCGAACGATTGCGCGCACCAGTCACGGATGCGATCGTTCAGACCGGTTATGTCGCCGACGCCATTGACCGCCCGACGCTCGTCCTGGACCAGCGCTTCGATGTCGCCGAACATATGGCCCAGCATGACGATGTCGCTGGGCACCGCGACAATCAGCGCCCGCGAATAGACGACTGCTTCGATGACCGTCGCTGCCGCGATGTAATTGCCTTCATTGAACAGGCGCATCCGTTCGCCGGGGATGTCGATGATGGCGAACTTGGCTTCTTCGCCTTCGAAGACATGCACCTCCATTTCGAACGTCGGCGGCGCTTCCTGCCCCTCGTTGACTGCCGGCGGGATCGACGGCACGCCCAGTTGCCCGCGCCGGAACGCGTGTTTCAGCCGGTTGAGCAGCCATGTCTTGCCAGCCGAGGAATTGCCGACCAGCGTGATGGCATAAATGCCCGCTGCGCGGATATCGTTGAAGTCACGGCGGAATTTTTCGAATTCGTTGGTCGGTGCGGCCATAGGCTGGGTCTGTTGTGGCTGTTGTTGTGGCTGAGGCGGCGGCTCGGCCTTTGGCGCGGTCGCTTCCGCTGCAGGCGGCGCGACGGGCGCAAATGGCGGCGCGTCGATCGGTGCGACTGCTCCTGGATTGTCGATCGTCACGCCAGCACCGGCAGGTCCGTCGACGACTTTCGCTGGTTCGGCAGCCTGTGCCGCATCCTCCGGCGGAACGAACAGAACTGCCTCTGCAGGTTCGGACAGATCGACCGGGCCCGGAATCGACAATTCAGGCTTGGCCGGTGGGGGCGGGGTGGGTCCGGCTTCGGGCGCGTCGAGCGCCGCCGTTCGGTCCAGCCTGTCGGCGTCGATCATCACCGCCGCAGTCGGCAATCGCCCGGTCTCGCGTCCCAGCATCCGGCACAGCGGGCATTCGCCATCGGCGTCGAGCCGGTTGCCATCGATCGTGCAGAAATTTTGCGGCGGCGCGCTGCCAGGCTGAATCGGTGGGGTCATGCTTGTGCCGTCCTCGCGGTCTGGGCCAGACGCAGCCATAGCGCAATCGTACCGCAGCGGGCATCGCCGTGATTGCCCTCGGGTTTGCCCAGTGCCAGCCAGTCGCGCGAAATCATGGTCAATGCGTCAGGTCGCACAGCCGCTGTTGCGTCGATCAGCCGCGCCCGTTCCACCGATCGCCAGCGACGCTCCGCCAGCCCGCCTGCCGCTGCGTCGATGACTGCGGCAAAAACCGGTCCGGCTTGCGCAGACGTTTCTCCTTCGGAGACAATGGCGCAGGAAAGCCGCGCCGACACATCAGCCAACAACCGCCCGCGATGCGCGATACCCTCGCCTTCCTCCTGCACCAGCGCCGCGCCAAGCCGCACGACATGGCCGATGGGCGCAACGGCGACCCAACCCGCTATGGCGTCGTGACGGGCAAGAGCGGGCAGCAAGCCGTGCGCCAGCATCATCGATATTGTCTCTTCGCCGAGATGGTCGAGCGGAGCCAGCCGTGCCGCCAGCCAGCCGCGCCCGAGCATCGGCGCTACGGCATCCGCATGGTCGGCAGCCAGTGCAGCGGGATAATAAGCGGCTGCGGCATCGTCGGCCTGTTTGTCGATCAACTGCCAGAACAGCGCACGCGCCGGATCGGCCAGACCGTCATTGCCGCTCATGACGAGTACCGCCAGCAAGCGAATGATGTCGGGGCCGGCGAGCGCCGCCGCCGCGCCGCGCAGGACGCGCTCGATCACCGCATCGGCCGTAGCCATGCTGTCTTCAAACCGCCAGCGCAGCCAAATGGGCAAATCGGCACCGCAAACCGCGCCAGTCGAACCGTAGCCGAACAAGCCGGTCAGGTCCTGCCACCGCAGGTAACTTGCTGGCACCACGGCCGGATCGCCGGCAAATCCGCTATGCGCGGCGCGATAGGGCAGCATGGCGGCGGGCAGCGGATGGCTACCTTCGGCCATTGCCACGGCCTGAAATGCCGTGCCCGGATCGAAGCCGCCGACACGGGTGAAGCCGCCCGAACTCGCCCAGCCACACACCCTTTGCTTCTGTTCGGGCGGATCGATCGAGGCCAGCGCCGATCGTAGCGCCGCTTCCGTGTCAGCGGGTTCTTCGACCAATATGCAGCGATTCTGCCAGCCCAGGCCCAGCCCTGGCCATGGTTCGACAGTTCCTGCGGACAGTGTTTCAGCATCTATCGTCAGCGGTACCTGGCCGAATATGGCGCTGCCGTCGGGTGTCGGAATGACCTCGAGCAGCTTTTCGATGCCATGGTCGAGTGCCGCCAAAGTCTCTGCATCGACCAGCACGGCATTGGCATAAACCAGGCGGCCGATGTCGGTGAACCCCAGCATCGCCACACGCATCAGCAAGACCGGCGCATCGCCGTCGCCTAGCGGTATGGCGGCGACGCAACCTGGCTCGCCATGGCGCGACCATGCCGACAGCGCCAACGGCAGCGCTCCGGCAACGGATTGCGCCGATGGCGCCAGCGACGCCACCGGTAATGCCTCAGCCAGAAAACTGAAGTCCCGCCCATCGGGATTGCGCGGCCCGATGACATAGGTTGGCAAGGTCAGTATACTGGCCAAGCTGGCTATCGGCCCTGGTCTGCGGAGGCGGTAAAGCTCTGGTCCGGCGTAACCGACGGAGATGGCGTCGCAGCCGCCGGTGGTACGGTCGCTCCCTTGGGCGATGGCGATTGCGCGTTGCGTTGTGGCGATCTTGTCGATTGTCGCGATGCTGGGCGCTGCGATGTCGTCGTTGCGCGCGGCGGCACCGTAGATACCGATGGCTCCGTCACAGGGTCCGCCTCGCGGCCGGGCAGCACGGCATCGTCGTCTGGTGCCGGAATGATCGCACCGCCAGATGGCGGCGGCACAATCGTTTCCGCCTCCGGTGTGCCGGAGAAGGCCTCCTTCGCCAGCGAACTTCCGAAATAGACGATGGCGGCGACAAGCGCGATAACGCCGGCAATCACGGCGATCAGGCGAACCGGTAGCGGCTTGCCGACGCCGGAATCCGATCCCGCTGCGCTCGTCGCCGGTGCTACTTTCAACTGATTGGCGACAGCGTCTAGCAACGTCACCTGCTGTTCATTGGCCGACAGCAGCGTGTCAATACGGCCTTCGAGTGCGGATATCCGTTCCGCCAGACCTCTGCCTTCGCAGCCTACCCGCGCCATCACCGACTGACCGAATGCCTCGGCATCGGGCAGGGTCACCCCTGCTATTCTCTGCGCCAGCGTCGATTCGGCCTGAGCGTCGATCGCCGCCATCAGCTTGGGCGGCAGCGTGACGATGCCGCTGCTGTCGGCTTGCGCTGTCAACTGATCGACTACGAAGGCGAGCAGTTCTTTTTGCAGCCGGTCGATCTCCCGGTCGCCATCGGCGCGGTCCTGGTCGGTCACCTCGTCATGCTCCACCCCTGTTGCATTGGGACCACAGGCGCTGTCTGCACGCTGTGCCATCGATTCGCTGTTCTATTATGACTTTTTTTGGCTTGGCGGAAAGCCACTGCCGACCATAACAACTGCGGACACGGCAAGTTTTTGCTTGGCGTTGGCAACGCGGATGTGAAGGCGATATGACAGCGTCGCTCAGGGGTGAACGGGTGGCGAATCGATTCATGGCAATACAGCGGGGAAGGCAACCGTGAATCCGGATGCTTTGGCGCGCGCTGCTGGCTCGATTGGCCTCACCTCTTGGCTATATTTCGGCCGTGGGCGGTCGCTTCACGTCGGCGGAGCCGAGATCGAGGGCGCACCGGTCATCGCCGCTGTCTATTCACCACCGTTTCTCGAAAGCAACGACAGCGCGCTCTCGACGCCCGATGTCGCCGCCGCGCTCGAATCGGTGCAAGAGGATATTGGCCGTTTGCTGACGGCTTTGTTCTGGGTGCAGGCGTCGGGCGCGAGCCTGCTCGCCAGTGCCGCGGTAGGTCGACAGTCGACGGTGCGCGACGACTCGGGACGGTATTGGATCGTCCAGCCGCTGGCCGGTGCGCTGCCAACGCCGCTGCGGCCGTTGCTGATCGGAGCACAATCGACCGAGCGATGGCCGGACGATCGGCTTCACGCCTTTGCCGCAATGCTGGCGGCGGGACTGACACCGATCCACAAGATCGGGCGCACCCATCTCAACATCGGGCCTGCTACGGTCGCCCAGCGCGGTGACGGGCGCTGCGGCTTGCTCGCGCCACTGCCTCATGAGCGCGCCGTGATTGCCGCGCTCGGTCGCAACGACAGGCTGGGCCTCGATGCATGGTCGTCACCCGAATTGTTCGACGGCAGCGGCAGTTTGCCGATCGGCCCGCCCAGCGACATCTACAGCGCCAGCGCGCTGTTGTTCCGGCTTGCCGCAGGGACAGTGCCGCCTGCCTGGCAGGAGCGACTGGCAGATCCGGATCGGGTAGCGACGCTGCTGGCGGATTTGGCGCCGCAATGTTCGGCACCGCTTCGCGATGCCATCGCTGCCGGTCTGATCATTGATCCGCGCCGGCGACCCGCAAGCGTCGGCGACTGGCTGTCGTTGATGGGTCGCAGCAACCCGACCGGCGATGCCGACCTGACGATGCCGATGTGGACCGGTGCGCCGATTGTCGATGCGGCGGCTGTCGTTGCAGCAAAAGTGGCCGCGGAACAGGACGAGATTGCTCGCCTCGACCTGGTGCGGAAAGGAGCCGAACAGGCAGCAGCAAAGGCTGAGGTCGACAGAATCGAAGCGGAAAAGTTGGCGGCAGAGGCCGAGCGAATAGAGGACGAGCGTCGCGAAGCTGAATGCATCGCTGCCGAGCGTGCCGCCGCAGAACAGGCAAAAGCCGAAGCCGCACGAATTGAATTTAAACGTTTGGCTGCCGAAGAGGCAGAAGCAGAGCGCGTCGCTACCGAACTTGCCGAGGCCGAACGGCGAGAGGCCGAACGTGTAGAGGCCGAGCGGATCGAGATCGCACGGGTTGAGGCAGAGCGTCTTGCTGCCGAGGAGGCAGAGGCCGAACGGATCGAAGCGGAGCGCGTCGCCGCAGAACAGGCAAAAGCCGAGGCCGCACGAATCGAATCCGAACGCCGCGCTGCTGAAAGGGCCGAGGCAGAACGCGCCGCTGCCGAGGAAGCCGAGGTCCAACGTCGAGAGGCAGACCGGGTCGAGGCGAAACGCCGCGAAGTCGAGCGAGCAGAAGCCGAGCGGATTGAGAGCGCACGGATTGAGGCAGAGCGGCTTGCCGCCGAGCAGGCTGAGGCCGACCGGATCGAAGCGGAGCGCGTCGCCGCAGAACAGGCCCAAGCCGACGCTGCAAGGATCGAATCCGAACGACTGGCGATTGAGAAGGCGGAAAGTGAACGCGCTGCTGCGGAAAAGGCCGAGGCCGAGCGGCGAGATCTCGAGCGGATCGACATCGCACGAATTGCGGCAGAGCGGCTTGCTGCCGATCAGGCTGAAGCTGATCGTATCGAGGCGGAGCGTATCGCCGCAGAGAGCGCACGCCTCGCTGTTGAACGAGCGGCGGCCGCATCGACTGCGTCCGACGGCCCGGCGCGCGTACCATCGAAGAAGCAGTCGCGCGGCGTGATTCTGGTCAAAAAGCCTGGCGTTGCAGAGGCGGACCAGGGGCCGGCTTCGGCTGGGGTCGATTTGACCAAGACGGCCCTTGCCGGAGGAAAAGCCGCTTCTGTCGTCGGCGACGCCGTGGCGGAAGCGGCGTTGACCGGGGCCGATAGTGCGGCGGAAGCTGCGCTTGACCCCGGACCGATCAACCCTCCGCCACCGGGGCCGCCGTGGAGATCGATCCTCGTCGCGGTTGGATTGCTGGCAGCGGCAGCGACCTTCATGGTCTGGGCCAGTTATGACCCACCGACACAGTTTGTAATCGATGTTGGCGACGTGCCCGACAAAGCGGCGACCGCTGCAGCCGATGTCGCTGCGGTGCCTTCGCGCCCGCCGCCTCTGCTGGTCACCCTTGGCGGGCGCGACATCGATGTCCAGCCTTGGCTCGGCAGTTATTATTACGGCGACGATACAAGCTGTTCCAGTCCGCTGACTGTCGCGCTGCAACGCGACGGTCAGGCTGTCACGGGGCTTGCCATCACCGGTCTTGACGGAACCATTTACACGACCGCGTGGAATTCGACGGGGGAGGTCGGTGGCGACGGGCGCAACGCGGCGACGTTGCCGACGGTCGTCGCCGGGGTGACACCGGGCCAGGGTGTCGATGCTGCGACTGCCGAAGAATTGACCGGTATCCTACTGGTGCTCGCGGATATTCCGGCGGATTCGAGTATTGCACTGCGGTGGGGCGGAGAGGTCGCGGGCGAGGAAAGGTATCGCAAATGCAGCCCATGACCCATGCTCACCACTTGTCGCCGCGACGGAATGGCATGGCGGCATTTTTGCTGCTGCTGGCAGGGGTGATCGCTACCGTGCCAGCGGCGGGCCAGCCGTCTCGCCCGCCGTCGGTGACCATTCCCGCCGCGCGCACATGTGCCGAGGTCGACCGGCTGGCGGCGCAGCATAGCCTGCCCCGGACCAACCAGCTCGTCGTCCGCCGCCGTGCCGCCTTGCGCTGCGACCCGCCGCCGCCCCCACCACCACCGCCCTCGCCGCTGCCAATTCCCAGAGAAGAAACCACGCCGATCCAGCGTGTTGCACCGGTGCGTACCCGGCTCAATGCAGCGCGCAGTTGCGGCGCGCTGCAACAGATCGCCGGGTCTGTCGGCTATGCGACAGCCCATCCCGATGTCCGCCGCAATCGCGCCCGGCTGGGCTGCGATCCGGCGGTCCAGGTGCCGGTCGATGTCGGCCCCAGCTATGAACAGACGCTCACTGCGGCGCGCAGTTGCACTGAACTGCGGCGGGCGGCGGTGCGCTTCAACCGTACGCTCACCGGTCCGCTGGGCCGGTCGCGGCGCACGGCGTTGGGCTGCGATACCCCCCCGCCGGTGCCGGCTCCGCCACCGCCACCTGTGATCGCGACGCGCGCTCCGGCCACGCCGCCACCGGTGCAGCCGGTCGAATCGTCGGATGGCGTGGCCAGCCGCGGCTGGGCGTCATGGCAGGCGGGTCGCCTCGGCGAAGGGCGCACATTGCTGGTTAGCGCTTGTGAGGGCGGATCGGCGGCAGGCTGCAACAGCCTGGGCGTGACATGGGATAGCGACACCGGCAACCGCGACTTTCCGCGCCAGCCGCATCAGGCGCTCGCTTATTTCCGCATCGCCTGTGACGACGGATCGACGCTTGCATGCAATAACGCACGTCTGGTGACGTCGCGCGCGCTCGACGATCGCTATGATGCAGCGGAGGCGCGCGCATTTTTCGTCAAATCGGGGTATCGCAACGATCAGATCGATTGCGCCGGAGGCAACGCGCAGCAATGTCTGGCGCTAGCCGAAGGCGCCGGCGACGATGCCGTGCCCGATAATGTAGTTATCCATTACTGGACCGATCGCGCCTGCGCCGGCGGGCTGACGGAGGCCTGTCACGAACTGGCGGACATGATCTTCACCGGATCGGGTATCGCCACCAACCCCGCCGACGCCTTCGCCCGCTGGACCACGTTGTGCGACGCGCGAAACTATGCACCCAGCTGCGACTGGGCGGCCTATGCGGCGTTCAACCTGCGCCGCCCGGTCGATGAGGTGCGCCTGCGCGCGGCGCGCGCCTGTCAGGACGATGTCCGCGAAAATGGCTGCTGGGTGACCGGGCTGATGTATCAGAGCGGCTATGGCCAACCCCTCGCGCTTAACGAAGCGGAGCAGGAGTTTGCCAAATCCTGTCAGGCATTCGACGCAATCGGCTGCCGATTGCAGGCTGAAATTCATGAGGGCACGACCTTTCGCTATGCTAACCCGGCCACCGCCGTGGTCCAGCGCGGTCGGGCCTGCCGATTGGGTGACAGCCTGTCTTGCGCGCGACTCAATCCGGACCAGTTGCAGCGTGCACAAGGCTCATGACAGCATCGCCGCCAATGTGACGCCGGGTAAGACCGCGAGCGCCATTAGCGTGCCCAGCGGTAGTTTGGTTGGCTCGCCGCGCTGCTCACGGGGCGCGATCACTCGCACTAACGCCACCGCCAGCCCGGCCAGCGACGCCAGCAGCACAATGAACGGCAGCGCCATCCACCCGGTCCAAAACCCGATGCCCGCCAGCATCGGCGCGTCGCCGCCGCCGAGGCCATCCCGTTTTCGGATCGTGCGATAGGCCGCGCCGACCAGCCACAGCCCGCCGCCACCAGCCACTCCGCCGATCAGCCGGTCGGTGAGGGGGGTGTCGATCCCCAGCGCGGCCACGGCGATGCCGCCGAGTGCGAGGCCAGAGAGGGCGAGGAGCAGGCTGAGGATATGCGGCAGCCAATAGTGACGCGCGTCGAGCAGGCCCAGCGTGAGCAACTGCCAGCCGAGCAGGGCAAGCGCGAGCCCGGCGGGAGAGGGGGCGAACGCCAGCGCGGCTGCGCCAATGGCGGCGCAAGTCGCCTCAACCGCCGGGTGCGATAGATCGATGCCCGCGTCGCAGCGGCGGCATCGACCGCGCTGGATTGCCCAGCTTAGCAGCGGGATCAGGTCGAGCGGGCCGAGGGTGGCATGGCAACGATCGCAGGCAGATCGACCCGACGCGATCCTGCGCCCGGCGGGCCAGCGCAGGATCAGGGTGGCGAGGAAACTGCCGAGAATGAGCCCGGTGAAGGCACCAGCGCCGACCCACGGCCAGACGGGCATGCCGATCGTCAGAGCCGTCCCCGCGACGTCCGTACATAGCCTTGATCGGTCGGCCCGAACCCTGCCGCCGTCAGCGCCGCGCCGAGGAACGGGTCGGTCGATTGCACCATCAGCCGCGCGACATAATTGCCCTCTGCGTCGACAGTCAGCCGCAGCCTCTCCAGCCCCGACTGGCCGGTCAAGGTCGTCACCAGATCGGGCCCTTCGCAGTTGAGCCCGCCGGTCATGCCGTTGCGCAGCTGCAATCCTGCGATGCTGAGCCCGACGGTAACCGTCGCCCGTCCCGCCGCCTCGACGCAGCGGCCATCGGCGAACACCACCGTCGCGTTGTCGAAAGCGATGCTTTCGATTGGCAACCCGCCGATGCTGTTGCCGCCGACCGACCCGGTCAACCCTTCGATGGCGCGGCGGCCGATGCCGACCGAGACCGTCCCCGCTAGCGGCTGCGTGCCTTCGGCGGCAGCACGCTCGATATCCATACTCGCGCGGCCGAGCAGCAGCGGCAGCGGCTTGAGCCCGACGTCGAGCGTACCGAGATCGACGGGGCCGAGGCGCGCCTGATCGAGTTGGCCGCTCCACACCGTCCCGCCCGCGCTGCGCGCTGTCAGGCCGAGGGTGTCGAAGCCGATCAGCGCGCCGGCCAGCCGCAGCGGCAGGAACAGGATGATCGCCGCAAAGATGGCAAGGCCGATGAGGATGCGACGGCGCGTCATGCGGCGGGCCTCCGCAGCGTAGCGGTCAGCGCGACGGTGCCGTCGGCATTGGGGCGCAGCGACAGATCGGCGGCAAGCACGCCCGCCTCCTCCAGCGCAGCCAGCCAGCCAAGCGCATCGGTGGCGCGGATATTGGCGATGGCAATGGTCGTCGCGGTGCCGCCTTGCGGTTCGTTGCGGGCGAGCGTCAGACCCTTTTCCGCCGCCGATTGGGCGACAAACAGGTCGAGCGTGGCGGCGCTGGCGCTGGCGGGGGTGCGCGCGCCCGCCGCCTCCAGCGCGGCGATGGCATCGACACGCGCGCCGATGGCGGCGGCGCGATCGACCGCCTCGCCATGCGCGGTGCGCGCGTTGCTCAGCACGGCGGCGACGCCGAAGGTGGCGAGCCAGAGCAGCGCGGCAGCGACGAGCGCACCAGCAATGCCGACCAGCACGCGTTCGCGCGTCGTCAGGCCGGTCCACCAGTTGCGGATGCGCTCGCTCATCGCCCGGCCCTTATCGATATGTCGGCCAGCGCGCGACCGTCGGTTCCGGCGCGCGGCTGGGCGGTGATGGTGAAGCCATTGGCTTGCAGCGCCAGCAGCACCGGATTGATCGCCTCGTTGGTCGGCGCGCCGAGCGTGACCTGCAAAGTCCCGTCGCCGCGCCACGCGACGCTGTCGAGCCCGACGGTGGTCGCCGGCTCCATCGCCGATACCAGCGCCGCCATCGGCGTCGACAGCCGCGCCGGGCCGCCGCCGAGCGTCGCCAGCCGCGCATCGAGTTGCGGGATCGCCTGGTCGAGCGGCGGGGGAGGGGCGAGCGCTTCGGCCACCTGTGCCTCCGCAACAGCGTCGATGCCGGCAATCTCGGCATAGAGCCGCCCGATCCGTGCCACTGCGATCAGCAGGCTGATGATCAGGATCGCGGCGAGCAGCACGGCGGCGCGCTTGGCCAGATCCTTGTCGAACCAGCTCGCCGGTTTGCGCGCGAAGCGCCCGCTGCGCAGGTCGAGCGGCACATCGTCGCACGCTGCAATCATCCCTGCCTCGACCGTTTCGGCAGAGGCATCGACAACGCGCGTTTCGCGCCCGGCGATATGCTCGACCAGCACCGGATCAGCGATGAAGGCGCTGTCCGCCGCGCGCAGCAGCAATTCATCGCCGATGGTGGCGCGGACCAGCGTGTCGGGATCGGGGGAGGGTGTGATCAGCAACGCGGCGGGCACCACGCTCGCCATATCGATGCCGTGCGCTTGCGCGAAAGCCAGCCAGCGCGCCATGGTGCCGGCATCGACGACAGCAATGTCGCGCGCGCCGTCGTCTTCGGCCGGGCTAATGGCGACATGCAATGCGTCGGCGGACGACAGGCTCGCCTCCGCCGCGAGCAGCTTCGCTGCCGCCTCGGCCTGTTTGGAGGTCAGGCCAGCGAAGGGTGCGCGGTGCAGCACCACATCCGCCGCCGGGGCGATGCCGATGACGCGCGTTTCCTCCGCCAGCGGCCCGCCATCGGACGGATGCAGCCAGGCGAGATCGTCGCCGGTCTGCGTCACCTGCCCGTCGATCACCCGCCACCATGGCGCACGTGTCGCATCCGCACCGCCAGCGGGCAGCGCGATGATCAGCGCGTCGCGCGCACTCACCGAACCGGACCTTGCAATGCCAAACTCAAAACTCCGGTCCCCATTTGCGCCGCACCACCCGCGCCGGTGGCTCGCCTGCATCGATCAGCGATTCGCTCGCCAGTGTCACGTCGCCCAGTTGCACGGTGGTGCGCAACCTGAACCAGCGCGTCGTCAGCTTGACCTGGCTCGCCGCGTCGCCCGACGGGACCAGCCCGCCCAGCGTCGGCGCACTCCAGAAGCGGTTGACGCTGCCATAGCCGCCCACCGGACGCGCCGCCAGATGCGCGCGCGCCTGTGCCGGAGAAAGCCGGGCAGGCACCAGCATCTGCAACAGCGGGGCCTGTTCGGGCAGCAGCGTGTTGACGTTGATCGGCGAGAGATCGTTGACCGGCAGCGCGCAGACCCACGGCTTGAGCCGCTGCGCCAGTTGTGCAGTGACGCCCGCCACTGCGGTCAGCTCGCTGGCATCGACCATCGCGCGATTGGCGGCGCGATAGGCGGTGGCCCCGCGCGCATAGGTCGCATCCTCCGCGCCGAGCGGTGATTCGCTCTGGTCGGCGTCGATCCAGTCGCCGCTCGCCGCAGCGATACGGTCGGCCTCGCCGCGCTCGATTCCCAGCGCCTGCATCAGCCCGATATATTGCTCGACCGCCAGCGGGCGGATGGTGTTGCCGCCGACAGTGGCTTCGGCGACCAGGCTGTTGAGGTTAAAGCAATTGCCGCCGTCGCTGACCGTCATTGTCGCCGATCCGCCGGGCAAGGGCAAGGTGAAGGGCGTGTCGATCCAGCCGCCGTCGGCGGTAACCTGACCGCCGCTGTCGGCCAGTTGCGTTTCAATGCGGCGCAGCGCCAGTGCCTCTGCGGCGAGGGTGAAGTGGCGGGCTTGCTCGATCGCGGCGGCGCTGCCTGCCAACCGCGTGGCCAGCGTCAGCCGCTCGACGGCGGTGGCGGAGACGACCGCCATGACCGCGACGAGGAGGAGGACGGTGAGCAGGGCCGCGCCCCTTTCATCGCGGTTCTTCATGCGCGACATGCTCACCCCCAACCCCTCCCGCAAGCAGGAGGGGAGACCAAGCATCCCGTCCCGCTTGCGGGAGGGGAGCCAGACTTGGTGAGCTAAAGGCGAACCTAGTCGCAGCGGGGTGGGCCGGGTCATTGCACCCCTCCCCCCCGCACCTGCCCCGGCGGGGCCAGCCCGTCGGGCGCGACCAGAAAGCGCATTACCAGCGGCACACCGCCGCGCCGTTCGAGCGTCAATTCGACTGCACGGGGCAACCGCGCCGGATCGTCGGGGGTCCACGCGTCGCTCCAGCCGCCGTCGAGTGCACGAAAACGCCAGCGTGCCGCTGTGACCTCGCGAACCAGCGGCGCGGGATCGCCGGGGCTCGCGCCATCCACTTGCGCACTCGCCTGTCGCACCAGCGCACCGCCTTCCAGCGCATAGCGCGAGCGGCCCAGCGCGCCCTCGATTCCGCCGCTATCGGCGGCATGGACGAAGGCGATGCTGCCGCCCTCGCCGACAAAGGCAGGCAGTGGATTACCGCTCTGGTCGCGTACCGGGCGCGGTTGCGCGCTGGCGAGTTCGCTCGCCAGGATCGAGCGCAACCGGTTGACCCCGCCGCCTTCGCCAAGCCGTTTCGAGACGGCGGTCTGGGTATCGATGCTGGCGCGCAGCAGCATCACGCCCGCAGCGGAGACCATGGCGAAAATGGAGAGCGCGACGAGCAGTTCGACAAGGGTGAAGCCGAGTTCGGCGGAACCCCGGGAAGCCGTGAAGCCGTGCTGATTCATCCCGCCGGCCTGATGATCGTCAGATTCGCGCGCCCGCCATTGCCGATGACCGCTATGTCGATGCGCAACAAACTCGGGTCCGCTGTCGCCGCAACGCGGCTGGTGACGCGCCAATTCTGTCCGCCGTTGCTAACGCTCTCCGATGCCGCGCCGATGCTGGGCGCAGCGGGATCGGTGGTCAGGTCGACCGCCTTGTTGCCTGCGACGATCTGCGCGGTGGTGCTGGCGGTCAGGTCCGCGGTCGAGCGCAGCGTGAAGGCATCGAGCCGCACCAGCGCCAGCGCGGCGATGCTCAGCACCGAAACGGCGACAAGCATTTCCAATAGAGTAAAGCCGGATTCGCGCGCGTTCATCGCACCGCCACCTCGCCCGCCGCGTCGATCACCACCGCTGCGCCCGCATCCGCTGCGCGGAAATCGACACGCATCGGCCGGTCGGGCAGGCCGACGCGGTTGAAGCTCAGCCGCCCCTGCGCCGCGCCGTCGACGGTCACCGCAGTCCCGCCGCGCCAGTCGGCACGGCTCAGGCGTCCATCCTCCAGCGGTTGCCACGCATCTGCGCCACGCCGCTCGAAGCCATAGCCCGATGCCGTCACCCACACGCCATGGGTCCGCCCCTCGATCACCGATCGATCACGCAACGCCGCGACCCGCGCGGCAAAGCGCGTCGCCTCCGCCCGCGCGCCGCCACCGGGCGCTGGCATGGTCAGCACCACGGCAGCGGCGGCAAGTCCGATCAGAGCGAGCACCACCATCAGTTCGACCAGCGTGAAGCCGTGTTCGGCGGAACGCCGAGGGAGCGTGAAGCCGTGTTCGGTGGAACGCCGAGGGGGCGTGAATCCGTGTTCGCGGCGCGGGACGTTACTGATCGCCACCATAGATATCCGCATTTTCTGTTTCGCCGCCTGGCGCGCCATCGGCCCCCAGTGAGTAAATCTCGAACGGCGTTCCGTTCCGTCCCGGAACGCTCATCTGATAGGGACGGCCCCAGGGATCGTTGGGCAGGCTGCGGATATAGCCGCCGGGGCGATAGCGGCTGGGGTCGGCGAGGCTGGCGGGGGCGGAGCGCAAGGCCGCGAGCCCGTCACCCGCGCCGGGATAGGTCAGATTGTCGAGCCGATATTGCTCCATCGCGCTTTCCATCGTGCTGATGTCGGCGCGCGCCTTGGTCGTCATCGCCCGGTCCTGGCTGGGCAGCACGTTGATCAGCACCACCGTCGCCAGCAGCCCGACGATGAAGATGACGACCATCAGTTCGGTCAGCGTGAAGCCGTGTTCGTTGCGCTTGCGGCGTCGTTCGCGATTACGGTTGAAATCGGCGAACAGGGTGAGGAAGAAGCGGCGCATGACTATGGACCCGTCAGTTGCTGGAGCTGCAAGATCGGCAGCAGGATGGAAAGGATGATGAGCGCGACGATGACGCCCATGACGACGATGATCAGCGGTTCGAGCAGCGCCATCGCGGTGGCGGTGAAGCGGTCGAACTCCTTTTCGAGATAATCCGCCGCCTTTTCCAGCATTACTTCCAGCCGCCCCGATGTCTCGCCGCTGGCGGTGAGATAGACGAGCAGCGGCGGGAATACGGCGGCGTTGCGCATCGCCGCAGAGAGCGAGCCGCCACCGCGCACTTGCTCGACAATGGCTTCGGTTGCCGCGCGCAGCACGGTGTTGCGGATCGTCGGCACGGTCAGCCGCAGCCCCTCGACCAGCGGCAGGCGGCTCGACACCATCGTGCCCAATGTGCGGGCGAAGCGCGCGGCGTGGAGATCGCGTAGCAGCCGCCCGAGCAAAGGCAGCCGCAGCAGCCAGCCGTCGAAAGCGAGGCGCGGGCCGGGCTGGCGCAGGATAGCTGCCGCGCCCGCGGCGATGGCAGCAAACAGCAGCAGAATCGCCCACCACCAATTGGCCATGGCGTCGGAAAGGGCGATGACGATGCGGGTCAGCAGCGGCAGTTGCTGGCCGACGGTATCGAACTGTTCGACAACGCGCGGCACCACCCAGATCATCAGCGCCGCGACGACGAACAGCGCCACTACCGACAGCACGATGGGATAGGCCAGCGTCGCCATCAGCTTGCCGCGCACCTCTGCCTGCCGTTCGAGCAGCACCGAAAGCCGGTCGAGGATGGTCGGCAGCGAGCCCGAGCTTTCACCGGCGGAGATCATCGCGCGATACAGCGGCGGGAAGCTCTTGGGCTCGCGCGCCATGGCGTCGGCGAGCCGCCGCCCCTCGACGATGCCGCTGTGGACGGTGCCGACGATGCGCCGGACATGATCGGCCTCGGACTGGCGCGCAGCGGTTCGCAATGCTTCCTCGAGCGGGCTGACCTCGGTCAGTGTGGCGAGCTGGCGGGTGAACAGCGCCAGTTCGCGCGGGGTGAATTTGGCGCGGTCGAACTTGAGCAGCGGCGCGCGCGCCTCGGGCGGCGGGCCGGGGGTGCATTCGACGACATAAAGCTTGCGGCTGGTCAGCGCGGCGCGCGCCGCGTCCTTGTCTGGTGCAGCGACATGGCCGCGCTTTTCGCGCCCGGCGGGATCAATGGCGAGGTAGCGGAAGTCAGCCACGCAAGAACCTCCCCGGCACGGGGAGGTGGCGAGCGAAGCGAGACGGAGGGGTTGCGAGCACAGCGAGCTTCTGCCCGTGCCGATAGCTCGGGTGCTCGCTGCGCTCGCGACCCCTCCACCGCTTCGCGGTCCCCCTCCCCGTTCCGTGGAGGTTCTGGGTTGGCACCATCCTCACGCCGCGCTCACCACCACCGGATCAGCCTCCGTCTCGCGCCGCGAAATCCGGATCGCCTCCTCCGGCGTCGTCTGGCCTTCGCGCACCAGCGCGCGCGCCGCCGATCCCAGCGTCGGCCCGTGCAGAAACGCGTGCCGCGCGATGATCGCTTCGTCGCCGCCGTCGTTGATCAGGCGGCGGATGGTGTCGTCGACCGCCAGCGCCTCGAACACGCCGATGCGGCCCTTGTAGCCGCTGCCGTTGCACGCGGGGCAGCCGACCGCGCGATAGACCACCGTGCCGGGTTCAAAGCCGAGCAGCGAGGCAACACTCCCCTCGGCCTTCACCGGTTCGCGGCATTCGGGGCACAACCGCCGCACAAGCCGCTGCGCGACCACGGCGCGCAGGCTGGAGGCGATCAGGAACGGTTCGATCTTCATGTCGCGCAATCGGGTGATCGCGCCGATCGCGTCGTTGGTGTGGACGGTCGACAGGACGAGGTGCCCGGTCAGCGAGGCCTGCACCGCGATATCGGCGGTCTCGCGATCTCGGATTTCCCCGACCATCACCACGTCGGGGTCCTGCCGCAGGATCGCGCGCAAACCGGCGGCAAAGGTCAGTCCGACCTTGGGATTGACCTGCGTCTGGCCGACGCCGTCGACCGCATATTCGACCGGATCTTCGACGGTGAGGATATTGCGGCTGCCGTCGTTCAACTGGCGCAGCGCCGCATAAAGCGTTGTCGTCTTGCCCGATCCGGTCGGGCCGGTGACGAGGATGATGCCGTTGGGCTCGGCGAGTGCGGTGCGCATAACCTCGTCGGCGATGCCGCTCAAACCCAGCAGATCGAAATCGATCCCGGCATTTTCCTTGTCGAGCAGGCGCAGCACGACGCGTTCGCCGGCGCGGCTGGGCAGGGTGGAGACGCGTACGTCGAGCGACTTGCCGCCCAATGTCAGCCCGATGCGGCCGTCCTGCGGGATCCGCCGCTCGGCGATGTCGAGCCGCGCCATCACCTTGATCCGGCTGACGACGACCGGCGCGACATGCGGCGGCATTTTCAGCACCTCGCGCAGCACGCCATCGATGCGCATTCTGACGACAAGCCCGCTCTCATAGGGCTCGATATGGATGTCGCTGACCCCCTGTCGCACCGCATCGGCGATGATGCCGTTGATCAGGCGGATCGCTGGGGCATCGTCGGCGCTGTCGAGCAGATCGTCGGCGGTCGGCAGATCGGTGGCGAGGATATCGAGGCTGTCCTCCCCCACCGCCAGCGCCCCCGCCATCGCGCTATGCGATTCGCGCGAATAATGGTCGGACAACAGCTCGTCGAAGCGCGAGGAGGAGACGAAATCCACCGCGAAGCCGCGCGCCAGATAGCGCCGCACCTCGATCAGGATGCGCGGGTCCGAGCCTTCGCGTAAAGCGACGCTATAGCTGCCGTCGTCCTGCGGTTGCAGCATCACGCCATGTTTGAGCGCGAAGGCGTAGGGGATGTCGACGGGGAGGCGGTCGATGTCCATGATTACTCAGCCTTGCGGGGAGGTTCTGGTGCTCCAATCGTCACCGTTACCTCTCGACCGCCACCGGCGGCGGCGGAGCGGCGCTGCTTGGCGGAATATCGGTATCGGTGACCGGCCCATCGACGCGGCGCAATTCGCTGATCGGTGTTGCGGAGATGATCACATCGTCGCCGCGCGGCGCAATCCCCGGCGGAGTAGCGCCGAGATAGTCGCGGACCAGCAGGTCGATCTCGGGCTCCGCCTCGGGGTTGCGCGCCAGCTGCTCGGCGCGCAGATAATTATAGCGCTGCGTCGTCATCGCCGCATTGTCCGCGCGGTCGCGCAAAATCGTCGGGCGGATGAACACCATCAGATTGGTTTTGCTGCGTGAGCGGCTGCGGCTGCGGAACAGCTCGCCGATGATCGGAATGTCGGACAGCAGCGGGATACGCTCGATCGTCCGCCGCTCATCCTCGTTGAGCAGCCCGCCGATGGCGAGGATTTCGCCGTCATCGACCGTCAGCACCGTTTCGAACAATCGCTTGTTGATGATCAGGTCGCTCGACCGGCTCGATACCGGGCCGGCGACGCTCGACACCTCCTGCGAAATGAACAGCTTGACCTCGCCGCTCTCATTGACCTGCGGCGTCACGGTCAGCTTGATACCGACTTCCTCGCGCTGGACGGTGCGGAAGGCATTGTCGAAATTGTCGCTCAGCGCCTCGCCGGTGGTCACCGGCACTTCCTGTCCGACCAGAAAGCGGGCCTCGCTGTTGTCGAGCGTGACGATGTGCGGCGTCGCCAGCAGGTTCGATTCGGTATCGGCCTGCACCGCGTTGATGATGGCGCCGAATATGGTGTTGCGGCCGATATCTCCGGCAAAACCGGCAAAGCCGCCGGTTGCCGACAGCAATTGCGCGGCGGCCGCCTCGATCACGCCATTGCCCAGCGGGTTCTGTTGGGTGGTGGTGACGACATTGCCGTCGATCGTCGTCGTCTGCTGCGACAGCTCATAACCCGCATAGGCCGCGCCGAGCGTGACGATATTGGGGTTGGCGTTGGAGTAGTTTGTCGCGAGAAAGGGGATATTCTCGCCGCCGAGCAGGAACTGCACGCCGAGCTGCCGCGCAGCATTGTCGCCGATTTCGACGATGATCGCCTCGACCAGCACCTGGCTGCGGCGCGTGTCGAGCTGGCGGATCAGTTCGCCCAGCATCCGCTGCACATCGGGGTTGGCGGCGACGATGATCGCGTTGACGCCTTCGTAGCGGGTGACGATCGCCGGCCCGCGCGTGGCGATGCTGCCGCCTGCGCCGCCCGTGCTGGTCGCCGCTGCCGGTGCGCCAGTGCGGGCTGGCGCGTTACTGCCGCCGCCATTGGCCCCACCGCTGCTGCTGCTCACGCTCGACGGCGTCTCGCTGGCGGGCGTCGGATCGCTGCCACCGCCGACCAGCTGCTGGAGCGTTGGCAACATCCGCGCCGCGTCAGCATGTTGCAGCGTATAGACGCGTATTTCCGCCGAGGACGCAGCGCGCTCGTCGAGCTCGCGCGCCAGCGCGGCAAACCGTTCAACCTGCACCGCGTCGCCGCGGATGGCGATGCTGTTCGATGCATCGAACGCCGCGACGGTGACGCCGCCGCCTGCCGCTCCGCCGTTCGCGCCTGCCTCGCCCGCGCCCAGCTGTTGCAAGCTCGCGGCGATCTCCCGCGCGCCGCCGTTCTGCAGATGCACCAGCCGGGTCGCGCTGGCGTCGCGGTCGATCGACTGGATCAGCGCGCGCACGCGGCGGACATTGTCGGCAAAGTCGACCACCACCAGGCTGTTGGCGTTGCGGTTGGCGGTTACAGACCCTTGCGGGCTGACCAGCGGGCGCAGCGTCTCGATCGCCTGGGTCGCATCGACGTGGCGCAACCGGATCACCTCGGTGACATATTGGTTGTTGCCCGCGCCGCGCGTGCCCAATCGGCTCGGCTGGCTTGCCGCATTGTCGGTCGGCTGGATGCGATAGCTGCCGTTGGGCAGCGGGATGGCGACCAGCCCGTTGGCGCGCAGCGTCGAGAGGAAAATCTCGAAATATTCGGCGCGGCCCAGCGGACGTTCGGTGACCACCGTCACCTTGCCCTGCACGCGACCGTCGACCACGAAAGTGCGCCCCGTCACCCGCGCCGCATCGGCAATGAAGGCCCGGATGTCGGCATCGCGCACGTTCAGCACATGCTGCGCCATCGCGGGCTGGGCGTAGGCGACCAGCGCGGCGGGCGCGATCAGGAGCGAGGCGAAACGAGCGTTCATTGGTTTCCGTTCGGAATGATGATGGCGATCGGCACGGTGCCCGCACCGCGTTCGACTTCGAGGGACAGGCGCGCGCCCGGCTGGATCTGCGCGCCAAGGCCGGCAACATCGCCCGCCGCGTTGATCGGTCGCCCGTTGATGCTGCGGATGACATCGCCGTTGCGGAATCCAGCTGCCTGAAATGCGCTGCCGTCGCCCTGCTGGCCGACGGCGACACCGGTCACCCGCCCGCCCTCGCTGCGCGGGGTGAAGGCGATACCGGCGCGGATCGACTGCGGGCTGATCGGGATGGTGCCGCTTATCTGGGCGTTGGTCTGCTGCGGTGCGCTCAGCGTCGGTGTGGTTGCTGTCCCCGCCGCCACCGCCGCGCCCTGTGCCTGATCGAGATAGAGCAGTTCGCGCTTACCCGCATTGTCGATCTCGACATGGTCGAAATGCACCGCAGCGAGTTTTACCCCCGGCTGAATCTCCTCGCCGATGCCGATGCTGTTTTGCACGCCGTCGCTCCCGGCAATGATCGCCGATCCTGCAACGCCGCCATAGCTCATACGGATGCCGAACAACTGGATTTGCAGCGAGGTCACGGTGCTGCTCGTCTGCGCGCCGGTGGAAATGGTGCGATAGAAGGGGTCGACCCGCGCGAACAATTCCGCCCGCGCCGCCGGGGCCATTTCCTGCGGCATTTTCGGCTGCCAGTCGCCCAGCGGCGTTGCCGGGCTGATCAGCGCATAGACCAGCCTCACCGCCTGCACGATCAGCAAGAGCGCCAGTCCGCCGATCAGCAACCGGCGCGGCCAATCGACCGGCAGGGCCTTGAAGCGTCGACGCAAGCGCTGGTCGATCGTCAGGTTCATGGCGTGCGCTGGTTCCCCGCTGGCTGCATTTGGCGCTAGGCGCGCCACGTGACTCTCCGGAGACAGTCGTATGGCACTTGTGTTGCACCTTACAACCTCAATGTCCCAAAGCGAAACCCCGCTTCCTCCCCCTTGGGGGAGGTGGCAGTCCGCAGGACTGACGGAGGGGCCGGTGCGGCCTGAGGCAATGATGCGAAAGGTCGCACCGTCCCCTACGCGGCCACCTCCCTGAGAGGAAAGGAAGCAGCTAGAACTTCAGGCTAGCCCCCAGCGAAAAGCTCGTGCCGACATCGTAGCGGTTATAGAAGATCCGGTTGTCGCCCGCCGTCTGCACCTCCTGATAGCGCGTGCCGGTGATGTTGCGCGCCTCGAACTTGACCTCAAGCTCCTGGCCAAACACCTGCACGCCCTGACGCGCGACGAAATCGAGGCGGAAGCCGGGGCGTTCCTCGATATCCGGCTGACCCGAAGGACCGCGGCTGGTGACGCGTGGGCTGCCGTAGGTAACGAGCAGCGTCTGCTGCGACAGGTTTTCGGTGTCTTCCAGCCCGAATTGCAAATTGACCAGATGGTCGGACTGGCCGGTCAGCGGCGATCCGTCGAAGAAGAAGTCGGTGGCGTCGAGCGTTTGCCCGTTGATCACCACGGTATCGCCATCGCTCACCGAAATGTCCGATTTGGTATAGGTGTAATTGGCGATCGCCACGAAGCGGCGGTCGGCCCAGAATGCACCGTCCCATGTGTCGGTGGAGAAATATTTTTGCACCTCGATCTCGACACCATAGAGCGTCGCCTGCGGCGCGTTGGCATAGCTGGTGTTGATCGCATTGCCGTCGTTCGAGGTGAACGCCTCGATCGGGTTGGAAATATCCTTGTAGAAACCGGCGATGGTGAAGCGCTGATCGCGGGCGAAATACCATTCGTAGCGGATTTCGGCGTTGGTCAGCTCGCTGTCGGTCAATGACGGATTGCCGCGAAACAGGCGGTTCGAATCGGGATCGGTGTAGATTTGCGACACCAGTTCGCGGAACTGCGGGCGGGCGATGGTCTTGGACGCATTGGCGCGGACCTGCATATTCTCCGCGACTTCCCAGGTCACGGTGACGGCTGGCAGCCAGTAATCATTGTTGAGGTTGGTCGAAACGATCGCGCTGCCGCCAGTGTCGAACAGGTCGATCGGCACCACCGTCTGCGTCGCGTCTTCATAACGCACGCCCAGATTGATCTGCACGCTGTCGGTGACATCGGCCTGCACCTGCGCATAGCCCGCGTGGGTGATCAGCTCCGCATCGAACGCCGCTGTGCCGTCCTGCGCCGATGTTTCGAGCAGGACGATGTCGAACGCCTGGATGGTGGTGTCCGACAGCAGGAAATCGGGGCGCAGCTGGATCACCGGCAGCGGCAGATTCGATCCGCGGTACTGGAAGTCGCGGCGCACCGAGGTGCGGTCGGTGTCCGAATAGCCATAGCCGATGGTCAGATCGATATCGGGGGTGATCTCGTAGGACAGGTCGACGCCGCCCGACCAGAGAGTCTCCTCCAGATTCGAGAAGGCAACCGTCGCCTCGCCGCGGTTGCCACCGAGATCGTTGACGAATTTGTTGCCGGTCGGATCCTGCGTCGTCGGCAGGTTGGTACGGACATAGGTGAAGCTGCGCTCGTACGGTGCCTCGCGCTGGGTCTTGGCATAGCCGCCGCGGAAATCGAGATCGATGACGTCGAAATCGAATTCGCCGACCAGCTGGGTGTTGATCAGCTGGCGTTCGAACCAGGCGGTGTCCTGTTCGAGCTGGTCGCGGTCGGGCTGGCTCTGGTCGCGGCCGATGCCCAGCCGTGCCTGCTTCAGGCTGTCGCGGATATACAGGTTGGTCCAGCGCAGCCTGTGCTCGCCCAACTCGGCGCCAAGCCCCAGCAGTCCGTTGACGATCACCCGATTGTCGGTAATCACGCGCTGGAAGCTGCTTTCGGGCGTGCCCGACAGATCGTCGTTCAGGCTGAACTGCTGCAACGTGCTGCGCGTCTTCCAGCTATTGTCGATACCGGCGGTGGCGATCAGCCCCAGCCGGACGTCGCCGATGTCCCAGCTGGTGCCGCCGGTGACATTGAACGACCAGTTGACCGGAATATCATTGTTGGTCTGGAGCAGCGTGGTGCGCGCATTGCTCAGCGAGCTGGCGATCAGCCCCAGTTCCTCGACCGAAAAGTCTGCACCGGCGATGATCGGATTGCCGCTGTCGAACGCCGCCTGCAACAGGTCGGGCACATCGCGCTCGCCATTGTCGAAACCGGTGAAATCGCTCGGGCTGCCGAAATAGGTATAGCCCAGATTGAAGGTGGTCTCGGTATCGCCGCCGACGCTGCCGCCGATCGTCAGGAAACCTTCGGTCGGGATGGCGCGGGTGGTCAGGTTGATCACGCCGCCGCCGAACTCGGCAGGGAAATTGGCCGAATAGCTTTTTTGCACCAGCGTCGAAGCAATGACGCTGGTCGGGAAGATGTCGAGCGGCACGACGCGCTTGAGCGGTTCGGGGCTGGGCAGCGGCGAACCATTGAGCAGCGCCAGCGAATAGCGATCGCCAAGCCCGCGGACATAGACGAAGCCGCCGCCGACCACCGACAGACCGGTGACGCGCTGCAGCGCGCCGGCGATGTCGCCTTCACCGGTGCGGGCGATGTCGGCGCTCGACAGCACCGAGACGACTTCGGGGGTGGCGCGGATCGGGTTGGGGGTGAAACGGCCCCGGACGATGATATCCTCGCCCGCATCGTCGCTGCCGCCGGGAATCGAGACCTCGACTTCCTCTTCGGGCGCTTCGGACGCGACCGCCGATTCAGGGTCGCTTTCCAGCCCTGGGGCTGGCGGGGAGCCGGTGGCGTCCGCACCGGGCGCGCTCTGGGCATAGGCTGCGGGCGAGACCAGTGCCGTCGACAGCAGCAGCAGGCGCAGCAGGGATTGCGGCTTCATCATTCGTCCCCTCGGAACTTTAAGGCAAAGGGGCGGAGCGCGGACTGGCCAGCGCTCCGCCCCGGAAAGGTCTTCGCGCTCGATCAGGTGGTCGGGATGGCGGTGCAATTGCCGCTGGTCGAACCAAAGCTCGCGGTCGCGGAGTTGCAGGTCCAGCCCGAATACCAGGTATCGGCGGCATCGCGCACCGCGCCGACATAGGCGGTGTTAACGAAGAAGGCGTTGATCGTGCTGGCGTTGAACGCCGGCCGTGCAGTCTCGTTCGCGCCGTTGATGAACACCGATGTCAGGCTGGTGGTGAACGCCGAATTATTGTTGGTGCCGGCGTTGAACAGCGTCATCACATCGGCAGCGGTTACCCCGCCCGAACCGACGAACGGACCCGCGCCGCCGCACTGCATGTTGACCGAGTCGAACCGCACCGGACCCAGTTCGTCGAGTGCCGCATCGGCAGCGCGTATCGTCGTGGTCGAATTGATGCGGATGCAGGGCAGGCCGGGGCTCGAGATGACGCCGTTGATCAGGCGATAGTCGGCCCCGCCACGGATCAGCACCGCTGCGCCGTTGCCGGCGGCATTGTTGCGCTGGACGAAGGTGAAGTTCGACAATTGCGTGTTCTGGCGCGGAATGGCGTCTTCATTGCCGTTCGAGTCCGCTTCGATCATCGAATCGCCCACCGCGCCGCCCGCGCGCTGCACGGCGATGACGAACTGGATATTGCCCTTGTAACCGACGTCGGTGTCGAGACCGTCGTCCTCGTTACCCGTCAGCACCAGATAGCGCAGGTTCGTACGACCGCCAAAAATCTCGATCGCATCGTCGGAGCTGTTGTGCACCTGGATGTGGCTCAGCGAGGTGCCCGAACCGACGCCCGATGGGGTCAGCCCCTGCAATTCGCTGTTGGCCGACAGGATGAAGCCCGAATAACGGAACTGGACATACTGCATCCGACCCGAATTGTCGCCCGCCTGCGCGCCGCCATAAAGCGCGTTCGATGTGCCTTCGGTGTCACGCTCGCAGGCGACGGTGCCGGGGGTCGCGCCCGGTGCGAGGCAATCGGTGATCGGTGCGCGACCGAGCAGGACGACGCCGCCCCACAGCTGGCTGGTCTGGTCATCGGCCGATCCGACGACATTGCCGCGACCGGTGAAGACGATCGGCTGGGTCGGCGTGCCGACCGCATCGATGCGGTTGCCGCGGTTGACCGCCATGAACGACACGCCAGTCGCGCCGAAAACGGTGACGCCTGGATCGATGGTCAGCGTCACATCGACATTGGTGCTGGCTGCGCCCTGATCGGTGCCGACATCGACGCGGCCGGGCAGCGAATAGACGACACCGGCGACGCGCGGGATAGCGGTCGATGCGGTGAAGCGCGTCGGGAAGCCGCAGTTGCGCCATGTGCCCTGCGGGCCTGATATGGTACCGAGATCGGCGAGCTGGTTCGGCCCGGCGATGGTGGGGCAGGCGGCTGCCGGAGTCACGCCAGTCGGCGCGGGAGTCGGTGTCGGTGTGGGCGCCGGTGCCGGGGCGGGCAGGACGATGACGCCCTCGCCAGGGGATGCAACATCGTCGGCACCGCAGGCGGCAAGGGTAAGCGACGCGACACCGGCCAGCAGGGCGGTGCGGATATGTGCGGAAGAGGCCATGAAATCGATGCTCCGGATCAGGGACGAAGATGCTGCGCGCCCAGCCCGGAATATGCATATGCAATCACTGCCCCGGGCGACCGCTGCGGAGGCCACTAAGGGTGGTTCGTGACTCGATGATGCTATTTTGGTGACGTTTAGGTTGCGATAGCGTGACGCAGACGTGACGAAGCGGCGTCAATTATGTGACAGCGCCGGTCCCGCTCACGCAAAAACCCCCGCCATGCATGGCGCGGCGGGGATAGTTGCAGCCTAGATAAATGGCGGGTGCCCTCAACCGCCGTGTTCACACTGAATATGTCGAAGGGTGCAAGCGCCGAGGCTTCGACAAGCTCAGCCTGAGCGCCTCGATGGTCAAGCCGTCAGCGATTCGCCGCCATCGATGGTGCAATCCGCGCCAGCGCCCGCTGCGCGACATCGCGCGAGCTGATGACTTCGCCACTGGCAAGCACCAGCATTTCGGGGCGGGCGCTGTCGCGCGCCGCTTCGAACAGGCGCTGCGCGGTTTGGATGCGGCCGGTGCGCATATGGATATAGCCCAGGTTGATCAGTCGGGCCGGATCGGCAGCGTCGATGTCGCGCGCCGTTTCGATCTGCGACTCGGCGGTCCTGAGGTCGCCGGAAACGATGGCATCATAGCCCAATGCGCCACGCGCATAGCCGATTTCTCCTGCCGACTGCGTTTGGGCGTGAGCGGCACTGCCGATCAAGCCAGCCGACAGGGCAAGAACAAGGTGCAATCTGGTCATCTCTCTCTCCTGAATCTGAGGTCAGGAGCGAGAGGTGACACTTATATGACATCACCGCAACATAAATGTCATCGTTGAGTCTTATTTCTGTAGCTCAATTGTCACGCAGAGAGACGGTTGCGCCCGCGCACCACGGTTTGCGCGGTTTCGCCGCTCCACCGCGAGGCTGAGTCACGAACATTGTCCCACATCCGCCAAGTCGAAGTCGCGCGCTCTGGAGTCAGCTCCACGGCCATATAGCCGCGCTTCGATGTGTCGGCCCATTTCAGCGCCGAATTGGCTTGCACCAGCGCCGCAGCGACATCGGCTGGCGGGGCAGGCACATAGGCTTCGAACCCCGAAGAGGTGACGCTGTTGCCGGCAAATTCCACGCCCACCGCCCGGCCACCATGCTCGTGGTCGAACGCCCAGCCATTGTGGCTGTCGCCAGACAGTGTCACCAGATTGGCCCCCGCCGATTGCGCCGCGCCGAACAAACGCGCCCGTGCGGCTGGATAACCATCCCACGCATCGAGGTTGAGGGGCAATCCGGCCCGAGAAGCGGCCTGACCTAGCGCGAAGCGGCGGCGGATAAACTCGGGCGCATTCGCCGGCATCCAGTTCATCGCTTGGGGCGGGGTATTGATCGTCCCCATAACCAGTTGCTGCGCCAGCACCTGCCATTTCGCTCCGCGCCGCACCGACGCCGACAACAAGCCCGACAGCCAAGCCTCCTGCTCCATCCCCATCAGGGTGCGGTTCGGATCCTGCCACGCACCATCGCGGAACGCCGCGAGTCGCGCTGCGACATCGCCTCCGCCCGCCGCAATCTCGGCATAATCGAACTGCTTCATCCGCCCGGAAATGCGCGTCTCGGGCAGGGCGATCGTCGCCAGATCGCCGATGTCGTAGCTGCGCCAGTTGGCGTCGCTGACCGGCATCCATTCACGGTACACTCGCTGGGCGATGGCTTTTCGCGTCCCCCAGTCGCCTTCGCTGTCGGGCTGGTGGTTCTGCGCCCCGTCCATCCACGCATCGTTGGTCAGCTCATGATCGTCCCATTGGGAAATCATCGGCACCACCTGGTGCAGCCGCTGCAGGGCGGCATCGGCACGATAGCTGGCGTAGCGCAGGCGATAGTCGGCGAGCGTCACAATCTCCCGGGTCGGCAGGAAATCCCGCCCGGCGATGGTGGCGTTGCGCGCCGGATATTCGCCCGGTGGATATTCGTACAGATAATCGCCGAGATGCACCGCGAGATCGATATCGCCGCGCTCCGCCGCATCGGTATAGGCGTTGAACCAGCCGAAGCCCATATTCGAGCAGGAAAAGACGCCGAGCTTGAACTGCGCGGTCGGCCCCTCGGGCAAGGTCCGCGTCCGCCCGACGATACTCTTGGATCCATCGGGCGCAACGAAACGGTAGAAATACCAGCGTCCGGCGCTCAGCCCCTCGACGACATATTTGGCGCAATGGTCGATCTCGGCGCGCGCCGTAACGCTGCCGCCGCCTGCAACCCGCGCGAAATCGGCGCTGTCCGATATCTCGACCGTCAGCCGCGCCTCCGCCCCGCCGCCGACATAGCGGGTCCACAACAGCACACTGCGCGCCGACGGCTCTCCGCTGGCCACACCATGGGTAAACCCGCGCGCGCTCAAAACCTGCGCCGCTCCCGGCATTGCCAAGGCGCCGACGCCCAGCGTGCCGAGGCGGAGGAGCAGGCGGCGGTCGGGGCACCAGGCCGTGGTCAATGTCATTGGAATTCTCCCTTTGTCCGCTCTGCCAGCCCATGTGACCGGCATATTGCGGCTCAGCCCAGCGCACCCAGCGCCAACAGCCCGGCGAGGAACAGCATTAGTGTGAAGAAGGTAAAACCCAGCAGCAGGGTGGTGCGAAGAAGCGACCCGAGCCGCGATCCCCGATAGGTTCCGCGTAACTGCCTATACATGTGGATCGGCGGGTAAAGCAGGAACAGCGTCGCCACAGCCCCACCGTTCAGCCCAGCCGCTGCACCGACGCGCAGCACAATTGCCAGCAGCAGCATGAAACTGATCGAATAGGTAACGAACACCAGATGATCGTAGATCGCGAACCGTCGGCTGAATGGATAAAGCATCCACAGGAACGGTGCCGACAGGGGGATCAAAGCCCAGGCGAATTTATAGGCATTGCCCTGAATCTTGTAGAGCATCAGCGACGGGTTCTCGTTGGCTTTGTGGATCAGCTTGTCGATCGCAGGTATGCCGGTTTCGACGCCGATGAAGCTGAACCGCTCATTGTCCGGTGCTTCTTCGTCGATATTGCCCAAACCGAACACGGCAGCGGCGGATCGTTGCGCAGCTAGTTGCTCGGTCAACCGGTCGATTTCGCGTTGCGGTCCGTCCGCGCGGCGCGCCGCCGCCAGGGCCGCCCGCGTATCGGCAATCTCCTGCCTCAGGCCAAGCCGTGCCTGATTGATCCCGGTCTGCGATTCTGCCGCCTGATTGACGTTGAAATCATTGTCGCTGAGCCCCGTCCCCATTACGCTGAACACGCCGAAGGTCAGGAACACGGCAAACAGGAACAGCGCCAGCGGTGAGAAGAACCGCACCCGCTCGCCATTGATATAGCGCCGCGTCAGCTCGCCGGGACGAAAGAACAGCATCGGCAGCGTGCGCCACGCCTTGCCCTCGAAATGCAGGACGCTGTGCAATACATCGTGCCCGAATGCGCCGACAGAGCGGTGCACATGCGCCATCTGGCCGCAGCGGTCGCAATAGGGACCAGTCAGGAAATGCCCACAGTTCAGGCAGCGTCCGTGCCCTGCGCCATGGCCCTCACCATGATTTGGCTCCAGCGCCCGCGCAGTCAGCCCGCCAGTCATCATCTCGCCGAGTGCTTCGATTTCCCCGCTCATGGCGCGTACTGATACCAGCCGGGGCAGGGCGGGCAAGCGGCTTTGCCGATGCGCTCCCTGCTCTTTGCTGTTGCGCCAGCGCAATGCTACGGGCGCGCCACGATGACCGATTGCACCGCCCTAATCGCCGATATGGCAAAAGCCGCCCGCGCAGCATCGCGCCGTCTGGCGAGCGCGCGCACCGCCGACAAGGCCGCTGCGCTGACCGCCGCCGCTACCGCCGTGCGCGCCGCCGCCCCGGCGATCCTCGCCGCCAACGTGCAGGATATGGCTGCGGGAAAAGTGCGCGGCCTCTCGCCGGCCATGCTCGACCGGCTTTTGCTTGACGAGGTGCGGCTGGAGGGAGTCGCTGCCGCCATCGAATCGGTCGCCGCATTGCCTGATCCGGTCGGTTCGGTGATCGATACCGTCACCCCGCCCAACGGCATCGTCCTCAGCCGCGTCCGCGTGCCGCTTGGCGTCATCGGCATCGTCTATGAAAGCCGCCCCAACGTCACCGCAGACGCCGCAGCGCTCGCGCTGATGGCGGGCAATGCCGTCATCCTGCGCGGCGGCAGCGAGGCGGTGAACAGTAACCGCGCGATCCACACCGCGCTCGTTTCCGGCATCGTCGCGGCGGGCCTGCCTGCCGACGCCATCCAACTCGTCCCGACGCAGGACCGCGCCGCCGTCGGCGCCATGCTCGCCGCGCAAGGCCTGATCGATATCATCATTCCCCGCGGCGGCAAGAGCCTGGTCGAGCGGGTACAGAACGACGCGCGCGTTCCCGTGCTCGCCCACCTCGACGGCATTGTCCATGTCTATGTCGACCGTGCCGCCGATCCGGCGATGGCGGTGGCCATCACGGTCAACGCCAAGCTACGCCGCACCGGCATCTGCGGCGCGGCGGAGACCATCCTGATTGATCGCGCCTTTGCCAAGCCTGGCTGCATCGTCGGCGCACTGCTCGATGCGGGCTGCGAGGTACGCGGCGATGCCGCGATTGCCGCGCTCGACTCGCGCGTTGTGCCCGCCAGCGATTCCGACTGGGGCACCGAATATCTCGACACGATCGTCTCGATTGCCGTGGTCGATGGCGTCGATGCCGCGCTCACCCACATCGCCGCCCATGGCAGCGGCCATACCGAGGCGATCATCAGCGAAGACGCCGCCACCGCCGAGCATTTCCTCTCCGCCTGCGACAGCGCCATCATCCTGTGGAACGCCTCGACCCAGTTCGCCGACGGCGGCGAATTCGGCCTCGGCGCGGAAATTGGCATCTCGACCGGGCGGTTGCACGCGAGAGGGCCGGTGGCGCTCGAGGGCCTGACGACGTACAAATGGGTGGGGCGGGGCACGGGCCAGATCCGCCCGTGAATCGCCTTGCACCATTTGTATACAAGTGATACACTGCGTGCATGAGCAAGCAAGTCGTCATCTCCGCCCGAATCGATGCGGAAACCGCCGCCCTCCTCGACAAGGTCGCCGCCTCCCGCCAACGCAGCCGCGCCTGGCTCGTCGCTGACGCTGTCAAGCGCATGGCGGAGGAGGAGGCGGAGCATCTGGCATTCCTTCAGAAGGGCATTGATGCAGCCGATAGCGGTGATGTCATTTCCCATGCCGAAATGATGGAATGGCTGAACGATCGCTATGCCGATGCCATCGCTGCAACGCGTGAACAGGGGCGCAAGGCTGCGTGAGGCGCGTCAACTGGGCTGGTCCTGCGAGGCTCGATCTTGCAGCGATCTTCGATCCTTTCACGACGGAGCGTCCCGATTTCATCGACAGTGCAATGGTCCAAATCTCACGGCTGGAAGCTTTGCTGATCGATAATCCAGCAATTGGCGCGCCTATGGAACACAGCGAATTGCGCAAGGTCCGCGTCGGGAAAACGCCGATCATCCTTGTCTACCGCATTGAACGAACGGATGTGACCATCCTGCGCGTGCTTCATGCCGCCAGCGATTGGCGCAGATGACCACCACCGGTCTCCTCGGCGGCAGCTTCAATCCGGCGCATGGCGGGCATCGCTCGATCAGCCTGCTCGCGATGGCCGCGCTCGGGCTCGATGAACTGTGGTGGCTGGTCTCGCCCGGCAATCCGCTCAAGCCCGCTGCCGGCATGGCTCCGCTTGCTGCGCGCCTCGCTTCCGCCCGGCGCGCCGCGCGCAATAGCCGCATCCGCGCCACCGCCATCGAGCGCGAGCTGGGCACGCGCTACACCGTCGATACACTGCGCAAAATCGTCCGCCGCTACCCCGATCGGCGTTTCATCTGGCTGATGGGGGCGGACAATCTCGCCGAGTTGCACCGTTGGCGCGACTGGCGCGGGATTGCGCGATTGATGCCGATTGCGATTATCGCGCGTCCGGGCTATGACGGAGCTGCCCGCGCGGCTGTCGCGATGGGCTGGCTGCGGGCACACGTCCGTCCGCCGAGCCACAGGAAAGACTGGACGCACTGGAGTCCGCCAGCGCTCGTGTTCTTGCGTTTCCCGCCAGACCCGCGTTCCGCGACCCGGCTGCGTGCCGCCGATCCCGATTGGTTCAGCCATATTTCGACGCGCAACCTGCGCGATCCGGTCACCCGGCATTTGCTCCCAGAGGAACGACTTTGACCCCCAGCAACGACGCCGCCGCGTCCGCCCCCTCCCTGCCCACACGCCCGACAGATCATCTGGTCGCCCCGACCGCTCCCGAAAGCGACGCGCTCCACGCGCTGATCATGCACCAGCTCGATGAGGATCAGGCCGCCGAAGTGGTGTCGATCCCGCTCGCCGGTGTCTCGAGCATCGCCGATCATATGGTCATCGCTTCGGGCCGTTCGACCCGTCATGTCGCCGCCATGGCTGAGAAAATCGCCCAGCGCGTCAAGACCGAACTGCGCCGCGGCGTTCGTATCGAAGGGCTGCCGACCGCCGACTGGGTGCTGATCGATGGCGGCGACGTTATCGTCCACTTGTTCCGCCCCGAAGTGCGCAGTTTCTATAATCTGGAGCGGATGTGGAGCCCGGATACTCCCGCCACGGCTGCGCCGGTCCAGCACTGACGCGATTGCGCGACGGTGCGCATCCGCATCTTTGCTCGCGGCCGCATCGGGCGTGACCCTGAGGCTGACATCGTCCAGCGCTACCTCAAGCGCCTCCCTTGGGATGTCGACATCACCGAATGGCCCGACAGGGGAGGCCCAGGCCTCCCCTCCGCCGATGGAGCCACGCGCACCATCCTGCTCGACGAGCGCGGCAAGGACATCGACAGCATCGCCTTTGCCAGCCAAATCGGCGCGTGGCGCGATGACGGCGTCCGCGAACTGCGCTTCTGCATCGGTGCCGCCGATGGTTTTGACGATACCGCGCGCGCCAACGCTGATCTGCTGATCTGTTTCGGCCGGATGACTTGGCCGCACATGCTCGCCCGCGCCATGCTCGCCGAACAATTATGGCGCGCGCATAGCATTCTGAGCGGCCATCCTTATCATCGCGCCGGATGATGCGTCGCCCCGTCTGGATCGCCTTCGCAGGCATGGCGCTGATCGCGGCAACGCTCGGCTTGACCTCTGCCTCGTCGCAATCCACCGACGCGCTCGCCGCGCAGGCCCAGGACGAGCGCGCTGCACTCGCCCGCGCCCAACGGGCTGCGCGCGAAGCCGCCACCCGCTCGCGCGCCATGCGCAGCCAAGCCGCCACGCTCACCAACCGCGCCGACCGTGACCGCGCCGAACGCGCCGCGCTCGGCTTCGCTGTTCAAGCCGCCGAAGCCGAACTCGCCGCGATGCGCGCGCAGACCGCCATCGTCGCTACCGCACAGGCGCGTCAGCGCGCGCGGCTGGCAGCACAGCAGCGCCCTGTCGCCGAGCTGCTCGCCTCGCTGCAACTGCTGTCGCGCCGTCCGGCGCTAGCGATGCTGCTCGAACCCGGATCGGTGCGCGACATGGTCCATCGGCGCGCGATGATCGAAGCGGTGGTGCCGATCGTCCGCCGCCGCACCGCTGCGCTCAGAGCCGAACTTGACCGCAGCCGCAATCTCGCCACTGCACAGGCGAGGGCACAGGCCAATGCCCGTGCCAGTGCCGACCGCCTCGCCAATCGCCGCGCTGAACTCGCCCGCAGCGAAGCCGCGCGCCGTGCCGATGCGACCCGCATCGCCAGCGGTGCCGCGCTGGAAAATGACCGCGCCGCCGCTCTCGCCGACGATGCCGACAGCATCGGCACCCTGCTGGAAACGCTGGAAGACGATGGCGCGCGCCGCGACCGGCTGGCGCGACTCGCCGGGCCGGTCGCCCGCCCCGGCAGCGTCGGTAACGACGCGCCGCGTAATGGCCTGTTCGGCTTGGGCTCCAGCGAGCGCCAGCCCGCCTATCGCCTGCCGGTAGTCGGCCGGGTCGTCACCGGCTTCGGAGAGGCATCCTCAGATGGCGTGCGCTCGCGTGGCCTGACCATCGCTGCCCCCGGCGGCGCGCAGGCGCTCGCCCCGGCGACCGGTCGCATTGCCTATGCCGGCAGCTTCCGCAGCTATGGCCGCATCGTCATCGTCGATCATGGCGGCGGCTGGACCAGCCTGATCACTGGGCTGCTGACAGTCTCGGTTCGCGCCGGCGATAGGGTGGACCAGGGCAGCCCCATCGGCCGCGTCGGCCCCAACGCTCCGCGCGTCGGCATCGAGTTGCGCCGGGCCGGTCAGCCGATCGATGTCGCCGCGCTGGCGCGCTAGCCTCCTCCCCCCCTGGGGGAGGTGGCAGCCCGCAGGGCTGACGGAGGGGCCGGTGCGGCCTTGGACAATGCCGAGCAAGCCGCACCGGTGCGGCCTTGGATAATGCCGAGCAAGGCCGCACCGGCCCCTCCGACCGCTTCGGGGCCACCTCCCCTGGAGGGGAGGAAGCGAGATCTCCCCCTCCCCCGCCGGGGGAAGAAGCACACCTCCGACCACAAGCATGGTTAAGCGCTCTTTGCATATCGGCTTAATCGACATACATTGCGCAGAGCACCGAACCGAAAGAACACGCCCGATCATGGCCGACCGCAAGACTCCCGTTTCGTCCAAGCGCCTTTCCCTCTTCCGCTACGCCCGCCCGATGGCGGCGATGTCGATGATCCTTGCGGTGCCGCTCACCGCCAGCGCGATGGCGGCGGTGGAAAGCGGCACCCGCGCCGAACTCGCGCGCTTCATGGACGTATTCCAGGAGGTGAAGGCAAATTATGTCGAGCCGGTCGAGGACAGCCGCCTCGTCGAAGGCGCGATCGAGGGGATGCTCGCTGCGCTTGATCCGCATTCGGGCTATCTCGACGCACGCGACTTCGCGACGCTGCGCACCCAGACCGATGGCGAATATGGCGGGCTCGGTCTGTCGGTCACCATGGAGGATGGCGCGGTCAAGGTCATCGCCCCGCAGGCCGACACCCCCGCCGATCGCGCTGGCATCAAGGCCGGCGATTTCATCACCCATATCGACGGCGAACTGATCCTCGGCTTCAATCTCGATGAAGCGGTCGAAAAGATGCGCGGCGCGCCGGGCACCAGTATCCGGCTGACGGTGGTCCGTCCCGGCCGCGACGAGCCGATCCAGGCGACGATCACGCGCGAAGTCATCGTTTTGAAGCCGGTGACATGGGAAGTGCAGGGCAGCATCGGCGTATTGAGTCTCAACAGCTTCTCGGAGAACGCCGCCGGTGAATTGCGCGCTGCGATGATCGCGGTCGAACGCTCGCTGGGGCGCAAGCCGACCGGCTGGGTGCTCGATCTGCGGTCCAACCCCGGCGGTCTGCTCGATCAGGCGGTGGCGGTCAGCGATCTGTTCCTCGAACGCGGCGAAATCGTCTCGCAGCGGGGCCGCCGCACCGGCGACATCGAACGCTTCAACGCCCGCCCCGGCGATGCGGCGGGCGGTCTGCCGGTTATCGTGCTGATCGATGCCGGATCGGCATCGGCCAGCGAGATCGTTGCTGGCGCGATCCAGGACCATCATCGCGGCCTCGTCATGGGTGAAACCAGCTTCGGGAAGGGTTCGGTGCAGACGGTGCTGCCATTGTCCGACACCACCGCGCTGCGCCTGACCACCGCCCGCTATTTCACCCCCTCGGGCCGATCGGTGCAGGAAGGCGGCATCATCCCCGACATCCGCGTGCCGCAGATTTCCGACCCCGACTATCGCACCCGCCCCGTCTTCCGCGAAGCCGATTTGCGCCGCCATCTGGTCAACGACGCGCGCGTCAGCGACGAAGGGCTGGAGGATGACGGCACCGCCGATCCGCGCTTCAGCCAGACCATCGAGCAGCTGCGGGAGGCCGGTATCGAGGATTTCCAGCTGCATTATGCGACGCAAACCATGGCCCGGCTAGTACGCAACCCCCGGCTGGTGGCGGAACTTGGACGGCGTCCGGCGACGGCACGTCCGGTGCGGGCGCAGCGCTGATCTGGCCAAAAAAAGTGACCGCTCATGTCGAGCGAAGTCGA
>JAYSZB010000015.1:0-45646 GCA_043727035.1 Sphingomonas sp. | reverse complement strand
CCTCCGTCGCTTCGCGCCACCTCCCCTGTAGGGGAGGATGCTGGCCAGCGGAGCCAGTGTCGCGTCCCAACCGTATCTGGCCTGCATCCTTGCACGGGCGGCCTTGCCGATGGTTTCGGCGCGGGCGGGATCGGAGATTAAGGCGCCCACCGCTTCTGCGGTAGGCGCAGGGCCGTCGGCGACCAGCAGATGCTCGCCCACCGTCGCGTCGATGCCCTGTGCTGCGCTGGGTGAGGCGACGACGGGGCGGGCCATCGCCATCGCTTCAAGGAGCTTGTTCTGCACACCGCGCGCAACCGCCAGCGGCGCGACCACGGCGGTCGCGGCGGCGAGCCAGGGGCGGGTGTCGGGAACTTCGCCGGTGACGATGACGCCCGGCAGACTGGCGAGCGCGCGGACCTCGGGCGTGGGGGCGCGGCCGACGATGACGAAGCTAGCGCTGGGGTGGGCGGCGCGGAGGAGCGGCAGGGCGTGGTGGGCGAAATCGGTGACGGCTTCGATATTGGGGCGGTAGTCCATCTGGCCGGTGAAGACGATGAGGGGACCGGTGCCGCGTTCGGCATTGGAGAGCGATTGCCGGTCACCGTCGGGCGAAAATCGGTCGAGATCGATGCCATTTTCGAGCGCGCGGACGCGGGCGGCGTCGAGGCCGGTGCGGGCGCGGAACAGGGCGGCTTCGGCTGCACTGACGAACAGATTGGTGTCGGCGGCGCGGGCTACGGATTTTTCGTAAGCCGCTAGCATCCGGCCTTCGCGCGCGTGAACCCAGCGCATCGGGCCGGGGCGGTCGGAGGCGGCGTAAGCCTCGAACTTCGCCGAATCGACGTCGACGAAATCCATGACGAAGGGGAGATTGCAGCCGTCCGGGATGTACTGTGCCATCTGGCTGGAAAAGGCGACGATGTGGGTGATTTGCCGGCTGGCGATCAGGGTGCGGACGTGGCGGGCGAGATCGGCGTTGGCGAACAGCGGCAGCGAGGCGGGCTGGCCGCGCAGTACAGCGGTTGCCATCGCGGCGGCTCGGCTGGTGCGGCGCACGACAATGTGAACGCTGGCGGCGAGCGGTTCGAGTTTGGCGCGCGCGGCGGCGGCTTCGGCTTCGCTGTCGGCGAGCGCGGCGACATGGACGGGGGCGATCTGGCGCAGCGCCTCGAACAGGTGCCACGAGCGGATACGGTCGCCGCGATCGGGCGGCCATGGCGCGCGGTGGACGAGGAAGAGGATGGCGGGGCTCATGCGCGAACACAGAAGGTTGCGGCTTTCACCCCAACTGCCTCGAGATTACCGGCCCGAGCCGGTTGGCGAGCCACAGCGGGAGGCGTTGCCAGGTATCGACCATCAGGCGGTATCTGGCGCTGGTCGGGTTGGTGTCGCGCGGGGCGGCCCCGTCGGCGGTCCAGCGAGCGTAGGCGAGCGGCTCAGGATCGAAGCCCCAGTTTTTCTTGTAGGCGGCGGGGCCGGTACCGGTTTTGGAGCGGCCGAAATCGAAGCGCGTCATGCCGCGAGTGCGGGCATGATCCATCAATTCGAAATACATCCGTTCGTTGGCGCGCAAGGATCGCGCCGTTGCGGTGCCGCCGCCCCAATAGGGCATGACTTTGCCCTGCCAGTAAAGGCTGAGGACGCTGGCGACGGGGGTGTCGTTATGGCGGATGGTGAGGATGTCGGCGTCATCCCCGAAACCGTCGAGCATCGCGTCGAACAGGCGGCGGGGGAAGACGGGGGTGCCGAGGTTGCGGACGCTGGTGGCGTAGCATTGGAAATGCGCGTCGCGGTCTGCCCTGCCCTGCCCGATGCTGACGGTCAGGTTGTTGGCGAGTGCCTTGCGGACTTCGGCGCGGTGTTTGCGGGGGATGGCGGCGAGTTCTTCGTCGCGGGATGGTGCGAGCGGGCGGGTGAAACCCACGTAGGTTGTGTCGTCGATGCTCCAGCCAAGCGGATGCGCGCCGCCGCGCAGGTCTATGCTGCCGAGGCCCAAGTCTTTCGCCAGATCGATGGCGGCGGTGGCGAGAGCTGCGGTTGCGGCGGCGCTGGTCGAGAGAATGCCGCCATCGACGGCGAAGCCGGTCGAGACCAGCGCATTGCCGAACAGGCGCGAACGGATGTGGTGGAGGGGCAGAATGCCGATCGGTGCGCCGGTCGCATCGCGCGCGGTGAGCAGGTGCCAGCGGTGGCCGGTGGCGGCCTCTACCGCCCTGCCCCATGCGGCGCTGTGAAACGGGGTCGAACCTGGCATCACGGCAAGGAAGGCGGCGAGATCGGCGTCGCTGGTGCCTTCGCGCACCGTGATGGTCGGCGGCGCGGTGTCGATACGGATGGGCATGTTCATGCCGCCAGCGCTGGGGCTGTTTGGGCAGCGGGTTGAGTTGAAGGTTGGGCGGCCAGCGCGTCGATGCGGCCCCAGCGGAAGTCGCCGAGCAGGCGTTCGAGCTTGCCCTCCATCGCCGAGAGGCGGCTGTAGTGGCGCAGTTTCGATTTCAGCGGGGCGTTGGCGACGCGGGGCTGATCGGGATCGACTTCCCATGGGTGGAAATAGGTGATGGCGGGATGCCCGGCGGCGTTCATCTGGCGCACCGCAAAGGACGAGAGCGCATAGGGCAGTAGGCGGAAAAATCCGCCGCCGCCTGCGGCAAAGCGGTGCCCGGCGACTTCGGCGGTGGTGACGGGGAGTTCGACCAGATCGCTATCGGTCAGCGGCTGCCAGGCAAAGCGCGGGCTGTCTGGCCAGCCATAATGATCGTGACCGATCGGGGCGACCGATGAGGAATAGCGGTAGCCCGCATCGGCGAGCACGCGGTGCGCCCAGGGGGTGCGGGTATCGATCGAGAAGCTGGGGGCACGGTAGCCTGTGATGGCGACACCGCCGAGGTCTTCGAGAATGGCGCGCGATTTGGCGAGGTCTGCGGCGAATTCGGCGGCGTCCATCAGGAACACGCGTTTGTGGTCATAGCCGTGGCTGGCGAGTTCGTGGCCGGCATCGACGATACGGCGGATCGCCGCGGGCATACGTTCTGCCACCCAGCCGAGCGTAAAGAATGTGCCCTTGACCCCTGCCCTGTCGAACAGCGCAAGGACGCGGTCGGTGTTGGCCTCGAAGCGATGTTCAAGACCGTCCCAATCGGCGCGGTCGATGACATGTTCGAACGCGCCGACCTGGAACCAGTCTTCGATATCGACCGAAAGGCCGTTGACCGGGCCAAGGGGGAGCGCGCGGGTCATGGGGCTGTCTCAGGCGGCGCGGCCGGTCATGCGCGGGGCTTCATCGTCCTCGACCCACTGGATCAGCAGGCCCAGAATGCGGCGGATGGCGGCGTCCTGTTCGGTGCAGCGCGCTTCGAGCGCGGCGAGCTGGCCGCGCAGTGCGTTGATCTCGGCATCGTCGGGCTGGGGAGTGGGCGGCACGAGTGAGACGGGTGAGACCGGCGCGAGGTCGGGCAAGCGCGAGAAATCGGCGACGGTGAAGCCGGGCGTGGGGTCAACTTTGGCTTGGTCCGCCGTGCCGAATGGCCGTGCCATTGGTGTTGCAACAGGATCCGCGCTTTCGTCAGCGCTCAGGCTGAGCTTGTCGAAGCCCGGTGACGGGGAGTTGCTCTGTGACCCTTCGACAGGCTCAGGGTGAGCGCGTGTGGGGGTAGGCTCAGGGTGAGCGGGATTGAGGGTTTGTTCGGTGTGAGCCGGCTCGACATCCGATGCCCGGCGTTGCGGCAGCGGGGCGGTCAGCTCTTCTTTGGACAGACCCATGTCAGCGACAACCGCTTTCACATCGTCGCCATCCAGCTCGTGCAAATCCTCGACCGCGCCGTGGAGCAGCAGGCGGCTGGTGATCGTGTTGACACGGCGCGGGATGCCGTTGGAGGCGTGCCACAGTTCGTCATAGACAGACGGGGCGAACACCGGGTCTTCCTTCCAGCCGACCAGGCTGAGGCGGTGGATGAGATAAGGTTCGACTTCTTCTGGCAGCATCGCTTCCAAGTGGTGGGTGGCAATAACGCGCTGGCGGAGTTGCTCGAGCTGCGGTGAGGCGAGCGTCGGGCGGAATTCGGGCTGGCCGAGCAGGAAGATTTGCAGCAGCGATGTCTCGCCGAGCTGGAAATTGGACAGCATCCGCAGCTCTTCGAGTGCGCTGATCGCGAGGTTCTGCACCTCGTCGACGATCAGCAGCACGCGGCGGCCGGCGCGCGCTTCCTCATGCAGGAATGTCTCGATGGCCGACAGCGCATCCGACTTGGCCGGGCTGGCGATGGCGATGCCGAAGGCGTCGCACACCAGCCGCAGCAGATCGGCGTCGGCAATCTGGGTCGAGACAAGGCGCGCGGCGGTCATTCGCGATGGATCGATCGACTGGAGGACGTGACCGACCAGCGTGGTCTTGCCCGATCCGACTTCGCCGGTGATGACGATGAAGCCCTCTCCCTGCGCCAGACCGTAGCCCAGATAGGACATCGCGGTGCGGTGCGTCGCGCTTTCGAACCAGAAACGCGGGTCGGGCGTCAGCTGGAACGGGCGGGCAGTGAAACCGTAGAATTGGTCGTACATGGCTCTGGTCTATCCCCTATTGCGCGGTCGCGCCATCCTTCCGCCGATCAGCGGAACGAGTAGCGCAGCCCCAGCAAGGCCGACACGAACGTCTGTGCCTCGAACCCTTCGGGATCGATGGTGTTGACGGATACCGCCGCATTGCCGGTCAGGCGGCGGGCAAAGAGATGGCTGAGCGCCGCCGAACCGCCGCCCGAAAAGGCGTTGCCGCCCGCCAGACCGCTGTCGAAATAGGTGGCATAGAGGCTGCTGCCGAAGCTGGTGCGATCACTGAGCGGGCGCGAGGCCGACAGGTAACCGAACCAGGTTTCATCGACGACGCCGTCGATCCCGGCGATGCCGGCAATCCCGTCGAGCACGTAGGTGCGGCGGTCATAACCGATGGCCGCTCCGAGGCTCCAAGGCCGTTGCTGGCTGGAGAAGGACAGCACCGCACCGCGATTGCGGAAGGCGAGGCCGTTGGCGTTGGCCAGCGCCGGCGTCAAGCAATTACCGCCATTCTGGCCGAAGGCGCAGGTGCCGATGCTGCCGTTGATCGGATCGCGGGTGACATCGAAATCGGTCGGCAATGCGGCGAGGCCGGTCGAGAGTTGCCGCCCGAAGGTCGAGATGCCGTCATAGACGCCGAGCTGGAAGCCGCTGTTGCGACCGGTCTGCATCGACCATGAGCCGGTATAGGTCCAGTCGTTGTAGCGGCGACCGACCCGTGCCTCGATCGTCGTGCGGCGGTTGGGACGATAGAGCACGCCCGCATCCCAGATCAGGCCCGAAGTGTCGAAGGCGATCTGGCGCGCCTGTGCCGGATCGGCGACGAGACGGCCATTGGCGTCGACCGTCGGCTGTCCGGCGGCGTTGAGCAGCGGCGGACGGTAGCTGACCTCGATATCCTCATACCCGACCCCGCCGACCAACGCGAGCGTGGGTGTGACCGGCAGCGTGGCGTCGAGGCGACCGAACAGCCCTTCGTAGCGCTGGTCGAGTTGCCCCGCATCTTCGCGATCCCAACCGCCCGACAGGCGCAAACCGACGGGCAAACGACCGGGGCGAATACCGATGCTGGCGATGGCGCTGTGGTTGGTCGAATCATCGAAGCTGCCGAGCGTGGTTCCGCCCGTCAGGTTTGGGGCGAATTCGACCTCTGCCTTTGTGTAGCCAAAGCGATAGGCCGCGCCGACGTCGAAGTCGCCGATGCGGCGACCGAAGGTCGGGCCGGCATAGAAGCTGTAGATGTTGGCTGTGCTGTTCTGATCGCCGACGGTGAACTGGCCCGATCCATCGCGACCATCGACGCTGGCGCGGCTGGCGAGTGCGCCACCCTCCAGCGCCAGACCCGGCGCGACATCGATGCGACCGCGGACGAGGCCGGAGATCACGTCATTGTCGAGCAGCGGATCGTCCCAGGCGATGCGCCGCTCGTAACGGACATCGGCAGCGATCTGGACGCGGCGGGTGGTGATGCTGGCTTCGACACCGGCGGCCACCGTCGAATAGGTCAGCACATCGCCGCCGTCGCTCAGTTGCGCGGACAGCACCTGGCCGACCTCGATATAGGGCACGACGTCGATGCGCGTGCGGCTCGGGCTGCGACGTTCGCTCGGGCCATCGCCATCCTCATCGGTGACGAGCGGTTCGGCCTCCTCCGGGCCGCTGAAGCCGACGACGGCGGGCGGACCGGCGCTGTCGCTGACGGTTTGCGCTATGGCTGGAGTGCCGAGCAGCAGCGCCAGCGTCAGCGCCGACGTAGAGAGGAGAGAAAGACGGCGGGTCATATCAATTGCCTTCGCCATAATAGCTGCCGAAGCGTCGTCCTTCGGGGGTGAAGCGGACGCGGTTGAGCAGCAGGGACACACCATTATGCTGGCCGATCAGGCCGATGGCGTCGCGCAGTGCGGCTTCGCGGGTGACGTCGGCGCGAACGACGACGAGCACCTGCCCGCAATGCTGGGCGATGACGCCGGGGGACGAGGCCGCGAGCAGCGGCATCGAATCGAACAGGATGATCCGCTCGGGCGCATCGGCCTCGAGCGCATCGAGCAGTTCGGCCATGCGCGCCGAGCTGAGCAATTCGGTATCGCGCGATGTCGCCTGCCCCGACGGCAGGATAGCAAGGCGCGGCAGATCCGTCGGGATGACGCAATCGGCGAGATCGATCGACGGATCGAGCAGCACGTCGGTGAGGCCGGGTCCGGGGGTGAGCCCAAGCTTGCGCGGCACATCGGCGCGGGCGAAATCGCCATCGATCAGGATGACCGACAGATCCTGTTCGGAGGCCAGAGACAGCGCGAGATTGAGCGCCGCGAAGCTCTTGCCCTCGTCGGGCTGAGCCGAGGTGATGAGGACGCGGCGGCCTGACGGCAGGCCGGGTGCCGAACGCAGCAACTGGCGTTTGACGATGCGGAATTCTTCGGCGAGCGCGCCGGCGTTGTTGTCCGGATCGATCAGGCCATGTTCGGCGAGCAGCGCGCGATCAATGGTCTGGCGCGTGGCCTTTGGCACGAAACGGCGGTGCGGCACCGGCATTTGCGGGCGCTGGGTGGGCGCAGGGGTGGACGATGCTGCGGGTGCAGGCGCGGGTGCTGGCGCGGGGGTCGAGGCGGCGGGCTGTTCGGCGGTTACTTCCTCGACCGGCGTTACGGGCTCTTTGCTGACGCGCACGGTCTTACGCCCCGGCTGGGTGGCGAGCGAACGCGATGGCGCATCGACAACGGGGCCGTCGCCGATCTGGCCGGGCTCGATCCGGCGTAATTGCCCGCCGAAATCGAAGGCGGCATCGGCGCGTTCGAGCAGCGAGCGCTTGGGTTTGCCGGGCTTCATTGCGGGGCTCCTGGGGGCATCATCGGGCTGGTCATCGCTCATCAACTCACCGTGCTGCGCTGGAACATTTCCACGGCCAGCAGCAGCACGCACATCACGGCGAGGCCACCGCCCGCGAGCGCGAACCGCTTGAGTCGCTGAGCACGCGCGGATTTCAGTTCTTCGGTCAGTATCTCGGTCACCGATCCGATCACCGGCAGGCCCGAGGCGCGGGCGAGGCGGGCGGCGGTGGGATAGGTGGATTGCATCTGGCTGAGCGCGAAGGCGGTGGCGACACCTGCGCCGAGCGCGGCGAACAGCACGGCGAAGATCAACAGCGGCTTGTTCGGTGCGGCGGGCGCGGTTGCGCGGCTTGGCTGATCGAGCACGGTGACGCGCACCGCATCGGCGTTGCTCTCCGCCGCGCCGCGCAGGCGCAATTGCTCGCGGCGGGCGGTCAGGCGATCATTCTGTTCCTTCAGCGTGTTATATTCGCGGTTGAGCCGGTCATATTCGCTGGCGACCGCCGGTTCCTGGATGCGGCTGGCATTGATCTGGGCGATCTCGCCCGAGAGTTGTCCGCGACGCGCGCTGAGCGCGGCGCGCTGGGCGGCGAGGCCGGCATAGGCCGGATTCTGGCTCGATCCGCCACCACCGCCGCCGGTCGGTTCCCGCGCCGCCTGCACGCGCAGCGCGCCGATCTGCGAGTTCAAGGCGATGACATCGGGATGGGCGTTGGTCAGCCCGCGCGCGCGCATGCCCGACAGTTCAGCTTCGGCCGAGGCGAGCTGCTGGCGGGCGACGCCGAGGCCGGTCGAGGGCAGCGCGGGCGTGGCAATCGTCGGCGGAGTCGCGCCGAGCTGGCTGTTGACCGCAATCAGCTGGGTTTCGAGCTGACTGAGTTCGGCGCGCGCGGCATCGATCCGCGCGCTAGGGCTGCCGATACCGGGGAGCATGCCCAAGTTGCGCGATTCGAACCCGGCGCGCGCCGATTCGGCGGCGGCGAGCTTGGTCTGGTTCTCGACGATCTGTGTGTCGAGGAAACGGACGCTTTGCTGTGCATCGGCGGAGCCGTCGCGGATCTGCGAATCGCGAAACTGGGCGATCATCGCTTCGACGACGCGGGTGACCATCGCGGCATTTTCCGCCTCCGAACGACCACCTCCGCCGAGCGTGACGACCATTTCGATGGCGTTGTTGGGGGTTGAGGTAATCTTGGTCGATGTTTGCAACGCGGTCGCGGCGGAGACGCGCGCGGCATCATCGGCGGCGCGATCGACAAGACCGGCGGTGACGACGACCTGGCTGAGGTTGCGGATCGACGACAGCGAGTCCTTGAGCTGGTCGAAACGGCGCTGCTGGTCCATCGGATTGCTGCTGGCATCGGGGATGACATCGTTGACGACGACCTGAATGCGCGCCTTCGATTCATAGCTGTTGGGGATCAGTGCGACGACCAGCCAGCCGAGCAGCGCTACGGCCCAGGCAACCGCCATCGCCAGCCAGCGACGCTGCCAGACCCCGTGCAGGACAATCTTGAATTCATCGATCAGCGAGGTCATCGGTCAGAACGCACTTTCCGGGATGATGATGACGTCGCCCGGTTGCAACCGGACATTGGCGCTGGTGTCGCCGCGACGGATGAGGTCGTTGATGCGCAGGCCATATTCCTGCTGCTGGCCGGTGCCGCGATTATAGCGGATCAGGCGGGCACGATTGCCGCTGGCATATTCACCCAGGCCGCCGACCGCGATCATCGCGTCGAGCAGCGTCATATTGGCGCGGAACGGCAGCGAGGCGGGGCGTTCGGTCGCGCCGATGACGCGGACTTGCTGGCTGAAGGTGCCGGAGAATTCATTGACGATGACGCTGACGATCGGATCGTTGATGTAGCGCGACAGTTGCAGGCGGATGTCCTGCGCCAGCATCGTCGGTGTCTTGCCGACGGCGGGCATGTCCGAAATCAGCGGCGTCGAGATGCGCCCGTCGGGTCGCACCTGCACCTTGCCGCCGAGTTCGGGGTTGCGCCAGACGAAGATGGTCAGTTCATCGAGTGGCCCGATGATATATTCCTCGCCCGGGCCTTCCTGCGCGTTGACGAAGGAGGCGGAAGGCAGCTGCGCGCCGCCGCCGGAGCCGGTGGCGCAGCCCGACAGGATCATCGCGGTGAGGCTGACGCCTGCAATCAAGGCGTTGCGCATCGCTTGGTTCGTCATCGTCTTTCGTCCTTCATCGACGCCAACACCCGTTTCGGGGGGCACAGTGCCGCCCGTATCGAATGCCAGCGAAGGGTGAATATAGCGTTAGGATTGAACGCTGACTGACTCGTCAGGGTTGCAGCGAGTCTGCCTCGACGACCATTTCAAGCGCCGCCGGGTGCCCGAGAAACGCCGACGGGCTGGCACTGGCCCCATAGGCGCCGGCGAGGAAGATGGCCACAAGGTCGCCGACTTGCGCGGGCGGCAACAGCACCTGATCGCCGAGCCGGTCGAGCGGGGTGCACAGGCAGCCGACGACGTGGACAATTTCTGACCCCTCCGCGCCGAACGCGTTCGCGACCGCGATCGGGTAGTTGCGGCGGATTACGGTGCCGAAATTGCCCGAGGCGGCGAGCTGATGATGGAGGCCGCCGTCGATGACGAGGAAGGTTTCGCCATGGCTGATCTTGCGATCGACGATGCGCGACAGATAGACGCCGCAGTCAGCGGCGAGATAGCGGCCGAGTTCCATGACGAAGCGGGTATCGGAGAGGATTGGCGCTTTGTTTGACAGCACTTGCGCCAGTTCTGCGCCGACACGGGCGATATCGACCGACACGTCGCCGGGGAAATAGGGCACGCCGAGGCCGCCGCCGATGTTGACCTTGGGCGGGTTGGCACCGATGGCTTCGGCGAGGCGCGCGGCGAGGTCTATCGTCTGGCGCTGGGTGTCGGCGATGGCGGCGGCGTCGAGCGCCTGACTACCGGCGAATATGTGGAAACCGCGCCAGTCGGCTCCCGCCACAATGATGGCGCGCACCAGCGCTGGGACGCGTTCCGCATCGACGCCGAACGCCTTGGCCCCGCCGCCCATGCGCATTCCGGAGCCCTTGAGATCGAATTCGGGGTTTACGCGGACGGCGAGTTGCGGGGTGATGCCGAGTTTGTCGCCGATCGCCAGCGCGCGATGCGCTTCGCCTTCGCTTTCGAGGTTGAGGGTAACACCGGCGCGAATCGCGGCTTCCAGCTCACGGTCGCGCTTGCCGGGACCGGCGAAACTGATGTGCGCGGGGTTCATGTCGGCGGCGAGCGCCTTGGTCAGCTCGCCTGCGGAGGCAATGTCGAAGCCGTCGACCAATGGCCGCATCGCGGTGAGGACATCGGGGTGGCTGTTGGCCTTGATCGCATAATGGATGCCGAGTTGCGCGGGCATAGCGGCGCGTAGCGCGGCGATGCGCTGGCGGACAATGGCCATGTCATAGACGAACAGCGGCGTATCCCCTGCCCGCTCGACCAACGCATCGGCGCGCTCTCCGCCGATCAGCAGCATATGGTCTGCATCGGCAGCGAAATAGGGGGGGATAGGGCCGTGTGGTTTGGCTTTGCGCTCGCTGCTCATGTAGCGATCTCGTGCAAGGCGTCGGCGGAAATCGCCACCCGGTCGAGCTTGCCATTGGGGTTGCGTGGCAGATCGGCGCGCACCAGCAGATGGCGCGGCTGCATGAAATTGGGCAGGTCCGAACGCAGACGCACGCGCAGATCGGCATCGAGCGTTGCGGGATCGGCGCTGGCCGAGGGCCGGACGATGATGGCGATGGCGTGGCCGAAGTCGGCATCGGGGACACCCAGCGCGACGGCTTCGGCAACCAGGCCGGTGGCCACGACGGCCTCTTCCAGCTCGGTGGGGCTAATGCGGTTGCCGTTCGATTTGATCATCTCGTCATCGCGGCCGACGAAGGTGATGAAGCCTTGCGCGTCTGCCTTGGCCTTGTCGCCCGACCAGACGGCGGTGCCGCCATAGCGCGAGTGCAGCGGGGCGGGTTTGAAACGGATCGCGGTGCGTTCGGGGTCTTGCCAGTAGCCTTGCGCGACCAGCGGGCCGCAATGGACCAGCTCACCGGGCTCGTCGGGCACGGTGGGGCTGCCATCGGGATGGACGATCAGGATTTCGGCGTGGGGGACGGCCTTGCCAACCGATTCGGGGCGGCTGTCAATCAGTGCGGGATCGAGATAGGTCGAGCGGAATGCCTCGGTCAGGCCATACATCGGGTAGATGTCGGCGGACGCGAAGGTGGTGCGCAGTTTGCCGACCAGGCTGCGAGTCAGCGCGCCGCCGCTGTTGGTCAGGCGTTTCAATTTGGCGGCGATGTCTGGTGGCCAGTCGATCTCGACGAGTTGGACCCACAAAGGCGGGACACCGGCGAGCGTGGTGGCGTCGAAGCGATCGACCGCGCGGACGACTTCGCGCGCGGTGAGATAATCGAAGGGGGCGACGCTGGCCCCGGCGTACCAGGCGCTGAGCAACTGGTTCTGGCCATAGTCGAAGCTGAGCGGCAGCACGCCGAGCAGGCGGTCCGCCGGGCTCAGCTTGAGATAAGATGCGACGCTCTGCGCGCCGAGCCACATATTGGCGCTGGTCAGCATCACTCCCTTGGGGCGGCCGGTCGAGCCCGAGGTGTAGAGGATCGCTGCGAGCGCGTGAGGATCGTGGCTGGAGGCCGCAAGCGTTTCGCCATCGGCGGTGACTTGGGCGACGATTGCAGTGTCATCGACGATCTGGCAGCAGGCGGGCACGTCGCCGTCGATCAACGATCCGGCGCGCGCGGGGTTGGAGATCAGCAGCCGCGCGCCGCTGTCGGAGAGAATATGCGCGACCTGCGCGCGCTTGAGAAGCGGGTTGACGGGGACATGCACTAAGCCCGCGCGCACGGCGGCGAGCGGCATCAGGCAGGCGAGCATGGTCTTGCCGAGCCATGTGGCGACGCGGTCACCCGATGCGAAGCCGTGCGCGGTCAGCAGCGCGGCGAGGCGTCCGACGCGACGTTCGAGTTCGGCGTGGCTGATCGGGCCGTCTTTCAACAACAGCGCCGGGGCATCGCGCGCACCCATCAGGGCGAGATGATCGAGCGGGCGCACGTCGGCGCACACATCATCACGCTTGGTTAAATCATCGGCCATAGAAGCGGGCAGGACTCGCGGATCGAACGGAAAGGTCATAGGTACTTAGCATGACGGCAGAGGGTGAATATCATTCTAACTTTGCCAGCGCGAGGCAGAGCGGCGCGGATGCGCTGGGCCTGCCCGAAGGTGTGGGCGCCATCGGGAGCGGGGGCCAGCATCATGCCTTCGACCGGATCGACTGGTATGAGGCGCTGCACGAAGGGTGCCTGAGCGATGCCGAGCCGCTGATTGCGCACGGTCGCGATGGCGACAGCGCGGTGTGGCTGTTTCTGGTGCGGCGCGGGGCGCGGGTTTCGGCCTTGTCCAATTACTACAGCTTTGCCTGGCGGCCGGTGTGGCAGGGGCCGCTGCGGACGGCGGCGCTCGATGCGCTGGCGCAGGGGCTGAAAAGTGGGTTCGCAATTTCTCCCCTCCCGCTTGACCGAAAGCCCTCTCCCGCTTGCGGGAGAGGGAAAGACGCCGAAGGCGGCGAGGGTGAGGGTGTGTCGGGACACTTCACTTCGATAACACACCCTCACCCTGGCGCTTCGCGCCTGTCCCTCTCCCGCAAGCGGGAGAGGGGATCGCGGGCCGCCATGCTCGATCTGGGGCCGTTGCCGCAGGAAGATGGCAGCGCGGCGTTGGTTGCAGGCGCTTTGAAGCGGGCAGGCTGGGTGGTCGATGTCGCCGCGACCGGGGCTAACCACTGGCTCGACACACAGGGACGCAGTTTCGACGAGTGGTGGGCGGCGCGGCCAGGGGCATTGCGATCGACGGTGCAGCGCAAGGGCAAGAAGGGGCTGGTTGTCCTCGAAATCCATCATGATTTCAGCGATGCGCTGTGGGATGAGTATGAGGCGGTCTACGGTGCAAGCTGGAAACCGGCGGAAAGCCATCCCAATTTTATCCGTAGCTGGGCGAAGCGCGAGGCGGCGCAAGGCACGTTGCGGCTGGGGATTGCACGGATCGATGGCGTGGCGGTGGCGGCGCAATTCTGGATGGTCGATGATGGCATCGCCTATATCAACAAGCTGGCACATGTTGCCGGGCATGATGCGCTGTCGCCCGGGACGCTGCTGACCCATGCTTTGTTCCGCGCGGCATTCGACGTCGATCGGGTAACGCGGATCGATTTCGGCACCGGCGACGATGGTTACAAGCGTGACTGGATGGAGGCCAGCGCGCCGCTGATGACGGTGCGCGCATGGAATCCGGCGGCTCCGGCGGCGTGGCCTTCGCTGTGCAAGATGCTGGCCAAACGGGTTGCGGCGCGGGTGCGTGCGCGCTAGCGCGGCGCTCCGACCGGAAAAACGCGGGGGCGCGAGGATAATATGGCTGACGATAGCGGTGTGGTTGATGCAACGGTGCGCGCAACGCTGGTCGATATTCTCGGCCTCGACGATGCGCGGGTTGCCGCCTTCGATGAGCAGACCGCGCTGTTCGGCGCGCTGCCCGAGCTCGATTCGATGGCGGTTGCGACCTTACTGACCGAGTTGGAAGATCGTCTGGGCATTACCATCGACGACGATGACGTCGACGTGGAGATGTTCGAGAGTTTCGGCGCGCTGGTGCGGTTTGTCGAGAGCAAGGCTTTCAATTGAGCCGGCTATACGACCTCCCAACTCCGCTCTCCCTGAGCTTGTCGAAGGGTTGTCCTTTTCTATGCACCGTCGCAAAGTGAAGGACGGTCCTTCTACAGGCTCAGGATGAACGGTTTAGGGGGCGGGCGGTGAGCAGCGAACAATGCCTGCGCTTTTCCGGCGCGCCGGACACGGCCACCATCCTGTTCATCCCCCCGCTGTTTGACGAAGCCAACCGCATGCGCCGCACGCTGGTGCTGACCATGCGAGCCTTGCGCGCGCGCGGGGTGGCAAGCCTGTTGCCCGATCTGCTGGGGCAGAATGACAGTCTGGTGCCGACCGAAGCGGCAACGCTGGCAGATTGGCGCGTGGCGCTGGCTGAGGTTGCGGCGCGCGAGACTGGGCCACTGCTGGTGGCAAGCTGGCGTGGCGGGGCTTTGATCGACGATGCGGTGGCGGGCGCGATCGGCTGGTGGCGGATGGCGCCGGTGGCGGGAGCAAGTCTGGTCAAGACAATGATCCGCACGCGCATGGCCGGGGAGAAGGAGGCGGGGCGGACTGTGAGTGCGGAGGATATTCGCGCGCTTGGCCGGGACGGGCCGGTCGATCTGGCGGGCAATTTTCTCAATGCAGACATGCTGTTGCAGCTTGAGGCTGCTACACCTGCCGAGGTTGCGCCGCTGCGTTCGGTTGCCGTTGGCTCCGGCGAGGGCAAACTGCCTGGCAACGCCTTGTGGCTGCGCGCCGAGCCGGGCGAGGATGCAGCGATGGCAGAGGCGATGGCGGCGGATATCCACGAGTGGGCGATGACATGCGCCGCTGGTTGAGTTTCGATGTAGAGGGCGCGGCTTGCGCGGCGACGCTCGATGCGGCGGCGGGATCGCACGGCCTGCTGATCGTTTCAGGCGGCAACGAAATTCGCAGCGGCGCGCATCGCGGCATGGCGCGGCTGGCGGCGGCGGTGGCGGCGGCGGGACATCCGGTGCTGCGGTTCGATCGGCGCGGGGTGGGGGACAGCGAGGGGGTCAATCGCGGCTTCGAGCATTCGGGCGACGACATAGCAGCGGCGCTGGCGCTGTTCCGGGCCGAATGCCCTCAACTGACGCGCGTAACGGCGTTCGGCAATTGCGATGCGGCGGCGGCATTGCTGTTGCATCATCGCGCCGATGGGCCCGATGCGCTGTTGCTGGCCAATCCATGGACCATCGATGCGCCGGACGATGCGGCAGAAGCCAACACCCTGCCTCCGCCCGCCGCAATCCGCGCGCGCTATGCGGCCAAGCTGAAAGACCCGCGCGAGTGGCTGCGCTTGCTGCGCGGCGGTGTAGATTTGAGGAAGCTGCTGCGCGGACTTGCTGCTTCACGTGTGCGCCCCGCTGCCGACAAACTAGTTGTTCGGCTGGCCACTGGTCTTGCCCGCGCTGTGGGGCCAGTCACCATCCTGCTTGCAACCCGCGACGCCACCGCCCAAGCCTTTGAGGCGGTCTGGCCGGACCGTTTTGCAACCGGCAAACGACATGTTCCGGTCGAGCGGATCGACAGCGGCTCGCACGGGTTTGCGGACGTAGCGGCGCGTGCGTGGCTCGAGGCACGAGTTATGGCGGCTCTGGACGAGTAGAACTGCGTCTATAATGCTGTCATTGCGAGCGCAGCGAAGCAATCCAGTGTTGCGCAGCGCCGCACTGGATTGCTTCGCTGCGCTCGCAATGACGATTTACTCAAACCGTTGCGTGTTGAGGCTTGTTACGCCTGACCGCCGAAGCCGAAACCGAGGAAGCCGGGAACCGGGCCGTTCCAGGCACCGTCTTCCTCGGCATCCTGTTGCTGATAGCGCGGGCCCCGTTCGGGGGCGCTGTTGGCTGGTTCACGCTCACGCCGAGGCGCGCGCTCGCGTTTGGGGCGTTCGGTGCGGGGGGCTTCGCGAGCAGGCGCGGGTTGGGCAGGAGCGGGTTCGCTTCTGGCGGGTGCGGTTTCGACCGTAGCGTCTTCGAACGCAACCTCTTCGACCAACGCGACTTCGACAGGCTCCTCAACCTTTGGCCTGGCGCGCGACGAGCGGCGCTTTTTGGGCGCTGCGTCCTCGGCGGGAGCCTCCTCGCGGGCCGCAGGCTTCGCGGTCGGCGGGGCACCGCCGCTCAGGCTGTCGTCCCACGGTATCTTCACGCCGATCAGCTTCTGGACATTGTCGATCGCCTCGGCGTCCTTCGCGGTGACCAACGTGTAGGCGTGGCCGGTCGCCCCGGCCCGGCCGGTGCGGCCGATGCGGTGGACATAATCGTCTGGGTGCCAGGGCGTGTCATAGTTGATGACGTGGCTCACGCCCTTGACGTCGAGGCCACGCGCCGCGACGTCGGATGCGACGAGAACGGTGATCTGGCCGCTCTTGAAACGGTCGAGTTCGGCAATGCGGCTGGCCTGATCCATATCGCCGTGGATCTCACCAGCCTTGAAGCCGTCGCGCTTCAACAGCTTGGCAAGATCGCGGACCATCGTCTTGCGATTGCAGAAAACAATCGTCGAGGTGTTGGCGTCTTCACGCAACAGGCGCTTGACGACATCGGCTTTCTTGCGTTCGTCAACCTTGATCAGCGCTTGGGTGATCTGCAGATTCGAGCTGGCGGGGCGCGCGACCTCGATCGATTTCGGATTGGTCAGGAATTTGTCGGCGAGCTTCTTGATCGGGCCGGGCATCGTCGCCGAAAACAGCAACGTCTGGCGGTCGCCGGGCAGCTTGGTGCAGATTTCCTCGATGTCGGGGATGAAGCCCATGTCGAGCATCCGGTCGGCTTCGTCGATGACCAGCAATTTGCAGTCATTGAGCATGATCTTGCCGCGACCGAACAGGTCCATCAGGCGGCCGGGGGTGGCGATGAGGACGTCGACGCCCTTTTCCAAGGCTTTCACCTGATCGCCCATTTGCACGCCGCCGATCAGCAGGGCCATGGTCAGCTTGTGATATTTGCCATATTTCTCGAAATTCTCGGCGACCTGCGCGGCAAGTTCTCTCGTCGGTTCGAGGATCAGGCTGCGCGGCATCCGCGCGCGGGCGCGGCCTTCTGCCAATATGTCGATCATAGGGAGGACGAAGCTGGCGGTCTTGCCGGTGCCGGTCTGGGCGATGGCGATCAGATCGCGCATCATCTGCACCTGGGGAATGGCGGTCGCCTGAATAGGCGTCGGCTCATCATAGCCCGCTTCGGTGACGGCGCGCAGCAATTCGTCGGAGAGGCCGAGATCGGCGAAATTCATTCAGTGGGGCTTTCGGGATGTATCAGAGCTTGCGTGTCGGACCCGTTCGGTGCGGCTGCGCTGAGCCCAAAGCGCGCCTACGCCGAATGGCCGAAAAGTCAAGCGGCGTAGCTTGCGCGAGAGCCGAACCGGATGCGCTAAAGTGCCGCTTGAAGCCCGGATCGGCGTTCCTGAACGCGCAGTAGTCCGGTCGCCTCGGGGCCGGAGGGGCCGGTGCGGCTATGCACCGGATTAGCTTCCTCCCCTTTAGGGAGAGGAAGCTACTCTCCAGATTCGGCGATATCCATCAGCAGCTCGGGGTCGACGATATGCACCTGTCCGTGCACCCGTTCGATGATACCGCTGTCGGCCCAGATCGACAATTGCCGGTTGATCTGTTCGCGGCTCATCCCGGCGAAATGGGCGAGGTCGGTCTGGTTGAGCTGGTGGCGCAGGCGGGCGCCGTCGGGGCCGGTCGCCATCAGGCGGATCAGACTGCGCGCGAGGCGGGGGCCGGAGGCAAAGGCGCGGTCGCCTTCGATGGTGGCGTTGGCTGTGCGCAGGCGCTTGGCCATTTGCCCCAGCAATTGCCAGGCAAAGGCGGGGCGTTCGGCGATGATTTCGCGCATGGCGCTACGATCGAGCCGTAGCGCGGTGACCGGTTCGATAGCGGACACCGATGCGGTGCGATCAAGCCCGTCGAGCAGCGCGATTTCCCCGGCGACTGCGCCCTTTTCGAGAAAATCGAGGGTGATCTCGCGGCCATTGGCGGCGATGATGGTGACGCGGGCAACACCCGAAGTCAGGATATAGCAGCAGTCGCCAGCATCGCCCTGATGGATGATCGTGTCGCCACGCGCGAAATTGCGGGCAGTCGCCCGCTTGGCGATAGCGTCGAGTTCGTCGGCGCTGGCTCCGGCAAACAGGCTGCCCGGTGCGATCAGATCGACTAATTCGGAACCCTTCATCGACTGCCCCCGCGTCATATGGTGGCGAGTGTGTGGGAAAATCAGCCGTGTTTCAATTGCTCAATTCGTCGATGCAGGTTCCACTAGCGATTCACATCAACCGGCTCTGCTTTACAGCTGCCTCAATGAACCCGGCGAACAGGGGGTGCGGTTCGAACGGGCGGGACTTCAGTTCGGGATGGAACTGGACACCGATGAACCACGGATGGTCGGGGCGTTCGACGATTTCCGGAAGCAACCCGTCTGGCGACATGCCGGAGAAGACGAGGCCGCCCTTTTCCAGCGCGTCCTTGTATAGCCCATTGACCTCATAACGGTGGCGGTGACGCTCGCTGATGTCGGCACTGCCGTAAAGGCTGGCAGCGTGGCTGTTGGCGGAAAGTTTGGCGGGATAAGCCCCGAGCCGCATGGTGCCCCCCAGATCGCCGCCTGCCTCACGCGACTGCAGACCCTCGGCGCTCATCCATTCTTCGATAATGCCCACTATAGGTTCGCTGGTCGGGCCGAATTCGGTACTGGAGGCGTCGGTGATGCCCGCCGTGTTGCGTGCGCCTTCGATGCAGGCCATCTGCATTCCCAGGCAGATGCCGAAAAAGGGCACATTGCGTTCGCGGGCAAAGCGCACGGCGGATATCTTGCCCTCGCTGCCGCGCTCGCCGAAGCCGCCGGGGACGAGGATGGCGTGGAGCGGTTCGAGCCGCGCGGCGATATCGTCCTCATTCCCTTCGAACAATTCGGCGTCGATCCAGCGGACGTTGACCTTGACCCGATTGGCCATGCCGCCGTGGGTCAGCGCCTCGGACAGCGATTTATAGGCGTCGGGTAGCGCGACATATTTGCCGACGACGCCGATGGTCACCTCGCCCTCCGGGTGCTGCTGGCGGTCCATGATGTCGTGCCAGCGCGCAAGATCGGGCTCCTTTGAATCGTGGATACCGAATGCGCGCAATACTTCCGCGTCGAGGCCTTCGCGGTGATATTGCAGCGGCACCGAATAGATGCTGGCGGCGTCGAGCGCGGGAATGACCGCCTCTTTGCGGACATTGCAGAATTGGGCGATCTTGGCGCGCTCGCCCTCAGGCAGCGGCTTTTCGCAGCGGCACAGCAATATGTCGGGCTGGACGCCGAGCGCGGCGAGTTCGCGGACGCTGTGCTGGGTCGGCTTGGTCTTCAGCTCGCCTGCGGCGGCGATATAGGGAACGAGCGTGACGTGGACCGAGACGGTGTTTTCTCGCCCCAGATCGTTGCGCAGCTGGCGGATCGCCTCGATGAACGGCAGCGATTCGATATCGCCGACGGTGCCGCCGATCTCGCACAGGACGAAATCGAGATCGTCGGTTTCGGCCAGCGCAAACGCCTTGATCGCGTCGGTGACATGCGGGACGACCTGCACCGTCGCGCCGAGATAATCGCCGCGCCGTTCGCGGGCGATGATGCCCTGATAGATACGGCCCGAGGTGACATTGTCCGACTGGCGGGCCGACACGCCGGTGAAACGCTCGTAGTGGCCAAGGTCGAGATCGGTCTCGGCCCCGTCGTCGGTCACATAGACCTCACCATGCTGATAGGGCGACATCGTGCCGGGATCGACGTTGAGATAGGGGTCGAACTTGCGGATCCGGACGCGATAGCCGCGCGCCTGCAACAGAGCCGCGAGGCTCGCCGCCATGAGTCCTTTGCCGAGCGAGGAGACCACGCCGCCGGTGATGAAAATATACCGCGCCATGGGAGGATGCGCCTAGCTGGGTTGGCCGAGTCGATGCAAGCGGCGATGGAGCAATGCCCGTGTCATTCCCGCGAAAGCGGGAATCCAGGGGCCGCAGAGTACGGCGCTAAGTCGCTCTGGGTTCCCGCTTTCGCGGGTACGACAAATGGGTGGGCGCCTGACTTTCCGCACATCGGCGCTTATTGCTGGATCGGAACGCCTTCGGCCGCCGGAACAGTTTCCACCACAGGCGCACCAAGGACCGGCGCTCCCGCCGTTGGCGCGCCGCCGACCAAGGGCACACCACCGGCCGGTGCCACCGGCACTTCAGGCGCACCGACGGGCGGCACGACGAGCTTGTTTGCTGCATCGACATCGATCTGATTGGCGCGGTGGCCGACCGTGGCGAGAACCGCCAGCGTAATGCTGAGCAACACGAAAACCGTCGCCAGCACCGCGGTGGCGCGGCTCAGGAAATCGGCGGCACCGCGCGCCGAAAGGAAGCCAGCCGGACTGCCGCCGACGCCCAGACCGCCGCCTTCGGACTTCTGCATCAGGATAACGCCGATCAGACCGGCAGCAACCAGTGCCTGGACGACGAGGATGAAGGTGTAGAGCGGGCTCATGGGTTGGGCTGACCTGATTTAATGTAAAGGGGCGGATGCGCCGCCGGACTGGCGCGGCACATAAGGGCAAGGGCATGATCAATCAAGTTTGCCCGACAGGAGCGATTTGCGCCGCAGCCGCGATGATCGGCGTGAATTTGGCCGCAGTCAGGCTGGCTCCGCCGACCAGCGCGCCATCGACATCGTCGAGCGCGAGAATCTCTGCGGCATTGTCTGCATTGACCGAGCCACCGTAAAGGATTGCCATGCTTTCCCCGGCTTCGCCCAATGCGCTGCGGATCGCGCCATGCATGGCAGCGATATCGCCGGCGCCGGCGGTGCGTCCTGTGCCGATAGCCCAGATCGGTTCATAGGCGATTGCGACGCGCGACGGGTCCGCGAGGAGGGCATAAGGCAAGGATGCGCCGAGCTGCTCCAGAACGAAACGCTCGGCATCGCCCGCTTCGCGCACATCGAGCGATTCGCCGATGCACAGGATGACGCCGAGATTGGCGGCGAGCGCAGCATCGACCTTTTGCTTGACGGTCTCGCTGGTTTCACCCAGCCCCTCGCGTCGCTCGCTATGGCCGAGAATGACCAGCTTTGCGCCGACATCGGCGAGCATCGCGGCCGAGATGCTGCCGGTGAACGCGCCCGAGGCCGCGCCATGACAATCCTGTCCGCCGATGGCGAGCGTGGGCGTTGCGGCGACGAGATCGGTCAGCAGGGTGAACGGCGGACAGATGGCGACATCGACCGCCGGATGCGCCTGTGCGGCTGCGGCTATCGCCTGCGCATCGGCGATCGATGCACGCGTTCCGTTCATCTTCCAGTTGCCGACGATGTAGCTGCGACGCATGTGCTGGCCCTTCCTGATGCAAGTCGGACGCCCGTAGCGGCAGGACCGCCGCATCTCAACCATGCTCGCGGGGTTGAAGCGATGCGCCCGCTTGCCTAAAGCGGCGCGACACCGGCTCTGGCCGCTCCTGACAGGATTTTCCACCGCTCATGATTACCGCCATTCGCCGCGCCATCACTTCGAAGATCGGCGTTGTCGTCGCGCTGATCTTTCTGGCGATCATCGCGCTGTTGTTCACTGTCGGCGATGTCCAGAATTTGGGATTGAATTCCGGCAGCAGCAGCGTCGGAGCGGGCAATGTCGCACGGGTCGGCGACCGCGACGTCACCGTGATGGAGCTGCGTCGTCGCCTTGATCGGGGCTTGCAGCAGGCCCAGCAGCAGCAGCCGGGGCTGACCATGCAGCAGTATATTGCGGCGGGCGGGCTCGACAATGTCGTTAAACAGCTCACCGACTTGGCGGCTTTGGAGCAATATGGCCGGTCGATCGGTATCGGTGTATCACCGGCTGCGGTCGATCTGGCGATCACCCGCGACCCTAGCTTTGCCGGGCTGACCGGACAGTTCGACCAGAAGGCGTTCGAAGCGACCATCGCGCAGATGGGCATGAGCGCACGCGATGTCCGCGAAGAGATTGCCGCCAATGCCATCGTCCGCCAGTTGCTCGCCCCGGCAGGACAGATTCCGGCGATTCCGCAAGGGGTTACCCTGCCCTATGCGTCACTGCTGCTCGAACAGCGCAGCGGGCAGGCGGCGTTCATCCCCGCGTCGCGGTTTGCCCCGACAGCGGCGCCGACCGATGCGCAGTTACGTACTTATTTCACCGGCCAGCGCGCCCGCTATGCCATTCCCGAGCGGCGGGTGATCCGTTATGCGCTGATCGACCAGAGCGCGGTGCGCACGCCGCCGACCGTCACCCCGACCGAGGTTCAGGCGGAATATCGCGCCAATGCGGCGTCATATGCCGCCAATGAAACCCGCCGGTTTGCGCAGGTCATCGTCGCCACCCGCGCCGCAGCCGACCGGATCGCCGCCGCAGCGCAAGGCAGCGGCACGCTCGACGCCGCAGCGCGTGGAGCGGGATTGCAGGCGGCCACCGTCACCGCGACCAGCGAGACCGAGTTCGCCGGCACCGCCAACGCCACCATCGCCCGCGCCGCCTTTGCCGCCAATCAGGGTGCGGTTGTCGGGCCGGTGCAGGTGCCCTTGGGTTTCATGGTAATCGAAGTTCTGGAGGTGAACCGCCGCCCCGCCCGCAGCCTGGCGCAGGCCACCCCTGAAATCACCGCCAGCCTGACGACGCGCAAGCAGCGCGAGGCGCTCGATACGATCTACAATGGTGCGCAGGATGCGCTGAACGGCGGCGCTTCGGTGGCCGAGGTCGCCAGCGAGCGCGGCCTGACCGTGGTGACGACACCGGCGCTGCTGGCCGACGGCTCTGCCCCCGCCGACGCCGCCTATCGTGCGTTGCCGGTGATGGAGAATATCGTGCGCGCAGCATTCGACGCGACCGAGGGGCAACCCGGCCAGATTATCCGCGCGCAAGGCGACGAGGTGTTCGCCATGGTTGAAGTCGCCGATTTCATACCCGCGTCGCCGCCGCCGCTCGAGCAGATTCGCGCCCGCGTCACCACCGACTGGCGGCAGGCCGAGGGCGCTAAGGCAGCACGTGCCCGAGCTCGACAAATTCTCGCGGCGGTCGAAGGCGGCCAGACGCTGGCCGCGGCTGCGACCGCAGCCGGTGCGGCAGGATCGGTGCAGACCATCGGCGGGCGGCGCATCGGTGCCGCTGACGGCCAGGGACGCCTCCCGCCGGAAGTGGCGCTGCTGTTCTCCATGGCGCGCGGCACCGCCAAGACGCTGGAAATGCCTGGCAATAGCGGCTGGATGGTCATCCGTCTCGACCAGACGGTGCGCGGCGACGCGACCGGCAACACCGAACTGCTCGCCGCTGTCGAACAGCAGTTCGGCCAGGCGATGACCGGTGAATATATGGAAGTGCTGGTGCAGGCAGCCCGGCGCGCTTTCCCGGTCGAGATCAACGACGAGGCGGTAGCCCAGTTGCGCGCCGAACTGACCGGGGCCGCCACCCCGGTTGCCAACTGATCCCAAAGCGCAGCGATGGCCGATCCGTTGCCGACTGGCCGCATATCGGGACAGGCCGCCGCAAGTGCTGCGCTGGCGGCAGTCAAGCCTGCGCTGCTGTGGACGCGGCGGATTGCCGATACCGAAACGCCGGTTTCCGCCGCGCTCAAGTTGGTCGAGCCCGAGCGGGGCGATTGGTTGCTCGAATCGGTCGAGGGCGGGCAGACGCGCGGCCGCTACAGCCTGATCGGGCTGGCCCCCGATCTATTGATCCGGGGGAGCGGCGAGCGAGCGGAGATCAACCGGCATTGGGCGACCGACCGGGCGGCGTTTGCCGCGTTGAATGGTAATCCGCTGGCGGAATTGCGGGCGCTGGTCGCCGAATGCTGCATCGATCCGCTGCCCGAGGGGCTGCCGCCTGCGCTGGCCTGTCTGGTCGGTTATTTCGCTTATGAAAGCTATGGGTTGGTCGAGGTGCTGCCGCGCCCGGCGGCGAACCCGATCAATGTGCCCGACATGATTTTCGTGCGGCCGACACTGGTGCTGGTGTTTGACCGGCTGGCGGACGAGCTATGGTTCGTGGCTCCGGTGTGGCCTTCGCCGACTGCGCCGGAGCGCGCGGTCGAGGTGGCGGCTGAGCGGATCGAGGCGGCGATTGCGCGGTTGGAGGCGTCCATCCCCACCGCTCGTCACCCCGGGCCTGACCCGGGGGCGCTCTCGGTCAGCGCGCCAGCGGCCCCGACTCAAGGCCGGGGTGACGATGGTGTGCAATACACCCCCGCCCTGCCCCCCGGCCGCTACGCCGAGATGGTCCTCGCCGCCAAAGAGCATATCGTCGCCGGCGACATCTTTCAGGTCGTCCTCGCCCAGCGCTTTACCACGCCGTTCGCGCTGCCGCCGTTCCAGCTGTATCGCGCACTCAGGCGGATCAATCCGTCGCCGTTCCTCTATTTCCTCGACCTGCCCGGTTTCGCCATCGTCGGATCGAGCCCGGAAATATTGGTGCGGGTGCGCGATGGCGACATCACCATCCGCCCGATTGCGGGGACGCGCCCGCGTGGCGGCAATGCGGCGGAGGATATCGCCAACCGCGATTCGCTGCTCGCCGACCCCAAGGAGCGCGCCGAGCATCTGATGCTGCTCGACCTCGGCCGCAACGACACCGGCCGCGCCGCCGCTCCCGGCACAGTACGGGTGACCGACAGCTATACCGTCGAATTCTACAGCCACGTCATGCACATCGTCTCCAACGTCACCGGGCGGCTCGCCGAGGACAAGGACGCGCTCGATGCGCTGTTCGCAGGGTTCCCGGCGGGGACGGTATCGGGCGCGCCAAAGGTGCGCGCGGCGGAAATCATCGCCGCGCTGGAACCCGAGACGCGCGGCGCTTATGCTGGCGGAATCGGCTATTTCGCGCCCGACGGCAGCATGGACAGCTGCATCGTGCTGCGCACCGGCATCGTCAAGGACGGGGTTCTGCATGTGACGGCGGGCGCGGGCATCGTCGCCGACAGTGTACCGGAGTATGAGCAGGCCGAGTGCGAGGCCAAGGCCGGGGCGCTGCTGGCGGCAGCGCGGGAGGCGGTGCGGGTGGCGGGCGAAGTGGGGTATGGGCAGTAGCAAATCCGCAAGAGCTATACTGCGCCCCCGCGTTCGCGGACCAATTACCCCGCGGGTCAGCCCTTGAATGCTCTCACGACGCGGCGGTCTTGCCGCCCTTGCTTTGCCCGGCCAGCGACAGCGCGAAGTAGATCAGCGCCAGCAGAGCAATCGTCGGCAGGCCGAACAGGCTCAGCAGCTTCCACACCTCGAATCCGATGCGCCCGCCGGTGTAGATCAGCACGATCAGGCCGCCCGCCGAAACGGTGACCGACAGCATCAGCATCGTCAGCACCATCGTCCGATACGGTGCCAGTTTTTGCGCGCGGGTCCGCTCTGCCGATGGCACATGCAGTCGCTCGCCCCACGCCTTTCCGACCTGCGCATTGAAGCCGAACCACAGCGTGTGAATCCGCGCAAAGCGCCACACCAGCAGCGCGACACCGGCGACGATTCCCGCCGACCGCAGCTGGCTTGCCACCCACCAGCCGCTGCCCAACAGCCAATAAAGGATGGTCGGCAGGAACAGTCCGAAGATCGCCAGCAGCGGCAGCCAGGCGAACAGCGTCCGCGTCAGCCGCGCATCGGCACCGAGCAGCATGGTCTTGCCCGCCTGCGTCAGGTCGTGGATGTCGCTATAGCTTACCTCGACCCGGCGACCGCCCTTCTGCCAGCCGGGGAAGTTATAATAGGCGGTGCCGCCTTTTTCGAACCGCCCCTCGAATTCTTCGACCAGCGCCCGACCGATCCCTGAAAACGCCATCTGCCTGCTCCCTCGGCACGATATTAACGCTCCGGGTTTATCGATGGCTGGTTGGCAAAGCGTAAAGACGCGCCGCGAAATCTGCTTGGACCGGGCGGCATCGCCACCTAAACGCATGACTATGACATCCCGCCGCCACATCCTCGTCATCGACAATTACGACAGCTTCACCTTCAACCTCGTCCATTATCTCATGGAACTGGGCGTCGAGGTCGAGGTGGTGCGCAACGATGCGATGAGCGTCGGACAGGCAATGTCGTCGGGCGCGTCGGGGTTTCTGATCTCTCCGGGGCCGGGGACGCCGGACGATGCGGGGATCAGTCTCGATCTGATCGCGGCCTGCGCGGAGGCAGCGCGGCCGTTGCTCGGCGTGTGCCTGGGGCATCAGGCGATCGGGCAGCATTTCGGCGGGCGGGTGGTGCGCGGGCATCTGATGCATGGCAAGACGGCGGCGGTGACGCATGACGGCAGCGGGCTGTTCGCCGGCCTGCCCTCCCCCTTCACCGCGACGCGCTATCACAGCCTGGTGGTCGAGGATGTGCCCGAGGGGCTGATCGTCAATGCGACATCGGATGACGGCCCAAATGGCTTAGCCGTGATGGGCGTGCGGCACGCGTCGTTGCCGATCCATGGGGTGCAGTTTCACCCCGAGAGCATTGCCACCGAGCATGGTCATGCGATGCTGGCGAATTTCCTGCGGGTGGCCGGGGTCGAGCCGGGGGCGCTGCCGATGGTGGCGGGGCTTTGAAGCATACGTCGCCCCGGGCTTAACCTGGGGCCACTCTCGACCGAGCGCCATGCTGGCGACCGAATGGGAGGCCGCCAGCGGCCCCGGGTCAAGCCCGGGGCGACGAGATCATTTCGCGGTAGCTTTCTTCACCGCTGGCTTCTTGGAAGCTGGCTTCTTCACCGCCGCCTTCTTTACCGGAACCTTTTTCGCCGCCGCCTTCTTTTTGGGCTTCAGCCCGCCACCCTTGGCGATCTTGGCATCGATCAGCGCAATCGCCTCTTCCAGCGTCATTGCTTCCTTGTCGGCGCTTTTGGGCAGCGTCGCGTGAGTGGTGCCGTCGCTGACATAGGGGCCGAAGCGACCGTCGAGCAGTTTGATCATCTTTTCGGATTCGGGGTGGACCCCGAGTTCCTTGCCCGCGACCTTGGCCGGACGACCGCCGCGCGCAGCACCCTCGGCAATCGTCGTTACCGCTGCGTTCATGCCCATTTCGAGCACGTCGCTGGTTGCGGCGAGCTTGGTATATTTGCCGTCGTGGAGCAGATACGGGCCGTAACGCCCCAATCCGGCGAGGATCGGTTTCGCGCTCTCGGGATGCGTGCCGACTTCGCGCGGTAGCGCCAGCAGGCGCAGCGCGAGCACGAGATCGAGTTCTCCTGCGATGTCTGCCGGTATCGAGCTGCGCTTCGCCTCCTTGCCGTCGCCGAGCTGGATATAGGGGCCGAAGCGGCCGTTCTTGCGGTTGATCTCCATACCCGATTCCGGATCGGTGCCCAGGCTCTCGTCCTCACCGCCTGCCGCCGCATCGCCGCCCTGTCCGAACTGGCGGGTGAATTTGCAATCGGGGTAGTTGGAGCAGGCGACAAAGCTGCCGAATTTGCCGCCGCGTAAGGACAGCCGCCCTTCGCCGCATTTGGGGCACAGGCGCGGGTCGCTGCCATCGCCCTTGTCGGGGAACAGCCATGGGCCGAGGAAGGTGTCGAGTTCGGCGGTCACCTCGGACGGCTTCTGCTCCATCACCTCGGCGGTGCGCGGCTTGAAGTCGCGCCAGAAGGCTTCGAGTACCGCCTGCCACTGCGCGCGGCCACCCGAGACGTCGTCGAGCTCGTCCTCCATCCCGGCGGTGAAATCGTAACTGACGTAGCGCTCGAAATAGCGTTCGAGGAAGGCTGTCAGCAGACGGCCACTTTCCTCGGGATAGAAGCGGTTCTTTTCCAACCGGACATAACTACGGTCCTTAAGCACCTGTAATGTCGAGGCGTAGGTCGATGGGCGACCGATGCCCAGTTCCTCGAGCCGCTTGACCAGACTGGCTTCGGAGAAGCGCGGCGGCGGTTGGGTAAAATGCTGTTCGGCATCGACGCCATGTTTGGCGGGCACATCGCCGGTGCGCATGATCGGCAGCAGGCGGCTGTCGTCTTCGTCGGTGTCGCGCCCCGGCGTGCTGCTCTCGTCACGGCTCTCCTCGTAGAGCGCAAGGAAACCTGGAAAACGCACGACTTGACCGGTGGCGCGCAGCGCGTGCCGGCCGGTGGCGTCGGTCATCTCGACAGCAGTGCGCTCGAGCTGCGCCGACGCCATCTGGCTGGCGGTGGCTCGCTTGAAGATCAGTTCGTAAAGGCGGGCATGATCGCCCGATCCGGCGCGATCGCGGGAAAAATCGGTCGGGCGGATCGCCTCATGCGCTTCCTGCGCATTCTTCGCCTTGGTCTGATACTGGCGCGGCTTGTCGGGCAGGTAGCTGCCGTCGAAGCGCTTGGCGATGGCGGCGCGCGCGGCAGAAATGGCGGAACCGTCCATCTGCACACCATCGGTGCGCATGTAGGTGATCAGGCCATCCTCGTAGAGTCCTTGCGCGACGCGCATGGTGTGGCTGGCGGAGAAGCCGAGCTTGCGCGCCGCCTCCTGTTGCAGGCTGCTGGTGGTGAAGGGCGGCGGCGGGTTGCGCGTCGCAGGCTTGACCTCGGCCGAGGCGACGGTGAACCGCCCCGCCCCGACCGCAGCTTTGGCGCGTTCTGCCGTGCCCTGGTCGCCGATGGTCATCCGGTCGATCTTTTCGCCCTCGAACTTCGTCAGCCGCGCGAGGAACGGCGTTCCGGCTTGTTCCATGCGGGCGATGACCGACCAATATTCCTGCGGTTTGAACGCCTCGATCTCGCGTTCGCGATCGACGATGATGCGCAGCGCCACCGACTGCACCCGCCCCGCCGATTTCGCCCCGGGCAGCTTGCGCCACAGCACGGGAGAGAGGGTGAAGCCGACCAGATAATCGAGCGCGCGGCGGGCGCGGTAGGCGTCGATCAGATCCTCGTCGAGCGCGCGCGGATGCGCCATCGCCTCGGTCACCGCCGCCTTGGTGATGGCGTTGAAGGTAACGCGGTCGACTTTTGCAGGCAGCGCCTTTTTGGCGCGCAGCACTTCCTGCACGTGCCAGCTGATCGCCTCGCCTTCACGGTCAGGGTCGGTGGCGAGGATCAGCCTGTCGGCGGTCTTGGCCGCGTCGGAAATCTCCTTGAGCCGCTTGATCTTGTCGGGGTAATTCTCCCACGTCATGGCAAAGCCGTCGTCGGGGTTCACCGATCCGTCCTTGGGCGGCAGATCGCGGATATGGCCGTAGGATGCCAGAACCTTGAAGTCCTTGCCCAGATATCCCTCGATGGTTTTGGCTTTGGCGGGCGATTCGACGATGACGAGTTGCATGAATTTTGGGTGCCCGAATGGTCTCTACACGTGTGCGCGAGGGTGGGGATGGTCGAGAGCAACCGTCAATCGAAAATTTCGACCATTTTATCAACGGGGTCTTGCATCGCCAGATACAACGACACCGACGCCACGAACGAAGCGATGCCGAAACCCTCGGACACTATGTTGCTGACAATGAGGAGGGCCCAGCGCGCAGCGTCAGGCAGATCGAGAAACAGGCTCTGCGTCAGCAGCGGTGCGAACCGCAGGATCGCGAAGATCACGACCAGGATCGATCCTGCGAGCCAGTCCTGGATCATCAACTCGCCGCTGCGGCTGAGTCCCTGACTGGCGGATTGCCCTTCGGCCAGCATTGCAGGGGCCGCCACGAACCAGCGTCCGGCCAGATATAGACCGGGCAATACGAGTAACACCAAGCCAAGAACGATGCCCAGAGACGCAAGCAAACTCAGCACGAAAAGGCTACCTAATCGCCATGTGCTGCGACCTGCCAAGTGAAAGCCGGCCAGATCAAACGAAATCGCGATGACCCATGCCTGGATAATGAGCTGGACGATGGCGTAGACTAGGCTCGCCAGCGGGAAATAGCTTGGCGAGCCGTTGGCGACCACGTCCGACATTAGGCCTGCGAGCACAGCCAGAGCCAATGGCGGAACGAATCTGACACCGCCCGCTCTCACCACTAACGACGTGGCGCGAATTGTGGGGGTCACCAACGATGCATTGAAAATCACTATACGACCCTTCAAAAAATCAAACTCACCCGCCCCGCTGCGTGCCGCTCCAGCCGCCCGGCCAGTTCGAGGTCGAGCAGGATCAGCTGCACCGCTTGCGACGGCAGTCCCGACTGGCGGATCAGTTCGTCGACCGCGACTGCGACCGGGCCGAGCAGCGAGACCAGCGCATCGCGTTCAGCATCTTCAAGCTCGCGCATCGGTTCGCTGCCGAAGGCGCGGCGGTCCTGCCGGACCATGCGCGGGTCGATGCTGCCGATGGCTTCGATAATGTCCGCCGCTGATTGCACCAGCGTCGCGCCTTCGCGAATCAGCCCGTTACATCCTTGCGCGCGCGGATCGAGCGGGGAGCCGGGGACGGCCATCACCTCGCGTCCCGCATCGGTCGCCATCTTGGCGGTAAGCAGTGAGCCCGAGCGCGGCGCGGCTTCCACCACTACCGTGCCCAATGTCGATCCGGCGATGATTCGGTTGCGGTGCGGGAAGTGGCGGGCGAGCGGTTCGGTGCCGGGGGGATATTCGGTGACCAGCAGATGCTGCGTGGCGATCGCCTCCTGCAGCTCGCGATTCTCTGGCGGGAAGCTGCGGTCGATGCCGCTGGCGATGATGCCGACGGTGCCGTGCGCCATCGCGCCGGTGTGCGCGGCGGTGTCGATGCCGCGCGCGAGGCCGCTAACCACGGCATAGCCGCGTTCGCCCAGTTCGCCCGAGAGTTGGCGGGCGAAGCGGCAGGCGGCAGCCGAGGCATTGCGCGCGCCGACCATGGCGATGGCCGGGCGCTGCCAGATTGCGCCCTGCCCGCGCGCGATCAGCACGACCGGGGCATTGCCGAGTTGGGCGAGCAGTGCCGGGTAATCGTCGCAATCGACGAACATGTGGCGCGCGCCGAGCGTTGAAACCGAATCGATTTCGCGGCGGACACCGTCGAGCGGCGCGGGGCGGAACGCTTGCCCGCCGACCTTGCGGACCAGATCGGGCAGCGCGTCGAGCGCGCGGGCTGCGGTGCCGAAGCGGGCGATGAGCTGGCCGTAGGTCACCGGTCCCACCCGGTGGGTGCGGGCGAGCTGGAGGCGGTCGACGATGTCTGTGGGGCCCGAGACGATCGGGCCGTCAGCCATCGGGCGGCGTAGTCACTTTTCCGCCATCCGGCGAAGGGACCTTGCTCGATCCGACACGCGGCTCTTCACCGCGCATCAGGCGACCGATATTGTCCTTGTGCTTCCAGACGATCAGCAGCGCCAGTGCGGCGAGCAGCGGCACCAGTTCGGGCCGTCCGAAGGCCCATGCGCTGATCGGCACGCTGACCGCCGCGACCAGTCCGCCAAGCGAGCTGATCCGGGTGATCAGGATCGTGCCAATCCATAGCGCCGCATAGATCGCGCCCATCCATGTGGCGAAGCCGGAGACGATATCGAGGCCGAGTGCGACACCCATGAAGGTCGCTACGCCCTTGCCGCCGCGGAACTTCAGCCAGACCGGATAGAGATGGCCGAGGATCGCCCCTGCGCCGGCCAGTATCGCTTCATTTTGCGAGATTGAATAGGCAATCCACACCCCGACCAGCCCCTTGGCGAGATCGAACAGCAAGGTAGCCACCGCCAGCCCCTTGCGCCCGGTGCGCAGCACGTTGGTCGCGCCGATATTGCCCGACCCGATGTCGCGAATATCGCCAGCGCCGCCAAGCTTGGCGATAATCAACCCGAACGGGATCGACCCAAGCAGATAGCCAAGCAGCAGCACCAGTCCTGTCGTGCCGGTGAAATTTTCCATGCTTGGCCAGCTCCCTGTGACTGAGCCTGTCTAGCCGTCCGACCGGCGTAGCTGCAAGCGCGCATTGCAGCACCGCCACCCCTCCGATAGGGCAGCGAGCGTGACCACCGACCCTGCCCCCGACGCTCCGATCCTCTTCTTCGACAGCGGCGTCGGCGGCCTGTCGGTGCTGCGCCCGACGCTGACGCTGCTGCCGCACGCCCCCATCGTCTACGCCACCGACCACAAGGGCCTGCCCTATGGCGAGAAGAGCGAGGCGGAGGTGGCGACGCGGGTTTCGGCGCTGCTCGGGCGGCTAGTCGAGCGGGTGCGGCCACGGCTGGCGGTGATTGCCTGCAACACCGCATCGACCATCGCGCTGGCGCATGTCCGTGCCGCGCTCGACACGCCGTTCGTCGGCACGGTGCCCGCGATCAAGCCGGCAGCGCTGGCGAGCAAAACGCGGGTGATCGGTGTGCTGGGGACGGCAGCAACCGTGCGGCAGCCGTATGTCGACCGGCTTGCGGCGGAGTTCGGCGCGGACTGCACGATCTTGCGCCACGGCGCGCCCGAGCTGGTGCTGGCTGCTGAGGCGAAACTGCGCGGAACGGCCGTCGATCCGTCGGTTTACGCCCGCGCTATAGCCGGGCTCACTGCGCAACCGGGCGGCGAACGCATCGATACCATCGTGTTGGCTTGCACCCACTTCCCGCTGGTGGCAGACGAATTGCAGGCAGCGGTTGGAGCGCATGTCACGCTGCTCGACGGGGGCGAGGGCATCGCCCGCCGGGTGGCACATCTTACGCAGGATCAGGCTTGGCCGGAGCATGCCGCGTCGCGCCGGGTGATTACCAATGACGGGGTGGCCGAAGTGCGCGCGGCATGGCCAGCCTTTGCCGCGTTCGGCTTTTCCGGGATCGAAGTGCTTTGACGTCGATGACGAGTAAGAAAAGGGTTTCACGCAGAGGCGCTGAGAAAGCAGAGGCGCAGAGGAGAAGGAATTGCGGCAAATCCGCCTCATCGCCCAACCGCTGCGGCAACCGCATCTGGAGATCGATAAAGCCGCTTCGCGGCATAACGCGATCTCTCTGCGCCTCTGCTTCCTCTGCGCCTCTGCGTGAAACCTTGGCTTTTCCTTCGCTCCAACCAAGCCGCCTTCTTGCGAGCCGTTCGCGCTGGCAAAGCGCCGCGCGCAACGTTATTGGTGGAACCAACGCCGCAAAGGCGTCACCTCGCGGGAATGGGCATGAACTATAATCAGGTGTTCGAGAAGGCGATCGAGCGGCTCCATGCCGAAGGCCGCTACCGCGTGTTCATCGACATCTTGCGCAACAAGGGGGCCTTCCCCAACGCGCGCTGCTTTGCCGGGCATAATGGCCCGAAGCCGATCACCGTCTGGTGCTCGAACGATTATCTGGCGATGGGCCAGCACCCCGATGTCATCGCTGCGATGGAAGAGGCGCTGCACGATGTCGGTGCCGGATCGGGTGGCACGCGCAACATCGGCGGTAACACCCATTATCATATCGCTCTCGAGAACGAGCTGGCCGATCTGCACGGCAAGGAAACCGCGCTGCTGTTCACTTCGGGCTATATCTCCAACGAAGCGACGCTGGCGACGCTCGGCAAGATCCTGCCCGGGTGCATCATTTTTTCCGACGAGCTGAATCATGCGTCGATGATCGCCGGCATCCGCAATTCGGGTTGCGAAAAGCAGGTGTGGCGGCATAATGATCTGGCGCATCTCGAGGAGTTGCTTGCCGCCGCCGAGCCCGATGTGCCCAAGCTGATCGCTTTCGAGAGCGTCTATTCGATGGATGGCGATGTCGCCGATATTGCCGCGATCTGCGATCTGGCCGACACATATAGCGCGCTTACCTATTGCGACGAGGTTCATGCTGTCGGAATGTACGGTCCGCGCGGTGGCGGTATCACCGACCGCGATGGCGTCGCCGATCGCGTGACGATCATCGAAGGCACGCTGGCCAAGGCGATCGGCGTAATGGGCGGTTATATCGCCGCCGATCAGGTGATCGTCGATGTCATCCGCAGCTATGCGCCGGGCTTTATTTTCACCACCAGCCTGTCGCCGGTGCTGGTCGCCGGGGCGCTGGCGAGTGTGCGCCACCTCAAGGCATCGAGTGTCGAGCGTGAGGGGCAACAGGCGAGCGCCGCGATGCTGAAAGAGCTGTTCCGCGATGCGGGGCTGCCGGTGATGGATTCGACGACGCATATCGTGCCGCTGATGGTCGGTGATCCGGTAAAGGCCAAGAAGATCAGCGACATTCTGCTCGCCGAATATGGCGTCTATGTGCAGCCGATCAATTACCCGACCGTGCCACGCGGCACCGAGCGGCTGCGCTTCACGCCGGGGCCGAACCATGACGAGGCGATGATGCGCGATCTTACCGGTGCGCTGTGCGAGATCTGGGAACGGCTGGAATTGCGGCAGGCTATGGCTGCCTGAGCAGAGCAAGCAAGCCAATCACTATTGTCAGACTGCCAAGCCCGATCGACAACGGCGCACGCAGTCTCATCCACCATGCTGGTGCAACCTCGATAGCGACTAATTGGCGATCCACCGCCAGAGAGCCGATCAGCGCCAGTCCCAGCAGAACCAGCGATGGACCCGGCCACGCTCCTGCGGTCGCCCACGGGATGCAGGTCGCCAACGCCAGCAGGCTCGGGGTGACCGCCGCCACCCACAGCCAGCGCGGTGGCTCCTTCGCGGCGGTCGCCAGACCCCACCATGCGCCGCCGACGAAACTGAATATCAACACCGCGTAGGCAAAGGCCAGCGACAACGCGCTGAACAGGGTGCGCGGTTCGTCCATCAGCACGACGAGCAGTGCGGCGGCTTGTGGGAAAAGGCCGAGGAAACCGAGCCAGCGCGCGAAGGGGGGCATTGTGAGGGGCATGAGGACCCCTTAGACAACCATCCGCTCGTGTCGAGCGAAGTCAAGACACGAGCAGGGCGCGCGCCGGATGGTGTCTCGACTTCGCTCGACATGAGCGATGGGATGAGAAGGCGTGTCGCGACGATGTCACCGCACCATCGCCGACCAGGCATAGCCGCGATAGAGCAGAGCAAAATGGACGGCGAGATCGCCCGCCGCCTCCGTGAGCGCTGCGCGCAGCGCTGCCCTCGGCTCAACATGGAAGCGCGCCAGCCAGGCGAACAACGCCTTGCGAAACGGCGCGGGCAGATGTTCCTGCTGACCGAAATCGACGATGTGCAATGCGCCGCGCTCGGCCAGATGGCGCACACCCTCACGCAGCGCGCCTTGCCAGTTGGGGATCATCGACAAGGTGTAGCTTTGGAAGATTCGGTCGAAGGCAGGTTCGCCGAACAGACGGGCGGGATCAAAGGCAGTCGCATCGGCAGCGGCCAAGGTGATGCGGGCGGACAGGCCTGCCTTGGCGACATTCGCTGCCGCTGTCTCCAGCATCGCCTCCGAGATATCGAGCCCGAACAGGCGCGCGTCAGGCCAGCGGCGCGCTGCAAGGATCAGGTTGCGCCCGGTGCCGCAGCCGACTTCCAGCACGCTGCCGCCCGGTGGCGGGGCGAGGCCGTCGATCAGCCGGTCACGGCCGAGCAGATAATATTTGCGGGTCAGGTCGTAGATGTGCCGCTGCGACCGATAGATTGCGTCCATCCGCCCGGCGTGGCTGATGTCGAGCATGTTCAGCCCTTCAGCACATAAAGATGTACGCCGCCATAAATCGACGAGCGGTCGCGCGCTGTAAAACCGAGCGATTCCTCAGCACGGTAGTCCCAGCGGTCGAGGATGGCATCTGGCACGCGTCCCGGCAGCAGCGTTGGTTCGGCAGCGGTGCGGAACAGCACCCGCGCTTGCGGCTTGGCGGTGCGGGTGATTTCGCCCCACAGCTCGGTCAGTTGTGCGTCGGTCATCCAGTCCTGTGCGTCGAGCAAGACGTAGCGGTCACGCGAGGCGGCGGGCAGTGTCGCCAGATGTTCGGTGAAATTGGCGTGGAGGAATTCGACCCGCTCAATGCGCTCGACCACCTCACCATAGTGCCCGCGCATCAGATAGGGCGGCAACGGCGCATCGCCGAAGCGGGCATAGCCGCGACCAAACGCCTGCCAGGCGAAATAATTGTCGGCGAGATCGAAATCGCAGGCGAGTTTTTCGAGGCGGCGGCGCAGCACCAGCGACATTTTCTCGTCGCCGGCCAGCGCGTCATATTGCGCGGGCGGGATACCGAGGCCGAACAGGGTGGCGGGCTGATCGCACAGCCAGCGGACGAATTTGCGGTCGAAGACGGGCGCGAGCTTGTCCTCGAAAATCGCGCGCTGTTCCTCGATGCTTTGCGCCGCCAGCATCGCCTTCAGATCGACGCGATAGAGTTTGGCCACCAGATGTGCCGCACCGATGAAATTGCCGAGCAGCCCGCGCTTATAGATGCCCTTGGCGAATCCGCCGATCCGCTTGCGCCCGACGATGTCGCGGCCCTCCCAATAGCGGCGCGAAACTTCGTCGAGGCGGGGGCGGATGTGGGTTTTGTACGCAGCTATATTGGCCTTGCTGTCGGCCTCGGCGAAAAAGCGGTGGAACGCGGCATGATCGGGCAGATGGCGTGCGGCGACCGTCTTTAGCTTGCCGAGCGCGACATGCGCGGTGTTGAGATCGACGGCGGTGATAGCGGCGGGATTGGCGGTGAGGTAGGACAGGACGTTGCAGCCGCCGCTGGCAATGGTGACGACATGGCAGTCGGGGGTAATCGCCAGCGCCTCCAGATCGACCACTGGGTCTTCCCATATCTGCGCATAGACCAGCCCCTTGAAGGCAAAGGCGAAGCCGCGTTCGAGCAGGCCCGCCTTGCTCGCCGCCTTGTTCTGGATGACCGCTTTGTCGATGACCTTTTGCGCGCCTGCCGCCATGATCGGATCCTCGCTTGTTGCGAAACAATTGCTCCGCCTGTGCGACGCCCCTAGGTCGTTTGCATGGCAATCACGCTACGGCTGCGTGACAGGTTCGTAACAAAGCGGCGTCCGCGCATGCCCCGGGGGGAAAGTGCGCAGCGCGGACGCCGCCGGTCGATCAACCGGGCATCACCACCCGATCAATGACATGGATGACCCCGTTCGATTGGGTGATATCGGTAGCGCTGATGCGCGATGTGCCGCCAGTCGCGTCTTCGAGCACGAGCCGGTTGTGGCTGTCATAGCGCGCGGTAAGCTCCACCCCGGCGACGGTGGTGAAGGTCGCCCGGCCACCACCGGCGCGCACCGCGTTGACGACATCGCTGGCCATGATCCGGCCCGGGACGACATGATAGGTGAGGATCCGGGTCAGCGTCGCGCGGTTGGCGGGGCGGACGAGTCTGTCCACCGTGCCTGCGGGCAGACGGTCGAAGGCGGCGTTGGTCGGCGCGAACACGGTGAAGGGGCCTGCACTGTTGAGCGTATCGACCAGACCTGCGGCCCGCACCGCGGTGACGAGCGTCGAGAAATCGGGCAGGCTTGCTGCCTTGGCGACGATGGTTTCGCCGCTCGCCTGTGTCGTGGCAGCGGGGCGGGCATGGTGGCCGTGCTGGTGCGCGACTGCCGGCGCGGCGAGGATGGTGGCCGACAACGCGAGGGCGATGAGGCGGGCGGTGTTCATGGCGTATCTCCTTGGGTGGACCGCATCGTTCGGGGGATGCGGGGGGAGATACGCGGCAGGTTTCGCGATTGGATGCGGGGGTAAGACTATTTTTTGTCATTGCGGGCATCGCGAAGCAATGACGGGGAAATAAAACCCGGAACCGCCCGCTCAGATCAGATCGATGGCCCCATCGGCGACGAAATCCGCCGATGGAGCCGCGCTCGGCGTCGCAGAGCGCGGCTCCATCGATAGCGAGAAGTGCGCGCTATCGTTGATCAGGCTGCGATGGCCCTGTGCCACCATGATCACCGTCTCCCCGTCGCGGTCGATCTGCCCGAGCGACACCGGCGCGCCGCCGCCAGCGGGCACGATCCACAATTCGGGCTCGGTCGGGGTTGCGGGCATGCCGTTGGCGCGCACCCGCAGCGTAGCTGTAGCCGGGTCATAGCGCGTCGCAATACGCAGACCCTCGATCGGGCCGGTGAGCTGGGCGACGGCGAAAGTCTGCGGAGCGGCAACCGGCGCTTCGCCGCGCGGAACGACAATCAGGAGCGCCAGCGCAGCAGCAATCGCGCCCGAACCCAGCGCCCCCATACGCCACCACCGCAGCGACGCCGGGGCGGCCGGCGCAGGCGACGAACCGATCCGAGCTGCGATCCCGTCCCACGCATCTGCAGGCGGATCGACGTCGCCGATGGCGTCGAACAGCCCCGACTGGTGCGCGCGCCATTGCTCGACCCGTGCGGCAAATTCGCGGTCGGACAGCATCAGCCGCAACGCCGCCGCGCGCTCCTCGCCTTCGAGGATACCGAGCGCGAGTTCGCCCGCAAGCGCGTCGCGGCCGGGTTCGGAAAGGAAGTCAGAGTGCGTCATCGATACAGTCCTTGAGCGCAATCATCGCGCGTCTGATCCAGCTTTTCAACGTGCCGAGCGGCACACCCATATGCTCCGCCAGCTCGCTGTGTGTCAGGCCGTCGTAGAAAGCCGTGCGCACCGCCCGCGCCTGCTGCGGCTCGAGCCGGGCGATGCAGTCGAGAATATGGTGGCGCGTCGAGCGTGCCTCCAGCTCATCCAGCATATCTACGCTGGCGCTGGCCTGAACGGATGCATCGTCATCGCCGGCTTGCACCGAGACGATGCAATGCGCGCGTTTCCAGTCGATGGCGCAGTTGCGGGCAATGGTCGCCATCCAGGTTATCGGGCTGGCGCGTGTGGCAACGAACACCCCCGCCTTGCGCCAGATTTTGACAAAGGCGTCCTGCATGGCTTCCTCCGCGCCCGCCCGGTCACCGGTGACGCGCAGACAGATGCCGAACAGTTTTGCCGACGTCAGCCGATAGACCGCCTCCAGCGCATCGCTGCGCCCCGCGCCGACCTGCCCGAGCAGCGCCGCCAGTCTGTTGCGCGCGTCGCTCAAGCGGTTTCGGTCAGCACGGCGGCAAAGGCCGCAGGATCGGTGTTGCCGCCGGACAGGGTGACCAGCGTCGCCGGTCCGACCGGCACCTTGCCCGCCAGCACCGCCGCCAGCGCCGCCGCGCCGCCAGGCTCGACCACCAGATGCAGTCGCGCGAAGGCCAGTCGTTGCGCCGCGCGCACTTCCGCCTCGCTGACCGCGACGCCGGTGACGCCGCGCGCTTGCAGCACAGCGAAATTGATCGGGTAGGTGGCGGGGGTTTGCAGCGCGTCGCAGGCGGTCGGCGGCGGGTTGACGACGCGCTGGATGGTGCCGATTTCGAGGCTGCGTTTGATATCGTCCCACCCCTCGGGCTCGACTGCGAAGACGCGGGTGTCGGGCAACGCCAGAGCAATGCCTGCCGACATTCCGCCACCGCCGCAGCAGGCGACCACCGTATCGAATCCCTCGCCCGTCGCCGCATGCAACTGCGCCGCCGCTTCGATGGCAAGACTGCCCTGCCCTTCGATCACCCACGGATCGCCGAAGGCATGGACCAGCGTCCGGCCCGATTGCTCGACCAGCGCGCGCGCCACGGCGTCGCGGTCCTCGCCGCCGGGCCGGTCGTAGAGCACAAGCTCTGCGCCCAGCGCCCGGGTTGCGTCGAGCTTGGCAGCGGGCGCATCGACCGGCATGACGATGATCGCCGAAATGCCCAGCCGCTTCGCCGACCAGGCGACACCCTGCGCATGATTGCCGCTCGATACGCCAACGACGCCCCTCGCGCGGCCTTCCGCGTCGAGATCGCTCAACCGATGCCAGCCGCCGCGAATTTTGAACGACCCGATCGGTTGCAGGCATTCGGCCTTGCACCAGATGAGCCGTCCGTCGATTTCCAGTGGCAGCAACGGCGTCTGCGGCAGGATTTCCGCAATCTTGGCGGCGGCGCGCAGCACACCTGCACGGGTCGGGGCGCGGGCGGGATCGAGAAGGCTTTGATCGGTCATGCTCTGTCCCTATATGCCGCCGCCACGGACGCGCAAGGACGCGGATTTCAGGAGAAGCAAGGTGAGCAAGGTCTTGGTCATTGGCGCGGGCGGCGTCGGGTCGGTCGCGGTCCACAAGATGGCGATGAATGCCGATATCTTCAGCCACATCACATTGGCCAGCCGCACCAAGAGCAAATGCGATGCCATCGCCGACTCGGTCAAGGCGCGGACCGGCATTACCATCGTCACAGCGCAGATCGACGCCGACGATGTCGCCGCGACCACCGCGCTGATCCGCGAAGTGCAGCCAAGGCTCGTGGTCAATCTGGCGCTGCCGTATCAGGACCTGCACATCATGGACGCCTGCCTCGCGGCGGGCGCGGACTATCTCGACACCGCCAATTACGAACCGATCGATGAGGCCAAGTTCGAGTATAAGTGGCAGTGGGCGTACCAGGACCGCTTCGTCGAAGCCAAGCGGATGGCGCTGCTCGGTTCGGGCTTCGATCCGGGCGTGACCAGCGTCTTCACCATGTGGCTGCGCAAACATCACTTCGACCGCATCGACACGCTCGATATACTCGACTGCAACGGCGGCGACCATGGCCAGGCGTTTGCCACCAATTTCAATCCCGAGATCAATATCCGCGAAGTCACCGCGCCCGCGCGGCACTGGGAGGATGGCGTGTGGATCCAGACGCCGGCGCTATCGACCAAGGTCGCCTTCGACTTCGAAGGCGTGGGCGAAAAGAACATGTATTTAATGTATCACGAGGAGCTCGAAAGCCTCGCCACCCACCTGCCCGAGCTGAAGCGCGCACGCTTCTGGATGACCTTCGGCGACGAGTATATCAAGCATCTGACCGTGCTACAGAATGTCGGTATGACGCGAATCGACCCGGTGATGTATCAGGGCGTCGAGATCGTCCCGTTGCAGTTCCTGAAAGCCGTGCTGCCCGAACCGGCCAGCCTCGGCGCGACGACCAAGGGCAAGACCAACATCGGCGTCATCGCCACGGGCATAGGCAAGGATGGCGAGCCGCTGACGATGTATCTCAAAAACATCTGCGACCATGAGGACGCTTATGCCGAAACCGGCAATCAAGCGGTCAGTTATACCACCGGCGTCCCCGCGATGATCGGCGCGGCGCTGGTTGTTCAAGGTGTGTGGGCGGGTGAAGGTGTGTTCAACATCGAACAGATGGACCCCGATCCGTTCATGGATATGCTGATGACGCACGGGCTGCCATGGCAGGTGGCGACGCTCGATGGGCCGCTGAGCTTTTAATGGAAGGTTTGTGTAAATCCGCGTTTCTCGCAGAGACGCAGAGGAAGCAGAGACCGCAGAGGTTTGTGATGCGTGCAATCGATGAGATCAGCGCGATCGTTGTCGATGAGGCTATCGGCGTTCATCGTGAGCTTGGTCCGGGATTATTCGAGAATGTCTACGAAACCATCCTCGCAGGGCGACTTGAGGCACGTGGACTCTGCGTTGCGCGGCAGCATCCTGTGCCGCTGACCTACGATGGCCATTTCTTCGATGCGGTATTCAGGATCGATATATTGGTCGAGAACCGTTTGGTTTTGGAAATCAAGGCGGTTGATCAGCTTAGCAAGGCACATGCAAGGCAACTTCTGACCTATTTGCGCATCCTCAAGCAGCCAGTCGGGCTGATTCTCAATTTCTCCGCCGCCATAATGAAGGACGGTATCAAAAGGATGGTCAATGATTACCGCCCGGACTGACCCTCTGCGGTCTCTGCTTCCTTTGCGTCTCTGCGAGAAACCGACCAACAGAGCGACTCATGGAAACTAGAGCCGGCGACCCCGGGACCTTTGCCCGCTTCGATCTCTCACGCGTGCCCTCGCCGGCCTTCGTCGTCGATGCCGCAAAAGTGCGCGCCAATCTGGCGGTGCTCGCCGACATCGGCGAACGCTCGGGCGCCAAGGTGCTGGCAGCGCTCAAGGCCTTCTCGATGTACTCGCTGGGGCCGACGGTGGCGCGCTATCTCGATGGCGTCTGCGCCTCGGGCCTCTACGAAGCACGCCTCGGCCGACACGAGTATGGCGGCGAGGTCGCCACCTATTGCGCCGCCTACAAGGCCGCCGACCTGCCCGAAATCTTGGCGCTGTCCGACCACATCATCTTCAACACCCCCGGCCAGCACCGCCGCTTCGCGCACCTGCTCGCTGCCGCACGGGCGGCAGGCGAATCCTTCGACGTGGGCCTGCGCATCAACCCGCTGCACAGCGAGGGCGAGGTGGCAAAATACGACCCCGCCGCGCCGTGCAGTCGGCTCGGCTTCCCCATCGACCAGCTGACGCCTGGCGACATGATCGGCATTGACGGCATTCACATGCACACACTGTGCGAGCAGGATTTTCCCCCGCTCGCGCGCACCTGGGAGGCGGTGAAACCGCACCTCGCGCCATTCTTCGGCCAACTCAAATGGATCAACTTCGGCGGCGGGCACCATGTCACCCGCGCCGACTACCAGACCGACGAGCTCATCGCCTTCCTGTCCTCGGTCCGCACCGAGACCGGCTGCGATGTAATGATCGAACCCGGAGAAGCCATCGCGCTTGACGCAGGCATCCTCGTCGGCGAAATCCTCGACCTGTTCGACAATGGCATGCCGCTGGGCATCACCGACATCAGCGCCACCTGTCACATGCCCGACGTCATCGAAGCCCCCTATCGTCCGGCGATGCTGGGGGAAGAACCGGAAGGCACCCCCGTCCGCCTCGGCGGCCCCTCCTGCCTCGCCGGGGACGTTATCGGCGACTACCGCCTGCCAGGAGGAGCAAAGGTAGGCCAACGCTTCGCCTTCCTCGATCAGGCGCATTATTCGATGGTCAAGACCAACAGCTTCAACGGCGTTCCCCTGCCCGGCATCTGGTTGTGGGACAGCGAGACAGACGCGCTGACGGAGATTCGGACGTTTGGCTATGACGATTTCAAGAATCGATTGAGCTGAGGGAACACTCGCACCCGCCCGGCTTTTCCCATTTGCCTTTCCAACGCAAATGGAGCTTCCCCCATGCCTTATATCGAAACCCAGGACGGAACCGAGCTGTACGTCAAAATCTGGGGTGAAGGCCCGCCGGTGGTGCTAATCCACGGCTGGCCACTCAGCGCCGACAGCTGGGACTATCAGATGCAGGCGATCGCCGACGCAGGTTTTACCGCCATCGCCTATGATCGACGCGGCTTCGGTCGGTCGGAACAGCCCGGTGACGGTTACGAGTATGACACGCTGGCCGACGATCTCGTCGACGTGCTCGAAGCTGTCGATGCGACGGACGATATCACGCTGGTCGGCTTCTCGATGGGCGGCGGCGAGGTCGCTCGCTATATGAACCGTCACAGTGGCGCAGGCGTATCGCGCGTTGCTTTGATCTCCTCGGTGATCCCGTTCCTGTTGCAAACCGACGACAATCCCGACGGCGTGCCGCAATCGACCTTTGACGGCATGACCGAGGCCATGGAGACCGACCGCGCGGCATTCTTCGCCGACTTCTTCAAGATTTTTTATGGCGACGGGCTACTGAGCCATCCGGTGAGCAAGGAGGTGCGGGACTGGTCGCAGAACACCGCAATGCAGGCGGGCCTGCGCGGCACTTTGGCCTGCGCCGAGGCATTTGCATCGACCGATTTCCGGCCAGACATGGCGTCGATTACCGTGCCGACGCTGGTCATTCATGGCACCGCCGACAAGACCGTGCCGATCGATCCGACCGCGCGCGCAGTCGCCAAACTGTTACCGCAGGCGCAGTTGATCGAATATGATGGTGCGCCGCACGGCCTGCTGGCGACGCATCAGGACCGGGTTATTGCCGACCTTCTGAGCTTCCTTGGCCACGAGCAGTCGGCATTTTTCGGGCAGGCGACCGCCGACAGCAGCGGCACACGGCCCGACCTGGTAACGCCGCTGGGCCAACTGTAACCGCTAGAAGAAACTGCGACAGGGTTGCATTTCGGCGCAGCCCTGTCGCGCCTTGACCGATTGTTACAATAAAAAGACATAAAGCTGCACAAACGGGGTTTACAGCCGGGGCACCCCCCCATATATCGCGCCTCGCTGCCCCAGGGGGACTTCCAATAACCGCAAGGCAGCCTTGTCCATAAACTACCGTTTTGGGGGTCCCTTGAATTGCACGAACACCATAGCGCGCTGGGTCTAGTACGCGACCAAAAGCCGGTAGAACCCGTCACCCTCGTGCGTCCGCACGCGGCACGGCGCGCCGCCCGCTATTTCGCAGACCGTTTTCCGGGTAAAACGCTGTATGCAGTGAAGGCGAATCCGTCGCCCGATCTGCTGCGGGTGTTGTGGGACAGCGGCGTGACGCATTATGACGTCGCGTCGATTGCCGAGGTACGCCTCGTCGCCCGCACCCTGCCCGAAGCCACGCTCTGTTTCATGCACCCAGTCAAGGCCGAGGAAGCGATTTCCGAAGCCTATTGGAAACACGGCGTCCGCACCTTCTCGCTCGACACGATGGACGAGCTGGAGAAGATCGTTCGCGCCACCGAAGCCGCGGAGGATCTCAATCTGTTGGTGCGCATCCGCGTGTCTTCGGATCACAGCAAGCTCAGTCTCGCTGCGAAGTTCGGCGCGGAACCGTCTGAAATGCGAGAGCTTCTCGTCGCAACGCGGCAAGCCTCCGACGCGCTCGGCATCTGCTTCCACGTCGGCAGCCAGGCAATGTCGCCGACCGCCTATTCGGATGCCATGGCTCGGGTCCGCGAGGCGATCGTCGAGGCGTCGGTGACGGTCGATATCGTCGACGTCGGCGGTGGTTTCCCGTCCTGGTATCCCGGGATGGAACCGCCCCCGCTCGAAGCTTATTTCGACGTCATCCACAACGCTTTCGAAGCGCTTCCGATCAGCTATTCGGCTGAATTGTGGTGCGAGCCCGGCCGCGCCCTGTGCGCCGAATATGCCAGCGTCCTCGTGCGCGTCGAAAAGCGCCGCGGCGACGAGTTGTACATCAACGACGGCGCCTATGGCGCGTTGTTCGATGCCGCGCATATCGGGTGGCGCTATCCAGTCGATCTGATCCGTGCCGAGCAGTCGGATGCCCGCGACATGGCGTTCAGCTTCTACGGCCTGACCTGCGACGATCTCGATCGGATGGCCGGCCCGTTCATGCTGCCGGCCGATGTGCAAGCCGGCGACTATGTCGAAATCGGCATGCTCGGCGCCTACGGCTGTGCGATGCGCACCGGCTTCAATGGCTTCGGCGTCGAGGAACGCGTGATCGTCGCTGACGAACCGATGGCTTCGCTCTATGGAGCGGTCGAGGAACCTGCGCGTTCCAACGTCGTCAAGCTGTAGAATATTTGTATTCCTGCGGAGGCAGGATACCAGTCCAGAAAAGACGTCTGGGCCCCTGCCTTCGCAGGGGTGCAGGCCCATTTGGAGTATAAAATGACCACCGAAACGCTGAACAAAGTTCAGGACGAGGCCAAGATCAACGACACCCGCAAGGCGGAATTGCTGTCGTCCGTAGTCGAGCATATCGACATCACCAGCTTCGACGCGCGGCCGATCATCGATGCCATGGGCAAGATGAGCTTCACCAGCCGCGACACGTCGCGCGCCGCAGACCTCTACAATCAAATGCTTGCCGATCCCGATTGCTCGGTCATCCTGGTGATCGCCGGATCGACCTCGGCCGGCGGCTGCATGGATCTCTACACCCAGTTGGTGAAGTCCAACATGGTCGATGCGATCGTCGCCACCGGCGCGACCATCGTCGACATGGATTTCTTCGAAGCGCTCGGCCACAAGCATTATCAGGCGCTTGAAATCCCCGACGACGATATGCTGCGCTCGCTCTACATCGATCGCATCTACGATACCTACATCGACGAGGT
>JAYSZB010000014.1:0-15227 GCA_043727035.1 Sphingomonas sp. | reverse complement strand
AATCCAGTGCGGCGCTGCACAACACTGGATTGCCGCGCTTCGCTCGCAATGACGATGAATGGAATATGGCGCCTCCCGCGCTATCGCTTGGGATTATTCCCTAGAATCGCCCCCCGGACGATTTCTATACGGGAAAAATGGTGGGCGATGACGGGCTCGAACCGCCGACATTCTCGGTGTAAACGAGACGCTCTACCAACTGAGCTAATCGCCCCCGTGCGGGAGCGCAGCCTTTGCCAGCGCTCCGTCCGCTTGGCAAGACGCTACACCGCCAGCCGGGGATCGCTCAGCCGCGCAAAGTAACGGTGCATCCCGGTCGTTGCCTCGTCGGACAGCTGAACGAAAATCCGCCGCGCGTCATGCTGGTCGGCCTTGCGTTCGAACAGCCCCGTTTCGGTCAGCGTCTTGATCCAGCGCAGCGCCGTGGTTGCGGGCACGGCGGCGGCGATGCACAGGCTGGAAACCGACACCCGTGCCCGGTCGAGCCGCGCGGCATAAAGATCGAGCAGCATGTCCCAGGCCGGATCGGCGAACAGTTCGCTGTCGAACAGTTCGTCGCGCAGCCGCCGCTGGCGGATGACGGTGCGCACGTCGCGCGCTGACACCGTCGGCCCGTCATAGGCGCTGGCCGGCCCGGCATGATAGACGCGCGCCGCCGCGCTGACATGATCGTCGATGAACGGGCTCGGCGGTTCGCGCTGCGCTGCCGGCTCCATCGCCAGCCGCGCCAGCATCCGCCCGATACGATCGACTTCCTCCTGAAGCGATTCGATCTGCCGGTCGCGCACCGCAACACCGCCAGGCTGATACACTGTCGCCGCAATTTGCCGCAGATGCCCCGCCAGGACGGTCGTCGCCTGTCCCGCATCGGGATCGATCACAAGGCTGACATTGGACGCCTGACCAAAGCGCGCCTCGACCGCATCAAGAGCGGACAGGCTGGGCTGCAACACAAGTGACAGATGCTCGTCCAGGCGACGCTGATCGAGCACATCGAGCCAGGCTTCCGTGCCGTCGTCGATCATCACCCACACTACGTCCAGTGCGAGCGGCGACCCATCCTTAATGGCGCTTGTCGGAACCACAGCGGCGGCACAATCGAGCCATGTCGCCGCCCTTTCGACGGCAAAAGGAAGTATGTCGCCGCCGATATAACCGATCCTTCGACGAATAGCTGTCCGTCTCGGCAGAGACGAAGGCGGCAAAAACGGATTGACGGCAGATATGGTCAGGTCTTGCATGGTCATGTCTCCAGTCCCGAGAGCGTGACCGGCATAACATCAGGGTATTTTGATACGACAATAGTAACATATCGGATTCCATTTCAATTCGGACTAACTCGACACTTGTCCCTGCTGGTAGAGCGCACGACATCCAAAACGGATCAATCGATCCGCTCATCCAACTCGCAGCATCGCCCGTTCGACCATGAAAACGATCAGCGTCAGCGTCAGTCCGACAACGAAAGTGCGATAAGCGTAGGCGAGATAGCGATACTTGCGGCTTGCGAGGATCGAGCCATTCTGATGGATGTCGCGCAGCATCGCTTCGAGCAGATCGTCGTCTTTGTACAGCTTGTGCTTTACGGCAACGACGAAGGCATCCTCGCTCATCCGGCTGAAATTGCCGAAGAACAGCAGATTGCTGCCTGGTTCGAGTGGCTGTTGATGCGTCACGCGCGGCAGCACCGCCGTTACCGCCAGAACCGCCGAAACAAAGGCAAAAAAGGCCAGTACCGAAAGCGCCACCGGCATGTTCGTCCGACTCGACTGGCCGATGGCGACGGTGAACACGACGAAGGTCGCACCCATCAGGATCGACGCTTTCTGGTCGGCCATCTGGCTGAGCTGCATGGTGATCTGTTGCAGCGTGCGGACGAGGTGGATGCTGTTCGGCGGATAGGTTGGTTTGGCCGGTGTTGCTGGTGCGGGCGTTTGTTCGCCGGTCGGTTGGACCATATCTCTCTCCCTGTCGGTCCAACCTATGGTGCGCGTTTCCGCAAGGCGGCGCAACCCGGCCTAATGCGCGGCTTGCGAACGCCCGATTTGCGCCGCAATAGGTGCCTAATCATTGTCCGACAAAGCCCGCCAAGGGCATCACAGGGAAGCTTCCATGTCCGACCGCGCCGCCAACGCCGACGCCATCCACACGCTGATCGGGCCATTCAACAAGAAAGGCGTGGCGCTGACCGAGGCATCGACCTTTGCCGGCGATCTCGAATGGGACAGTCTGACGGTGATGGATTTCGTCGCCGCGGTAGAGGACGAATTCGACATAGTCATTACCATGAGCATGCAGGCGGAGATCGAGACCGTCGGCCAGCTGATCGACGCGGTGGGTAAGCTGACTTCATGAGCGACCTGTTCAGCAAATTCGATCCGATCATCGAACAGCGTCAGGCGCTGCTCGATACCGGCGTCACCGACCCGTATAATCTGGTGATGGACGAGGTGAAATCGCCGACCGTCGCGGTGTGCAACGGGCGCGAGACGATCCTGCTCGGTACCTATAATTATATGGGCATGACCTTCGATACCGACGTCATCGAAGCGGGCAAACGCGCCTTCGACGCATTCGGCGCGGGCACCACCGGCAGCCGCGTGCTCAACGGCACCTTCCGCGATCATCGCGATGTCGAGGCGGCGTTGCGCGAATTTTACGCGATGGACCATGCCATGGTTTTTTCGACCGGATATCAGGCCAACCTCGGCATCATCAGCACCATCGCCGGCAAGGGCGATTACATCATCCTCGATATCGACAGCCATGCCAGCATCTGGGACGGCTGCGCTATGGGCAACGCCGAGGTGGTGCCGTTCAAGCACAACGATGTCGAGGCGCTGGAAAAGCGCTTGAAGCGTCTCCCCGCCGAGGCCGGCAAGCTGGTTGTGCTGGAGGGCGTCTATTCGATGATGGGCGATGTCGCGCCATTGAAGGAAATGGTCCGCGTCTCGAAGGAAGCCGGCGCGATGGTCTTGGTCGACGAAGCGCATTCGATGGGCTTCATCGGCGAAAACGGTCGCGGTGTCGCCGAAGAGCAGGGGGTGATCGACGATGTCGATTTCATCATCGGCACGTTCAGCAAGAGCGTCGGCACCGTTGGCGGCTTTTGCGTGTCGAACCATCCCAAGTTCGAAGTGCTGCGGCTGGTCTGCCGCCCCTATGTCTTTACCGCCGCGCTGCCGCCCAGCGTGATGGCGAGTTCGGCGACCTCGATCCGTAAGTTGATGCGCGGATCGAACCGCCGCGCACATCTGTGGGCAAACAGCCGCACGCTCCACGCAGGGCTCAAGGCGCTCGGTTTTCAGCTTGGCACCGACACCCCGCAAAGCGCGATCATCGCCGTCATCATGCCCAATCTCGAGAAAGGCGCGAAGATGTGGGAGGCGCTGCTGGAAAACGGCCTCTACGTCAATCTCGCCCGCCCGCCCGCGACTCCGGCGGGCATGACGCTGCTGCGCTGCTCGCTGTGCGCCGAGCATAGCGCTGAGCAAGTACAGGATATCCTCGGGCGATTCGAACGCGCGGGTAAAGCGATCGGCATTATCTGAGCCCATCTGCCGACGCACCATCGGCTCGCTTCGGCGACGCCGCCCGCGTGTCCGGCTTGCGAAAATGCAACAAAAAGTTCATGGATCCGCCCGGGGCGGTGTCGCGGCCCGTTGCCGCGTTTTGGAGAAACCATGTCTGCACCCCCGGTCGAGCGTATTCAGCGCAATCTGCTGGCTATCGGTGAACGCCGTCTGCTGACCTGGCTGTCGGCGCACATGCCGCTGTCGGTCACCCCCGACCGGCTGACCACGCTCGGCTTTCTCGGCGCGGCGGGGGTTGGCGCTGGCTTCGCGTTGAGCAGTTTCAACCCGGCATGGCTGTGGGTTGCTGTGGCCTGCTTCTTCATCAACTGGTTCGGTGATTCGCTCGATGGCAGCCTCGCCCGTTTCCGCAAGATCGAGCGGCCCAATTTCGGCTATTTCATCGATCACAGCAGCGACGCGCTCGGCAATCTGCTGATCATGCTCGGCATCGGGCTGAGCCCCTATGTCGCGCTTGAGGTGGCAATGTTCGGCCTCGCCGCCTATCTGCTGCTGTCGATCCACACCTTCCTGGCGGCGCGCGTCACCGGTGAATTCAACCTGACCTATCTCTCGGGCGGGCCTACCGAGCTGCGTATCGTTCTGATCGGCATGGCGGCCTGCATGTATTTCCTCGGCGCCGACCGGCTGGGCCAGTCGATTTTCACCGGCTTCGATGTGTTCATCGGCGGACTGGCGACGATATTGCTGGTGCTGTTCATCATCCAGACGGTCGTGACGGGCAGGAAATTGCGCTCACTGGGCCGCTAGGGTCCGGCCCCATGAAATGCGCGTTCGAGGTTCGAGGCCATTTTGTTTAAGGCAGGGATGCAAGGCCCAAGGATAGTGGTTCTATTTCGAGGCTTGCTGACGCAGCCATGGACAGAAATGGGTCGAACCCCTTTGGGGCGGTGAAATGGCTTCGATCTCTGGCCCACGCGGTCTTGCAGGTCGAACTACTACCTGCGGCGACCGCCTGAAACCGAGATCATCGCCATTTCATCGCCTCGAAGGTGTATTTAGTGGGCCCGGACCCTAGGCTGCGATATCGAGAGGGCGCGCAGGCAAACGCATCCGGCTTTGCGCCGCGTGCCACCGCGCGCCGAGCCAAAGGTCGAGGCTGTCAGGGGTGAAGGGATCGAGGCCCGATCCGGGATAGAAGGTCATTTCGCCAAAGCGCGGCAGGCCATCGACCTCATAGAAATCGACGCGGACGAAATCGAAATCGCGGCCCAGCCTTGCGGCGGCGATCAGCATGGCCGGGAGGCTGTCCGGGCGCGCAGGATCGGCATCGGCGCTGGGGGCGGACTGCCGCTGCCAGCGCGGATCGAACAGCATCCAGCGATGCGCATGCTCCCGATCGAGATGGACCTGCACCGCCACCACCTCGCCCGCAAAAACATAGAATTTATAGTCGATCGGCAGCGCGCCGCCGGTTCCGATGAATGGCTCGACCACGACTCCGGGCGTGATGTGACTGTACAGCCACTCGTCGAGCCAGCCGCCATAGCGGCGACCGACCCAGCGCGCGGCGGCGGCACGGATCGCCGACCAGTTCTCGCGCCCGGTGCGGACGAAGGCGCGCTGGTTGCAACCGTGGCGCGATTTGACGACGAACGGCAGCGGCCATTCGGGTTCGGAAGGAAGCTCGGTGCCGTGCCACAGCGTCGGCGTGACCCACTGCTCGCCAAGCAGGTTGGCGACCCAGCGCTTGACCAGCAGCTTGTCGGCCAGGCGCGGCTGTCGCGGATCATGGTCGATCAATTTGCGGCGCTGGACCATCTCGGTGAAGCGCGGCGCGGAATCGAGATTGGGCAAACGACCATGCCGCGCGGCGTAGGTAATGCGGATGCGCTGCCTCGCCAGCCAGGTGCCGCGTCGGACGTCATCCTGACGGCGTTCGTCACTCGAGTCGAGAGCCAGATGGGGTCCGGCAGCGAGCGCCGCCGGGTTCATCCCTCGATCCGCCAATCGATCGGCTTGAACGAGCCATTGTTCGATTGCAGCGCAGAACAGGCGGTCAGGCCGACGATCAGATCCATCTGCGCCGCGAAGGTGACGCAGTCGCCGGCCTTGCTCAGCGGCGGGAGCACCTTGAGTTCGCCGGTTATGCCATCGACTGGCACATTCATGAAACAGTTGAACGCCACCGGGATCATATCCTCAGCCACACCATAAGGCGCGAGTGCCTCGGCAAGATTGCCGAAACAGCCCCGGTGCGGATCGGTATCACCATAGATGATGCGGAACGTATCCTTCGAACAGGGTGTCAGCAGGAAATCATGCCGCCCGACAGTGTCGCCAACGATGGTCAGCATCGGATTGCTGCGGTTGGAATAGAGGATATCGCCGGTGGTCAGATAGATGCGGCTGGCATAGTCGAGCGTCCGGCCCGACGAGATCGACTCGCCGACATCGGCGGCGTTGAACGCCAGCATATCGGCGACCTGTTCTCCGGTCGGATCGGTGACGATCAGCCGTTGTCCCTTGGCAAGCGCGAAGGCGGTGCCACTGCGCGGCGGGATGCGGGCACCGGTCATGCGGGCTGCAACCCACGTGTGTCTGCGGCCGCGAGCAGCCCAGCATCGGGATCGGCGGTCTGCTGCTGCCGCTGGAACGGGCATTGCCAGCCTGCCCCCACTGCCCGACCGCTATACTGCCGCGCCTCGGAAACAGTGCCGTGGCGTGACAGCATCGGATTGATCGATCCGGCGAGAGCGACATCGCGTTCGAGGATCGATCCGCGCAGCTTTTCGTAACGGTTTTGCGCACGCAATTGCTCGAATTGATCATGCAGGTTGAACACCAGCACCGGTACCGCATAGCGCCGCGCCGGTCGACTCGACCCGGGATGCAGCCCGACGACGAAGAACGCTTCGCCACCGAAACTCAGTGAGAAATGCGGATCGTCGGGATCGTCGCTGACACGCGGATCGGTCAGCTTACCCAGCCAGTCGTCCTTGTCCGACAGCGATTGTACGCGGTTCCACAGATGCTGCTCGAATACCGCTTCGCTCATCCGCGCGCTGCCCGGGAACAATATGGCGAGGCTCTGAAACAGCACCGGATTGGCCCGATACTCATCGGCCAGCCGGTGGATCGCGTCGATGATGGCGAGATCGTCCCACGCCGAAGCGATGTCGCGCGCGACGACTATACGCATCTGATCGCGCGCCAGCGCGGACTTCGCCCCGACACAGGGGAAGGCGGGGTTGCGAATGAAAGAACGGAAATCGTCGATGATCGACGGCGATTCGAGCGGGGTTTCAGCGAGCATGAGCGGAGGAACCATCAACCACGGCGATGTTTCCATTCGTGACCGACTCTTTATATTCGGGACTTGGAATCTTCGAACATTTGGCGCGCCCGGCAGGATTCGAACCTGCAACCGGCCGAGTAGAAGTCGGCAACTCTATCCAGTTGAGCTACGGACGCGTTGCACTGCCCCTTAGCGCGGATTGCGGCGGCGCGAAACATCGATAAGGAAGCGGCATGACCAGTGCCCCGGACCAGCCCCCGCCCTTTGCCGGCGCCACCTCTGCCGCCTCCGTCGCGGGCAGGCCGCTGCGCTACTATGATTTCGTCATGGCGGCCTTCGTCGCGGTCATCATCCTGTCCAACGTCATCGGTGCGGCCAAGCTGAGCCAGGTCGAGGGGTTCGTGTTCGGCGCCGGCATCCTGTTTTTCCCGGTCAGCTATGTTCTCGGCGACGTGCTGACCGAGGTCTATGGCTATGCGCGGGCGCGCCGGGTGATCTGGGCCGGATTCGGCGGGCTGCTGTTCATGGCGTTCATGAGCTGGGCGGTGGTATCGATGCCGCCCGCGCCGGGCTGGGGCGGGCAGGCCGCTTATGAAGAGGTGTTCGGGCAGGTGCCGCGCATCGTGCTGGCATCGATCACTGCGTTCTGGGCTGGCGAGTTCGTCAACTCCTATGTTCTGGCGCGGATGAAAATCTGGACGCAGGGACGGATGTTGTGGACGCGGACCATCGGATCGACCGTGGTCGGGCAGGGAGTCGATAGCCTGATTTTCTATCCCGTCGCCTTCCTCGGCATCTGGTCCACCGAACAGGTTGTCACGGTAATGATCACTAATTGGGCGCTGAAAGTGGCGTGGGAGGCACTGCTGACGCCCGTCACTTACGCCGTGGTCGGCGCGCTCAAGCGGCGCGAGGGCATCGACCTGTTTGATGAGGGCACCGACTTCACCCCGTTCTGCGCCAAAATCTGATCGCGCGTCGTGCTGCCGCTCAAGCATTGGCTGATCGCCTCGACCGACGTGTCGCCCGATGCTCTGCACATGCTGTGCGGGATCGTCGTCTATCTGGTGCTGGCGGCCACGATCGACCGGCGGCTGGCGAGCGGGCGGGCGCTGCTGTTGACGGTGGGCGTGGTGCTGGGCGCTGAGGGCTGGGAGTGGGCGGGAAAGCTGTCGCGCGATGTGCCGATGGACTGTGGCGGGCTGTTGGCCGATCTGCGCGACGGGCTGATCTGGCCGCTGTTGCTGTGGCTGGCCGGATGGCGGATGGCTGGCGCAGTACGTGCTTGATCTCAACGCCCTTACCGAAGTCGCCAAGACCATGATCATCGCGCTGATCGGCGGTGGGCGTGACGGCGCGCATGTCATGCTGGGGATGGTGCTGTTCGTCGGGCTGCTGTGGCTAACGCGGGGGCGTTATCTGCGCAGCATATGGCTCGGCCTGCTGGCGCTCGAACTGGTCAATGAATGGATCGATTCGGGGTTTCCGGCGACGACAACAGCGGGCAGCATCAAGGATATCTGCACGACGATGCTCGGACCAACGCTGGTGTGGCTGGTGCTGACGATCGAGCGGCGGAGCGCGGCACCGCCAGCGTCAGGCGAGGACGGAGAGCAGGCCCTCGAATAGCGCCAGCCCGTCGCGGTTGCCGTGCGCGTCCTCGACCGCGCGTTCGGGATGCGGCATCATCCCCAGCACATTGCCGTTGGCGTTGAGCAACCCGGCGATGTCGCGTGCCGAGCCGTTCACCTGATCGGCATAACGGAAGGCCACCCGCCCTTCGTCCTCGATCCGGTCGAGCGTTTCGCTATCGGCGATATAGTTGCCGTCATGGTGCGCCACCGGCACGGTGATGCGCTGCCCTGCCTCATATCGGCCGGTGAACAAGCTCTGGCTGGTCTCGACGGTCAGCGGCACATCGCGGCAGACGAAGTTGAGCCCTGCGTTGCGCATCAGCGCGCCCGGCAGCAAACCGGCTTCGGTCAGTATCTGAAAGCCGTTGCACACGCCGAGCACCGGCACGCCGCGCCCCGCCGCATCGACCACCGCGCGCATAATCGGGCTGCGCGCCGCCATCGCGCCCGAGCGCAAATAGTCGCCATAGGAGAAGCCGCCGGGCAGCGCGATGAAATCGACGCCATTGGGCAGCGTGCTGTCGCCGTGCCACACCATCGCCGGAGCACGACCGCTGACCAGCTCGATCGCCCGTGCCATGTCGCGGTCGCAGTTGGAGCCGGGGAAGACGATGACTGCGGCGGTCATTTCTCGATGCCGACGATGCGGAAATTTTCGATGACGCTGTTGGCGAGCAGCGTGTCGCACATGCGGCGGACATCGTCCTGGCTGGTGCCATCGGCGACGTCGAGTTCGATGTAGCGACCGGCGCGGACATCGTTTACTCCGGCGAAGCCCAGCCCTGTCAGTGCGTGCTGAATGGCGCGGCCCTGCGGGTCGAGCACGCCCGGCTTCAACGTGACGAACACTTCGACCTTCATGGTTGCGGACCCTTGTTTGCGCGGTGAGGCGCCTATGGCGCGGTTGAGCGTGGGGGTCAAACCTCTTACCGCGCGAGTGCAGCCCTGACGAAATCCGCCGCGCGTTCGCCGATCATGATGCTAGGCGCGTTGGTGTTGCCGCTGACCAAACGCGGCATGACGCTGGCGTCGGCGATCCACAGGCCGTCGATGTGGCGCGATTTCAGCGTCGGATCGACCACGGCGGCATCGTCGCTGCCCATGCGGCAGGTGCCGACCGGGTGATAGACGGTGTCGGCACGGCTGCGGATCTCGGCGGCGAGCGCGGCGTCGTCGGTCATGTCGACGGGGTGGCGGTTGACGCCCTGATAATCGGACAGCGGCGGCGCGTTCAATATGCGGTCCATCATCCGCACCCCGGCGCGCATGACATCCATATCGCGGTCGTCGCTGAAGAAGCGCGGATCGATGACCGGCGCGGCGGCGGCGTCGGGCGAGCCGAGCCGCACGGTGCCGCGACTGTCGGGGCGCAGCACGCAGGTGTGGCAGGAAAAGCCGTGGCCCTTGACCTTCTCGCGCCCATGATCCTCGAGCACGGCGGGGACGAAATGATATTGCACGTCGGGCGCGGGCGCGTCCGCATGGGTGCGCCAGAATCCGCCGCCTTCGGCAAAGCAGGTGGTGAGGATGCCGGTGCGGCGGGTGCGATGTTCAAAAAAGGCTTTGGCCATGCGCCATGTGCCGGTCAGGCTGTCACCGAAGGTGTCGGTCGATGCGGTCTGATAGCCCGCGACATAATCGATATGGTCCTGCAGGTCCGATCCGACGGCGGGGATATCGCGCACGACATTGACGCCGACTTGCGCCAGATGCGCGGCGGGGCCGAGGCCGGAGAGCATCATGATCTGCGGCGAATTGAACGCGCCTGCGGACAGCACGACACCGGCGCGGGCGCGAATCACTTCCTCCGCCCGCCCGCGTTTGACGACGACGCCGGTGACGCGGCCATCCTCGATCAGCAGTTTTTGCACTTGGGCATCGGTGCGGACGGTGAAATTGGGGCGGGCCCGCGCGGGTTCGACATAGGCGCGCGCCGCCGACCAGCGCTCGCCGGCCTTTTGTGTCACCTGATAGAGGCCGAAGCCGTCCTGGCTCGCGCCATTGAAATCGGCGTTGCGGGGGAGTTGCAGCGAGGCGGCGGCCTCGACGAATTTGACGCTGGCGGGGTTGGGCCAGCGCTGGTCCATGACGTTGAGCGGGCCATCCGCGCCATGGAAGGCATCGCCGCCGCGCTCATTACCCTCAGCGCGCTGGAACCAGGGCAGGCAGTCGTCATAGCCCCAGCCGGTCGCGCCGAGCGCGGCCCATTGGTCATAATCGAAGCGAGCCCCTCGAATATAGACCATGGCGTTGATCGCCGAGGAGCCGCCGAGCCCGCGCCCGCGCGGCTGGTAGCCGGTGCGTCCGTTCAGGCCGGGCTGCGGCACGGTTTCATAGCGGTAGTTGGACTTGTCACCGATGAACGGCATGAAGCCGGGGGTTTTGACGGTCATGCTGTTGTTGGCGCCGCCCGCTTCGAGCAGGCACACCGACAGTCTGGGATCCTTCGACAACCGCCCCGCCACCGCGCTGCCCGCCGATCCGCCGCCGATGACGATGATGTCGAACTGATCCATGCTGCCTTCCACTCCCGAATGCCGCCGCGTGCTTCGCGGTCGGTTGCGCGGCTTACATGAATGTAAGCGAGGGGGTGTGCAAGGATGAAAAGCGCGGGTGGGCGTGGAGCGCCGCCGACTTGCCCGCAACCTTGCCCGCCGTCGCGCGCTGCGCCACAGTGGGGGTCTGTTGTTCACCGTGAGGGTCCGAAGCCGATGCGCCTGTTTGTTCCGATGATCGCCGCCGCCGCGCTGGCCGCTTGTAGCCAGAGCCCGGCCGATGCGCCTGCGCAGGAGAGCGGCGCGCCGGCCGTTGCGCCTGCCGCGCCCGCCAGCGGGAGCGATGCAGCCGGTCCGGCGCTGGCGCTGGCGGTGGAGGCAGAGGGGTTGCGGTTGTTCGATCCCGCCAGCGGCGCCGCCCGCCCGATCCCGTTCGGCACCGCCAGAGCGCAGGTGATGACCGCGCTGGCCGCGCGCGGCGCGGCGGAGACGGGCACCAACGGCGAATGCGGCGCAGGCCCGCTCGATTTCGCGACATGGGTCGACGGGCTGACATTATGGTTTCAGGACGGGGCCTTGGCCGGTTGGGCTCTGAACGGTGCCGACAGCGGCGCGGCAAGCAGAGCGGCCAGCACGGCCGCCGGCATAGCCCCCGGCAGCACCCGTGCCGAATTGGAGGACGCCTATGCTGTGACCGTCAGTCAGACGACGCTGGGGACGGAGTTTGCGGCGGGGGAGTTGTTCGGACTGATCGAGGGGGATGGGCAGGAGGGGCGGATTAGCGCGATGTGGGCGGGGGTTAGTTGCAATTTTCGGTGAACCGACACCCGTTGCATGGGCGCTTAACGGTCGGCGTCAACCTGACGCAGCTTGACATTGCTTACATGTTCCTTTTATGTTCTTACGTGAGGTGGATATGAAATTGGTTCAACGCGCCTTCACAGCAATATTTTTGATGCTTGTCGGTGCGATGTTGCTTGTCGTGATCGTTAAGGGTTCTGGGCTAACTTTCGGGCCAAATCGTAGCGTATCGGAAGCTGAGTTTGTCAGTATTATCCTGACCGCATTGGCCGTCATGTTGACAGCCGTAACTGTCTTTTTAGGTGCTCTTGCGATCATCGGGTGGTCTACGTTCGAAACTCGGGTCAAGCAAAGCGCTGAGGCATTTATGAAGGTGAGATTTGCTGATGATGACCCTGAATATAAAATATTTATGGCTCGAGTTGAGAGTCAAGTTAACATTAATGCTGAGACTTTCTTGGAAAAGAGATTTAGTGAAGGTGACCCTCGTTATGTTCAGATGGTAGAGGACTTGAAAAAGGCCAGTCTAGGCGGCAACACTGAAACTTATGACGATGAAAACAGTAGCCCGTATGATGAGAACGCAGTATGAAAATTGATATTGAGCATGACAAAATTGTTCGTAGATTTACTAGCGAAGAGCCAGTGATGCTGGCTTCTATGGCTACGGAACTAGGACTGGAGGTTTTTAAATCACCACTAAAACCAAATATATCTGGTCTTATTGAACCTTCAGAGACAGCACCTTCAGGTTTTCGCATTCGGATAAATCGGCATGAAATGGCTGAGCGTCAGAGATTTACATTGGCGCACGAAATTGCTCATTTTCTGCTACATAGAGACAAGATTGGCGGCGGCGTTATAGATAATGTTATGTATCGCTCGAATTTGAGTTCGAGCCTTGAAGTGGAGGCAAATAGGCTCGCTGCCGATCTTATCATGCCGCGCAATTTGGTAAATGGACATTTGAGTCAAATCGCTCATCTTAGCAGAGATGATATTGTCATTGCATTGGCTGAGCGCTTTAGGGTATCACAGCCAGCTATGCGGATTCGTTTGGGGTTTTAGCTGTATGTTGCAGGGCCGCACTTACGTTCCGATGCTTCATGCGCGGCTAGCTGAAATGCGGGCTTTGGGCGAGCTTCCTAATGATACAAAAAATAGAATGCTGCCAATCATAAGATGTCGACCATGGTTGAATTCTAAGTCACTTGATGCTGTGTGGGCAAAAATATCTGAAGTATTTCTTGATAGGGTCTTTGGTCTCGATTTAGATCATACCAAAAACATTCCTAGTAAGCTGCATCCTGCTTATATTGAATTTTGCAGACTGTTTTCGTCGGAGGACGGTTTTGCAAATTATTATGAGCAAGTGAATGGCTTGAATTGGGCGGTGCCGGTGCTGCGCTCTGGAGGGTTTGGTTTTCCAGAACTGATACGACAGATTGAGCATGTCGCTGAAATTGATCGTGGTTTAGTCGTCCGAGTGGAGCCGTTAAGGACATTTGGCCTGCAAGATGCAGCCGCAGTGATCAACGAGCACCTTACAGAGAATGTGGTTTTTGCGTTTGACTGTGGTTGGGGCGCGGATATTTTAACTCAAGCGTCGGTGTGTGTAGCTCAGATTGAGTCACTTCTAGACATTAGTGATAATTTTGAATTTGTTGTCGGCGGGAGCAGCTTCCCAGATTCGTTTGCGAAACAGGGTGATAGAATTGACATTCCTATGGTTGAGCGTTTTCTGTTTCAGGAAGTGCGTCGGAACCTTAATAGAGGCGAGTTGATATATGGAGATTGGGGAAGTACGAGGCCGCCTACGGACCCACTGCCAATGAAGAACGTGCCTAGAATCGACTTTGCGACGCTGAACAGTTGGATTGCGCACCGAAGTTCAGGGAACGACAGCTATGAAGACTTGGCTGATGAGGTGGTTTCAGACATTTCTTGGCCCGGTGGAATCGGTGTTTGGGGCGAGTACATGATTGAGAGTACTGCCGCCGGTTTGGAGCCTTCAATTAAGTCCCCCGCAATGGCAGCGGCAGTCCGGGTAAATTTGCACATGCATCTGCAAGCAAACTACGGTGACCCAACCAACTCAATGGTCAAGGATGAACCATTTGAGGATATTTAGAGGTTCGAGTTCAATCCCTTTGTAAGGCGACGTGGTGCATGCCACATTCCCCCAACGGAACACCGCCCCCCGCCCGACGTTGCCCCTCCATCGGATTGCTCGCGCTCCCCCCTTGCGAGTGACCGCAAGGAGATGTGCCATGAACAGATTGTATCTCGCGCCGATTGCCGCTGCCGCCATGCTGGCGGGCGGATGCGCTTCCACTTATGGGTCGAACGGCTATGCCGATGCCGATTATGGCTATTATGATCGCAGCGCCTACGAAACCTATGGCAGCTACGACTATAACCGGCCCGATCCGCGCTATGGCCGTTATGATGCCGAACGCTATCACCGCGCCGACCGCCGTTACCGCGAGCGCCAGCTGGGCGACAATGACCGTATCTATCGCGGTCGCGACAACCGCTATTATTGCCGCCGCTCGGACGGCACCACCGGGCTGATCGTCGGCGCAGCGGCGGGCGGATTGCTCGGCAATGCGATTGCGCCGGGCGATTCGGGTACGCTGGGCACGATATTGGGCGCGGTGGCCGGTGGCGTCGCAGGCCGCGCGATCGATCGCGGCAATGACCGCGGCGATAATCGCAACAACCGCCGCGACGTGCGCTGCCGCTAAGCGGACGGCGGGTTTAGCTGCCGGGTTCGGCCGTTGCGGGGTTCAGCCCCCGAGCGCGCCGAATTTGGCGGCGAACCCGGCGTCGTCGCCTGCGGCGAGAAGCTGCGCCTGCTCGACCCAATTGTCGCGGGCGATGCGGCCTTGGAATGTCCCGAGGAAGCGGTCGACTTCGGCGATGTCGGCGTCGGTCCAGGTGGCGATCTGGTCGAAGCGGGTGATGCCGAGGGTGGCGAGCAAGGTGGCGAGCTTTGGGCCGAGGCCCTTGATGCGTTTGAGATCGTCGGGCGCGCCGATGGCGGCGGGGACGCTTGGGCGGGCGTCTCCGGGGGTGGCGACGGGGACCGGCTCTGGCTTGGGCATGTCGAAGGCCATCGGGGTGGCGAGATCGATTTTGGGCTTGGCTGGTTCAAGCGGTTTGCGCGGGGCGGTGTCGACAGGGGGGGCAGCGTCGGTGTTGCGGCCGCGCAATAAGAACCAGAGCAGCAGCGCGGCGACGATGACGCCGATGGCGATGAGGGCGAGGATGGTGGGGTCGATGGTGGTCATGTCGCGTTCCAGTTTTCGATAAAGGCGATACCCTTCAATCCCCGCTCATGTCGAGCGCCGTCCGCTTCCTACCCTTCAGGGGAGGTGGGCCCGAGGGGCCCGGAGGGGTCGGCGCGGCCTTGCACCATTGCTAAATGCCGCACCGGCCCCTCCGTCTCGCTGGTCGAGAGAGG
>JAYSZB010000013.1:0-46675 GCA_043727035.1 Sphingomonas sp. | reverse complement strand
GAATGTTGCCGAGGAGGTCAAGGCCAAGATGGCCTGACCGTAGAGGCTCAAGGATTTAGAAAGCGCCGTTCCCGCGAGAGTGGGGACGGCGTTTTTTTTGGTTGTCGGAAATCTGGCATCGATCAGAACAGCCGACTGCCCAACGGCACCTCGCGGTCCGGCGCAAACAGCGCCACGGCGCTGGCTTCGTCCGCAAACCCCAGCGTCAGCACTTCCGACATGATTGTGCCGATCTGGCGTGGCGCGAAGTTGACGACCGCTGCGACCAGTCGGCCGGGCAGATCGTCGATCGCATAATTTTCCGTCACCTGCGCACAGCTCTTGCGCACGCCGATGGTGGGTCCGAAGTCGATTGTCATCACATAGGCAGGCTTGCGTGCGCCGGGATGCGCGACTGCGCTCAGCACCCGCCCGATGCGGATATCCACCGCCAGAAATTGTTCGAAACCGATGGTCGGTGCAGCAGCGGCAGAGGGATCATGGCTGATATGCATTTGCCACCCATGACATGTGTGCGATGTTTTTGCCACATCGGCGTAACAATCGGTTGCGCACTCTTTTCATTGGGACATTTTTGAAGAATGTTGCGCTCCAGCAGCGATCCGAAAGCCGATATGCTCCACAGGTGCGACGGCAGGCGCAATGCTATCAGGGGGTCCGAACACCATGCGAATTACATCGACCACATCCGCTTCACGTACGCTGCTTGCGGCTGGCACCGCCGCGATCGCCTTGATGGCGGCGCAACCCGCCTTCGCCCAAGCGACAGACGCTGCTGCAGCAACCGAAGAGGACGACGGCGAAGCCATCGTTGTTATCGGTTCGCGCCGCACCGATCGCTCAGCCGCTGATTCGGCGTCGCCGGTCGACATCATCGGCGGCGCGGAGCTGGCGCAGCAGCCTGCGGTCGACATGCTCGATATCGTGCGCAATCTGGTGCCGTCCTTCTTCGTTCCGCAGAACACGATCTCCGACGCCTCGACCTTCGTGCGCGCGCCGTCGCTGCGCGGCCTTGGTGCCGACCAAATTCTGGTGATGATCAATGGCAAGCGTTACAACCGCGCCGCACTGGTGCAGGTCTACAGCGGTGCCGATACGGCCTTGTCCTATGGCTCGCAGGGTGCGGACATCGCCAACATCCCGGCGATTGCCATTGGCAGCCTGCAAATCCTGCGCGACGGCGCGACCGCGCAATATGGTTCGGATGCTATCGCCGGGGTGATCAACTATCAGCTGCGCCGCGACACCGGTTTCGATGTGCAGGCGCTCTATGGCCAGACTTTTGAGGGCGACGGCGAGCGCTGGCAGATTGCCGCCAATGCCGGTTTCGCGCTTGGAGAGCGTGGTTTCATTAACCTGTCGGGCGAGTATTATGACTCGGGCGCAACCGATCGCGGTGCCACGCGCCCGATCGCGCTCGAACTGGCGCGGACCCAGCCGGGCGTCACTGGCAGCATTCCCAATTTTCCGGGGCCAGTGCAGAATTGGGGATCGTCGGAAGGCGACGGATATAAGCTGTTCGTCAACGCCGGCTACGATGTCAGCGACGATGTCGAATTTTACCTGACGCTAAACTACGCCGAAAGCACCGCCAACCAGAGCTTCAACTATCGCTCGCCGATCAGTGCGCCGGTGCCGCTGGCCGTCGACATCGGCACGGGGACGCCTTCGACGCGCTCGCCGGGCCGCAACGGATCGTTCAATCCTATCTTCATCACGCCCTGTCCGGCAGCGAATCCGACTTGCCCGGCCGGCGGTTTCGTCCGCAATGGCGGCGCAACCTTCAGCTTCGCATCGATTTATCCCGGCGGCTTTACGCCGCGCTTTATCGGCGATGTCGAGCAGGCCTATGGCACCGGCGGCATCAGGGGTGAAATCGATGGCGGCCTCACCTATGATGTGTCGGCCACCTTCGCACGCAATTCGCTGTCGCTGTCGATGACAGATTCGCTGAGCGCTTCCTTCGGTCCGCAAAGCCAGACCGACTTTTTCTTCGGCGAGTTGATCCAGAGCGAGCAGAACCTCAATCTCGATCTGACCTATCCGGTCGAGGTCGGCTTTGCGAGCCCGATCACCCTGTCTGGCGGCGCGGAATACCGGCGCGAGACGTACGAGACCACGGTCGGCGACCTGCAATCCTATGCGGCCGGGCCATTCGCGCGCCAGCCGCTCTACGATCTGGTGTCGCCGGGAGTCTATACACCTGCTCTTAACACGGCCAACCCGCCCGCACAGATTGTCGCCACCCAGTCGCCTGCTGCGAGCGGCTACGGCGGCGTCAGTCCGGTGTTTGCCGGGTCGAACAGCCAGACCAGCTACGGCTTCTATGTCGGCGCCGAAACCGACATCACCGACGCGTTCACCGCCGGTATTGCCGGTCGCTATGAGCGGTACGACACGTTCGGCAGCGCCGTCGTCGGCAAGTTCAACATGCTCTATGAGTTCTCCGATGCCGTCGCGGTGCGCTTCACCGCCGGTACCGGCTTCCACGCGCCATCGCCGGGCCAGAACAACACCCAGATCGTCACCACCAACTTCCGCGGCGGAAATCAGGTGCAGACCGGCACCTATCCGGTGACCAGCGACATCGCCCAATTTTACGGGGCGACATCGCTCCGCCCCGAACGATCGACCAACTTCGGCGGTGGCATCGTCCTCGAACCGAGCAGTAATGCAACGCTGACCATCGATGCCTATACGATCAAGGTTCGCAACCGCATCGGTATCTCGCAGACCTTCAGGGTGGATGCCGATGATCTTGCTGCGCTGCCCTCGCTTGCCACCGTCGGTCTTGACGGCGATGTGAACTATTTCACCAACGGATTCGATACGCGCACCAGCGGCGTGGATGTTGTCGGCACCTATCGGACCGAAGTGCTCGATGGGCGGCTAAGCCTGACGCTCGCCTACAATTACAACAAGAGCAAGGTAACCAATCGCGACCCCAATGTGATCAGCGACGCCCAGTTGTTCAACATCTCCAACCTGCCGCCCAGGCACCGCGCCAACTTCTCGGCGAACTGGCAGATCGGCGATTTCACGCTTAATTTCCGTGAGAATTTCTACAGCTCATGGGCCAACCAGCTCGAATATCCGGGTCAGCGCTTCGGGTCGAAGTTCGTCACCGACCTCGACATCAGCTACACGATTGCCGACCATTATACGCTGACGGTGGGCGCGAACAATCTGTTCGACACCTACCCCGACAGGATCGCAGCGAGCGCGACCAACCCAATTTTCGCGCTGACCAACAGCCTCGCCGACGGCCAGATCTATCCGCGTTCGGGTGGGCCGTTCGGGATCAATGGCGGCTTCTATTATGTGCGGATCGCAATAGATTATTGATCCTCACCGCCAGAAAATCGGGCGGGGGCTGAGGCTCCCGCCCCTTTTTCGTCGATGACCGCGTAAGCGGGGGAGCCGCCATGGCCGACGAGCTGACCCACCGCATCGCCACCCTGGATGACCTCGACGCGCTGCACCGCGTGATGGCGCGGTCTATCGCGCACAACCAGTCGGCGTTTCTCGACCCGGCTCAGGTCGCAGCCAGTTATAAAGTTATGGGGCTCGACAGCCAGCTGGTGCGCGACGGCACCTATTTCATCGTCGAAAGTGGTGGTCGCGCGGCTGGCTGCGGGGGCTGGAGCCTTCGCAGTACGCTTTATGGTGGCGACGACAGTATTGTCGCGCGCGCACCGGAGTTGCTCGATCCGGCAAGCGATGCTGCCAAGGTGCGGGCGATGTACACCGATCCGGACTTCACCCGGCGCGGGGTCGGGATGATGATCCTGGCGCTTTGCGAAGCGGCTGCCCGTCAGGCCGGGTTCGGCGTCGTCGAACTGATGGCGACAGCTGCCGGTGTCCCGCTCTATCGCGCGCAGGGCTATGTCCCGGTCGCGGATCTGCATTTCGCGCACATCGACGGGGTGGACATTCCCCTGCTGCATATGCGAAAGAGCCTCGCGTAACCGAGCCTGCCGACGTGCCTGATTCTCTTCGGCGTCCGTCCTGCGGTTCGGCAGCCCTTTGGTCGCTGTTGCTTCGGCAATGGCGGGTCAAAGGTGAATGCAATACTTGCATGACGGAAAAAGAGCGACTAAGGGCGGCGCCTCGTTCAGCAGGCGCCTGTTCCCTCTGATCCAGTTCAACCTATCGTACCCTGAGGACAACCCAGCAATGGCTAAGGCAAAATTCGAGCGGAACAAGCCGCACTGCAACATCGGCACCATCGGTCACGTCGATCATGGCAAGACGTCGCTGACCGCTGCGATCACCAAGATTCTCGCTGAAACCGGCGGTGCCACCTTCACCTCGTACGATAATATCGACAAGGCCCCCGAAGAGCGCGCGCGTGGTATCACCATTTCGACCGCACACGTCGAATATGAGACCGCAGCACGCCACTACGCGCACGTCGATTGCCCCGGCCACGCCGACTATGTGAAGAACATGATCACCGGTGCCGCGCAGATGGACGGCGCGATTTTGGTCGTGTCCGCCACCGATGGCCCGATGCCACAGACCAAGGAGCACATCCTGCTGGCCAAGCAGGTCGGCGTGCCGACCATGGTCGTGTTCATGAACAAGGTCGATCTGGTCGACGACGAGGAAATCCTCGAGCTGGTCGAACTGGAAATCCGCGAAGAACTGTCGAAGCGCGGCTTCGACGGCGACAACATTCCGATCATCCGTGGTTCGGCGGTCAAGGCGCTCGATGGCAGCGACGAAACCATGGGCCGCGCTGCGGTCCTCGAACTGATGGCCGCTGTAGATAGCTGGATCCCGCAGCCCGAGCGCCCGATTAACCTGCCGTTCCTGATGCCGATCGAAGACGTGTTTTCGATCTCGGGTCGCGGCACGGTCGTCACCGGCCGCGTCGAAACCGGCATCGTAAAGGTCGGCGAGGAAGTCGAGATCGTTGGCATCACCGACACCAAGAAGACGGTCGTCACCGGCGTCGAAATGTTCCGCAAGCTGCTCGATCAGGGCCAGGCTGGCGACAACGTCGGCGCGCTGATCCGCGGTGTCGGCCGTGAAGAGGTCGAGCGCGGCCAGGTTCTCTGCAAGCCCGGCTCGATCAAGCCGCACAGCGAGTTTTCGGCCGAAGTCTATGTTCTGTCGAAGGATGAGGGTGGCCGTCACACGCCGTTCTTCAGCAACTATCGTCCGCAGTTCTACTTCCGCACGACCGACGTGACGGGCGAAGTGGTTCTGCCGGAAGGCACCGAAATGATCATGCCTGGCGATAATGTCACCATCGGCGTCAAGCTGATTGCTCCGATCGCCATGGACCAGGGCCTGCGCTTCGCTATTCGCGAAGGTGGCCGCACGGTTGGCGCAGGGGTTGTCGGCGACATCACGAAGTAATATAGGCAAGTCCAAGCCGCCCGATTCGGATGATTCGGGCGGTTTGGTATTTTAGCCGGACAGAGTGACGCGGGGGTTCCCGATACCGGCGCAGGCCGATCGGGAAGCCCTCTTTTGTTTTGAACGGCACGGCTCTTTCGCATCGACAGACGGGATTAAACGGACCCACCATGGATACGCAAAATATTCGCATCCGCCTCAAGGCATTCGATCATCGGGTGCTCGATTCGGCGACGAACGAAATTGCTGAAACGGCACGCCGCACCGGCGCGCTGATCCGCGGTCCGATCCCTCTGCCGACGCGTATCGAGAAGTTCACGGTCAACCGCGGACCGCACGTCGACAAGAAGTCGCGCGAGCAGTTCGAGGTGCGCACCCACAAACGCCTGCTCGACATCGTCCAGCCCACCGCTGCGACCGTCGAAGCGTTGATGAAGCTCGATCTGGCATCGGGCGTGAACGTTGAAATCAAACTGGCCTAACCGCCAGTTCTGATGGTTCTCCCGGTTTCGACCGGGGAGGGCCGTCGGGAGATACCGCCGGGGAAACTCTCCGGGCTGCGTCCCCCGTCTCGCCGGACCTTTTCAGGTTCGGCACTTCAGCCCGGACGGGGCGACGCATGACACACTGGGCTGGCAAGCCCGCGGAAATGGTTTCGCGGGCCTCTGTAGGAGTGATTGATCATGCGTACCGGCGTGATCGCCAAGAAAATGGGAATGACCCGTCTGTTTCAGGCCGACGGTCGTCATGTTCCCGTTACCGTGCTTGCCCTTGAAGGGTGCCAGGTTGTCGGTCAGCGTAGCGCTGACGCCGACGGCTATGTCGCTCTCCAGCTCGGCGCAGGTTCGGCCAAGGCGAAAAATGTAGCGAAGCCGCAGCGGGGCGAATTCGGCAAGGCCGAAGTTTCCCTGAAGGCGAAGGTCGTCGAATTCCGGGTTGCGGAAGACGCGCTCGTCGAAGTCGGCACCGAAATTTCCGCAGACCATTTCGTCCCCGGGCAGATGGTCGACGTGCAGGGCACGACGCAGGGCAAGGGCTTTGCCGGCGCGATGAAGCGTTGGGGCTTCGGCGGCATGCGCGCAACGCATGGTGTCTCGATCAGTCACCGTGCACATGGTTCGACCGGTAACCGTCAGGATCCGGGCCGCGTTTTCAAGAACAAGAAGATGGCCGGTCACATGGGCGCGCGCAATCGCACCCAGCAGAATCTCGAAATCGTCCGCACCGATGCCGAGCGCGGCTTGCTGTTCGTCAAGGGGTCCGTCCCCGGTTCAAAGGGCGGCTGGCTGCTGGTTCGTGACGCGGTCAAGATCGATCGTCACGCCGACGCGCCCTATCCTGTCGCCCCCAAGGTCGCCAAGGCCGACGTCGCAGACGCCCCTGTCGAAACGCAGGTCGAGGCAGGAGCCGTAGACTCCGGGGCCGACACCAGCGCAGCAACGGAGGCTTGAGGCCCGTGAAGATCAAGATTCAAACGCTCGACGGCAGTGCTGCCAAGGGCGACATCACCCTCAACGACGATGTGTTCGGTATCGAACCGCGCGCAGACATCCTGCACCGGGTGGTCACCTGGCAGCTCGAAAAGCGTCGCGGTCCGGCTCGTGCCACCCGTGAGCGCAGCGAAGTTGCCCGCACCGGCAAGAAGTTCGGTCGCCAGAAGGGTGGCGGTACCGCCCGTCACGGCGATCGCCGTGCGCCGATTTTCATCGGTGGTGGTAAGGCCCATGGTGCCCGCGCCCGTACGTTCGGCCATTCGCTGAACAAAAAGGTTCGTGCACTCGGTCTGAAGATGGCGCTTTCTGTGAAGGCGCAGTCTGGCGGCATCGTCATCGTCGATAATTTCGACGTGGCCGAAGGCAAGACACGGGTGCTGGTCAACCAGCTTACCAAGCTCGGCATGAACCGTGCCCTGTTCATCGACGGCGAGGCGACCAACGTCAGCTTCGCACGCGCATCGGCCAATATCGGCGGGATCAACCTGCTGCCGGCGATCGGTGCCAACGTCTACGACATCCTGAAGCACGACACGCTGGTTTTGACCCGCTCCGCCGTCGAACAGCTGGAGGCGCGCTTCGCCCTCACGGGAGGGGCCAACTAATGGCTAAAAAGCAGGCAGCGACCATCGACACGCGTCATTATGACGTGGTGTTGAGCCCGGTCATCACCGAAAAATCGACGATGCTCTCCGAGCATAACGCCGTCGTGTTCCGCGTTGCCAACAGCGCGACCAAGCCTTCGATCAAGGCAGCGGTCGAGGCGTTGTTCGACGTGCAGGTAACCAAGGTCAACACCATGGTCGCCAAGGGCAAGACCAAGAAGTGGAAGGGTCGTCCCTACACTCGGTCCGACGTTAAGAAGGCGGTAGTGACGCTGGCCGAAGGCCAGTCGATCGACGTCACGTCCGGCATTTAAGGGCGGGATCGGGAACAATGGCACTCAAGCAATATAATCCGACGAGTCCCGGCCGCCGCGGCCTGGTGCTCATCGATCGTTCGTCCCTGTGGAAGGGCAAGCCGGTCAAGTCGCTTACCGAAGGTAAGTCCAAGACCGGCGGGCGCAACAACATGGGGCATGTGACGTCGCGCGGTATCGCCGGCGGCCACAAGCAGAAATATCGCATCGTCGATTTCAAGCGCCGCAAGTGGGACATGCCCGCTACGGTCGAGCGTCTGGAATATGACCCCAACCGCAGCGCTTTCATCGCGCTGGTCACCTATGAGGACGGTACACAGACCTATATCCTCGCGCCACAGCGTCTCGCTGTCGGTGACAAGGTGGTCGCCGGTACCAAGGTCGATGTGAAGCCGGGCAACGCCATGCTTCTGTCGCAGATGCCGGTGGGGACGATCGTCCACAACATCGAGATGAAGCCGGGCAAGGGTGGCCAGATCGCCCGTTCGGCAGGCACCTATGCGCAGTTGGTCGGCCGCGATCGCGGGCTGGTGATCGTCCGTCTCGGTTCGGGTGAGCAGCGCTACATTCGCGGCGAGTGCATGGGCACCGTCGGTGCAGTATCAAACCCGGACAATGCTAACACCAATCTGGGCAAGGCCGGTCGCAACCGCTGGCTCGGCGTCAAGCCGTTGACCCGCGGTGTCGCCAAGAACCCGGTCGACCATCCGCATGGCGGCGGCGAAGGCCGTACCTCGGGCGGCCGTCATCCGGTGACCCCATGGGGCAAGCCGACCAAGGGTGCGCGCACTCGTAACAACAAGCAGACCGACAAGATGATCATCCGGTCGCGTCACGCCAAGAAGAAGAGGTAAGCCATGGCTCGCTCTGTCTGGAAGGGTCCGTTCGTCGAACTGAGCCTGCTCAAGAAGGCCGAAGCTGCCTCCGAAGCCGGTGGCCGTGCGCCGATCAAGACCTGGTCGCGTCGGTCGACCATCCTGCCCCAGTTCGTGGGGCTCACATTCAGCGTCTATAACGGACGCAAGCATGTCCCGGTCTCTGTGACCGAAGACATGGTTGGTATGAAGCTCGGTGAATTTGCGCCGACCCGCTTCTTCCCCGGCCATGCTGCGGACAAGAAGGGCAAGCGCTGATGGGCAAGGAAAAATCCCCGCGTCGCGTCGGCGAAAAGGAAGCTCTGGCTGTCGGCACCACTATCCGTGGTTCGGCCCAGAAGCTCGGCCTGGTCGCTGCGCTGATTCGCGGTCGCAAGGCCGGTGACGCGTTGAACGTCCTCTCCTTCTCCAAGAAGGCTATGGCGGTCGATGTTTCCAAGGTGCTCGCTTCGGCGATTGCCAATGCGGAAAACAACCACAACCTCGATGTCGACGCACTCGTCGTCAAGGAAGCCAGCGTCGGCAAGGCGATGACCATGAAGCGTTTCCACACGCGCGGTCGTGGCAAGTCGACCCGCATCCTCAAGCCGTTCAGCCGGCTGCGCATCGTCGTCGAAGAACGGGAAGAAGCATAATGGGCCATAAGAGCAACCCCATTGGCCTGCGTCTTCAGGTCAACCGCACCTGGGACAGCCGCTGGTTCGCGGAGCGTGACCAATATGGTCGTATGCTTCTCGAGGATCTGCGCATCCGCAAGTTCATCATGAAGACGCTGCCGCAGGCGGCAATCTCCAAGGTGGTGATCGAGCGTCCGGCAAAGCTGTGCCGGATCAACGTCTATGCTGCGCGCCCCGGTGTGATCATCGGCAAGAAGGGCGCGGACATCGACAAGCTTAAGAAGCAGCTCGCCGCGCTGACCAAGGCGGAGATCAGCCTCAACATCGTCGAAATCCGCAAGCCGGAAGTCGATTCGCGGCTGGTCGCCCAAGGGATCGCCGATCAGCTCGAGCGTCGCGTCGCTTTCCGTCGTGCGATGAAGCGCGCGGTACAGTCGGCGATGCGCCTCGGTGCAGAGGGCATCCGCATCAACTGCGCCGGCCGTCTGGGCGGCGCGGAAATCGCGCGTACCGAATGGTATCGCGAGGGCCGGGTTCCGCTGCACACGCTGCGCGCCAATGTCGATTATGCCGAGGCCGAAGCCCATACCGCTTATGGCGTGTGTGGCATCAAGGTGTGGATCTTCAAGGGCGAGATCTTCGGACATGATCCGATGGCCACCGACCGGCTGATGCTCGAAGCGCAGACCACCGGTGTCGGTCGCCCGCGCGATGATCGCCGTTAAGGACCGCTGATATGCTGCAACCGAAAAAAACCAAGTTCCGCAAGGGCTTCAAGGGCAAGATTCACGGTGATGCCAAGGGCGGCACCGATCTGAACTTTGGCGCCTATGGCCTGAAGGCACTGGAGCCCGAGCGGATTACCGCGCGCCAGATCGAAGCGGCCCGCCGTGCGATCACGCGTCACATCAAGCGTCAGGGACGTTTGTGGATCCGCATCTTCCCCGATGTACCGGTGACCGCGAAGCCCGCCGAAGTTCGCATGGGCAAGGGCAAGGGCGGAATCGAATATTGGGCAGCGCGGGTCAAGCCGGGCCGCATCCTGTTCGAACTCGATGGCGTTCCCGGCCCTCTCGCTGCCGAGGCGTTCAGTCGCGCGGCGATGAAGCTGCCGATCAAGGTAAAGGTCGTTGCCCGTCTGGGTGACACCACGCATCTCGGAGGCGAATGAGATGGGCAAGATGACCGACGATTTCCGTCAGAAGACCGATGACCAGCTGTCCGAGACGCTTGGCGAGCTGAAGCGCGAGGCGTTCAACCTGCGTTTCCAGTCGGCGACCGGCCAGCTCGAGCGTCCGGCTCGTGTTCGCGAGGTGCGCCGCACCATCGCGCTGATCAAAACCCTTCAGACCCAGCGTAACCACGCTGCGGCCGTGAACTGAGGACGAATTTATGCCAAAGCGCATCCTCCAGGGCACGGTCGTGTCCGACAAGGGCGACAAGACTGTGGTGGTCAAGGTCGAGCGGCGTGTGAAGCACCCGCTCTATGCCAAGATCATCCGGCTTTCGAAAAAGTATCACGCCCATGACGAGGGCAATGAGTTTCACGAAGGCGAGACCGTGCGAATCGAAGAGACCCGTCCGATCTCCAAGCTCAAGACCTGGCGTGTGATCGACAAGGTCGACACCCACACCAAGCCAAAGGCGCAGGCGGAAGCCGAAGCCTGAGCAAAGGCTGGGGCGCAGGCGGAAGCCGAAGCCTGAGCTTTATCGCAAGAGGCGAGCCTCTTTCGTGAATGAGCGTTTTTGGAACTCCCGGGCCGGAAAACTTCCAGTGTCCCGGAAAGCCAGTTGAGAAGGAAGCGGATCGATGATCCAGATGCAATCCAACCTCGACGTCGCTGACAACAGTGGCGCAAAGCGCGTCCAGTGCATCAAGGTACTGGGCGGGTCGAAGCGTCGCACAGCGGGCGTCGGCGACATCATCGTGGTGTCGATCAAGGAAGCCGCGCCGCGCGGCAAGGTGAAGAAGGGCGATGTCCATCGCGCTGTCATCGTGCGTACGGCGAAGGAAATCCGCCGCGCCGATGGCACGGTGATCCGCTTCGATTCGAACGCTGCGGTGTTGATCAACAAGAACAAGGAGCCGATCGGCACCCGTATTTTCGGGCCGGTCGTGCGTGAGCTTCGTGCTGCCCAGCACATGAAGATCATCAGCCTTGCGCCGGAGGTGCTGTAATCATGGCTAGTGCCAGGATCAAAAAGGGCGACAGCGTCGTCGTGCTGTCGGGCAAGGACAAGGGCCGCACCGGTACGGTCTCCCGCGTCATGCCGAGCGTTGGCAAGGTCGTTGTCGATGGCGTCAATCTCGCTACTCGTCACCGCAAGCCAACCCAGGCAGAGCCGCAGGGCGGCGTGGTGAAGAGCGAAGCACCGATGGCAATCTCCAAGGTGGCGATTGCCGACCCAAAGTCGGGCGTGGCAACCCGCGTCCGTTTCGAAATCCGCGATGGCAAGAAGGTTCGCATCGCCGTCAAGTCCGGGGAGCTGATCAGTGGCTGATGTCTATATTCCGCGCCTCAAGCGCGACTATGACGAGCGTATCGTCGCGGCGATGACCGAGAAGTTCGGTTACACCAACGCGATGGCGGTGCCGCGCATCGAGAAGATCGTCCTCAACATGGGCGTCGGCGAAGCGGTGCAGGACAAGAAGAAGGTCGACATTGCGGCAGCCGAACTCGAGCTGATCGCCGGCCAGAAGCCTGTCATCAGCAAGGCCAAGAAGTCGATCGCCCAGTTCAAGCTGCGCGAAGGCATGCCGATCGGCGTCAAGGTCACGCTGCGCCGCGAGCGCATGTACGAATTTCTCGACCGTCTGGTGACTGTCGCTATGCCCCGTATCCGCGATTTCAGAGGGTTGAACCCGAAGAGCTTCGACGGACGCGGCAATTATGCGATGGGCCTGAAGGAGCAGCTGATCTTCCCGGAAATCAGCTACGACAAGATCGAAAAAGTTCGCGGCATGGACGTCATCATCGCCACATCGGCGAAGACCGACGACGAGGCCCGTGAGCTGTTGCGCCTGTTTAACTTCCCCTTCCCCAAGGAAGAGGAAGAAGAAACCAAGCAGGCCGCCTGAACCGATATATCCACCGCTCTTCGCCGAACGGTGTAGCAAGGAAGAAGTGAGCTTAAGTCCATGGCGAAACTGAGTTCGATCAACAAGAATGAGAAGCGCAAGGCGCTGACCAAAAAATATGCGGGCCGATATGCCCGTCTGAAGGCTGTCGCCGGCGATGAATCGCTGGGCGAGACCGAGCGCCTGATCGCTCGGCTCAAGATGGCTGAAATCCCGCGCAACGGTAACCCGACCCGCATTCGCAACCGCTGCGAGCTGACCGGGCGCCCGCGCGCTTATTACCGCAAGTTCCGTCTTTGCCGCATTCAGCTGCGCGATCTGGCCAACAAGGGCCTGATCCCGGGTGTTGTGAAGTCGAGCTGGTAAGGACCATATAAGATGGCAATGACCGATCCACTGGGTGATATGCTCACCCGCATCCGCAACGGCCAGCGCGCCAAGATGGACAGCGTGGTAACCCCCGCATCCAAGCTGCGCGCCCGTGTTCTCGACGTGCTTCAGCGCGAAGGCTATATCCGCGGATATACCGAAGTCCTGCTCGGCCGTATGGAAGAGCACAAGGGCCTGCGTATCGAGCTGAAATATTTCGAAGGCGAACCGGCGATCCGCCACGTTGCCCGCGTGTCGAAGCCCGGTCGCCGCGTCTATTCGGCGTCGAAGGAACTGCCGCGCGTCAAATCGGGTCTGGGTATCACCATCGTGTCGACGCCACGCGGCGTGCTGAGCGATGCCGAAGCTCGCGACGCCAATGTCGGCGGCGAAATTCTGGCGGAGGTTTTCTGATGAGCCGCATCGGTAAGAAACCCGTCTCGATTCCGGGCGGCGTCACGGCGACGATCGACAATGGCCTGCTGGCGGTCAAAGGCCCCAAGGGCACGCTGTCGATGCCGTTGCGCGACGAGATCAGCTATGCGGTCGAGGACGGTGGTATCACCGTCAAGCCGGCCAACGCCACCAAGCAGGCACGTGCCTTTTGGGGTATGCAGCGCACGCTGGTGCAAAATCTTGTCACCGGCGTCACCGATGGCTTCACCAAGGTGCTCGAAATCACCGGTGTCGGCTATCGTGCCAATTCGCAGGGCAAGATCCTCAAGCTCCAGCTGGGCTACAGCCATGACGTGAATTTCGATATCCCCGAGGGTATCGAAATCAAGACGCCGGACAACACCACGGTGGAAATCACCGGGATCGACAAGCAGAAGGTCGGTCAGGTGGCTGCCGAGATCCGTCGCTGGCGCAAGCCCGAGCCGTATAAAGGCAAGGGCATCAAGTATCGCGGCGAGTTCATCTTCCGCAAGGAAGGGAAGAAGAAATAATGGCCCTCAAGCGTACATCTTTCGACAAGCGCCGCCAGCGCGTGCGCACCCAGATCCGCAAGTCTGCGGGCGACCGCAAGCGGTTGTCGGTGCATCGTTCCGGGCGGCACATCTATGTGCAGTTGATCGACGATGTCGACGGTCGCACCCTCGCGGCGGCATCGACGCTCGACAAGGACGTGCGCGGTTCGACCGGCGCGACGTGCGATGCGGCGGCGAATGTCGGCACGCGGATCGCCAAAGCGGCGCAGGATGCGGGCGTGACCCGCGTCGTGTTCGATCGCGGTGGCTTTCTGTTCCATGGTCGCGTCAAGGCGCTGGCCGATGCGGCCCGCGCAGGCGGATTGGAGTTCTAAATGGCTGACGTAACCGAAATCCAGAGCCAGGACGGCGCACCTGCCGATGCTCCAGCAGCCGACACCGGCCCCCCTCCGCGTGGCGGTCGTGGCCCCGGCGGTCCCGGCGGCGGTCGTGGTCGTGGCGGCCCCGGTGGCGGTGACAATCGCGGTCGTGGTGGCCGTGACGGTGCCAATCGCGGTCGTCGCGATGATCGCGGTCGTGGTGGCCCCGGCGGCGATGACGGTGGCGAAGAGTTCATCGAGAAGCTGGTTCACATCAACCGCGTGTCGAAGACGGTGAAGGGCGGCAAGCGTTTCGGCTTTGCCGCGCTGGTCGTCGTCGGCGATGGCAAGGGCCGTGCAGGCTTTGGCCATGGCAAGGCCCGCGAAGTGCCCGAGGCGATCTCCAAGGCGACCGCCGCTGCCAAGAAGGCAATGGTCCGCGTTCCGCTGAAGGAAGGCCGCACGCTGCATCATGATGGCATCGGTCACTTCGGTGCCGGACTGGTCAATGTCCGTTCGGCTCCGCAGGGTACCGGTATCATCGCCGGCGGCCCGATGCGCGCCGTGTTCGAATCGCTCGGCGTCGCCGATGTCGTTTCGAAATCGAACGGCACCTCCAATCCCTATAACATGGTCCGCGCGACCTTCGACGCACTCAAGACCCAGACAAGCCCGAAGGCTGTGGCGCAGCGCCGCGGCAAAAAGGTTGCAGACCTTATCGGTCGCAGTGGGGCTTCGAGCCGTGAAGTCGAAGCCGATGTCGCGCTGACGGAGGCTTGATCGACATGGCTGACAAGAAAACTTTCAAGGTGCAGCAAATCGGTTCGCCGATCCGCCGCCCCAAGGACCAGCGCGCCACGCTGATCGGCCTGGGCTTGGGCAAGATGCACCGCACTGTCGAACTGGAAGACACTGCCGCCACCCGCGGCATGGTCGCCAAGATCGCCCATATGGTGCGGGTGGTCGATTGAAAATGGCCCTCTTCCCTTCGGGGGAGAGGAGCGAGACTAAGTAAGCCGCAGGCGAGCTTGGTCGCAGCGGAGAGGGGGCTGCCCCTCTCCAAGGTCCGCTAAGTCGTTTTGCGACTAAGCTCCCCTATCCTCTCCCCTGAAGGGGAGAGGGAAATTAGCGCGAACATAGCGAAAGCGAGTGCAAAGACATGAAACTCAACGAACTCAGAGACAATCCCGGCGCTCGCAAGAGCCGTATGCGCGTTGGACGCGGCATCGGTTCGGGCAAGGGCAAGACCGCCGGTCGCGGTCACAAGGGCGCCAAGGCGCGCTCGGGCGTCGCGATCAACGGCTTCGAGGGCGGTCAGATGCCGCTGCACATGCGCATCCCGAAGCGCGGCTTCAACAATATCTTCGGCAAGGATTATGCCATCGTCAATCTGGGCATGGTCCAGAAGCTGATCGACGCGGGCAAGCTCGATGCGTCGGCGACGATCGACCATGCTGCGCTCAAGGCCGCAGGCGCATCGCGCGGCGGCAAGGACGGCGTCCGCCTGCTCGCCAAGGGTGAACTGACCACCAAGGCAAGCTTCACCGTCAACGGTGCATCGGCTGGCGCGCTTGCTGCGGTCGAAAAGGCCGGGGGGTCGGTCGAAGTGCTGATCGACAAGCGGCAGGTGGCGCGCGACGAAGCATCTGAAGCGCGCACCGCAAAACGCGCCGCCAAGGGCAAGAAGTAACATACCAGATTGCAACCGCCCGGGACGCTCGCTTCCCGGGCGGATTTGCTTGACGGGCTTGTCTTCGCCCGCCACCGACCGCACATAGCCGTCAGCGGTCGCCAAGCGACTGACACAGCCGCGCAGGGGGCGCGGCGGACATATTCAGGACAGCATCCATGGCTTCTCGCGCCGACCAACTCGGTATGAACCTCGCGCTCGGCAAGTTCGCTCAGGCGACCGAGCTGAAGAACCGGTTGTGGTTCACGCTCGGCGCACTGGTGGTGTTCCGCTTCCTCAGCTTCATCCCGCTGCCCGGAATCGATCCTGTGGCGATGAGCCAGCTGTATGAGTCGGCGGGATCGGGCGGAATTCTCGATCTGTTCAACACATTTTCGGGCGGCAGTCTGGAGCGGATGAGCATCATCGCGCTCGGCGTCATGCCCTATATCACCGCATCGATCGTCATCCAGCTCGCCGCCGCGCTCAACCCGACGCTCGCCGCGCTCAAGAAAGAGGGCGAAAGCGGTCGCAAGAAGCTCAATCAATATACCCGCTACGGCACGGTGCTGCTGACCGCGATCCAAGGCTATTTCATCGCCACCGGGCTAGAGGCGCTGGGCGCGCAGGTCGGCGCGGTGCAGCCGGTGATCGATCCGGGGATGGTTTTCCGCATTTCTGCCGTAATCAGCCTGATCGGCGGCACCCTGTTCCTGATGTGGCTGGGTGAACAGATCACCAGCCGTGGTATCGGCAACGGCGTTTCGCTGATCATCATGGCCGGCATCGTCGCCTCTATCCCGCAGACACTGGCGCAATTGTTCGAGCAGGGCCGGTCGGGCGCAATGAATGGCTTGGTCATCGCCGCGCTGCTGGTCGGTGTGTTCGGGGTGATCTGGCTGATCAGCTTCATGGAGCGCGCGCAGCGCCGCGTGCTGGTGCAATATCCCAAGCGGGCGACGGCACAGGGCATGGCGCAGCAGGAGCGCAGCCATCTGCCGCTCAAGGTCAACACCGCAGGCGTCATCCCGCCGATCTTCGCTTCGTCGCTGCTGCTGATGCCGCTTACCATCTCCCAGTTCATGGGCGAAAGCGTCAGCGAAGAGACGACGTGGGGCAATATCCTGCTGACGCTCAATCAGTTGTTCGCCCATGGCCAGCCGCTGTACATGGCGCTCTACGGCGCGGGCATCCTGTTCTTCGCCTTCTTCTATGTTGCGGTGGTGTTCAATCCTGAGGAGACCGCCGACAATCTCAAGCGTCAGGGCGGTTTTATTCCCGGCTATCGTCCAGGCAAATCGACCTCGGACTATCTCGATTATGTGCTGACCCGCATCACCGTGATCGGCGCTGTGTATCTCACCTTCATCTGTCTGATCCCGGAATATGTCACCGCGCAGACGGGTGTCGGACTGGCACTGGGTGGAACCAGCCTGCTGATTCTGGTCAATGTTACCATAGACACTGTGACCCAGATCCAGAGCCATCTGCTGGCGCACCAATATGCCGACCTGATCAAGAAGGCCAAGTTGAAGGGCAAGACGCGCTAAAGCGCGGTGGTCGGCGATAAAGACGGAGAGGGGAACGCCTGTGGCGCTGGACATCATCCTTTTGGGGCCGCCGGGAGCGGGCAAAGGCACGCAGGCCAGCCGGCTCGAGGACGCGCACGGCATGGTCCAGCTATCGACCGGTGACATGCTGCGCGCGGCGGTCAAGGCGGGCACGCCGGTCGGGCTGCAAGCCAAGGCGGTGATGGATGCAGGCGAACTGGTCTCGGACGAGATCGTTTCGGGGATTATCGGCGACCGGCTCGACGAATTGGGTGCCGATACCCCGGTCATCTTCGATGGTTATCCACGGACAGCAGCGCAGGCGGAGGCGCTCGACGCCATCCTTGCCGCGCGCGGTCGCACGCTCGATCATGTCATCGAGCTTGAAGTCGACGAAGACGCACTGGTCGATCGCATCACCGGTCGCTTTACCTGCGGCACCTGCGGCGAAGGGTATCACGACCGGTTCAAGCAGCCGCAGGTCGAGGGCGTTTGCGACATCTGCGGTGCGACGGAGTTCAAGCGCCGTCCCGACGACAATGCCGAAACGGTGCGCACCCGTATGGCCGAATATCGCGGCAAGACCGCACCGATCCTGCCAATCTACGAGGCGCGCGGCATCGTCTCCCGGGTCGACGGCATGGCCGATATGGATCATGTCACGGCGGCGATCGAGGCTGTTCTAAAGCCGGAACGATAAGTTGGCGCCGCTACGGTCGCCGCCAAATGTCCAGATCATTGCCCAGATCCCGACCATCCTGAGCGTGTCGAAGGACTCACCTTCACTTGTGCCGTCGGAAAAGGACAGTCCTTCGACAAGCTCAGGATAGTCGGTTAAACGGACCGGGTGGTGTTGAAATCCGAGGGGTTGGTTGGATGGTGCGGACGTTGTTTTTGGCGGCTACTCTAATTTCCGCCACCCCCGCCGCCGCCGAAGTCGTCAGCAGCGACGAGAACGGCTTTTCGATCCGTGTTGAAGCCAGCACCACCGCTTCACCCGAGGCACTGTTCGCGCTATTCGCTACCCCTGCGCGCTGGTGGTCGCCGCTGCACACCTGGAGCGGCGATGCGGCGGGCATGACCATCGCGCCGCAAAGCGCCGGTGGTTGCTGGTGCGAGGCGCTGCCGATGCTCGGTTCGGTCGAGCATGGCCATATCATCCGCTGGGATCCCGAAAACACCCGCATCTTGTTCCGCGCCGAACTCGGCCCCCTGCAAAGTCTGCCGGTTAACGGAAAACTCGAATGGGTTGCGGTCGGGCTGCCCGACGGCAGCACGCGGGTGGCGATGCGCTATGAGGTGGCGGGGCGCGGCATGGCCGATCCGGCGGCGCTGGCAGGTGCGGTCGATGGCGTGCTGGCCCAGCAACTGGCGCGGTTGATCGCGGTCGCCGATGCCGCGGCTACCCCCGGCAGTCCTCCACCACCCGCTGAAGCACGGGCCGGGTCGGCAGGATCAGCGGTGTCTGCCCCGTCGCCTCGATGACGAAGCGACCGCGGCTGTAGAGAATTTGGTCGAATAGCGGGTCAGCGGAGGGCAATGCTGCGCCGAATATCTGCAATTCGGCTCCCTCCACTGGCAACTCACGTTCCCCGGCACTGGTGCGGATGCGCAGAACGCCGCGAGGCGCGTATCCTGGACCCAAGCGAGCGATGTTGAGACGACCATTTCGGCACCCGACCCATGCAAGCGATTGGCCACGATCCCCCAAGAAAACCGCCATGGGCGGCAGTTCGTTTTCGCGATGCAGAACCCACTCGCCGGGAGTCAGCTCATCGACCGACCAGTCACCGCGAAAGCGGTCGGCCACTGATACGGGCGTCAGGGTCTGGACGGGCGCGGGCCGCGCTACCGGCGGCGGGGCAACAGGGGCGGGCGTGCTGGGTGCGACGCAGCTGGCGAGCAGCGGCATCAGGGTGACGGGGAGGAGGATGCGGATCATTGGCAAGGCCTGTTTAACGACAGGCATTCCGTCTGCCCCATCATGTCATTCCCGCGAAAGCGGGAATGACAAGAACGGGATGAAAGGCAATCCTACCCCCTCACTCGCCGCCGAACAACCGTCGCAGGAACACCGTCTCCACCTCGCGCCGCAAATCATTGTTGGCCTTCTTCTGGAAACCATGCCCCTCGTCGGCGAAAAGCACGTAGCTCGTGTCCACGCCGTTGGCGCGCAGCTCGCGCACCACTTGATCGCTTTCCGACTGCGGCACGCGCGGGTCGTTGGCGCCCTGCATCACCAGCATCGGCCGGGTAATCCGCGACACATTGTTGAGCGGGGAAATGCGTTCGAACACCGCGCGCATCGCCGGATCGCGCTCGTCGCCATATTCGGCGCGGCGGTTGTCGCGGCGATAGGCCTCGGTATTCTGCAGGAATGAAATCCAGTTGCTGATGCCGTAACGCTCGACGCCGCCTACGAGCCGGTCGGAATAGTGGGTCATCACCGCCAGTGACATATAGCCGCCATAGCTCTGGCCGTAGACCGCGACACGGGCGGAATCGAGGCCGGGCTGGGTGCCGATCCAGTCGAGCAGTGCGCCGATATCCTTGACGCTATCCTCGCGCTTCTCGGCATTGTCGAGATTGAGGTAGCGGGTACCATAGCCATCCGATCCGCGCACATTGGGCAGGATGACGACGGCGTTCAGCGTGTCGGCGAAATATTGCGTACCGGGGTTCCAGCCGGGCCGCGTCTGCGCCTCCGGCCCGCCATGGATGTCGATGATCACCGGCAGCCGCGCATCCGCCGCCGCGCCGGTCGGGCGGTAGACAAGGGCTGGGACGGACAGGCCGTCGAAGCTGGCGAAGCGGATCAGGCTCGGGTCGGCCAACTGCGTAACGTCGAGATCGCCGAGTTCGGAGGTGGTCCAGCGGGTCAGTTCGCCGTCGGTGACATCATGACTCCATACATCGCCAGCGGAGCGCGCCGTCGTCAACCCAATCGCCAGCTTCGATCCGTCAGGCGAGAAATCGAGCGCGGTCAGCACCCCGCGTGGCAGTTCTGGCTGCGGCAGCGCCCGGCGGGTGACGAAATCCTGTACGATGACGCGGCTGAAGCCATCCTCGTTGACCGCATAGGCGAGCACTCGGCCATCGTCGGACAGGTCAAAGGCCTCGACATCCCACGGCAGTTCGGGAGACACAGCGCGCACCGCGCCGCTGGCGACATCAATTTCGATCAGCCGCCGCACGTCGCTGCCATTGTTGCTGATGGCGATGATCGCCCGCCCGCCGCGGATGAAGCGCGGGTCTTCATAGCGCGCCGCCCCGCCTGCCACTGTCAGCGGGCGGGCAGTGGCGCTCGCCACATAGAGCAGCATCAGCTGGTTCTCGCGGTTGGAAATGCTCTTCGTGATCAGGATGGTCTGCCCGTCGGCGCTGATATCCGCCGCGCCGACCGCACCCGTGCCCTGCCACAACAGCCGCGCGCTCGCCGGATCGGCGGGGTTGGCGGTGAAGATCGCATAATCCGCCGATCCGCGCACTGCCCGGCTCCACGCCAGCATCGTGCCATCGCGGCTGAAGGCTGCGCCCTGATTTCGGGTGCCGGGCTCGGTGAACTGCGCTGTCGTTCCATCCAGCCCGCGTGTGTAAATCTGAAACCACTCATCGCCACCGGTATCGCGCCCGAACAAGAATCGCTCGTTGCCGGGAATCGCCTGCGCGCCCGCAATCGGCTCGTCATAGAAAGTCAGCTGCTGCCGATCTGCCCCGGGTGCCGCCACCCGATGCACCTGCGCGGTCGACCCGAACCGCGTCGTGATCAGCATCGACCCGTCGGGCAGCCAGTCCTGAAACTGCGCGGCGCGGTAATTCTGGTAGCGCTGCACCGCCGCGCTGACCTCGGCGGGGATGGCGGGGACGTTCTCCACGCGCGCACTACCGACTTGCCGGACGTCGACGGTGAGGGCGGGGGTGGACTGCGCCGACAGCGCGACAGGCGCGGCGGCAAAAAGCAGGGCAGTAACGAAAGGACGGATCATGCGGACTCCGACAAAACCCCTCCCCCTTGTGGGGAGGGCAGGGTGGGGGGCGGGTCGCGTCTGCGACCCTGAAAACGTCAAGCTAGGCGTCCTGCTCAAGATCGGAGTGGTGGCACCGGTTTATTCCGCCGCAGACGCGGCGGGCCCCCGCCCCAGCCCTCCCCACGAGGGGGAGGGGGAATCAGTCCCTGAACGACGGATCGATCCGGTCGAGCTTCCTGAGCAGCGCAGGCCATGCCAGCCGCTCCGCCGCCATCGCCATTCCCGCAGCCGGGGTTTGTTGCTGCACCTTTTCAGGCGTGCCCTGCGGCGGGTTGTTGAGATTCTCGCGGCCGGCCGACAGCATCATGATCTGCGCCTCGCACGCGCGCTCGAGGAAATAAAGCCGCAGGAAACAATCGCCGACCGTCGCGCCGACCGCCAGCGTGCCATGGTTGCGCAATATCATCGCATGCTTAGCACCGAGATCCTCGACCAGCCGCTCGCGCTCCTCGAGATCGGTCGCGATGCCCTCATACTCATGATAGGCGACATTATGCTGCGCGATCATCGCGGTCTGGGTGTGCGGCAGCAGCCCCCACGACTGCGCGCTGACCGCTTGGCCATGAGGCGTATGCAGATGCATCACCGCGCCAGCATCGTCGCGCGCCATATGGATCGCCGAATGGATGGTGAAGCCGGCGGGATTGACCGGGTGCGACGTCGGCACCACCGGCTGCCCCTCGACATCGATCTTGACCAGCGACGATGCGGTGATCTCCTCGAACATCATGTCATAGGGGTTGATCAGGAAATGATGCTCTGGGCCCGGCACACGGGCGGAGAGATGGGTGAAGATGATATCGTCCCAGCCATAGAGCGCGACGAGGCGATAGGCGGCTGCCAGATCGACGCGGATCGCCCATTCCTCAGGCGATACCGCGCCGCGGATATGATCGTCGTTGGCGGGCTTCATCTGCGTGGCCATGGTGTCTCTCCCGATTGCGTTTTCTCCGACAACCTACCGCCATTGTTATTCCCGCGAAAGCGGGAATCCAGAGCGAGCAAGCATCGCTCTATCCCGCCCCTGGCTTCCCGCTTTCGCGGGAATGACAGAGGGATAGGATAGGATGCGGTTTCACGGAGGCGGTGGTTTGTCGGGCGGATCGGGCTGGCTAGGCTCGATCGAGAATTGCCCGTCACTGCCGATCCGCGCCTCGGCATCGCCGATGGGCAGGTTCAGTCTCACTCCTGTCTCCGGGTCGAACTCGACATTCGGCTCGCCGATGATCCCACCGAGATCGTCGAAAATCTGCGGCAGTTCGGGCTCGCGCTCCGGTCGTGGCGCGGCGCGCGGGCCTGCTCCCGGGATCGCCCGGCTCATGAAGTCGCGCCAGATTTGCGCGGGCGTGCCGCCGCCCGTCGCGCCGCGCATGGGGCTATTGTCGTCCTTGCCGATCCACACGCCGACCACCAGATCGCCCGCAAAACCGATGAACAGCGCGTCGCGGCCGTCCTGTGTCGTGCCGGTCTTGCCGAAAGCCGGGATGCCCAGCCGCGCCGCGCGGCCTGTGCCTTCGCTGACCGTGGCTGACAGTAACTCCAGCATGTCCTCACGCACGCGGCCGGGGAAGGCGCTGCGCCCGTCGAACAGCCGGTCCATGAAATCGGCCTCGGGCTCGCGCAGCGCATGGGGCACGACCGGGCCATAGTTTCCGGCAATCGCCGCATAGGCGGCGGTCAGCTCGATCAGCGTCATGCCATGGCTGCCCAGCGCGACGCTGGCGTTATCGGGCAAATCGACGGTGATGCCCAGATCGCGCGCCGCCTGCTGCACCGCCGCCGAGCCGAGCTGGCGATAGAGCTGCACGGCGACGACATTGCTCGACTGTGCGAATGCTTCGCGCAGCGTAATTTCGCCGCGGTACCGCCCGGCATAATTGGCCGGGCGATAGTCACCCTCAGTGATCTCGGCATCGTTGACCAGATCGTCGGGCCGCATCCCGCTGCGCAATGCGGCGAGATACACCACTAGTTTGAAGGTCGATCCCGGCTGCCGCCGCGCCTGCGTCGCGCGGTTGAAGGCCGATGCGCGGTAATCGCGCCCGCCGATCATCGCCACGACCTCGCCATTGGGGCGCATCGCCACCAGCGCCACTTGCGATCCGCGCGGACCTGCACCCGCCGTCACTCGCCGGGCGATGTCCTGCAACTGCGCATCGAGCGTCGTGACGACCTCATTCTCGCCATAGCCCGGTCGCACCGTGGCGCGGGCTTGGGGCATTGCCCAATCGGCGAAGTATGTTCCGCTCGGCAATGAGGCGCGCGCGCGGGTGTCGAGGCTGGCGGGTCGGATCGCCTCAGCTTCGGCGGTCGTCAGATACCCCGCATCGACCATGGCCGCGATCACCACTTGCTGGCGTTCGCGCGCGCCGCTGAGGTTGCGCGTCGGTGCCAGCCGGGAGGGAGCCTTGACCAGTCCCGCTAGCATCGTCGCCTGCGACAGCGTCAGCCGTTCGGGTTGGCGATAGAAATAATGCAGCGATGCCGCACGCAGCCCGTACACATTGTCGCCGAAATAGGCGTTGGACAGATAGCGCGACAGGATCTCGTCCTTGGTCAGCCAGGCCTCCATCCACCAGGCGATCAGCAGCTCGCGGCCCTTGCGGCTCATCGTCTGGTCGGCGTTGAGGAAGGTGATTTTCGCCAGCTGCTGGGTGATGGTGCTGCCGCCCTGCCGCGTGTCGCTGGTCGCGTTGGTCCATGCCGCGCGAGCGATGCCGAGCGGATCGACACCCCAATGCGAATAGAAGCGCCGATCCTCGGTCGCCAAAAATGCCTCGATGACGTGGGGTGGCAGTTTCGCCACCTCGACCGGCTCGTCGACGATCGCGCCGTTGCGGGCAATCGGGCGGCCATCGGAGGAGACGAGAGTCAATTGCGGCGGCGCTATCGGCTCGAGTGATTTGGACAGCGGCGCGGTCCACGCCAGCCAGACGATCGCCAGAATGACCATGCCCGCAAACGCCAGCAGGCCCCTCTTTGCCCATTTCCACCGCCATCGCCATTTCGAAGGCGCAAGCGCGGGAACATTGCTTCCCGGCGGCACGCTGTCGCCGGGCGGGGGCGGCGGAGGTGCCGCGCCGCGCAAGCTCGCCGCATCGGGCGCGGGCCGCGAATCGACGATCCCGCGCAGCTCGGCCTCAAGCTCGGCCAGCGTCTTGCGGCGCGGTGCTGCGGAATCGCCCCCGCCGCTGGTGCCGCCATAGCCGTCAGGCAGGTCGAAGGGGGAAGAACTGCTCATCGATCCGCTGTATTAGTCCAATAGAACAGACAATGCCAAGCGCATATTGACCAAAGCCCGTATGATGGCAACGGTGACGCATTGGCTTGAAGGAGACACGCATGGCCGTACCGCTCACCCTGCAACTCGACGCCACCCAGCTCAACGCGTTTCTAGCCCGTGCTTTCCCCGGCAAGGCGGAAAACCTGTCCACCGTGCTCTCGGTCGCCCCCGGCACCGCACGATTGCGCCTCACCCCCACGGCGGAGCATCTCCGCCCGGGCGGGATCGTCTCTGGCCCGACGCTGATGGCGCTCAGCGACACCGCCGCCTACGCCGTCATCCTCGCGCATATCGGCGAAGTGGCGATGGCGGTCACTTCCTCGTTGAACTACCAGTTCTTGCGCGCCTGCCAGCCGATACCCATCACGGCGGACGCGACGCTGATCAAGCTCGGGCGGCGGCTGGCCGTCACCGACATCCGCCTGTGGACCGACGATGCGGCAAGGCCGGTTGGGCAGGCAACGGTGACATATGCGATTCCTTGATTCTCAGCTCAAGCCAACATGCTCTTTGTCATTCCCGCGCAAGCGGGAATCCAGGCGCGGCAAGGACCGTGCTGTGCTGCTCTGGATTCCCGCTTTCGCGGGAATGACAAAATGCGGTAGCAGGTGCTGTCACAGCACTAGCGGCCCATGCTCCAACCTGGGCAGCACATGCCGCGCGAACAAATCGCATTCCGCCGCATGCGGATAGCCTGACAGGATGAACGCCTCCATCCCCACAGCCTGGTACGCGCGCAGTTTCGCCAGCACCTGATCGGGATCGCCGACGATCGCCGCGCCGCAGCCCGATCGGGCCCGGCCGATGCCGGTCCACAGATGGTCCTCGACGAAACCGTCACCGTCCGCCGCGCTGCGCAGTTCCGCCTGCCGCTGCACGCCGAAATTCTGCGCATCGAGGCTCTTGTTGCGAATGGCATCGCCGGTCGCGGCATCGAGCTTGGACAGCAGCCGGTCGGCATAGGCGCGCGCCTCGTCCTCGGTCTCGCGAACGATGACATGCGCGCGATAGCCGAATTTGAGCGTTCGCCCCTTGGCCGCCGCCCGCGCGGTCATGTCGGTGACCACCTCGACCACCTTGTCCATCGTGTCGGGCCACATGAGGTACACGTCCGCCGCCTCCGCCGCGACGTCGCGCGCCACGGGGGAGAGGCCACCGAAATAGAAGGGCGGGCATTTGCCCGACAGCGTCGTCATCCGTGGCGGATCGAGCTCGAGATCGTAAAAATCGCCCTTAAAGCTGACATGCTCGCCGTCGAGCATCGTCTTGAGGATTTTCATCGCTTCAACCGTGCGCTGGTAGCGCGGCCCGCCCTCCATCGTCTCGCCGGGAATGTCGGACGAAATGATGTTGACGTTGAGCCGCCCGCCGGTGCCAGCGGCATCGGGGCCGAGAATGCGGTCTAGCGTGGCGATGCGGCGCGCCAACTGCGGCGGCCAATCCTCGCCGATGCGCACCGCCATCAGCAGCTTGATCCGCTGGACCAGCGCCGCGATGGCGGCGGCGAACACCGTCGTATCGAGCCCCAGCGCATAGCCCGACGGCAACAATATATTGTCGAACCCGCCCTTCTCCGCCGCCAGCACGATATTGCGGCAATGCTCCCACGACGATTGCAGCATCGGGTCGGGCACACCCAGGAACTCGTAGTCATCGTCGCACAGCGCCGAAAACCAGCTAACTTCGCATTGTTGGGTCATTGTCGCCTCGCTCGATATTTCTAAGCCCCTCCTCTTCAGGGGAGGGGTTGGGGCGGGGACTATCGACTGGCCTTGCACTATCCGGAGAGTCCCCACCCCCGTCCCCTCCCCTGAAGGGGAGGGGTGAATTCACGGCAACGGAACCCCGCGCGCCGCCACCAGCACCGCATACCAGTCGGTCCGCGTCCAGCGCACCGCATAGGCATCCATCGCCTCCGCCACGCGGGCACCATTCTGCGTGCCGACAATCGGAATGATCCCCGACGGATGCGCCATCAGCCAGCTATAGGCCGCCGCCGTCCGGCTGACCCCCGCCGGTTTGGCGACCGCATCGAGCGCCGCGGCAACCGCCTGATCGCGGCCGGACACCGGATCGGCAATCCGCCCGCCGGCCAGCGGAGACCAGGCCATCGGCGTCAGTCCATGCTCCATGGCGATCGGCAGCGTGCGGTCCTCGATCGCGTCGATGACCAGCGGTGAAATTTCCGGCTGGATGGTCGACAGCGGCAGCGCCGCGCCCTCCATCAGCCGCAGCAGCGCGCGGGTCTGTGCCGGGTGGAAATTGGAGATGCCGAAGGCGCGGATTTTCCCCGCCGCGTAAGCCGCCTCGGCAAAACCGACCAGTTCCTGCGGGTGGGTCAGGATATCGGGGCGATGGATCTGGTAAAGATCGACCTGCTCGACCCCCAGCCGCCGCAGCGAGGCATCGAGCGCCTGATTGAGATAGGCGGGCGAACTGTCATAGGGCAAAGGCGGCATGATCCCGCCCTTGGTGGCGAGCACGATCCGCTCGCGGATCGACGGGTCGGCCTTCAGCACCGTCCCGAGCAACGCCTCGGCATCGCCGAACCCGTCGGTACCGTTGAATCCATAGATATCGGCGGTGTCGAAGAAGGTGATCCCGGCATCGAGCACTGCTTGGACCAGTACGGTTGCCTCGGCCTCGCCCCCAGCGAAGCGCCACATGCCCCATGCAAGGCTGGTCACGGAAATCCCGCTCGATCCCAACATTCGGGTGGCGGGCGGTGCAGGCAAAAGGCTCATGACAATTCCTTGGTCTTGCGGGGAGGGGCGACCGATGCGCGTTCGATCAATTCATGCGGCAAGCGGCGGTGGATGACGCTGTCACCGCGCGCCAGCAGAAGCTCGGCGGCAGCATAAGCGAGCTCGAACATCGGCTGCCGGATGGTGGTCAACGGCGGCCAGACCGATCGGGCGAGGGTGGTATCGTCGAACCCGGCGACCGACAACGCGCCGGGCACGTCGATGCCGCGATCGTGCGCCACCGCCAGCACACCAGCCGCCATATCGTCGTTCGCTGCAAAGATCGCGGTCGGCGGGATATCCATGCTCAGGAACAGCTTCGCCGCCTCACTGCCGCTGTCGAAATCGAACAAGCCCTCGGCGACCAGCGCCGGTTCATAGCCGATGCCGACGCGGTCCAAGGCGCGGCGGTAACCGAACAATCGATCGTCCGACGCCATGTGGTTGGGGTGGCCCTTGACGAAGCCGATCCGCCGGTGCCCCGCGTTCAGCAGATGCGTCGTCATGTCGTCGGCGGCCTGGCAATCGTCCATGAACACCGAACTCGTCAGCGCATGATTGGTCCCCGGCGATATCCGCACGAACGGCACGTCCATCGCCTCGAGCGCGCGCAGCACCGGATCGCAATCGGTGACCGGGCTCGACAGGATGACACCGTCGACATGCGTCTCGCCGATCAGCCCGCGCACCTGGTCGCCGACGTCCGCGTCATCGACATCGACCGGCTGGGCGAGCAGCCGCACGCCTTCGTCCTGGCACCGCCCCCAGCATCCCGACTGGATGGCGTGCATATAATAGGGGCTGTGATTGTCATAGATCAGTGCGATTTGGTTCGATCTGGTGCCCGCGAGGATTCGCGCGGCGATGCTAGGCTTGAAGCCGAGATCGCGCATCGCAGCTTCGACCTTTTCGCGCGTTGCCGCCTTCACATAGGGGTGCGCATTGAGCACCCGGCTGACCGTCTTCACCGCGACACCCGCCAGCGCTGCGACATCGCGGATGTTCGCGCGCTCGGTGGTGGTCTTGGCGCTCACAAAGAGTCCCTCACGCCTGGCAAGGCGGCGAACAGATCGGCTAAATCGCTCTCCGGCCGATAGAAGACCGGCGGCGCCCCGATAGGCGCGGCCACCTCATGCCATCCCGGCGCAAAATCCGCCGCCGACCAGACATGCCGCCACAGCGTGCCCGCATTCCCCGGCAGATACACCCGCCGCGTCACTGCGCCCTCCTCGATCACCGGAGCGACCATCAGATCGGCTCCGTAGAGATACTGGTCCTGGATGGTGAAAGTCTCTCGGTCGTCCGGATAGTGCAGGAACAGCGCGCGCTGTGCGGGCAGGCCGGTGGCGCTCGCCTCCGCGCACAAATGCCGCACCCATGGCGCGAGCGCCGCATGGACGCGGCTCCAGCGGGCAAAGCCGCGCAGCAGTTGGGGCGTCGAATCGATCTGCAAATTCTCCTCGGGCCGATTGCCCTCGTGCGTTCGCATCACCGGCGTGAACGCCCCCAGCTCGTACCAGCGGTACATCAGTTCCTCGGTGCGGACGTTGCCGTGCAGGCTGGTGTAGCCGCCGACATCCGAATGGCTATAGGCGTTGCCGACCAGCCCCGCCGAGAGCGCGGCGGTGATGACGGTGCCGATGCCGTCATGGCGGGAGAAATCGACCGACTGGTCGCCGGCCCAGAGCAGGGGGCAGTATTGCTGAACCCCCGTGAAGCCCGCGCGCATGAAGAACAGCGCATCCCCCGTCCGCCCGCGCGAGGCGATGGCATCGGCATTCACCTTCGCCCAATGCACTGGCCAGAGATTATGCTCGGACATCGGGTCGCCCGCGTGAAGGCGCAAATCAACCGGCAGATACTCGCCAAAATCGGCCATCCAGCCATCGAGCCCGAAATCGAGCATCTGCTTGCCGATAATCTCCTCGGAGAACCAAGCGGCAGCGGCCCTGTTGGTAAAATCCACTATGCCCGAATCGAACTCGCCAAAATCGACGGCGTAAGGTTCGTCGGTGTCGAGCCGCGTCGCCAGATACCCCAGCCTTGCCGCCTCGGCATATTGCGGCCCGTCGACCGCCAGATAAGGATTCACATAGCCCAAAAAGCAGATGCTGCGCGCCTTCAGCTCGGCAATTTTGGCGGGCAAGTCAGGATAGCGCTCGGCGTTCCACTGCCAATCCCAAAACAGTCGTCGCCCGAAGCTGGTCTGACGAACTCCGACCCAATCCTCGCACCAGAGGCCCGAGATGGCGGCACCGGAAGCGATTATCTTCTCCAGCCGTGCAAAGCTGTTCGCACCATCCTTGAGGCCAACGATGGCTCCGCCGATGGCCCAATCGGGCAGGGAGGTCGGGGCAACTCTTTCGGCATCCGGCTGACTATGTTCCGACAACCACGGCTCTGGTCTGCGGACGATAGGTTGAGCTAGGACATCGGCGGGCGATGTCGCATCGATCAAATCGACGCCAAAGGCAGAATGCCACACGCCGATACGCAGCCGTCCGGCAACGGACAGGTCAATCTCGCTATATTTAGGATGCCGTGACCTGATCATATAACCGCGCGACGAAAGCACGGTCGGCTCGGGGTAATTTGTCGTCCAGTAATCGCCCCCTGCAAACGACCCATCGGCGCTCATTAGGTCAGTCAGCTTGGTTCCCGGATCACGCCCGACTCCGGGCTCACTCGTCCACATGGGAAATCGGCGGCCGTTCAGCGCCAGATAACTCATTTGCTCGCCACCGCCCCAGAATACCTCGTCGGGCAGTGTGCAAAAATCGACGCTGACCCGGTCAAATCCGTCGACCATTGTAATGGTTGAAAGGATCGTGCGCTCGTCCTCGAAAGTCAGAAAGGCGACGAAATCGACTTCGCCGCTTTCCTCGAAAGATAATGAAACCGTCCAATCCTCAGATACGATTGGATAGAGCGGCACCCGCTCCTCTGTCGGCGCATCCTCCATGCGGAAATTGCCGCGCACCATCGTCACCGTCGGATTGCCCTTGACGATCCGGAACGCAGGCGCATCGACGCGGTGGCGCAGGATGACGCGGTCGCCGAGCAGCAGGTCGAAACCGCCGCCGCCGTCGTCCGGGCCAATCTCCACGAATCGCGCCGTCACTGCCGTTTTCCGCTCCCACATCGACGGTCTCGCGCCTGTTGCACGAATGCCGCACCTCGCCGCCGACCTCTACCGGGCCAATATGACACCGCTTGACATATTGGCCACATCGTTTCAACCCTGAGCGTCAAGACCCCACGCGCACGAACGCAAGGGTCGCCGATTGTTACGCGCGAGCGCCTTGCGGCCCGCGCCTCAGGGGAGGACACTTCATGATCCGCACAGCATTGCTCCGTCGCGCGGCTATCGCCGCCAGCGTATCGAGCCTCGCGCTCGCCATGCCCGCCATGGCGCAGGACGCCGCTGCAGACACTGCCGTCGAGGAAGAGTCGAACGACATCATCGTCACCGCCAACCGCGTCGAACAGAATTTGCAGGACGTGCCGATCGCCGTCAGCGCTGTCTCGGGCGACCGTCTGCTCGATACCGGCACCACCAGCCTCGAGAATATCGGCGATCTCGTCCCCTCGGTCACCTTTCGCAAGGGCACGACCAGCGCCAACAGCGCCATCGTCATGCGCGGCGTCGGCACCATCACTTTCTCGGTAGCCGCCGAGCCCAGCGTCTCGACCATCATCGACGGCATCGTTCTCTCCCGCTCGGGTCAGTCGTTCATCGATCTGGTCGATATCGACCGGCTGGAAGTGCTGCGCGGCCCGCAGGGCACGCTGTTCGGCAAGAACGCCAGCGCCGGTCTGGTCAACATCATCAGCCGCGGCGGCACCGACACGTTCCAGCTCGACGCAAACGCCGAATATTATGAGGGCGACGAATATCGCTTCCGCGGATCGGTCTCCGGCCCGCTCGGAGACAATCTCTCCGCCCGCGTGACCGGTTTCTACGGTATCTATGACGGCAATATCACCAACATCAACGCCGCCGCTAATGGCAACAAGGTCAACGGCTACGAGCATATGGGGGTGCGCGGCATCCTCGATTATGACAACGGCCCGATCCGCCTGCGCTTGATCGCCGATTATTTCGAAGCCGATGACGATTGCTGCGCCGAGGTAACCGGCGTGTCGCGCGGTGCCGCGCTCGATGGGCTGCTCGCCATCCCCGGCGGCAATGCGCGCGGCGAGGACCAGCGCATCGTCAATCATAATCTCGTCACCCGCACGCTCGACGAGCAGATGAGCGTCACCCTGTCAGGCGATTTCGACATCAGCGATACGCACACGCTCAGCTTCGTCGGCGGCTGGCGCAACTGGCAGAACACCGAACAGCGCGAGGGCGATTTCCTGCCCGCCGCCGTCGTCGGTACCGCCCAGCTGCATGATCAGGGTTTTGTCGAGACCGACCAGTACAGCTTCGAAGCGCGCATCGCATCGGATCAGACCCAGCCGTTCAGCTATCAGGCGGGTGCCTTCGTCTGGTATTCGCACAACATCCAGAATTTTACCCGCCGCAACGTCCAGTGCACCGCGTCGACACGTCCTGCTCTGCCCGGAGGCGCGGTGCCGTGCAATCTGCTGACCTTTAACACTACGACCGACACGACCATCTACCCCAGCGCCACCAGCGCCAGCGATGTCGATTCGACCAACTATGCGCTGTTTACCCAGGCAACCTATCGTTTCAGCGACATGTTCAGCCTGACCGCCGGTATCCGCTGGACCACAGATGAGCTGAGCTACACCCATACCCGCGCGCCGGGCGTCAACCTCGCCACCGGCCTCCCCGCCACCGGCGCGGGCGTCTCTGGCAACCCTGCCGGTGGCACGATTGCCAACGGCGGCAATGGCACCAACACCAGCACAGGCGACAGCAACAACAGCAATTTCTCAGGCCGCGCCTCCTTCCAGTTCGAGCCGACCGAAGACCTGTTGTTCTACGCCAGTTACACGCGCGGCTATAAAGGCCCGGCGTTCAACGTTTTCTTCAACCACACCGCGCCAACCAATTCGGTGCCGATCGATGAGGAAACGTCGGATAGCTACGAACTGGGCGTGCGCAGCCAGTTCGCCGACATCGTCACCCTCAACGCCACGGCGTTTCAGGTGACCTATGACGGGTTTCAGGCCAACAACTTCATCCTGCTCAACGGCGCAGTTGTCTCCAACCTGACCAACGCCGGCAGCGTGCGCTCGACGGGTTTCGAGATCGACGCGCTTGTCGAACCGACTCGCGGCTTCACCCTGCGCGGCAGCGTCGCCTATGCCGATGCCAAAGTCCGCCGCTTCAACCCCAACCCGCTGACCAACGCCCCCGACGCGCGCAACGGCACCCGCCTGCCGCTCGCGCCCGAATGGAGCTATAATCTCAGCGCCGACTACGAGACCGCCATCGGCAATGATTTCCGCCTCTACCTCGGTACGCAATACGCATGGACCGACGATCAGTTCTCCGATCTCGGCCAAGCCGGCCCGATCGACAGCTACGGTATCTGGAACGCGCAGATCGGCGTCAGCGACGCCGATGACAATTACCGCCTTACCTTCATGGCGCGTAATCTCGGCGATACCAGCTATGTGCTGCTCAACACCAGCGCCGGACAGCGGCTGCATATCCCGCGCGACGCGGACCGCTATTTCGGCGTCGGCTTGCGGGTAAAGATGCGCTGATCGACTGCTCTTCGGGTCGCACCGTCACAGGCAGGAAACCCCGGCGGGAAAGCGCCGGGGTTTCTGTTGTTGCGACGGCCGATCTAGGATCAGGCCCCGTTAAATGCGCGTTCGAGGCGTCGCCCCGGCCCCCTAAATACGACGTTTGGACCGGAGACCGCTCTTCGCAGGAGCTGCCATTCGCTCAGCCTGCACCCAACCGGCTGGTGCGGGCGAAAAGCGGAAAACTCGACCATGTTCGTTCCGTTGCGGCTGGCGACCCTGCCGGGGCGGGGGCTTTTGGCTGGCTTGGGCGTTGGTTGCGTCAGGAGGATCAACCGCATGACACAAGCAACCGCCGCCCACCTTGCTGCGCTACGCACGCCCTTGCCGGGCGAGAGCACGGCTTATGGCAACGTTCGCCAGGATTTGCTCGCGGAAGAAATCGATCTGCAGCGGCACATCGACCGGGTGTCGGAGAAGCGGCGATCACTCCCCGACGGCCCCCTGATCGAGAAGGACTATCAGTTCAAGGATATGAACGGTGATGACGTCGGGCTGATCGACCTGTTCGGGAACCACGACACGCTGATTACCTATTTCTGGATGTATGGACCGGATCGCGACCGCCCCTGTCCGATGTGCACCAACCTGCTCGGTCCACTCGACGCCAATGCGGAGGACGTGATGCAACGTGCCGCGCTGGCGGTTCTCGGTCGATCTACCGTGGAGCGGCAGCTTGCCTTTGCTCAAGAACGGGGATGGCGCGCGCTCAAGTTCTTCCAGACGGTCGGAGACGACTATGCCCTCGATTTCGGCGGGCTCGATCCGAAAAGTGGCTCGGAGTGGCCTGTGATGGCCGTCTTCAAGAGGAGCGGAAGCGGGGAGAACGCCCGGGTTCGGCTGTTCTGGAAAGGCGAGATGACCGGCAAGATGGCAGACGATGGCAAAGACCCGCGTGGCGGCCCCGACCCCTCGCCATTATGGACCGTGCTGGATCTCACACCCGAAGGACGCGGCGACAAATGGTACCCGAAGCTCAGCTACTGAGGGACGGGCGTCGAATGATCCGCAAGGGGTGCGAATATTCGCAAGAGCCCGCATGCAGTGGCGCGTACCGGTCGGGTGATCGGGCAATTTCGATGGATTAAACCCTTGGCGAGCCTTTTCTGGAACGGCCATGGAATGGAACGATCATTTTACCTGCCCGTTCGGCGGATATGAACACACGCCAACCACCCGTCATCTTGCTCGTCGATGACGAACCGATTGTCCGGATGGCGGCAATGGACATGTTGACCGCGTGCGGTGCGGAAGTTCTCGAAGCGCAAAATGCGGACGAGGCGCTCGCCATTTTGGCTGATCGTTCCGACATCGTGCTGATATTTTCCGATGTCAATATGCCCGGTACCATGGACGGACTGGCGTTGATTACGCGTGTTCACGAACTCCGCCCGGCGGTCGAACTCATTCTCACATCGGGGCGTGAACGCTTTGCTGAGGGCACGCTGCCCGATAACGGATCGTTCCTTCCGAAACCATATTTTGCTAGCCAGCTATGCGCGTTGGTTCATGAGAAGCTATCGATTGTTCCGCACGAGCAATGAGCGCGGCTGCCGCCATGACGGCCGCCATCGCGGCGTATCTCGCAAAATTGCTCCAGAAAATGCCGTTTCTCGGAATTGATAGACGGATTTTGGCTCTATCAAGCAGGAACAGAGGCACCTACCCGTTGACGATGGTGCCGCCATTGGGATGAAGCACCTGTCCTGACATGTAACTCGAATCCTCGCAAGCAAGAAACAGGAACGCCGGTGCAACCTCATTCGGCTCACCCGGCGGTTCCATCGGCGTCGATTCTCCGAAACTTCGCACCGTCTCGGGATCGACCCCGCCCATCAGGTTGAGCGGTGTCCAAATCGGACCAGGAGCGACGGCATTGACGCGGATCGCTTTGCCGACGAGGTTCTCGCTGAGCGATCGTGTGAAAGCGGTTATCGCGCCCTTCGTCGAGCTGTAGTCGAGTAATCGGTGGGCGCCCCGACCTTGCCTGCCTTAGCGCTTCGCGACGTTGCAATTGTGCTGTCCCAGCCTGACAAAAGAATTTGCATCGAACGATCGTGCGTTCCACGAGGTTCCGAAAAGCTCAGCTGCTATGTGACAAGATCGTCTAATTTTGATGCACAGGCGCATCGCCGGTTCGGATGAAGCTGATCTTTCCGTTCGTCTCGAGAATTGCCCATGCGACCGTCGACAGCTCGGCGATTCCAGCGAGTCGCATCTCGGATTCGATTTCATCGACGGTCATTCGGTCGCGAACCAGCGCTGCACGATCGACGATGCCGCTTCGCACTATGACACGTGGTTCGCCTTCGAGCACGCGCCGGGTCGATGGAAAGCGGTGCGAAATCCAGCTCAGCAACACGGCGAGGAAGGCAAACGTCCCGACAGCCAAGATTGCTCCGGTGAGACTGGTATCCGCCTGCGTGACCGCCTGCTGGATAAGATCGCCCATGACGATGATCACGACGAATTCGAACGGCGTCATCTGTCCCAGTTCGCGCTTGCCCATCAGGCGCAACAGCCCGAACAGAAAGGCGAACATGACGGCGGCGCGCAGCACGATGTCCATCAGGGCATCACCGTCAGTTCACGCACCAAACCCGCCAAAGGACGGTCGCCGTCGAGCAGAACAAAGCGCCCCTCGCTCGCGCCAAAGCGATGAGGGTTGACCTGCGCATCTATCTTGAACTGGGCGGTGTCGCCAGCATCCAGCGCACCGAATTCGAACCGCATGATGCCGTCACGCAGTTCCTCCTTTTGGGGTGCAGGGATCATCGTGTTGATGGTCATCTCCCGCCAAAAGGCTGCGTCGACTGCCAAAACTGCGTTGCCGATCGGACGCTTCGCGGTCATCCCGATGGTCATCTCAGCATATTCGCCGTTGCGGATGATGCTCGGACCAGAAATTTCAAGCGCGGCATCTGCGCTCTGTGCCGCGCTGCGATGGTCATGGCCGCCGAACAGACCGGCAAGGCCAGCCGCTACGATCAAGCCCAGCATCAAAAAAGTCAGTGCATTCATCCACCTGTGGTGGGACGGATAAGGCTGCAAAAGATTGTCCAATGCCATACCGTTGCAACAGTGTTTCGACCGAATTGTTCCATCTGGCGTCAGGATGGCGAGGTCCAACCCTGTAATTCAGATTGACGAGACGCGACCGCTAGAAACGATTCGGCACCGTCACGGAACCGGAACGGGCGCTGCTGGATTGAGCAGGGCAAGGAGACTTGCCGATGCCCGCGCGTGCCTATTGGAAAGGCCAGCTTCGGCTGGCGCTCGTGTCGATACCTGTCGAAATCTACCCGGCGACCAAATCGGGTGCGGCGATAAGCTTTCGCCAGATCCACGAGCCGTCTGGCAAGCCGATCAAATATGAGAAGACCGCAGCAGGCGTAGGGCCGGTCGATCTCGATGATATCGTCAAGGGTTACGAAGTCTCAAAAGGCAATTATGTCCTGCTCGAGGACGCAGAAATCGAAGCGGTAAAGATCGAAAGCCGTCGGACGCTCGAGCTCGTTCAGTTTGTCCCCGCCGACGCCATAGACGTGCTTTATTACGAGAAACCGTATTTCGTCGTCCCCGCCGACGAACTCGCCGAGGAAGCCTATATCGTCCTGCGCGAGGCGCTGCGGACCGCGAAGAAAGTCGGCGTAGGCCAGTTATCGGTGCGCGGGCGCGAGCAACTGGTCTCGATCAAGCCGTGCGGTCGCGGGCTTGTTATGGAGTTGCTGCGCTATGCCGATGAAGTGCAGAAAGCGCAGGCCTATTTCCGCGACATCCCAGACCATAAGCCAGATGCCGACTTGCTCGATCTGGCGACGACCTTGATCGACAAAAAAACGGCACCGTTCAGGCCTGAGGCCTTCCACGACCGCTACATCGAAGGGGTCAAACGACTGGTCGAGAAGAAGAGCAAGGCCAAGGGCAAACTGGTGATCGAGGATGCCGACGATGCCCCCGCCCAGCGCGGCGGCAACATCATCGATCTGATGGCGGCACTCAAAAAGTCGGTCGGGGAAGGCAAGCCCGCAGCTACCGCGCCCACCAAAGCCAAGCCGGTCGGGAAAAAGCCCGCCGCGCGAAAACGGGCATGACCGATGGCGCGCAAGGCACCCCTCGCTGACTATAACGCGAAACGCGATTTCAAGCGCACGGCCGAACCGGTCGGCAAGGTCGCGCCGAGCCCCGGTGGCAACCGTTTCATCGTCCAGAAGCATGATGCAACACGACTGCACTGGGACTTTCGTCTGGAGATCGACGGTGTGCTGAAAAGCTGGGCGGTCACCAGAGGCCCGAGCCCCGATCCCGACGACAAGCGGCTGGCGGTGCGCACCGAAGACCATCCCATGGCCTATGCCGATTTCGAAGGGACCATTGCCAAGCGCGAATATGGCGGGGGCGCCGTCATGCTGTGGGATCGCGGCACCTGGGCACCGATCGCTGGCAAAAGCGCCAAGGACCTCGACGACGGCCATCTCCATTTCACGCTAGATGGCGAGCGTATGAAGGGCGAATGGCTGCTCATCCGCCTCAAACCGCGCCCCGGCGAAAAACGCGAGAACTGGTTGCTGCGCAAGATCGCCGATGCCGATGCGCAGGCCGGCGACCTGCTGGTGGAGCGCGCGCTGACCAGTGTGCTAACCGGCCGCACGATGGCAGAGATTGCCGCCGATGTCGCCGGCACGGTCACGCTTGCCGAGACCGACACGAAAAGCTTTGCTGCGACCATGGCCAAGGCGGGAACGCGCAACACCGCCGTCACCAAGCGCCGCAAGACCAGGGCCAAGCCCCCGGCCTTCTCCTCGCCCCAGCTGGCGACGCTCGTCGATGCGGTGCCTGCGGGTAACGCGTGGATGCACGAGATCAAGTTCGACGGCTATCGTGCGCTGGTGTCGATCGGCGGCGGCAAAGTTACGGTGTTCACCCGTGGTGGGCTCGACTGGACCGACAAATTTCCCTCGCTGGTGCGCAGCATTGCCTCGCTCGACCTTCCCCCCGCGCTGATCGACGGGGAGATCGTGGCGACCGGGGCAGACGGCAATCCCGATTTTTCGGCATTGCAGGCAGCGCTCAAGCGCGGACATGGCGCCGAGGACGAGGCCAGCCCGCTGTCGTTTTTCGCTTTCGATCTGCTGAGCCTCGACGGCGAGGATCTGACGGTGCTCGGCAATATCGAGCGCAAGGAGCGGCTCGAAGCGCTGCTCGGCGGCGCACAACCGCCGCTGCATGTCGCGGACCATGTCATCGGCGCGGGCGAGAATCTGTATCGCGCGATGTGCGATGCCGGGCAGGAAGGCATTATCTCCAAACGCATTGATGCGCCCTACCACGGCAAACGCACACATAATTGGGTCAAGGTCAAATGCACCCGGCGTCAGGAATTCGTTATCGTCGGAGCCAGCAAGAGCGGAACGAAGGGTCGACCGTTTGCGTCGCTGCTGCTCGCCCAATATGTCGAAGAAAAGCTCGTCTATAAGGGCAAGGTCGGCACCGGCTTCGACGCCGATACGTTAGCCGACATTGCCGCAAAACTCGACAGGATCGAAGTCGCCGAGCCACCGCTCGACGTCCCCAAGGCCGAAGCGCGCGGGGCGCGCTGGGTCAAACCGAAACTGGTCGCCGAGGTCGCCTTTGCCGAATTCACTGCCGACGGGCGGGTGCGGCACGGAAGTTTCCTCGGGTTGCGCGGCGACAAGTTGGCCAAGGCCGTCGCCCCCGAACAACCTGCCGCTACCCCTGTCGCTGGCCCGTCGATTGCCATCAGCAACCGGGACCGCGTCATCGATCCCGACAGCGGACGGACCAAGGGCGACCTTGCCGATTATGTCGCGGCCATTGCACCTTTGATGCTCCCCTTCGCCGCGCGACGACCGATCAGCCTGGTGCGCTGTCCGCAAGGGCGATCGAAACAATGCTTTTTCCAGAAACATGATTCCGGGTCATTCGGCGACCATGTCGATCATGTCGCGATCCGCGAGAAAGACGGCGGCGCCGAGGATTATCTGTTCATCGACGATGCCGATGGCCTGCTCGCCTGTGTTCAGATGGGAACCATCGAATTCCACGGATGGGCCAGCCGCAGCAGCGATGTCGAGCACCCCGACCGGATGATTTTCGATCTCGATCCCGACGAAGGGCTGGACTTTGCCGACGTCAAGCGCGCCGCACGCGATATCGCCGAACGCTTGGCCGACATCGGGCTGGTCAGCTTTGCCATGCTGTCGGGCGGCAAGGGCGTGCATGTCGTGGTGCCGCTCACCCCGGGCCACGACTGGGAAACGCACAAGGACTTCGCCCGGCGCTTCGCCGAGGCCCTGAGCATGGCCGAACCCGAGCGCTTTGTCGCGACGATGAGCAAGGCCAAGCGCAAGGGCAAGATTTTCATCGACTGGTTGCGCAACCAGCGCGGCAGCACTGCTGTTCTGCCCTATTCGGCGCGGGCACGAGCGAATATGCCGGTGGCCGTACCGGTCGATTGGGACGAATTGAAAAAGCTCGACGCGCCGAGACGATGGACCATATCCGATGCCGCAGAGCTGATCGGGCGGGCGGCGGCAAACCCTTTGCGGGGTTGGGGCTTCGCCCCCCAGACCCTTCCGCGTATCTGATCTGTCGGCACTGCCGGAACAAACGCACCACCTGTGCGCCCAACCTTTTGCCTCTCTATTCGGGGCGGATGCCCAGACCTTGGATGAGTTGCAAGCGGCAGATAACGACCCAATGCAAACATTCGATCAGCTGGCAAAGGTCACGCTTGTAAAATAGCCGCCGCTGACGAAAGATGTCGAAAATTCGATCGTTGCATTTTGGGGGTCGCGATACATCAAGTGAACAAAACCGAGGCAAATGCGGAGCTGATCCCTGTGGTCGGCTACGGCCCCATTGGACGCGAAGTGACGCGGCTTTTACTCGCACGAGGGTTCCGGGTGCGGGTGATCCAGCGAAGCCAGCCCGCCAATCTTCCCGATGGCGCGAGTTTTTGCGAAGGCCGACGCGATGGATCCACGGCAACTCGCAAGAGCCATAGACGGTGCGGCGACGATCGTATTCGCGCTTGGATTGCCCTATGTAGGCAGGGTCTGGGCTGAAGGCTGGCCAAAGGCGATGAAAGCCATTCTTGCAGCGTGTGAAAAGACAGGCTCGCGCATGGTCTACGCCGATAGTCTTTATCTTTATGGTCCTCAGGACCAGCCCTTGCACGAGTTGCTTCCACCAGTCGATTACGGTCTGAAGCCAGCGGCCAGAAGTGTTGCAACGCGCTTGTGGCAGGAGGCCTTCGCACACGGCCGGGTGAAGACTGTAGCTGTGCGAGCACCGGACTTTTTCGGCCCCGGTGTGGCGACGTCGATCCTTGGCTCGCCAACACTCGGGCGATTGTCCCAAGGCAAGCCCGCGCAAGTCTTGATAAGTGCTGATTTCCCTCACGACATGGTTCACATCGCCGATTTCGCTCGAGCTATTGTCACCCTTGTTGAGGCACCAGACGACGATTACGGTCAAGCGTGGCATGTTCCGACACCGCCGACGAAAACGCTGCGAGAAGCAATCAATATTGCGGCAGATGCAATGGGCGTGGCGGCAAAGATTTCGGTCGTTCCGGGCTGGATGGCCCGGATGCTGGCCATTTTTGTCCCGCAAATTCGCGAGGCTATGGAACTCCATTACCTTACCGACCGCCCCTATCTCGTGGATTCTACAAAATTCCGCACTCGATTTTGGTCCGATGTTAATCCGCTCGAGAATAGCATCGCTGAAACCGCGCGAACTTACGTTTGAAACGGATCGCTTGCGTTGGATTTCCACCCCCGTTCGGCCGGGCGCGTCGGGATGAGAGCAACCTAAACGGTCGATTGTCGAGGACGAGGCATTGGTTGCGCTGGAGATAGAGGCGGTCCTCGAAACAGCAGGATATCAGGTGACCGGCGTCGCAGACTCGATAGGCACTGCGCTTGAAATAATGGCCTCATCCAAACCCGAACTGGCAGTGGTCGATGTCAATCTGGTGGGCGGTGATAGCGGAATCGAACTCGCTCTTAAGCTACGCGATCAGGGCATTCCCTTACTGCTTGCTACAAGGAATTGTTCACCTAACTTGTCGAGTGAAGTTGCCATCGGCTGTCTGACCAAGCCGTTTCACGCACTTGAACTGGCGGCGGCTGTCGAAGTGGCTTTTCAAGTGGTAAAAGGCGACCCGGCACTCTTCCCCCATCGCTTCGCCTTTTCTGATCGGATTTTATGGTTCTGCGATTCAAAAATGCGCCGCTAGTCGACTTGTCAGGACTCTAAGCGTGTGCGGCAACTCCCTGCTCTACCAGCCGCTCGCTTCGGTTCGAAATCGCCGTCGATTCTCAAATTCGGCGAACTGGTCAGGGACATGCTGCCGCCGCCCGCTGTGCTCAACATCGTCACCGGCGGCGACGCGCTCGGCCCGTGGAGGACCAAGCATCCCGGCTTTGGGGTCCGCAAGAAGACCATGCCTGTCGCGGCTGCCTAGCGCCAGTCCCCGGTCGGCAATGTCATTCGGTATCGGCTGACGTCGGCAACGAACCGCGCTGGCGCGGGCCGCATTCGACCGTGCCTGCGCCAACATTGCGCACGGTGCAGCGTGCTCTGCCCGCAACAATGACATTGCCTTCGCCAAAGGCGTCGATCCGCGCCGTCCCGCTAGCAGCGTAGCTGCTCGATCCGGTACCGCTGGACCGGACAGTCAGGTCGCGCGGCACCACGGCGTCGGCAACGATGGCTGCTGAACCGCTGTTGACTGCGCTCATCGTCCGCGCCCGCCCGCTGACGGTGACGACACCCTGACCCGCCGCACGAACGTCGAGCTGTTCGGCGACAATGCCGCTGGCATCGACCGATCCGCCACCGTCCAGGGTGACGATCACCCGCGGTCCGCGAAGCCCCGTCGCGCGCACGCTGCCGCTGCCTCTGACGATCAGGCGGTTGAGGCCCTGCGCATTGATCCGGATGCGTGCGGGCGGCTCGCCGGCGCGGCGCGGGCCATAGGGGCCGTCGGACAATTGCCGGACGATCAACGTGCGCTCCTGCACCTCGAGGCTCAGCGTTTCCAGCGTCGAGCGCGACCCTTCCGCATCGGCGCGCACCGGCGAGGCGGTGACGATCTCGACGATCATGTCGCCGCGCACATCGATGCCGTCGAAACCGGTAAAGCCGAAACGTTTGGTGTCGGCGGCGGCGGGTACCGTCAGCAACAGGGCGACAAGCGGGGCGCAGACGAGGATTGTACGGTTGATGGACATAGGGGGGGTCTGCCCGTCCTGTGGCTGCGGTGCAAGCATCAACGCGGCGACGCTTGCACCGCGCTGTCCATCGACTATCCCGTGCACCGGGCCATGGAGGAGATGATTATGCGTTTCGAGCTACGGAGAGAATCGCTGAAAGCATCGATCGCGGTTGCGGCGGCTCTGGCTCTGTGCACACCCCTAATGGCGGCGCATGCCCAGTCGCGCCCCGCAGCGGCGCCCGCCCCCACACCCACTCCTGAGACGTCGGCACCTGTTCCGAATCGCTCGGTGACCCGCCACAGCGGCACTTTCAACGGTATTCGCGTCGATTATGTCGCCACCACCGGAGAGACTTTCCTGCGCGCCGAGGACGGCACCGCGAGGGCATCGATCTTCTCGACCAGCTATGTCCGCGCCGGTACCGACCCCAACCGTCCGGTCACCTTCCTGTTCAACGGCGGTCCCGGATCGGGCTCGCTATGGCTGCACATGGGCGCGTTCGGCCCGGTGCGCGTTGCCATCCCCTCGGACGCGCGCGACGATGGCGCGCCGCCTTATCCGCTGGTCGCCAATCCCGACAGTCTGCTCGACGTCACCGACATCGTCTTCATCGATCCGGTCGGCACCGGTTTCTCCTACGCGATGCCCGGCGTCGATCCGGCGGATTATTGGGGGGTGACGCAAGATGCGCGGTCGGTGGCGCAGTTCATCCGCCAATGGCTCGACGAGAATGGCCGCTGGAACGCGCCCAAATATCTCGGCGGGGAGAGCTATGGCACGACGCGCACCGCCGCCGTGCTCAACCAGCTCGAGGGCAGTTTCAACGATGTCGGATTGAACGGCATCTTGCTGATCTCGACCGTGCTCGATTTCGGCGCAGGCGCGGATACGCCGGGAAACGAGATCAGCTATGCGCTCAACGTCCCCAGCATGGCCGCGACCGCGCTGTTCCACGGCAAGGCCGACCATGCCGGTGGTACCGAATCCTTCGTCGCCGAGGCCCGCGCATGGGCGACGCAACGCTATCTGCCCGCACTGATGCAGGGCAATGCGCTTCCCGCCGATCGGCGCGCCGAGATCCGCGCCGAACTGTCGCGATTCACCGGCATATCCCACGAGTATATCGACCGTGCCGATCTGCGGATCACACCGGGGCGCTTCTACAAGGAGTTGCTGCGCGATCGCGGCCTCACCGTCGGGCGGCTCGACGCGCGCTATACCGGCGTCGACGCCGATGCGGCGGGGGAGACACCCGACAATGACCCGAGTTTCTACGGCATCGATGCGGGCTATACCGCCGCGATCAACGATCATCTGCGCCGCACGCTGAACTATCGCACCGACCGCAGCTATTCGACCATCGGCGGGGTGCGAGGCTGGGATTGGCGGCTGAACGCGGGGCGGGACAGCGACACCTATATGAATGTCGCGCCTTATATCAGCCGGGCCATGCGCGAGAATTCGGGCCTGCGCGTGTTCAACGCGCAGGGCTGGTATGATTTCGCCACGCCATTCTTCGCTGCCGAATATGCGTTAACCCGCTCCGGCTTTCCGCGCGACCGTATTACCTTCCGCTATTATGACAGCGGCCATATGATGTATGTGCGTGACGAGGACCGGGTAGCGTTATCGCGCGACATCCGTACATTCATTCGTGGGCAATGAGCGATATGCTCAAGCCCGCAACGGTTGAAGCAAAGGAATGACCGATATGATTCGTGCCAGTTTGGTGATCGCAGTTTCGCTGGCGCTCGGCTCAGTCGCATCCGCGCAGGATATGGGTGACTGGGAACAGGCGGGCACCCGAACAGTCGATCCGGCGAGCGGCACGCAGACGGTGTTCGCCTTCGGCAGCGATAGTCATCGACAGGTGCGGCTGTGCGCGGCCAATGCCGATCTGGCTGTGCTGTCGGTGCAGATCGACTATGTCAGCGGTGAAGCGCAAACCGTTCCGACCCAATTCATCGTCCAGAGCGGTCAGTGCAGCGAAGCGATAGAGCTGGTTGCGCGCCGTCGGGCGATGGAAAAGCTGGTGCTGACCTACACACCCTTCACCGCAACCGGTCGCCCGCCACGCGTACGTGTCGACGCCAGATAAGTGTGTAAATCGGGGCAGGCGCGGTCGGCGGGTCGGCTGGGGCAGGACGACTACTGCAAGCCGCACGTGACCTGGTGACCCCTACGGGAATCGAACCCGTGTTTTCGCCGTGAGAGGGCGACGTCCTAACCGCTAGACGAAGGGGCCGTCAGTGCTGTGCAGCGCCGGATGCTGGTGACCCCTACGGGGCTCGAACCCGTGTTTCAGCCGTGAAAGGGCCGCGTCCTAACCACTAGACGAAGGGGCCGAGCACGCACGGTGGCGCATGGCAGGCGCGCCCATTAAACCGGAGGGGCAAAAGGGTCAAGCCGCCAAAGCGCCAGATCGATAGAATCAATCGGCACCCAAGCGCGCAAGGCGCGCGTCACTCGGCAAGGGCTGCGTCGTCGAGGTGCAGTTCGGCGGCATTGCGACCGGTCCAGTCGTCACGCTTGACCCGACCGGCCAGCCACAGTCGGCGCGATGGGCCGGCAGCGAGCAGCGCCTGCCCCATGGCGCTGTCGCCTGAACGAAAGGCGATCGCCTTGAACGACCGCCCGTCGTCGCCCGCTGCGATCAGCCGGACATGGCCGGTGCCGACGATATCGGCCTTGATCAGCCTTACCGGCCCGGTGGCGACACGCGGCTGCGACCAGCCGTGGCCATAGGGCCCGCCCGCCTCGATCGCCTCGGCGAACTGTGTGTTGATTCCGCCGGGCGCGAGCAACGCATCGAGCGATAGCGCGCGCGATCCTTGCGCCGTCGCGACATCGCTCTCCAACCGCTCGCACAGCCACTCGGTCAGCGCTGGCGTGCCATTGGCCGCGACGGTCAACCCCGCCGCCATCGCATGACCGCCGCCCGCGACCAGTAGACCCGAATCGCGCGCAGCGATGATCGCCGCACCCAGATCGACCCCGGCGATCGAGCGGCCAGATCCCTTGCCGGTGCCGTCGGCCTCGTCGAGCGCGATTACCAGGGTCGGCTTGCCGGTCTTCTCCTTGAGCCGTCCGGCGACGATCCCGATCACCCCGGGGTGCCAGCCGCGCCCGCTCACCACGACCACCGCGCGGTTGTGCTGACCGACAAGCTGCTCCTCGGCAGCCTCCTGAACCGCCGCCTCGATCCCGCGGCGTTCGTCGTTGAGGCGCGAGAGCTGCGCGGCGATGTCGCGCGCCTCGTCGGGGTCGCGCGTGGTCAGCAGGCGCACGCCCAACGTCGCCTCGCCGACCCGGCCCCCGGCGTTGACCCGCGGCCCCAGCGCAAAGCCGAGATCGCTGCATGTCGGGGGCTTGCTCAGTCGCGAGGCGTCGATCAACGCCGCCATCCCAATGTTGTCGCGCCGCGCCATCACCCTGAGCCCCTGCGCGACCATCGCGCGGTTGAGCCCGTGGAGTGCGGCGACGTCCGCCACCGTCCCCAGCGCCACCAGATCGAGCAGCGCGAACAGGTCCGGCTCGGCGCGGTCGGCGAAGAAATTTTGCGCACGCAAAGTACGGACCAGCGCGATGGCGAGCAGGAACGCCACGCCGACCGCCGCCAGATGGCCGTGCGCGGCACCCTCGTCGCTCTCGTCGAGCCGGTTGGGGTTGACCAGCGCGGTGGTCAGCGGAAGCTCCGCCGAGCACTTGTGATGATCGACGACGATCACCTCGACCCCGGCCTCATGCGCCGCCGCCAGCGCCTCGTGCGCCATCGCCCCGCAATCGACCGTCACGACCAGCGTGCTGCCCTCGACACCGAGTTTAACCAGCGCATCGCCCGAGGGGCCGTAACCTTCGAGCAGTCGATCGGGAATGTAGTAGCCCGCTTCCAGCCCGAGATCGCGCAGAACCAGGATCAGCAAGGCCGCGCTGGTCGCGCCGTCGACATCGTAGTCGCCGTAGATCGTGACCTGTTCGCCGCTGGTCACCGCGCGCGCGAGCCGGTCGGCGGCGACGTCCATGTCCTGGAACAACGAAGGATCGGGCAGGAACGCGCGCAGGGTCGGGGACTTGTGCCTCGCCAGATCGCCGCGCGGCACCCCGCGGGCGAGGAGCAATTGATCGACCAAATCGTCGGGTTGGAAATGTTCGTCCGCGGCCTCCGTCGCCAAGCCTCGCCAGCGCCAGGGCTGGCCGAGGATCGACGAGGAGACGCCGCAGACGTGGATTTCGCTCATCCCCCTTCCTAGAGCGCTTCCCCAAAGAGTGGGTACCGGTTTTTCGGTCGGGAAGCGCTCCAGACATTCAACCGAGAGCCTTTCTTATCCGACGAGGCGATTCCGCCTCGTCGGGAAAGGCTCGTGGTCAACGAAACTTATTTCCGCTCCGTTCCGTTCGGGCTGAGCTTGTCGAAGCCTG
>JAYSZB010000012.1:0-15571 GCA_043727035.1 Sphingomonas sp. | reverse complement strand
ATCGAATTCGACTTCGACAATCTCGAGCATCGCTTCCGCGAACTGGCGTTCCTCAACTCGGGCGTGCGCATCGTCCTGGCCGACGCGCGGCACGCCGAGCGCAAGGAAATCGAGCTTTATTATGAGGGGGGGATCGGTGCCTTCGTCAAATATCTCGACCGCGCGAAAGTCGCTCTATTCCCCGAGCCAATTGCCATTTCAGCGGTGCGCGACGGCATCGGCATCGACGTCGCGCTCGAATGGAACGACAGCTATTACGAAAATGTCCTCGCCTTCACCAACAACATTCCGCAGCGCGACGGCGGCACGCATCTCGCCGCCTTCCGCGCCGCGCTGACGCGCACGCTTAACAATTATGCCGAGCGGTCGGGGATGATGAAGAAGGAGAAAATCTCGCTTTCGGGCGAAGATATGCGCGAAGGCCTGACGGCGATCGTCTCGGTCAAGCTACCCGATCCGAAATTCAGCTCGCAAACCAAGGACAAGCTGGTTTCGAGCGAAGTGCGCCAACCGCTCGAAAGCCTGATGAGCGACAAGCTCGACCAGTGGCTCGAGGAAAATCCGGCGCTGGCCAAGCAGATCATCGGCAAGGTGATCGACGCCGCCGCCGCCCGCGAAGCTGCTCGCCGCGCGCGCGAACTGACCCGGCGCAAGGGGGCGATGGACATCGCTTCGCTGCCCGGCAAACTCCATGATTGCGCCGAGCGCGATCCGGCCAAGTCCGAACTGTTTCTGGTCGAGGGCGACAGCGCCGGCGGCAGCGCCAAGCAAGGCCGCGACAGCCATTATCAGGCGATCCTGCCATTGAAGGGCAAAATCCTCAACGTCGAGCGCGCGCGCTTCGACCGGATCATCGGATCGAAGGAAGTAGGCACGCTAATTCAAGCACTTGGCGCGGGTATTCGCGACGAATTCAACATCGAAAAGCTGCGCTACCACAAGATCGTCATCATGACCGACGCCGACGTCGACGGCGCGCACATACGTACACTGCTTCTGACCTTCTTCTACCGCCAGATGCCCCAGATCATCGAGGGCGGCTATCTCTACATCGCCCAGCCACCCCTGTATAAAGTGACGCGCGGACGCTCCGAAGTCTATCTCAAAGACGACAGCGCACTCGACCAGTATCTGGTCGATGCCGGGATCGGCGCGCTCCGCTTCGACAGCGGCGAAGGCCCGCGCAGCGGCGACGATCTCAGGAGTCTGGTCGATCACGCCCGCCGCCTGCGCGCGCTGATGCGCTATGTCCCGCGTCGCTACGATCCCGCACTGATCGAAGCGCTGGCGATCAACGGTGGCTTCGCTGCCGACATCGACGCGAGCGGACGGATCGCCGCTGGCGAGCGTGCAGCAGCGTGGCTCGATGCGGTCGAAAAGGCCAGCGGCGACGACGGAAGCTGGACTATCGTGCTGTCCGAAGAAGGCGGTTTCCATGTCCAGCGGCGCTGGCGCGGCGTGACCGACCATCATGTCGTCGAGGCGGGTTTTGCCCTCTCTGCAGAAGCGCGCAAGCTGGCGACGCTGATGGCCGAAGTCGGCGACAGCTATGCCCGTCCGGGCATGCTGGTCGCCATGGGCAGCGCCGCCGTCGAAGCCGAACCGGTCGCCGATGAGGACCAAGACGGCGAACAGGCCGCGCCTGCCGTAACCGCCGCCGCGACCAAGAAAGCCAATCTCGTCACCCGCCCGATCGAGTTGCTCGATGCGATCCTCGCCTTCGGCCGCAAGGGGTTGAGCATCAGCCGCTACAAGGGACTGGGCGAGATGAACGCCGAGCAACTGTGGGAAACCACGCTCGACCCCAGCAACCGTACGCTGCTGCAAGTGACGATAGAAACCGCCGACGTCACCGATGATATCTTCACCCGCCTGATGGGCGAAGAAGTCGAGCCGCGCCGCGAGTTCATCCAGGATAATGCGCTCGACGTGGCCAATCTGGACGTTTGACATGGTAGCGATCCGCGCTGCCACGGCTGACGACGCAGCGCGGATTGCCGCCATCTACGCGCACCATGTCGTGCACGGCACCGCTACCTTCGATACAGTGCCCATGGGTACGGCGGCGATGGCCGAGAAAATCGACGGCCTCTCCGCGCGTGGCTGCCCGTTTCTGGTCGCCGAGGCCGATGGCGGGGTGATCGGCTATGCTTATGCCGCGCCTTTCCGCGACCGTCCCGCCTACGCCGGGACAGTTGAGGATTCGATCTATCTCGATCCTGACTGGACAGGACGCGGCATAGGCAAGGCGCTGCTTGTTGGATTGATCAGGGTGTGCGAGGCGGCGGGATTCCGGCAGATGATCGGTATCGCTGGCGGGGGTGAGCCAGCCTCGGTGGCGCTGCACCTCGCCTGCGGCTTCAGCCACGCGGGGCGGATGCAATCGGTCGGGCGCAAATTCGGGCGCTGGCTCGATACAGTGTATATGCAGCGCGCGCTGGGTGCCGGTGACACCATGCCGCCCGCCAGCGAGCCGGGGTGACCGGTATCCGCCCGATCCACATCGCTTATCGCACCGCGCAAGCCTTGCGGATGCTGTGGTGGCGCATCGCTCGCCCGCATGTCCATGGCGCGAAAGTCGTCGTGCTCGGGCCGGACCGCACCGTCTTGCTGATCCGCCACAGCTATGCGAGCAGCGCGCTTTGGATGCTGCCCGGCGGCGGCGTGCGGCGCGGGGAGGATGCGTCAGTCGCTGCCGCGCGCGAGGTGTGGGAGGAAACGGCGATCAAGGTTGCCGCACTGCGGCTGCATGGCGAGTTTATCGAGACGTCGCGCGGTGCGCGCAATCATATCAGCATATTCGTCGGCGACGGCAGCGGCGAGCCCTGTTGCGACGGGCGCGAGATCATCGCTGCCGCATGGCACCCGCTCGATGCTCTGCCCGCCAGCATGGCCAGCGGGTCGCTCAAGCGCATTATCGAGGTGCGCGACGGACTGCCGCCTCCCGTAACGGATTGGCCCTAACCGAGCATCCGCGCCAATACGCCGTCCTTGAGCACGATACGGTGGCGCAACGCCGCGCCGATATGCAGCAGCAACAGGCCGATCATCGCGAAGGCGAGCAGCTCATGACCCTCATGCGCAACTTCCCACAGCGCCGATTCCTTGATCACATCGAACTTCATCACCGGAAACAAGCCATAGAAATCGAGCGGGCGATCTCCCGCCGAGGCCATGATCCAGCCGCTCAGCGGGATGAAGATCATCAGCACATAAAAGATGACATGCGTGGTGCCGGCAAGCGTCCGCTCCCAGCCGGGCATGGCTGCGGGAAATGCGGGCGGGCGGTGGGTCAAACGCCAGCCGAGCCGCGCCAGGCTGAGCGCGAGGATCAGCAGGCCGGTCGATTTGTGGATCGGTATGATCACCGTGGGCGCGACATCGTGCGCGAGGCCACCGATCAGATTTCCGATGACGAGGATGCCGATGCTCCAGTGCAGCCCGCGCGCGACGCGGGTGTAGGTGGCGGTTTCCATGGCGATGTTTCCCAATGCAATTTCGCGTCGAACAACGCGGTGTTTGTCGCATATTTATGTGCGGCGCAATCAGCCCGACCAGCGCAATCCCAGCCAAAGCGTGCGTGGGGCGGCGAGGTCGATCGAGCCGCCTGCGTTGCGGGTGACGACCTGTTCATCAGCCAAATTCTCGCCGCGCAGCACAAGAGAAAAGCCTGCACCGAGCGGTGCGCGGATCAGGGCGTCGATGGTGGTTGCGGCGGGCAGCGTACCGATATTGCGATCATCCTCGAACTGCGCGCCGATGTGGCGCACGCCGGCTTGTATCAGCCAATCGGACCGTTGCCAGCCTATCGTTGCGGAGCCGGAATGGGTAGGGGTTTGCGCGGGCCGCAATCCGTCGAGCGCCGCCGCTGCCGTATCGCTGGCGGCGGCGCGGACGCGGGCGTAGCTGTAGGCCCAGCCGGCATCGACCCGCCACGGGCCGGAGCGCCAGTTCAGGCTCGCCTCGAGCCCGCGCGCGCGGATCGCGGCGACGTTGCGGCGCTGGCGCACATTGGTCCCGATGGTGACATTGGCGATGGCATCCCGCAACCGATTGTCGAAGGCGGTCAGGCCGAGCGTGACGCCGGTGGCGGGGCGCAGCTCGACCCCCGCCTCCCAGCCCCGCAGCCGTTCCGGATCGAGCGCGGCATTGGCGCGCGTCGTCACCGGGAAGACGGTAAAGCCCCGATACAGCTCATTGAGCGTCGGCAGGCGAAATCCGGTGTAGGCGGAGGCGCGCACCGTGACGGCATCGCCGACTGCCCACGCCGCCGCGCCACGCAACGAGCCGATGGTGCCACTACGCGCCGCGAACCGGTTATCGGTCTGGCTGCTGCCATTGGGGCGGATCTCCTCCGAAAAGCCATCGCTCAACTTCCAGCGATCGACGCGCGCACCGGCGGTCAGCGACACGTTCGCGATGATCAGATCGCCTTCGGCAAAGCCGCCGAGCGTCAGCGTATCGCCGCCGGCGCGGCGGGTAAGCGTGCGTGCGCCCGATAGCGCCAGCACATCTTCGTCAGCCTGTCCCGTCGCGCCGCGCACATCGACGCCAAATCGGAAAAGCTGCGTCGCGCTGCCCGGCGCACGCAGCTCCAGTTTGCCGCCCCAGCCGGTGGTCGGCGTCGCCCGCTGGTCGAGTGTCGGCCTAAAGCTGGTGGCGCTGACGACGATGCTGGAGAAATCGCGCGCCTGTACCCAGCCGAGCGCCTCGACCTGCCAGCGCCCGCGCGAAACCAGCCGCAGCGACGCATCGACCCCCTCCGCGCTGTTGTCTGCCCCGGCAAAACGCAGGGTGCGTTCGTCACGGAAGGCGGCGATGCGCGGATAGAGATCGGCACCCTCCGCGAGTGGCACAGCGGCGGACAGCGCGATCTGGCTGGCACGATAGCGGGCGGGAACAGACGCGGCGACGCGCTGCGCGACCGGCGTGGTGAAGAAACCATCGCCGCGATCATGCCGCGCATCGATGGCGATATGGCCTGCCCCCAACGGAAAAGCAGCAGCCAGACTGGCTTCACGCGCGGCGTCGCTGCCAATGGTGGCGCTCGCAGCGAAACTGTCGCGCGTCGCGGGATTGCGCGAGAACAGCTCTATCGTCCCTGCAACCGCCCCTGAGCCGAATGGCCCGATCCCCGACCCGCGCGTCACCCGCGCGCTGGCGATGCTTTCAGCCGGCAATGCGGTAAAGGGGATGAAGCCGAAAAAGGCATCGGCCTGCGGTACACCGTCGAGCAGCAATAGGGTCCGCGATGAGGCATTGCCGCCGATGGCGCGCAGCGTGATGCCCTGCGCCGACGGATTGGCCGACCGGCTGTCGGAACGGCGGAACTGCTGGAACCCGGGAATCCGCGCCAATGCCTCCTCGATCCGGCCAGAGGCGGTGGCGGCCAATAGTTCGCCGTCGATGGCGACTGCGCCATATGCGGTGGCAGCGGGGGGGAGAGGCAGCGCAGTGACGATGATATCGTCGCCCGCCGCGCTACCAGCGGTCGCACTGCTCACCGTCGCGTCGTCAGCCGACTGTTGTGCCGAAGCCGAGCTCGCAGCAATAATACACGGCAGAATAAGAAATCGGCTGTTCATCGCGCGAGCCTATAGGACGCATTTGCCAAAACAGCAGCCCTGATGGTCATTTATCGATGGGCCACTGCGCAATGAGGACGGTTCACCGCACCCAGCTGACCGTCCCGTCCTCCGCCACGCTGGTTCCGCTGTCGGCCATATCGCGCGCGGTCAGCATCGATATCTGGCGCGCTGCACCGCCTGCGGGGTCCATAGTGGGCCCGCCGGGGCGATCCTGCCGCGCCGAGACGATCCGCGCCGAAACCAGTGCGCCATCGCGCGCCACCTGCAAATCGGCGATCGGCGCATAACCGGCCGGGTCGGTCAGGTTGAAACGGCCATATGTCCAGAAATTGCCGAGGCTGTAGGCGATGAAGCGGCCCTGATAGACCTCGACTGCGCGCGGGATATGCGGGCCGTGGCACAGCACGACGTCTGCCCCGGCATCGACAGCGGTGTGCGCGAAGGCATAGGGATTGCCGCGATTCTCACCGAGGAACATTTCGGTCGCGCGGGTGATTCGGTCGGCGGCACGGCCCTCCGCGCCGATGTGACAGGAGACGATGACCATATCGGCCTGAGCCTGTGCTTCGCGCACCAGTTCGGCAACACGCGGCAGGTTCTGCACCGCCATCAGGCCAGGATTATGGCCAAAGGCGACCAGCGCAACGCGGGTACCGTCAGCGAGCGTCTGGATGCCGAACCGCCGACCGTCCTGATCGCTGGCCGACACGGCAAAACCCGCATCGGTCAGCGCCTGCACCGTCTGCGAACGCCCACCCTCGCCGAAATCACGCGCGTGGTTGTTGGCGTTGGAAATCATCGTGAAACCGGCGCGACGCAAATAGGCCGCATGCCATGGCGGGCTGCGGAAGGTGAAGCACACCGCAGGATTGCCGCACTGCTTGGCTCCGTCACTGCTTTCGTGAATAGTCCCTTCGAAATTGGCGAAACTGACATCGCCGCTGCGGAACAGTGCTGCCATCTCAGCACCGATCACCGCCTCGGGGTTGCCATCGGGTGTCATCCGCGCATCCATGATTGGCGTCGGCCAGTCGCTGCCCATCATTGTGTCGCCAACGCCGATGATACGATAATTGCGCGCCGGTGCGGTCGTATCGGACTGCGCACCATTGGCTTCGGCGGCAACCTGTTCGGTGCAGCCGACCGAGACGATCGCGGCGAGCATCGCCAGCATCGGGCCAGTCGAAGCAGATTTCACAAATCGCACGCACATACTCCACATTGACTGCCGACTCGGTTGGATATCAACAGCATCGACCATGGCCCTTGGTCGATGCCGTATAGGCGATAGGGCCGCAGCGCCGCAATGGCGCAAATGCGGCATTTTCAGCATGTCTGTTGCTGCTCTTTAGTCGATTGGCAATCGATTGGAGCCCTGCTTTTACAAGCTGATTGATTGCAACTCATCCTGCCCGACCAACCATTCGTCCCATCCGGCTTGCGCTATCACCGGACGACGGTAACGGCATCGTCACGACCGTGCCCGTGGAGATGAGGGCATGTATCGCGCCACGATGGCGCTTGCGGGATGCCCCCCAGAGAGTGGCACGCGCAGCTGGATGAACCGGAGTTATTATGCATTTTTCGCCCGTGGCAATTGCCAGGATGGTTGCCGTTGCCGGTGCCGTCGGACTGGTCGCCATGCAGCCGCGCCCCGACGCAGCGCTCGCCGCCTTCAGCGGTAGCGAAGCGCCGGTCGCGAAGGCCGACGCTGTCGATACTGCCCCGCTTGCGCCGCAACCCGTTGCAGCGCCTATCCCGGCGCCTACCGCTCCGCAAATCGAAGCAACAGCAGAGCCTGCAATCGCTGGACATGGCGTCGACGACGAAACCGTCTGCCTCGCCAAGATCGTCCATCATGAGGCGGGCAACCAGCCACGCGACGGCCAGCTAGCGGTGGCGCAGGTGGTGATCAACCGCCTTGAATCGCCGATCTTCCCTAAATCGATCTGCGCCATCGCCTTGCAGCGCAACCAGTTCTTCAACGTCCACGCCTATAATCCGCGGCAGGACCAGCGCTGGCATACCGCCGTCGACATCGCGCTCGACGCGCGCAACGGCGTCAGCGCCCCGGTGGTCGGAGAGGCGCTGTTCTTCCACGCCGCCTATGCCCGCCCCGGCTTCTTCCGCTCACGCCCCCGCGTGGCCCAGATCGGCGATCATATCTTCTATCGCTGAGCGTGGCTGCCGCGGGTCGATTATTCGGCTGCGGCATCCTCACCCTTCATCCGCTTCCACGCCGCACGACCGGCATCGACCGGCGCGGCGAAGCCGATGCGCTGCATTGCGCCATGCCAGCCGATCGCCGCATCGATTACCGGGCCCGACCAGTTGGTAACCGGCAATTGTCGCGCCCAATTATCGATGGCGTGCGAGTTGAACAGCAGCAGCAAGGGTGACGACAGCGCGAAGATGCCCGCCGCCCACTTCAGGCCGCCGGCTTCGATACGTGCGGAGCCGGGCAAGTCGGCGGGGGATTCGCCATGGGCGAGGCCGGCATCTTTGGGTTCGGGTGGGGCCATTCGCGTTGCAGGAGGCACGAAGCCGGAGTTTTTCGGCTCCGCGTCCGAACCAAGCTCGGCATCGGCGGCCAGAGCCAAATCCATCTGGGCCTCAGACACCACCTTTGCCCGCACCCGCTTCGTCTTGGCAGGAGCAGCGCCTGCGTCCGCAGCAGCTTTGGTTCGCCGACGCGGTGCTGCCGTCGTCGCGCGTTTCGGCTTGGGCGCTGACTCCACCGCTCCATCTTCGTCCACTGCGACCTTCGCCCGCACGCGCGGAGCAGCCGCCTTGGCCGGCGTCGTCCGCCGACGGCGCGGCGGCTTGGGCGCGGGCGGATCGGCGGGTGGGAGATCTTTGCTCATGTCCGCACCTCAGAACTGGTAATAGATGAACGGCGCGACCCCATCGGGCCGGGCCATTTCGACCAGCAGCAGCGCCAGCACGCCCAAGCTGGCCACCTGCCATGCGCGCAGATCGCGCAGCATCATCGCAGTGCGCTGGACCCCATCGCGCGGAAAGGCGTGCAGCGACAGGCCGATGACGACCAGCGCCAGCACCAGTGGCGTCGCTGTCAGTGTCGCGCCGCTCAGCGCAAGGATACCGCCGACATAGGCCGTCGCCACATCGAAACTCGAGGCGCGAAAGAATATCCATGCCAGCGTGACAATGTGAAGAGTGACCAGCACTCCCGCCCAATGCGGCAGTTCCGGGGTACCAGCGGGCCGATACTCACGCCACAGCCGTTCGGCCACCAGCACGCCGCCATGGATCGCCCCCCAGATGACGAAATTCCAGCTCGCCCCGTGCCACAATCCGCCCAGCAGCATGGTCGCCATCAGCGCAGCGCACAGCCGGACGATGCCATGGCGCGATCCGCCGAGCGAAATATAGAGATAGTCGCGCAGCCAGCTCGACAGGCTGATGTGCCAGCGCCGCCAGAAATCCTGCAAGCTGGCGGCGCGATAGGGCTGATTGAAGTTCCACGGAAAACGATAGCCGAGCAAGATGGCGATCCCCACCGCCATGTCGCTATAGGCGGAAAAATCGCAATAGATCTGCACGCCATAGGCATAGGCGCCGATCAAGAGATCGAGGCTGCTGTGCACCGATGGATCGAAAAAGACCGGATCGACATAGGTGATCGCCAGCTCCGACGCGATCACCGTCTTTTTGACCAGGCCCCACAGGATCAACGCAATGCCTGCTGCAACCATTGACCGCGTCAGCACCGGGATCTTTTGGAACTGCGGGATCAGATGGCTGGCGCGGACGATCGGCCCGGAAACCAGGTGCGGGAAAAAGCTCATCAACAGCGTCAGATCGAGCAGCGTTGCTGCCCTGGTGTGCCGCCGGTAGATGTCGATCAGATAGCTCATTCCCTGAAACGTGAAGAAGGACACGCCAACCGGCAGGACGATCTCCAATATCGTCATGTCGCGGCCCCAGCCGACGCTGTGCAGCAGCGAGGCGAGCTGTTCGGCGAAGAAGCCATAATATTTGAAGGTGCCGAGGATGGCGAGATTGGCGGCGATGCCCACCCACAGCCACAGCTTGCGGGTGCGTTCGTCGCCGTCGCTGCGCAATATCATCTGCGCCGCGCCCCAGTTGACGAAACCCGATGCGATCAGCAGCGCAACGAACCGCCAGTCCCACCATCCGTAGAAGAACCAGCTCGCCACCAGCAGGACGATCTTGCGCCATTCATTATCGCGCCGGATCGCCCAGACGAGGGCGAACACGACCAGAAAGAAGATGTGAAAGGTGAAGGTCGGAAACAGCATCGGCCCAGCGCGTCAGTTGCGCATGGAGCGGGCCGCCGTCGCCAGATCATCCGCCAGACGACTGCCGATTTGCGCGCCCCCAGCGCGGGTAAAGTGAACATGATCGCCCAGCGCCCAGCCCTGTTGCCGCCAGCCATGCACCGAACAGGCACCACCCATCGCCGCATTCCAGTCCCAGAAAGCGAGACCCAGCTGCATCGCCAAAGCGCGCTGGCGCTCGCGGATATCGGCGAGCAGGCCCGGCGTCGCCCAGCCTTCGCCGCACGGCACCGGCGGTGACGCGCCATTGCTGGCGATCGCCATGTTGCGCGTCGCGGCATCGGGCGCGCCGATCAATAATATCGGCACATTGCGCCCCGCCAGCCGCCGGATCCGCGCCACCTGATCGCGGATCGTCCGCTCATATCCGGCCATGTCGAAGCCTTGCGAGAAGCCCTCATTGGTGCCGAAGGCGATGACAACCAGATCGGGTGCCCAGGCGCGCAGCTCTTCCGCCGCAACCGCGTCGCTGACCCGCGACTGGTGCCGCCACTGCGATCCGCCGACCCCAAGATTGGATATGCTGACCCCGCCCGATATACGGAATGTGCCGATCGAGGTGATGCTGACCGGCTGATCGGTCAGCGTCGTCACCGCCGTCGATGCCACCAGGCTGGGGCTATCGAGCGTTTCGCAACGTGCGCCGCGCCGGTCGGAGGCAAATGTGACGATGGCGCTCGAATAGCCCAGCTCGATCCGCGCCGCGCCCTGATCCGGCCCAGTCAGCCCGCAGACGATGGTGCGGTCGAACAGCTGGTCGTCGTTGTCAGCGGTGACTCCGATGCTCGCACCGGCAACGCTAGCGGTCTGGGTAAAGCCCGACAGGCCCACATCGGCTCCGCTCTCGCTCCACACCCGGCCGAAAATGCCGTTAACTGTCCACGCGCTGCCCTGAAAGCCGGTGACGCCCCAGCTGATGAAGCCGCGATAGGGTCGTCCGGCGGGCAGCGCGCCGCGCCCACCATAGCTGTAACGCCCGCGCCAGGCGGCACGCCAGCCTTCGGTGATCATGTCGCCGGCGGTGTGGCTGTCGCCGACCTGGACGATGCGCACCGGGCGGCGATCGGCCTCGGCCAGCGCTTCCAGAAACGGGCCGAGTGCGCGCGGATTGCACAGTCGTTCGCTGCAATCGGCGGACACCAGCGTGCCTTGCGCCGCCAGCGATAACGCGAGCAGCAGACTCATCGGGCGGCTGGTCGGGCGGCGGCGGGCTGCGCATTGGCGGCGGGTGCAGCATCGGGCGCCAGCGCGGCAATATCCGCGATCAGGTCGCGGACGATCAGCCCATATCCAGTCATCGTCATATGCACGCCGTCACCCTCTCGGACCTTGACCGTATCGCCGCGCGGACCGACCGGCAATCGCGCGGTGTAATGGCCGTCCGCGCCCAAACTGGCTGGCACCGTGTCGATGAACGGGACATTGAGGCTGCACATCAACTCGCTGTTGAATGCGTTCATCTGCCCGATCTCGGCCTCGAAATTGCTTTCTCGCATCCTTGGCAGGCCGACCCAGACGATGCTGACGCCGCGCCCGCGCAACAGCTCGATCACCGCGTCGACCTTCTCGCCCACCCGCGATTTCCATGGATCGGACATATAGGCCGAACCGTTGCCGCCCTCCCAAATGCCCTGGGTATCATTCGCCCCGAACGAGATTATGGCGATATCGACCGGCTGACGGTCGATCCTTGCGCGAATATCGTCGAGCAGATTGAGGCTGCGGTAGCGGGTGAAGCCGATCGAGTTCTTGGCGAAATCATACACCTCCACCCGCTCTTCATGGCGCAGCTCATTATGCACCGCCGCGAACAGCCCCTCACCGAAACTGTCGCCGAACACCCCGACATCGATCGTCGCACCACGCCTGATGGCAGCGGTCAGTTCGGGCGTGACGACCAGCCGCGAGGCACAATTGCGTCGGGGACCGGGCGGCGCACCGGCAGGCCCGGCGGCAATGGCAGTGCCTGCCACCGGCGGCGCGGCCATCACGCTACCCCCGTTCAAAAACGTCTGACTGATCGCCGCACCCACCGCGATGCCGATGAACAGGACCGCCGTCCGGTCGGTGAGTTGCGCGAGTTTCATGGGCGGGCGGTCGGTCTTTGCAGGGCAATGGAGAGCGTTCGTAACGCTTTGCGCGAAGCGGTGGCGCTGTCAATCGGCGGGTGCGGGGGTTGGGGGCTATTTGCGCATGTCGGGCGCCTTGGCACCGCGCCACCAATGCTTGCCGTCCTTCGGCGCGCTCCACGGATTGACCAGATCCCAGCGCTTGCCGGGAAAGGCGGCGGTATCGAGCGTTGTCTTGAGCACCTGCCTGACGGTGCGGCGCAGCGCGCGTGCCGACTGCGCCTTCCATTCGGCATCGCTCTCGGCGCTGGTGTGACCAAATATCGGCGTCTTGCGACGGGAACGGGACATGACTCGTCTTCCTGCGAATGCACGCAAGTCGACAGCCTGTCGGGATTGAGCGGCTGCTTGCGGCTAATGCCGCAGATCGGTGGAGCGGAAATTAGGGGTCATGCCGCTGCCGACGCATAAATGGCAGGACGATAGCGGGGTTCGGGAACAAGTTTGTTCTTGGCGATGGCCGTCTCGATCCAGCCTTCGATGGCCACTCGCGCCTCGGCAAGCGCCTCTTCCGGCGTGTCGCCGAACGCCGCGCAGGACTTAAGGTCCGGCACGTCTGCCACCCAGCACTCATCGCGCTGGGACCAAAACACATTGATATGGTAGCGAGGTTCCATCACTCATCGATCTTTAGCCCGAACTCTTCGACCATATCAAGGAACTGCACCACTTGATAGGGCTTCGCCATGTTGCCCCTCGGCTGGATGCTCAGCGGACGCGAAGCCAATGGGTGATCATATTTCAGATGGCTTCCTTTTGTGCCTTCAAAGGTGAAGCCGAATGCCAAAAGCACCCGCTGGAAATCGCGGAATCGCATCGACTGCGGTGATTCTACGAGGCGAGCAAAAAGTTTGGAGGGCTTGACCATGTCTGGCTCCGATAAACACAGGTGGCGAATAGCACGGCGCTACCTGCTCCTTAACACCTTCGTTACCGCCGTCATGGCCCAGATATGGGCGCATGTTCAATTTGGCCTTTGAACGAAGCGCCAGAATGTCACCGCCCAAACTTCGTCCGCCCCTTCTGCCCAAACCGGCCTTTGCGCGTCCCCGGCTTCCCCTCATTGCTCCGCCCAACCCTCGGCGCAGCGGACACGCCCGCCGAACCGATCCCCAGCTCATCCGCCTCAAGCTTCCTGATTTCATCGCGCAACCGCCCGGCTTCCTCGAACTCGAGATCGCCCGCCGCCTTGCGCATCTTGCCTTCGAGTTCCTGAATATACGCGCGCAGATTATGGCCGACCATGTTGGTCCGCCCGTCCTCCAGGTCGAGCGCAACCTGCACCCCGTCCTTCTGGCTGACATGCGCCATCACGTCGGAAATGCCACGCTTGATCGTCGTCGGTGTAATCCCGTTCGCCTCATTATACTCGACCTGCCGCGCGCGGCGGCGGTCGGTCTCGGCGATGGCGCGTTCCATGCTGCCCGTCATCCGGTCGGCATAGAGGATCACCCGCCCGTCGACATTGCGCGCCGCGCGCCCGATCGTCTGGATCAGCGACGTTTCCGAGCGCAGAAACCCTTCTTTGTCGGCATCGAGGATAGCCACCAGCCCGCATTCGGGAATGTCGAGCCCCTCGCGCAGCAGGTTGATGCCGACCAGCACATCATACACGCCCATCCTGAGATCGCGGATCAGCTCGATGCGCTCGAGCGTCTCGACGTCGCTGTGCATATAGCGCACCTTTAGCCCCGCCTCGTGCAGATATTCAGTCAGATCCTCGGCCATCCGCTTGGTCAGCGTCGTTACCAGCGTGCGATATCCAGCCGCTGCCGTCGCCTTGGCCTCCATGATCAAATCGTCGACCTGCTCCTCGATCGGGCGGATCGTCACCGGCGGGTCGATCAGTCCGGTCGGACGGATCACCTGTTCGGCGAATACGCCTTGCGTCGCCTCCATCTCCCAATTGCCCGGCGTCGCCGAGACGAACGTCGTCTGCGGCCGCATCGCGTCCCACTCGTTGAACCGCAGCGGCCGGTTGTCGATGCAGCTCGGCAGGCGAAAGCCATATTCGGCGAGCGTGATCTTGCGGCGGTGATCGCCCTTGGCCATCGCCCCGATCTGCGGCACCGTCTGGTGGCTTTCGTCGACGAACAACAGCGCATTGTCGGGGAGATATTCGAACAGAGTCGGCGGCGGCTCGCCCGGCAAGCGGCCGGTCAGGAACCGCGAATAATTCTCGATCCCGGCGCAGCTGCCGGTCGCGGCGATCATCTCGAGGTCGAAATTGGTGCGCTGTTCGAGCCGCTGCAGCTCGAGCAATTTCCCCTCAATCTCCAATTCCTTGAGTCGCTCGGACAGCTCGTGGCGGATCGCCTCGGTCGCCTGCTTCAATGTCGGCCCCGGAGTCACATAATGCGAGTTGGCGAACACCCGAACGGTGTCGAGACTGGCCGATTTCTTCCCCGTCAGCGGATCGAATTCGACGATCTCCTCAACCTCGTCCCCGAAGAAACTGATGCGCCACGCGCGATCCTCATAATGCGACGGGAAGATCTCCAGATTATCGCCCTTGACCCGGAAATTGCCGCGCCCGAACCCGGCGTCGTTGCGCTTGTATTGCAGCGCGACCAGCTTGCGGATGATCTCGCGCTGGTCGGCGCTTTGGCCCTTCTTCAGATCGAAGATCATCGCCGAATAAGTCTCGACCGAGCCGATGCCGTAGAGGCACGACACCGAGGCGACGATGATCACGTCGTCGCGTTCGAGCAGCGACCGCGTCGCCGAATGCCGCATCCGGTCGATTCCCTCGTTCACCGAGCTTTCTTTCTCGATGTAGGTGTCGGAGCGCGGGACATAGGCCTCGGGCTGGTAATAATCATAGTAAGAGACGAAAAACTCGACCGCATTGTCGGGGAACAGCCGCCTGAACTCGCCATATAATTGCGCCGCGAGGATCTTGTTGGGCGCGAGGATTAACGCCGGGCGCTGGGTCGCCTCGATCACCTTAGCCATGGTGAAGGTCTTGCCCGATCCGGTGACCCCAAGCAGCACCTGGTTGACCTCGCCATTTTCGGAAATGCCTTCGACCAATTCCTTGATCGCCGACGGCTGGTCCCCGGCCGGCTCATAATCCGACCTGAGCACGAACGGCCGCCCGCCCTCGCTCTTGTCGGGCCGCGCCGGACGGTGGGGGACGAAGTTCTCACCTGTGTCAGGCTCGGCCAAAGAGGTGCGGATTTGAATTGCCATGGCAAGCGCATATGGTGCGCGCGCAGGGGCGGCGCAATCGCCTCGTGCGAACCGGGGGGACGCCATGACCAGAGCCATCATCCTGCTGCCATTCTTCATGCTCGCCGCGTGCGACTCGGGGCCGAGCGTGACCGCGACCAACGCCTCGATCGAGGAGGTCGCCAACAAGGTCGAGGCGGTGCGGCAGGACAGCAATTTCCTTCGCCCCGGCAAATGGCTGACCAAGGCGAGCATCGAAGAATTGAGCGCGCCGGGCATGCCCGCGGGGATCGCCGACAAGATGAAACAGATGGGCGACGCCAAGCCGGGCACCGAGAGCTGCATGACCGAGGCCGACGCC
>JAYSZB010000011.1:0-5518 GCA_043727035.1 Sphingomonas sp. | reverse complement strand
GTTCCGGGGAGGTTTGTCAGAACGCGGATCCAGCGTATAGCCGCGATATCCGCTTATTTCCGACCGTAAGCCACTGGAACGACCATGTCCGACGAATTCTATCGCATGAAGCGCCTGCCGCCCTATGTCATCGCCGAAGTCAACGCGATGCGGGCCGCCGCGCGCGCGGGCGGGGAAGACATCATCGATCTTGGCATGGGCAACCCCGATTTGCCGCCACCGCCGCACGTCATCGCCAAGCTTTGCGAAGTGGCGATGAAGCCCGATGCGCATGGCTATTCGGCGTCGAAGGGAATTCCGGGACTACGCAAGGCGCAGGCGGCTTATTACCAGCGTCGCTTCGGTGTCGATGTCGATCCCGAGACCGAGGTGGTGATGACCATGGGCTCGAAGGAGGGGCTCGCCAGCCTCGCCACCGCGATGACCGCGCCGGGCGACGTCGTGCTCGCGCCCAACCCCAGCTATCCCATCCACACCTTCGGTTTCATCATTGCTGGCGCGACGATCCGCAGCGTGCCGACCACGCCCGATGAGAATTACTGGCGCAGTCTGGAACGGGCGATGGCGTTCACCGTGCCACGCCCGTCGATCCTGATCGTCAACTACCCGTCGAACCCGACCGCCGAGACCGTCGATCTTGCTTTCTACGAGCGGCTGGTCGCCTGGGCCAAGGCGAACAAGGTGTGGGTGTTGTCCGACCTTGCCTATTCCGAACTGTATTTCGACGGCAATCCGACGCCGTCGATCCTGCAGGTTCCGGGCGCAAAGGACATCGCCATTGAGTTCACTTCGTTGAGCAAGACCTTTTCGATGGCCGGGTGGCGGGTCGGATTTGCGGTCGGCAATCCGACGCTGATTGCTGCACTGACGCGGGTGAAATCCTATCTCGATTATGGTGCCTTCACCCCGATCCAGGCCGCAGCCTGCGCCGCATTGAACGGCCCGCAAGATATCGTCGAGAGCAATCGCCAGCTCTATCACAAGCGCCGCGACGTGCTGGTCGAGAGCTTCGGAAGGGCGGGCTGGGATATTCCCGCGCCTAAGGCTTCAATGTTCGCCTGGGCACCGCTACCGCCCGCATTCAAAGACATAGGCAGCCTCGAATTCTCCAAGCAGTTGCTCACCCACGCCGGTGTCGCGGTCGCGGCGGGCGTAGGATATGGCGAGGAAGGCGAAGGCCATGTCCGCATCGCCATGGTCGAGAACGAGCAACGCATCCGTCAGGCCGCACGCAACATCAAACGCTGGTTCCAGTCGCGCGGGATCAATAGCGCCGGTGCGACCAAGGATGCGGCTTAGGCCGATGAGCGCGTTGCCCCTCGCCGTTTACGGCACCCTGCGCCCCGATGGCCGTGCTTATGCCGCCTTCGGTCTGGCGCAACGTACCCGCCATCTCGGACCGTGCCAGATTGCCGGACGGATCGTCGATCTCGGCGGCTATCCGGGGCTGCTGCCGGGTGACGAGGCGGTCGCCGGGGACCTGCTGGCGTTCGACGATCCAGCCCTGCTCGACGAACTCGATGCCTATGAGGGCGAGGGCTATGTCCGCGCCACCGTGCGACTGATCGAACCAGCAGACGAGGCGCTTGTCTGGTTGTGGCAGGGTGCCACCGACGGTGCGCAACCAGTGCCGGGCAATGACTGGACGCTGCGGTCGAGCCAGGAGATCGATCCCGACATGTCGGCAGATCAGCGATGATCGCGGAAACCATCCAGCTCAGCCTCGCGCCCGCCTTTTTGTTGGTCGCGACCGGCAGCATCCTCAACGTCATCACCGGGCGGCTGGCGCGGGTGATCGACCGGGCGCGCGACCTGCAGAAACTTCATGCCGAGACCGAAGGGCTGGAGCACAGCCGCGTTGTCACCGAATTGCGCCGCCTCGACAAGCGGATGACCGTGACAAACTGGTCGATCGCGCTGTGCGTCGCCTGCGGCATCGTCGTCTGCGTGTTGGTGGCGATGATCTTCGTCGCGGGCAGCGGGCGCGACGGACTGGGCGTGCCGATTGCCGCTGCCTTCATCATCGCCATGCTGTTGCTGATGGCCGGATTGCTCGCTTTCCTGTTCGAAGTGAGGCTGGCAATCCGCACCATCCATGTCCCCATCGAAATGCTCGAGCGCGAAGAGGAAGAGCGCAAGTCGCGCGGGCTGCTTGGGCTTTAGGGTGCTGTCGATGCGCGGTAGGTCGGTGCCGCCCGCTTGCCGCTGGCCAGTTCATAGGCATGGCCTGCGCTGAGCACCCGCGCGTCGTCCCAGCGGGTGCCGATGAAGCTGAGGCCTATCGGCAGTCCTTCGACCGTGCCCATCGGTACGGTCAGATGCGGGTAGCCGGCGACTGCGGGGAGCTGGCTGGCCGAGGGTCCGGCGAATTGGTCGCCGTTGACCAGATCGATGCTCCATGCCGGGCCGTTGGTGATGCCGATCAGCAGATCGACGCCATTGTCGCGGCGTAGCCGGTCGATGCCGTCGGGTCCGGCCAGCCTACGCGCTGTGTCGCGGGCGGCGATATAGTCGGGGTCGTCAAGGCCGGGCTTGCTCTCGGCCAGTTCGAACAGCTCCTGCCCGAACCAGCGCAGTTCCGCCGGGTTCGCGCGGTTGAAAGCGATCAGATCGGCAAGCGTTTGCGGGCCGGTGTCGCCGGGACGGCCAGCGAGATAGGCGGCCATGTCGGCCTTGAGTTCGGTGAAGAGAATTTCCCCCTCCATATCGCCCAGTGTTTCGAAGCCGGTGCGGGTGTCGGCGATGTCGACGATGATCGCGCCCTGCGCCCGCATCGTGGCAATGGCGGCATCGAACAGGGTGACGATGTCGGCGCGGGTGCCGAGCCGGTCGCGCATCACGCCGATGCGGACACCGCGCAGGCCGTCGGTCGAGAGCGTGGCGGCATAGTCGCTGCGCCGGGCATCGGCTTCGGCGGTGGCGGGGTCGGCGGGGTCGCTGCCGGCCAGCAAAGTGAGCAACAACGCGGCATCGCGAACGCTGAGCGTCATCGGCCCTGCCGTGTCCTGACTGTGGCTGATCGGTACGACGAGGCTGCGGCTGACAAGGCCGACTGTCGGCTTGAGCCCGACCACGCCGTTGGTCCCTGCCGGGCAGACGATCGAGCCGTCGGTTTCGGTGCCGATGGCAGCGGCGGCGAGGCTGGCGGCGACGGCAGCGCCGCTGCCCGAGGAGGAACCGCAGGCGCTGCGCGACAGGTCGTGCGGGTTGCGCGTGAGGCCGCCGATCGCGCTCCAGCCGCTGGTCGAACCGCCCGAGCGGATATTGGCCCATTCGGAGAGGTTGGTCTTGCCGAGGATGATCGCGCCTGCCGCGCGCAGGCGGGCAACCAGCGGCGCGTCGCGACCGGTATCGGTCCCAGCGAGCGCCAGCGATCCGGCGGTGGTGGGTAGCCCAGCGACTTCGATATTGTCCTTGATCAGCACGGGCACGCCATGCAGCGGCCCGCGGATGCGACCGGCGGCGCGCTCGGCATCGAGGCGGCGGGCCTGATCGAGCGCGTCGGGGAAGGTAGCGATGATGGCATTGAGCCGAGGCCCGCCGTCGTCCATCTGGCCGATCCGCAGGAGATACCAAGCCGTGATTTCGGTGCTGGTATAGCGGCCCGTGTCGAGCAGGGCACGCACCGCCTCGACACCGCCGCCGAGCAGCGCAGCATCCATCGGTGAGACGACGGGGGGCGCCCATGGCGCGACTTGAGCGGATGTGGGGGCAGGTGCGGCCGTAGCCAGCAAGACGGCAGTCGCGAGCAGGCGGGTGGTGGTTCTGATCATTGCTGCATCCTGCCACAGTCGCTGCCAAAGAAAAGCGATGAAGCACCATACCGCAATTTTGACAAATGTCGTCGGGGCTGGTCCTATGGTGGTGGCAGGAGCCAAAGGGAGAGAGAAGTGGTGGAACTGACGAAGCCCGCAGGCGGCGCATCCCCGCTGCGCGCGGCAAGCAGCGCGCAGGTGATGCTGTGGACGCTGTTGCTGGTCTATACGCTCAACTTTCTCGACCGGCAGATCCTCAACATTCTGGCAGAGCCGATCAAGGCCGAGCTGGGATTGAGCGATACCGCGCTGGGGCTGCTGGCGGGGCCTGCCTTCGCGGTTTTCTACGCGGTGCTCGGCATTCCCATCGCCCGCTATGCCGACAAACGATCGACCAACCGGGTGTGGCTGATCTCTGTGTCGCTGGCGGTGTGGTCGGCGATGACCGCGCTGTGTGGATTTGTACAGAATTTCACCCAGATGCTGCTGGCGCGAATCGGTGTCGGTGTCGGGGAGGCGGGGTGTACCCCGGCGGCGCATTCGTTGATCAGCGATACCGTGCCGCCGGAAAAGCGGTCTTCGGCGATTGCCTTTTTCGGCATGGGGGTGCCGATCGGCAGCCTGCTGGGGCTGGTCATCGGTGGGGTCGTCAATGATATATATGGCTGGCGCGCTGCGCTGTTGCTGGTCGGCGCGCCTGGCCTGCTGCTGGCGGTGGTGCTGCCATTTCTGATTCGCGAGCCGCGCGTGTCGGCAGGCGCGGTTGGCGATGCAGCAGCGCGCGGCACGGCAGCGCCGGCGCTGTCGATGAGCGCAGCGCTGAAAGAAATATTCTCCAGCCGCGCCTATCTGTTCGTGTTCATTGCCGCATCGATCACTGCCTTCCTCAGTTACGGCAAGGGCCTGTGGACGCTTAGTTTTTTCATCCGTTCGCATGGGCTGTCGACCACCGAGGTCGGCCTTGCCATGGCGGTGGCGCTGGGCGTGGCGGGCATATTCGGCACCTGGCTCGGCGGCAAGATGGCGGATACGTTCGGCAAGCGGGACAAGCGGCATCTGCTGACCTTTCCCGCCATCGGAATGGTGCTGGCGGCACCGCTATTGTTCCTCGGTTATTGGGTCGAAGACTGGCGGATCGCGGTGGCGCTGCTGATCGTGCCGACGATCTTGAACGCATCCTATTATGGTCCGGCCTATGCCTGTGTGCAGGGACTGGTGCGGCCCGAGGCGCGCGCGGTGGCGGCGTCGATGGTGGTGTTCGGCCAGAATCTGATCGGGCTGGGGCTGGGGCCGCTGGCGTTCGGCGCGCTGTCCGACGCGCTGATGCCGATGGCCGGAACGGAAAGCGTGCGCTGGGTGCTGTATGGCGCGGCATGGCTGGGGATCATCCCGGCGTTCTTTTTCTGGCGCGCGAGCCTGCGGCTAAACGCCGAGCTGAAGAGCGGGTAAAGGGTGGGTCCTGTCCGCTGGGGAAGAGGACGATCACAGCACCCTGATCCTCGGCCCGCCGTTGGGCTGTTCGATGTCGACGGTCATTTCGCCGAAGCGGGCTTTGCGGGCTTGTTCGATGATGGCGCAATCGGCCTGCCATTGGCGGTCGGTGGTGTGAGCGGGTCGGTGGTCGGTGTCGCGGCGCGGGACTCCGGCTTCCTCCCACTTGGGGAAGGTGGCCCCGAAGGGGTCGGAGGGGCCGGTGCGGCCTTCCGCGATGTCGAGCGAGGCCGCACCAGCCCCTCCGTCGCTTCGCGCCACCTCCCCCGAGG
>JAYSZB010000010.1:0-15937 GCA_043727035.1 Sphingomonas sp. | reverse complement strand
ATCGCCTTTACCGACTGCACACTGTCAGTCTTCTGCGCGTCCCGCGCCACAGCGACCTTGCCGAGATAGGTACCAGTGGCTTTTCCCGCGAGTACCGAGCGCACGACTTGCAAAGACGTCGCACCGGGTTCGGCGTGGGTGACGGTGGTAACAATTTCAAGCGTCTGCTCCCCGCCGCCGATCTGCACGCCGCCGAGCGTGAAGTCGGCGCCTTCATGGAGGATGACGTTTAACTCGACCCGCCCATAATCGCCGCCAATGTTGAGGAGGTGGATAGCAGCAGTCGCACCGTTGCCAACGGCAAGGTCGATCTGGTGGATAGTCCCGCTATCTTGAACGATAGTCCGTGCAAAGCTGCCACCAGCAGGCACAACGATATTCTCCGCCGCAGGCAAAGGCCAAATGCGCGCCAGCGCATCCAAATTGGAATAACGCCAGGCCTCATCACGGCGAGTGGGCAGCAGGGCCGTCATTGCCGCGAACGCCCTTCTTTGTGCCTTTGTGTCTTTGTGTGGAAAAAATTAATCTCACACGAAGGCACAAAGGCACAAAGAAGATATGGAGTTGCGCCTTCGGCGCGGAAATGGATCATGCCGCCAGTTCCTTATATCCATCGCGCTCCAACTCCAGCGCCAGTTCCGCGCCGCCGGTCCGCGTAATCCGGCCGTCGGCCAGCACATGGACAAAGTCCGGCTTCACATAATCGAGCAGCCGCTGGTAATGCGTGATCAGCAGCACCGCCTTGTCGGGGCGGCGCATGATCCGGTTGATACCGTCGCCGACCACGCGCAGCGCGTCGATATCGAGGCCGCTGTCGGTTTCGTCGAGGATCGCGAGCGCTGGGTCGATGATGCCCATCTGCACCATCTCGTTGCGCTTCTTCTCGCCGCCCGAAAAGCCGACATTCACCGACCGTTTGAGCATGTCCATGTCCATCGACAGCAGCGCGGCTTTCTCACGCGCGATCTTGAGGAAGGCTGCGCCAGAGAGCGGCTCCTCCCCCCGCGCGCCGCGCTGGGCGTTTAAAGCCTCGCGCAGGAATTGCAGATTGGACACGCCGGGGATTTCGACGGGATATTGGAAGCCAAGGAATAGGCCGGCGGCGGCGCGCTCGTGCGGATCAAGCGCGAGCAGGTCCTGCCCGCCGAGCATGGCGCTCCCCCCCGTCACTTCATAGCCCGGCCGTCCGGCCAGCACATAACCCAGCGTCGATTTGCCCGCGCCATTCGGCCCCATAATCGCATGGATTTCGCCCGCGCTGACGGTCAGCGACAGGCCTTTGAGGATCGGCTTGTCGGCGACGGTGGCGTGGAGATCGGTTATGGTCAGCATGGGTCAGTTCCGGATAATGGCGCGCGACAGGCGGCGGCGATGGGTTTCGTCGAGGCTGTCGTAAACCGCAGACTCGACGTAGAGATAATGGTGGCGCTTGCCGCGGTTCCAGTCGGGCTCGGCCCACCAGTTGCGGCAGAAGACGGCGGACATCAGCGGGCGCGGCGCGGTGCCGGGGTTGCCGCGGCCATGGTGGCGGATGCGGTAATCCCACAGCATCATCGAACCGGGGTCGACCGCCGGGATGAAATCGGGCTCGCCGTCATAGGTACCGCTGCGGTGGCTGCCGGTCCAGAATCCGGTCGACCCATTGCTCTCGTCACAGCGCACCACCGGGATCGTCAGCGTCACCGTCGCGGTAGGCAGCATCCCGTCGAGCGGCGATCCTGGGAACAGCAGCCCGTCGAAATGGATATGCTGGTGCGGCGTGCCGGGCGGCGAGACGATCAACCCCAACGCGTGCATCAAGTAAAATTCGCCGAGAATGGCGTGCATCAGCGCATCGACCAGCGGATTGCCGACCAGCAGCGCCGGATCGGCCAACGCGCCGCCGACAGTCAACGGCTCGATATAGCGTCCGCCACCTAGCCGGATGCGGGTGTCGCTGTCCGCTGCGCTGACCAGGCCGGGCTGGCGTTGCTCGATATCCGCAAGGCAGCGCTCAGCCAGCGCCGGATCGATAATGCCATCGAGCACCACCACCCCGGCGCGCCGGAAATGCTCCAACGCCTCGGCAATGCGCGGCGCAGCATGCGCGGGGTCGGTGCGGTCGGCGGGGGTGAAGAAGGTGCGGGGGTCAGGCATGGGGGTCAGTCAGCGGCCTCGGAAGCGCCGAAAGATTTGACCGCGCCGTTCGGCCCCACGATCGCATGGATTTCGTCTGCGTTGATGGTCAGCGACAGGCCCTTGAGGATCGGCTTGTTGGCGATGCTGATGTGGGGGTTAATTATTTGGAGCACGATGTCCGCCGTCTAAAAATGAGGTGTTGAGGGTCCGGTAGCCTCGGTCTTTCTTTTCTTTCGTCAAGTCCATGTGCTCCTTCCCCGCAAAGGAGAAGCTGCCGTCTTCAAGGGATGAATATAACTCAATCATCAATCGCCGTTCTTCGTCAAACTGGGGGTCTATCTCGTAAAGATACTCCCTTAGGCCATTGAACTGCTCTAACACGCTATCAAGTCTCTGATGCACAAATTTAAGCCGCTCGTTCAAATACCAACCCGTTGCGAACCAAAGGACAACTGCGACACCAGCCACGCCCCAAAAATTGTTCACCCCACGCTCCCCTCAAGGCTGATCCCCAACAGCTTCTGTGCCTCGACCGCAAACTCCATCGGCAACTGCTTCAACACATCCTTGGCAAAGCCATTGACGATCAGCGCCACGGCTTCCTCCTGCGGCAACCCCCGCGCCATCGAATAGAACAGCTGGTCGTCGGAAATCTTCGACGTCGTCGCCTCATGCTCGATCTGCGCGCTAGGGTTGCGCACTTCGATGTACGGCACGGTGTGCGCGCCGCACTGGTCGCCGAGCAGCAGCGAATCGCACTGGGTGAAATTGCGCGCGCCCTCGGCATTGGGCGAAATCCGCACGAGGCCGCGATAGGTGTTGTCCGAACGGCCCGCCGATATCCCCTTCGAGATGATCGTCGATTTGGTCCGCTTGCCATTGTGGATCATCTTGGTGCCGGTGTCGGCCTGTTGCCGGTTGTTGGTCACCGCGACCGAATAGAATTCGCCAACGCTGTCATCACCGTTGAGCACGCACGATGGGTATTTCCACGTCACCGCGCTGCCGGTCTCGACCTGGGTCCAGCTCACCTTGCTGCGCGCGCCCTGGCACAGCGCGCGTTTGGTGACGAAATTATAGATGCCGCCCTTGCCCTCGGCGTCGCCCGGGTACCAGTTTTGCACCGTCGAATATTTGATCTCGGCATCGTCGAGCGCGACCAGCTCGACCACGGCGGCGTGGAGCTGGTTTTCGTCGCGCATCGGCGCGGTGCAGCCTTCAAGGTAGCTGACATGGGACCGCTTGTCGGCGACGATCAGCGTGCGTTCGAACTGGCCGGTATTTTCGGCGTTGATGCGGAAATAGGTCGATAGTTCCATCGGACAGCGCACGCCCTCCGGGATGTAGACGAAGGTGCCATCGGAAAAGACCGCGCAGTTCAATGCCGCGAAATAATTGTCGTGCATCGGCACGACCTTGCCAAGCCATTTGCGCACCATGTCGGGGTATTCGCGGATCGCCTCGCTGATCGAGCGGAAGATGACGCCGGCGCGTTCGAGCTCGGCGCGGAAGGTGGTGGCGACGCTGACGCTGTCGAACACCGCATCGACTGCGACGCGGCGCGCGCCCTCGACCCCGGCGAGCACCTTTTGCTCCTCGATCGGAATGCCGAGCTTGGCATAAATGCGCAGGATCTCGGGATCGACCTCGTCGAGGCTGCCAAGCTTGGGCTTCTCCTTTGGCGCGGCGTAATAGTATGCGTCCTGATAATCGATCGGCGCGATCTGCAGATGCGCCCAGTCGGGAGCCTCCATCGTCAGCCAGTGGCGATAGGCCTTCAATCGCCACTCGAGCATCCACGTCGGCTCGTTCTTCTTGGCGCTGATGAAGCGGACGGTGTCTTCGGACAGGCCTTTCGGCGCGAAATCGGTTTCGATGTCGCTGGAGAAACCCCATTCATAGGTTTCGAGCTTCTTTGCGGCGTCGCGCGCGGCCTGATCCTTGATCTCGATGGTGTCGGTCATGCGTAAATCTCCCTCTCCCCTCTGGGGAGAGGGTCGGGGAGAGGGGCAGTTGCTGCGCTCGCACGCGCCACGCTCGCTGCGCTTCGATCTGTCCCCTCTCCCAACCCTCTCCCCAAAAGGGGAGAAGGCTTTATCAGGCTCGCCAAACTTACAGCCCCCAAAGCCCCGCGCACCGCGCTGTTGACCGCGCCCCAGTGCGGCTGGACGCGGCAACTGCCCTCCAGCGCGCAATCGTGGCGGGTGTCATCGACGCAGGCGGTCAGCGCGATCGGTCCTTCGACTGCCTCGACGATGTCGGCGACGCTGATCGCCGCAGCAGGCCGCGCCAATTTGACCCCGCCGCCCGCGCCGCGCAGCGATTTCAGCAAACCGGCGCGGACCAGCATATGGACCAGCTTGTGCGCGGTCGCCTGCGGCAGCCCGGTTTCTTCGGCCAATGTCGCGGCGCTGGTGCGGACTCCGCCGCAATGACGCGCGGCGGCGCTCATCAAAACGACGGCATAATCGGCGAGATTGGACAGGCGCATGGAGCGAGACTCGGTAATGTGACCGAAATGGTCATAATTGGGCATATGGCATGGGCGGGGCGGTGGTTCAAGCAAACCCGCACATGTGCTGCAAAGGGAGAGGAGCGCGCTGGCTAAGCGTCCGACACCAGCGGCCCGACTTGCCCCTCCATCGCCTTCCGCCCGGTCGAAATCTCCGCTAGCAGATGCGACTCGCGCTTCTTGATCTGCTGCGGGGTAAGGCCAGCGAAGCGCTTGACCTCGCGGATCAGATGCGACTGGTCGTAGAAGCTGTCAGCGAGGGCATCCATGCAATCGCCGCGTGCCAGCGCTGACGCGGCGCGCAACGCTCGATATTTACGGGCGAGCGTCTTCGGCGGCAGGCCATAATAGCGTTTGGTTAGCCGCTCGAGCTGGCGCATCGACAGTCCGCATTCGGTGACCAGCGCGTCGATCTGTGGGTCGGGCGCACTGCACAGCCAGGCATCGACCATGCGGGTGAAGGCGATCTGTGCCGGATCGGTCATCTCTGTGACGGTATGGAGGAAGGCGCAGATCAGGCGGAAGCGTTCGTCGGTGTCGTCGGTGGCGGCGACCGCATCGGCCAACTGGGTCGCGCACTCGCCGAACAGCGCCTGCGCATCGATCGCCCGATCGATCCATTGTTCGGCATCATGCCCGGCGATCGACACCCATGCCGGGGGAAGCAGCCCTGCGCCAACGCAATGCAGCGGGCCGGTGCCAACGCCGCGCACGGGTCCGCTGGTTGGTCCGACGATGATCACCCGCCCCGACGGATCGATCTGGCCGTTGGCGAACTCGTAGTGGCCGCTGCCCGAGATGAGAATGCGAAACTGCGGCCGGTCGGCGCGTTCCAGCTCGTTATAGGTCGGGCTGTCCTGCCTAAGTTCGTAGAGCGAGGAAATCCGGTCGCCCAGCGATGCGGGCGGCGGACTATATCGCATGGAAACCGGTGCTGACACGAACGGACTGACCCTGACCTGCTACGACCTCTTTCATCGAACCCCGGCGTTGTGCCGGTGATTTCAAGGCCGTGCGACCAGCCCCAAGACGTTTCGACTATGCAGAGTATTGGCGTAGTTGCAACCGGTTGCGCCGTGACGGCGCGCACGGCGGGCCGACTATTATCCCCCCGCACTCGCCCTGAGCCCGTCGAAGGGTACCAAGCCGGGCCTTCGACAGGCTCAGCCAGAGCGCGGTTTGTGATCGCATATCTGCGTCGCGATCCAGCGCCAAAAAAAAATACCGACCAGCCCCAAGGCCGGTCGGTATATAGTTGGTCAAGGTCTCTTCGTCGAAGACTCGGAGCCCTTCGGGTCGCGGGGGGTGATTGGCGCAGGCACAGACATATGTATTGGACGGAATCGACACGACGCAGCGTTGCGCCACTTCGACTCGGCCGCAACAATCGATTGTTGCACGATGTCACTGTAACAATATGGACTTATTGCACATATGTTGTCGCGAATCGCTACTTCAGCCCTGCATCGATTCGATCCTGAAACCGCGCACCGGCTGACGGTGGCGGGCGTCGGGCTGTTGCCTGCCAGCGATGTCCCGCGCGCCGATCCGCGACTCGGTGTTCGCGTCGCCGGGCTGGATTTCATTCACCCGGTCGGGTTGGCGGCGGGTTTCGACAAAGACGCGGTCGCGGCGCACGCCATGCCGCGTTTCGGCTTTGCCGGAGTAGAGGTGGGGACGCTGACGCCGCTGGCGCAGACCGGCAACCCGCGCCCGCGCCTGTTCCGGTTGAGCGCGGACCGTGCGGTGATCAACCGCATGGGGTTCAACAACGGCGGACAGGCGGCGGCGATGGCCCGGATTGCACGGATGCGCACCACGCCGCGCCGCGCGTTGCTCGGCATCAACATCGGCGCCAACAAGGACGCGGTGGATCGGGTGGCGGATTATGTCACCGGGGTGCGGGCAATGGCGACGCTGGCCGACTGGCTGACGGTCAATATCAGCTCGCCCAACACGCCGGGCCTGCGCGCCTTGCAGGACGAAGGCGCACTCGATGCGCTGCTTGCGGCGGTAGCGGACGCACGGGTTGCGGGCGGGCCTCCGGTGTTCCTGAAGGTTGCGCCCGATCTCGATGGCGATCAGATCGACGGCATCGTCCGCAGCGCGATGGCGCATGGCGTCGACGCGCTGATCGTCGGCAATACGACGATCAGCCGCCCGGCGCTGCGATCGCGCCATGGCGGGGAGGCGGGCGGATTGTCCGGCGCGCCGCTAGCGCCGCTGGCGCTCGCCAAGCTAAAGGCGTTTCGTTCGGCAACCGGGGGAGCGCTGCCGCTTATCGCGGCAGGGGGAATTGCCAGTGCAGAAGATGCCTGGGAACGGATCGTCGCCGGGGCCAGTCTGGTACAATTGTATAGCGCCCTGGTTTATGAAGGACCTTGGCTGGCGCAGCGCATAGTCGACGGGCTAGCGCGCAAACTTGCCGAATCGGATTTCGCAAGCATCGCTGATGCGGTCGGCAGCGATGTGCCGGCACTGAATTAGCTCCAAGTCATCCTGCCGCATGCGGGCGGGCAGAAGCAGCGAGCAGTGCCGGTTCGGACCAAAGCCATTACGGAAATTCCGCGCTGATGTCCGGTGTTCCAGGTGATCGTCCGCTTCGCCTTTTGACCGGCCGGGGCGGTGCGGACGGTTACACCGAGCGCATCGCCCCGCCGTCGATGCGGATCATCGATCCGGTGACATAAGCGGCAGCATCGCTTGCCAGAAACGCGGCGACTGCGCCGAACTCCGCAGTGGTGCCATAACGCCCGACCGGGATTGTCGCGGTGCGCATCGCCTCGACCTCGTCGATCGACTTGCCGGTCTTTTCCGCCGTCATCCGGTCGAGAAAGGCAGTGCGGTCGGTGGCGATCAGGCCGGGCAGCAGCATGTTGACGGTTACGCCGTCGGCAGCGACCTCGCTCGCCAGAACTTTCGACCAGCCGACCAATGTCGATCTGAGCGCGCTCGACACGCCAATCATCGCGCTGGGTTCGACCACCAGACTGGAGGCGACGGTCATGATCCGCCCCCATTTTTGCGCCCGCATGGCCGGCAGCATCGCGTCGGTGAGGCGGATCAGGCTCAGTACCATCGCCTCGAACTGCGCCGACCACAGCGCCGGATCGATCCCCGCAACGCCCGATGGCGGCGGGCCACCGCTATTGTTGATCAATATTTCGAGGTCGCCGCCGAGCGCGCTGCGCGCACCGTCGATGGCACGCTCGATGCTCGCCCAATCGGCGAGATCGGCGCTGAAGCCGAAGGCCGCACCTCCATGGGCGGAGGCGATGGCGTCAGCGGCGCTCTTCACCTGGTCGGCGTTGCGCGCCACCAGCGCCACCACGACACCTTCCGCCGCCAGCGCTTCGGCAATGCCGCGGCCGATGCCCTTCGATGCGCCGAGCACCAGCGCGGTGCGTCCGTTGAGTTTCAGGTCCATGCCATCCTCCTTTATGCGGACGGGGTTAGGCGATTGCCCGGCAGCTTGCCAGCAACCGCACCTATCGCACGCACAATATTGCCCCCGCTTGTCGCCACCGTTGCGCGCGGTTACATCTCCGCCGGTGACCCATATCGCACAAGACAGTCTCGCCCTGATCGGCAACACCCCGCTCGTCCGCCTGACCGGGCCGAGCGAGGCGGCGGGAGCCGACATTTATGGCAAATGCGAATTCGCCAACCCCGGTGCCTCGGTCAAGGACCGCGCCGCGCTGTTCATCGTCCGCGATGCCGAGGAGCGCGGCCTGCTCAAGCCCGGCGGCACCATTGTCGAAGGGACGGCGGGCAATACCGGCATCGGGCTTGCGCTGGTCGCCAATGCCTGCGGCTACAAGACAATCATCGTCATGCCCGACACGCAGAGCCGCGAGAAAACGGATACGTTGCGCGCGCTGGGGGCGGAACTGGTGCTGGTGCCGCCTGCGCCCTTCGCCAACCCCGGCCATTTCGTCCACACCTCGCGCCGCATTGCCGAAGAGACGGCGGGCGCGGTGTGGGCCAACCAGTTCGATAATATCGCCAACCGACGCGCCCATATAGTTGGCACTGCTCGTGAAATATGGGAACAGATGGACGGGCGTATCGATGGATTTACCTGCGCGGCAGGGACCGGCGGCACCATCGCCGGGGTCGGGCTGGGGCTGAAGGCGTATGACGACCGTGTCACCATCGCCCTGACCGATCCGCATGGTGCGGCGCTGTATAATTATTATGCGCATGGCGAATTGAAGGCCGAAGGCAGCAGCGTCGCAGAGGGCATCGGCCAGGGGCGGATCACCGCCAATCTGGAAGGCGCGCCGATCGACACGCAGTTCCGTATTTCCGATACCGAAGGCGATTATTGGGTGCAGCGATTGCTCAACGAGGAGGGGCTGTGCCTTGGCCTCTCATCGGGAATCAATGTTGCCGGGGCCATCGCCTTGGGTCGTCAGCTTGGCGCAGGCAAGCGCATCGTCACCATCCTGTGCGATACCGGATTCCGTTATCTTTCAACGACCTATAATGATGCATGGCGCGCGGCAAAGGGCTTTTCTGCCTTGCGGTGCGACACCATGGTGGCGGCATGAGCAATCGGATGCCTGCCGATTTCCCCGTCGCGCATGATGCGCACAAGGAAGGGCACCGCCGTTTGGTCGTCGGGCTTGCGGGATTGTTCGTCATGCTGCTGCTGGTGCTGCTCGCCGGTTATGTGACCGGCGCGGCGCGACAGGAGGCGGAAACCGCAAAAGCGCAAGCCGAGGCAGCGGGCGTGGCCAATCCCGGCGGTGGGGGCACGGCGTTGCCTTCGACGACCGAGCCGCTGGGCGATGTTCCGGTGACGGCCGATCCAACGACCGATCTTCCCGCCGACAACATAGTGATCGTACCGGAAAATGACGGCAGCGTCGTCGTCCCCGATCTGCAGCCCGACCCGCAACTCGAAACCGTCAAACGCCGGTGAAGACCGACTGGCGGACGGAGGCGCGATCGGCGCTGCTGCCTGCGCTTGTTTTCTGTCTGACGCTCGTGACCATCGCACTGGTCGGCGGCGGCTGGCTGGCGCTGGGGCGGGTCGATCCTTTGCTGGCGGTTCCGGGTGCAGGCTGGGCGGCGGTGGTTGCGCTCTGGGCGATGCGCGTCCGTCCGATCGGGTGGGCGCTGGTCATGTCAGCCAGCGCAGGCGCGATCATGCTGGGCGCGGTTCTGCTGATCGACGCCATGGATGGCCTGCGTGGCGGCGAATGGTCGATCGCGGTGATCGCGCTGTTCGCATCGGCGCACATCACGGCGGCGGTGGCGCATGTGGGGGCGCGGCTGGCAGGCGCGCGCCGCTGGGCGCAACGGCTGGTGGCGTTTATCGGTCTGCCGCTGTTGGCAATTGGCTGGACCGCGCTGGCCTGGCCGATGGTGGAGAATGCCTATCGCATCGGACTTGTCCCCGAACAGCGTCCGCGCGTTGTCTGGCTCACATCCTTGCCGATAGGCACACTCGACTCGACCAGCCTGAGACCCGACGAGTCGCAAGCTGAGCGCGACAGCACCGAGGACCCGATTGCGCTGTTTCTGGTCCGAACGACGCTCGACACGCAACTGCTGACGATCGACGCGGCGGCGCTCGCCGACGCCGATGTCCTGCTGCTCGCGCACCCGCCCGCGCTCGATCCGGCGCAACTGGTGGCGATCGATGAGTGGGTGCGCGGCGGGGGCAGGATAGTGGTGCTCGCCGACGGCCTGTCGAGCTGGCCGCCGGACTGGCCGCTGGGCGACCCGCGCAACGCGCCCGTAACATCGCTGCTCGGGCCGTTGCTGGCGCATTGGGGGGTGGACCTCGACGCGCCCGACCGACTCGCCGAGTCACGGATTGTCGTGCGGGATTCGGGTCAACGACTGGAATTGCTGAGCCCCGGGCGGTTTCGCCAGCGCGACTCGCGGTGTATGCTGCGCGCCCAAGGCCTGATCGCCGAATGCCGCATCGGTCGGGGTCATGCGCTACTGGTCGCCGACGCCGATCTGCTGGCACCACAGCTTTGGGCGGGGCAGCGGGGTGCGTCATCGTCGGTCGATTGGAGGTCGGGCAATATGCTGTGGTTGCTGGATAAACTCGGTGGCGACGCAACCAAGGCCTTTGCCGCACCGTCGTGGAGCAAGTGGCGCGAGCCGCTGGTGGTGGTCGCGTCATGAAAGCAAATGCCGCCAATCGAACCGAGCGAGGTCGGCGGCTGTCAGCAATATTATCAAGGCGAAAATGAGAACAAAAATAGAATATCCCCAGATTTTATAGTCTCTTCCCCAAAAATCCCTTGCACACCCACGCTGGCTTGGTAACACCAAGCTCCAGCGGAGGGTCACTCACGCATCGATGGCGCGATTTGCGTCGGAGGGGAGCTTTTTGCTCGGTTCCGGCGGCGGGAAAGTTTTGCCTACGGAACAGCCCGGGGCTGCAAGGGGATCGACACAGGGGTTATGCAAGGGGACGGCATCTTTACCGGCTTCACGCTGGCCCGCCTCGACAAGGGCGACCGGCTGGCGCTGCCTGCCAATTTGCGTAACTCGGTGCCCGCGCTCAATCCCGACCGCCCGGCCTACAAGCAGGTCTATATCTGCCAGCATATGATCGCGCCGTGCCTGATCGGCGCCAGTCCTGCCTTCCGTGCGACGATCGACGCTCATGTCGAGAAGCAGGAAGACAATGCCATCCGCCGCGATCTGCCATTCAACGCCGGTGACATGAGCGGGCGTCTGTATTGCGGTGACATCATGCCGATCGACGGATCGGGCCGCTTTTCCATGCCCGATCAGATCAAGATCCTCGGTGGCCTCGACGGCGAGCTGTTCGTTCGCGGTATGGGCCAGTTCTTTGAAATCTGGCGTGTCGAAGAACTGATGGCGCTCGACGACCCGGCCTATGCCAGCGCGCAGATGCAGGTGCGTGCCGCGCAAAAAGCGCTCGAATTGGCAAACGCCAAGGGTGCGAAACAATGACCGGCCCCGCGTTGGCCGATGACCCCCGCCATGCCCCGGTGCTGCGCGACGAGGTGATCGCCGCGCTCGCCCCTGCGCCCGGCGAAACCCATCTCGACGGCACTTTCGGCGCGGGCGGTTACACCCGTGCATTGCTGTCGAGTGGCGCGACGGTGATCGCCATCGATCAGGATCCCGATGCCATCGCCAGCGGACAGGCGCTGGTCGCCGAGGCGACAGGCGCACTGACGCTGGTCGAGGGACGCTTTTCCGCGCTCGATACCATCGCTGCCGACGCGGGTTGCGCCGAACTTGACGGCGTGACGCTCGATATCGGCGTGTCGTCGATGCAGCTCGATCAGGCCGAGCGCGGCTTTGCTTTCTCCAGCGACGGCCCGCTCAACATGCTGATGGCGCAGTCGGGCGAGACGGCGGCGGAGTGGATCGACCGGTCGAGCGAGGAGGAGATTGCCGACACGCTCTATCTTTACGGCGAGGAACGCCAATCGCGCCGGGTCGCCCGCGCCATCGTTGCGGCGCGGCCGATGACCCGCACCGGGGAATTGGCGGCAGTGGTGAGGAAGGCGCTGGGCTATCGCCCCGGCGCACCGAAAGATCCGGCGACGCGCAGCTTTCAGGCCATTCGCATAGCTGTGAACGATGAACTGGGTGAGCTGGAGCGCGGACTCGAAGCCGTCGAACGTGCGCTGAAGCCGGGTGGGCGGCTGGCGATCGTCACCTTCCACAGCCTCGAAGACCGCATCGTCAAGGCGTTCCTGCGCACTCGCAGCGGCGGCGATCCGGCAGGATCGCGCCACTTGCCCGCGCAAGTCGCAAGCAATGTGCGTCCGGCAACGTTTGAACAGGTCGCCAAGCCGGTGAAGGCCTCCGAGGCCGAACTCGCCCGCAATCCCCGCGCCCGATCTGCCACGCTGCGCAGCGCAGTGCGCACCGCCACTGCCGCCAGATCTCTCGTCCCACCGCACCGGAGTGCCCCGTCATGATCTTCGCTGCTCGCAAATTGCAAGGCATCGGCCTGATCGCGCTTTTGACCGCTTGCGCGCTGGCGGTCTTCTATCTGGTGTCGCTGCGGGTGGCGGCGACCCAATCCGAATTGCGCCAGGTGGAGGAGCAGATCGAGGCCGTCAGCCTGCGCAACCGGATGATCGAAGGCGATATTGCGGTTGTCGCCAATATCCGCCAGCTCGACGCGTGGAACCAGGAAATGATCGGCTATGCCGCGCCATTGCCGGGGCAGTATCTGTCGGGCGAGCGGGCGATTGCCAGCGTCGAGCGACTTCGCCCGATCCCCGGTGTGGCCGTGCCCGGGCGGGTGCTGATGGCCCGTGCCGACACTCGGCGGGCAGATTCGCGAGCATTGACGGCATCGTCATCGTCCGCAGCCGATGACATCGATCGCAGCGACGTCGACCGGCTGGCGATGGGTGCCGAAGTCGCCAGTGCCGACGTCAGCGCTATTCCCGCCGGGGCGTTGCGGTGAACGCCACGGTTCCCCAACCCAATCCATTGCGTCGCGCCGATCTGCGCCGCAAATTCGCGCAGGAGGCCGACCAGCGGTTGAAATTGCTGCTGGTCGCCGTGCTGCTACTGGCAGGCATCTTGCTGATGCGGATCATCTATCTGGTCGCCGTCGGCCTGGTCAGTCCGGCGCAGGCCTCACAGGCGGTCAGCTATGTCCGCGCCGACATCGTCGATCGTAACAACCAGACGCTCGCGCGCACCATTCCTGTGCACTCGCTGCGGGTGGTCAAGACCCGGCTGATGCACGATCCCCGGAGGCTGGCGACCGAACTCGCGCGGATATTTGCCGACCGCGACGCGGCCTATTTCCTCAGCCGTTTGACCATGCGCGCCGAGGCAATCGCCCCGGACGGAGCGAGCGACCGACAATTGGCTTCCACCCGCCGCCATCTCGCCCGCTATCGCCGCGATCACAATGTCGACAGCTTTACCGACGCGCTGGTCGAGCTGTTTCCGGCAGCGTCCGATGTAAGCGAGGATGACCATCGCCTCGCCATGCGCCGCCGCATCGTTACCCATTCCTCAGCGCTGGTCCGCGCCAATGCCACCCCGGCGCAGCTCAACGCCGTCAATGAACTGTCGGAGATCGGGTTCGAGTTTCCGGTGGTGGCCAAGCGCCTGTATCCGCAAGGCGCGCTCGCGGCGCACGTGCTCGGCATCGTCCCGCCGGCGCATAGTGGCGGCTACCGGATGGACAAGGCGGACAGCGGCTGGGTCCGCCGTACCATCCCGTTCGGGGGAATGGGAATCGAGCGTCAATTCGATACGCGTCTGACCGCCGCTGCCACCCGCGGCCGCCCGCTGGCGTTGTCGCTCGACACCCGGGTGCAGGCGAGTCTCGAACTCGAACTGAACGATGCCGTTGAGCAGCTGGAGGCGCAGGGTGGATCGGGTGTGGTGCTCGATGTCGATACCGGTGAGATCATCGCCATGGCCTCGAACCCGTCGTTCGACCCCAATCGCGTGCGGTTCGAAACCGACGCTGCCCAATGGAACAGCCTATCCTATACGACCTACGAACTGGGCTCGACCTTCAAGCCGCTGACCGTTGCGGCGGCGATGGATGCCGGTGTCGTCACCGATCTGTCGCGGCGCTACGATGCCAGCCAGCCGATCCATGTCGATGGGCAGACATTGCGTGACCTGCATTCCAGTGGGCGCTGGATGAATGTGCCGGAGGCGCTGGTCCATTCGTCCAATGTCGTCACCGCGCAAATCGCCCGCGAACTGGGTACCGAACGTTTGCAGGCAATGTTCCGGTCGCTCGAATTCGATCGCGCGCCACGCCTTGAAATCCAGGAAGTGGGGCGGCCGCGCTGGGTGCGTCCCTGGGGTCGGGTGTCGACGATGACGGCGGGCTATGGCCATTCGATTGCTGTAACGCCGCTGCATCTGGCCAGCAGCTATGCGGCGCTGGTCAATGGCGGCATCTGGCGACCAGCGACTTTGCTCAAGGTCGAGCCCGGGCGGGCCAATCCGGGTCGCCGCGTCTTCAGCGAAGCAACCAGCGCCTCGATGCGGCATATGTTGCGGATGATCGTCAAGATCGGCACCGGCACCCGCGCCGATGCACCGGGCTACCGCGTCGGCGGCAAGACCGGATCGGCGGAGCGGCCCGAAGGTGGCGGTTACAGCCGCAATTCGGTGGTCGCCACCTTTGCCGCTGCCTTCCCGATGGATCGCCCGCGCTATGTCGTGCTGGTGATGATCGACCGGCCTCCCGGCAATGCCTATTCGATGGGGCAGCGCACCGCAGGCTACACCGCCGCGCCGGTCGTCCGCAAGGTGGTGCAGCGGATCGGACCGATGCTGGGCATCTACCCCGATGCGCATCGCGACGTCGACATCAGCGAGCTCGAACCCTTGCTGTGGAAACCGCGGGGCGAGCGGTGACGCGGCTGGGGCGACTGATCGACGGACTGGATGACGCGGCGGCGTCGGTCGAGGTGACCGGCGTCGCCATCGATCATCGGCAGATCGCGCCGGGCGCATTGTTCGGCGCATTTCGCGGCGCGAGCTTCGACGCCGAGACGGTGATCCCGCAAGCGATAGCCAATGGCGCAGTCGCTATCGTCGCGCGGCCCGAGGCACAGATCAACGGCGCAGTGCATGTCGCCGCAACCGAACCGCGCCGCGCCTTTGCGCTCGCCGCCGCGCGCTGGTTCGATCGCGCACCCGAGACGCTGGTCGCGGTCACCGGCACCAACGGCAAGACATCGACCGTCGAGTTGACCCGGCAGATATGGCACCTGACTGGACGGGTGGCTGCGTCCATCGGCACGCTAGGCATCACCACGGCGAACGATCAGATCTCGACCGGCCTCACCACGCCGGACATCGTCACCTTTTTGTCAAACCTCTCCGGTCTCGCCATCGAAGGCGTGACGCATTGCGCGTTCGAGGCCTCCAGCCACGGCCTCGACCAGTATCGCACCGAGGGTCCGCGCGTCGCGGCGGTGGCCTTCACCAACCTCAGCCGCGACCATCTCGACTATCACGGCACGATGGACGCCTACTGGGTGGCGAAGCGCCAGCTCTTTGCATGGCCGGGGCTGCGTGCTGCCGTGGTCAATGTCGACGACGAGCGCGGTGCGTCGCTGGCGCAGGAACTGCAAGCCAGCGCGCTCGATGTCTGGACGTATTCGACGCTCGGTGAGGCGCGGCTGCGCGCAACCGAACTTGGCTACATCGATGGTGGACTGGCCTTCGAACTGCACGAGGGCGAGCAGGTTGCCGCCGTGCGCAGCACCCTGATCGGCGACTACAACGCGAGCAACCTGCTGGCCGTCATCGGTGGTCTGCGCGCGCTTGGTGTATCGCTGGTCGATGCTGTTTCCG
>JAYSZB010000009.1:0-5693 GCA_043727035.1 Sphingomonas sp. | reverse complement strand
GACTTGGCTTGGCAACTTGTTGCCTAGCAAGTCTTGGAGAGGGGGTGCGGCCGAGAGCTTACCTCTGTGCCGCACCCCCTCTCCAAGGTCCGGTAGGCAGCCAGCTGCCGACCTCCCCTATCCTCTCCCGCAAGGGGAGAGGTTCTGTCCTTGTTGCGCTTGCCCTGCCCCCTCCCCTAAAGCGCGCCGATGCGAATTATCTTCATGGGGACACCGGCTTTTGCCGTGCCGACGCTCGATGCGCTGGTTGCGGCGGGGCATGAGATTGTATGCGTCTATACGCAGCCGCCGCGTCCGGCGCATCGCGGCAAGCGCGAGACGCTGTCGGCGGTGCATGCTCGGGCGCAGGCTTTGGGGTTGATGGTACGCACTCCGGCGCGGCTGAAATCGGCGGAGGAGCAGACGGCGTTTGCGGCTTTGGGAGCGGATGTCGCGGTGGTGGCGGCCTATGGCCTGATATTGCCGCAGGCGGTGCTCGATGCGCCGCGTCATGGGTGTCTGAACGTCCACGGTTCGCTGCCGCCGCGCTGGCGTGGAGCGGCGCCGGTGCAGCGGGCGATTTTGGCGGGTGACCGAGAGACCGGCGTCGGCATCATGCAGATGGAGGCGGGGCTCGACACCGGGCCGGTGCGGATCGAGGGGCGGACGCCGATCGCGGGCAAGACCGCAGGCGAGTTGACCGATGAGCTGGCGGCGATGGGGGCGGCGCTGATGGTGCGGGTGCTGGGCGATCTCGATGCGCACCCGGCGGTGGCTCAGGTCGAGGAGGGCGTGACTTATGCGCCGAAAATACTGAAGGACGAGGCGCGGATCGACTGGAATTTGTCGGCGGTGCAGATCGAGCGGATGGTGCGGGCGTTCGCGCCGGTGCCGGGCGCGTGGTTCGAGGTGACGGGGGAGCGGGTCAAGGTGTTGGGGGCGGTGGTTGTGTCACCAGCACGTCGCCCCGGACTTGATCCGGGGCTGCTCGCAGCGGAGCGCGATGACGAGAGCGGCCCCGGCTCGGGGGCCGGGGCGACGATGGTTGGAGAGGTTGCTCGCCCCGGCACGGTGATCGACGACGCGCTGACCATCGCCTGCAATCCGGGCGCGGTGCGCTGTGTGACGGTGCAGCGCGCCGGGCGCGGGGCGATGAGCGCGGGGGAATTGCTGCGCGGGTTTGCCGTGGCGGCGGGGACACGGCTCGCCTGATGCCGCGCTATCGGCTGACATTGGAGTGGGACGGCCGCCCGTTCATGGGCTGGCAGCGGCAGCCGCATGGGCCGAGCGTGCAGGCGGCGGTGGAGCGGGCGATCGGCAAGATCACCGGCGAGAGCGTCGTCGTGCATACCGCTGGGCGCACCGATGCCGGGGTGCATGCCCGCGCCATGGTGGCGCATGTCGATATATTGAAAGAGATGCGGCCGTTCCGGCTGATCGAGGCGATCAACGCGGTGATCCTGCCCGATCCGGTGGCAGTGATGGCCTGCTCTATCGTCGCCGATGACTGGCACGCGCGCTATTCCTGTCTGGGGCGGGTTTACGATTATCTGATCATCAACCGCCGCCCGCCGCTGACCGTGGAGAAGGGGCTGGCATGGCGAGTGCTTGCCGAGCTGGATGTCGAAGCGATGCAGGAAGCGGCTGGCGAGCTGATCGGGCTGCATGATTTCACGACCTTCCGATCGGCGCATTGCCAGTCGGCGTCGCCGGTCAAGACGCTGGATGTGCTCGATGTGAAGCGCAGCGGTGACCGGGTGATGGTGCGGGCGAAGGCGCGGTCGTTCCTGCATCATCAGGTGCGGTCGATGGTCGGGTGTTTGGCGATGGTCGGGCGCGGGCAATGGTCGGTTGCGGATTTGCGCAGCGCGCTGGAGGCGCGGGACCGGCAGGCGCTGGGGTTCAATGCCCCGCCGGACGGGCTGTATTTTGTCGGGGCGCGGTATCCCTAGCACCTCTCCCCTTGCGGGAGAGGATAGACTTGGCTTGGCAACTTGTTGCCTAGCAAGTCTTAGAGAGGGGGGCGTCATAGAGGCTAGATCGGCGCTGTGCCGCCCCCCTCTCCAAGTTGCGGTAGGCGCTGCGCGCCAACCTCCCCTATCCTCTCCCGCAAGGGGAGAGGTGCTTGGTCACAACCCGAACAGCTTCTTCAAACTCTTTTCGAGCATGAAAAACTGCCAGATCTGGCGGCCATAATCGCTTTTGCCCGATTGATGCGCGGCGACGACGCGGTCGATGGCTTTCATGTCGAACCAGCCGGTGGCGGCCAGCGTCGGGCTGACGGCGAGCGCGCGGGCTTGGGCAGCCAACGGCCCACGAAACCAGCGGCTGATGGGGGTGACGAAGCCCATTTTCGGGCGGTAGAGTATCTCGCGCGGCAGGGTGCGTTCGAGACTTTTCTTCATCAGCCATTTGCCGGTGGACCCGCGCACGCGCATGTTGGCGGGCAGCGTCGCGGCGAATTCGACGAGATGATGGTCGAGCAACGGCTCGCGCGCCTCCAGGCTGACCGCCATGCTCATCCGGTCGACCTTGGTGAGGATGTCTCCCGGCAGCGCGATCATCATGTCGGCATATTGAGCACGGTCGAGCGGTTCGGCTGCGGGGGCGTTGCGCATCGTCCGCCACCAGCGTTCCTCGGCGGAATAGCCGGACAGCGCGGCCCTGGTGGCGTCGGTGTAGAAGCCCGAGCGCATGTCCGGGCCGGAAATGCCGATGCCGAGCGCATAGGCTTCCTCGCCGGAGCGGGCGAGGCTGGTCAGCGTCGCCTTGGCGCGCATGGGGCGCGGTGCCCAGTCCATCTGCGGCCAAGCCTTGGCAAGCGGGCCGAGGATGGAGCGGCGCAGGCGGGATGGGATGAAACCGCGGATGCGCTCTTCCTGATGCTGGAAAACGAGACGGCGGTAGCCGGCGAAAGCCTCGTCGGCGCCATCGCCGGAAAGCGCGACGGTGACCTCTTCGCGCGCGAGTTGGCTGACGCGATAGGTGGGCAGCGCGCTGGCATCGGCAAAGGGTTCGTCGCTGTGATGGGCGACGAGATCGGCGAGGGCGAAATCGTCGGAGGCAACGATGCGCGTGCGATGGTCGGTGGCGTAGCGGCGGGCGATGACATCCGCGTGGGTGCTCTCGTCGAGCAACTGATCGTCGAAGCCGATGGTGCAGGTGTTGACCGCAGCTGTCGAGGCTTCGGCCATCAGTGCGACGACGGCGCTGCTGTCGACCCCGCCGGAGAGGAATGCGCCGAGCGGGACATCGGATACCATACGGCTGCGCACGGCGGCGCGGAGCAGCGCGTACAAATGCTCTTCCGCCTCCGCCGCGCTGGCGGTGATGCGGCGGGTGAAATCCAAATCCCACCAGCGGGTGGGGCGGGCGAGCGGGCGACCGCGCTGGAGGTGGAGATAATGACCGGCGGCGAGTTTCTCGACACCGGCGACGATGCAATTGTCGTCAGGGACGTAACCGAAGGCCATGAAGTCATCGACGGCGGTCAGTTGCGCCTGGACCCTGAGGGTCGGCAATGTCAGCAGGCCCTTCAGTTCACTCGCGAAGGCGATGCTGCCGTCGGGTAGGGCCGCGTAGTGCAGCGGTTTGACGCCGAAGCGGTCGCGGGCGAGGAACAGGCTGCCGTCGCCCGCATCGTGAATGGCGAAGGCGAACATGCCGTCGAGGCGGGAGAGGCTGACGGGGCCCCATTGCGCGAAAGCGGCAAGGATGACCTCGGTATCGCCCTCGGTGCGGAAAGCATGGCCGAGCGCGGCAAGTTCTGCGCGCAATTCGCGGTAGTTATAGACTTCGCCGTTGTAGGTGATCGTCAGGCGGCCGTCGGCGCTGTGCATCGGCTGCGGCGATCCGGCGACGTCGATAATCGACAGGCGCAGATGGCCGAAGACGACGCCGGGCGCGCTCCACAGCCCGTCGCCGTCCGGCCCGCGATGGCGCATCACGGCGAGCATCGCGGCGACACGATCCGCAGCTAATGGGCGGGGCTGTTCGGGGTGGTAGAGACCGGCGATGCCGCACATTCTGGTTATCGGCCCCTGTTGCGCTCTGGTTGAGCATTGCCAATGCGCTCAGGCTGAGCTTGTCGAAGCCCTGGCTCGACACCCTTCGACAAGCTCAGGGTGAGCGCGGTGGGCCTTTGTGGCGCTGTCCTAGGCATTAGGGCTGTTGCGTCAAGCCAAGGGCGAGCAGTTCGATGCCGCCAGCCGCTTGCACGAAAGCGGCGATGCGATCGCGCCCGGTCTGACCGTCGCTGGGTGGGGCGGACAGCAGCAGCGCATAAGCGCGCTGGTCGCCGCCGGTCAGGCGCGCGATCAGGGTGCGCAGCTTGACAGTGCGCGGGTTGCCGGTGATTTCCCCGCCGATGATATAGACGGTCAGCACATCACGGACTCGACCGGCATCGGCGATGCGATCGACGCGGGCGCGGCCGATGGGGGCGAGTTGCTGACTCCAAGCCCAGTTGCCGTCGGGATCGACCGCGCCCTGGCCGTAGCCGACGACCTCCCTGCCCTCGCCCTGCCGCGCGTAGCCGACGATGGTTATGTCGATGACGCGGCCGGCGGCGTCGCTCATCCGCCCGTTGCCGCGCTGGTCGGCTCCGTCGAAGCGGGGTTGCCAGTCGGGTGCGATACCGGGGATGGTGCGCCAGCCGGGGACGTCGGGGGCGGTGAATTGGGTGAGGGGTTGGACGTTTGCGGCTTGCAACTGGCCCCATGCGAGCGGTGTTGCGGCGAGTGCAAGTGCCAGCAGCGCCGCCGGAGCGAGTGGGGCTGGCTTGCCTGCGTAGCTGACGGCAAGGCGCACCGCATCGATCGGATTGTCTTCTGGATTGCGGTCGAAGAAGGGCCATGCCGCCCAGCCGATCAGCGCCATGACGAATCCAAAGAACAGCCAGCCGTAGATGAGATGGTCGGCACCGACGGCGAATTCTGTGCCCCAATTTTCTGCCATCCAGATAGTGCTGTAGGCGCGGAAGCCGTTGGCGAGGATGGGGACGATCAGTGCGAACAGGATAAAGAGGACGCGGCGTTTCCATGAACGGAAGCACAGGTGCGCGGCGAGGACCGACAGCGCCGCCATCGCGACAAGGAACTTCACCCCCGAACAGGCCTCCGCCACGGCGAAATGCCCGCCGGGCGTGGTGATGAAGATACCGTCGATGAAGGCGGGGATGCCGGTAACGCGCAGCAAGAACATCGCCATGTCGGCGGTGATCATCTGCATCGGCGGCACCAGTTCCTCACCGAAGGGGACGAGGAACAGCGCGTAGAAGATCGGGAAGGCGAGCCCGCGCGTGATCTGCGGGCCGAGCAGCGTAGGCACCAAGCCTTGCAGCATCACGATCAGGCCGGTGTGGCGGAACAGGGCGATGCTGGCGGCGTCTCCAAGCAGCCAGACGAACGCGCCGGCGGCGATCCACAGCAGGCCGGGTGCCCAGGCGTGCGGGGTGAGTTTCGCGAGTTCGTCGCGGCGGACCCATACCAGCCAGGCGATGATCGGCGGGATCAGCCAGCAGTGGGCGAAGGTCGAGTTGTTCCACTGCGCCACGAGGTGGAGCGCGTCGGTGTGGAAGATGGCGAGGATGGTTAGGGTGGCGAGGGTGAGGGCGAGGAGGTGGCGGCTCATGCTTCCTCCCCTTCAGGGGAGGTGGCGCGAAGCGACGGAGGGGCCGGTGCGGCCTCGCTCGACATCGCACAAGGCCGCACCGG
>JAYSZB010000008.1:0-49079 GCA_043727035.1 Sphingomonas sp. | reverse complement strand
TTCTTCGCATTTACGAGAAACTCGGCATCCCGATTGCTGAGCAAAAGCTGCTTGCTGGTGTTGAGGGCGGTGAAGACGGAGGATTGCCTCAACGCCGGGTCGCAGTCGATGCGGTGTTCGACAGCGTTTCGGTCGCCACCACATTCCGCGCCGAACTTGAACGCGCTGGCGTCATTTTCCGCAGTATCTCCGAGGCAATCAAGGAATATCCCGACCTCGTGCGCAAATGGCTCGGCAAGATCGTGCCGATGCACGACAATTATTTCGCCACGCTCAACTGCGCGGTCTTTTCCGACGGCACATTCGTCTACATCCCCGAAGGCGTGCGCTGTCCGATGGAGCTAAGCACCTATTTCCGCATCAACGCCGAAAATACCGGCCAGTTTGAGCGCACATTGATTGTCGCCGACAAGGGCGCTTACGTGTCCTACCTCGAAGGCTGCACTGCACCGATGCGCGACGAAAACCAGCTTCATGCCGCCGTGGTCGAGCTGGTCGCATTGGACGATGCCGAGATCAAATATTCGACCGTGCAGAACTGGTATCCGGGCGACGCCGAGGGCAAAGGCGGCATCTATAATTTCGTCACCAAGCGCGCGCTGTGCCAGGGCGCGCGGAGCAAAGTGAGCTGGACACAGGTCGAAACCGGCAGTGCGGTGACATGGAAATATCCGAGCTGCGTCCTCAACGGCGAGAACAGCGTCGGCGAATTTTATTCGGTCGCGGTGACCAACAACTACCAGCAGGCCGACACCGGCACCAAGATGATCCACAATGGCAAGGGTAGCCGCTCGACCATCGTGTCAAAGGGCATCAGCGCGGGGCATAGCAACAACACCTATCGCGGGCTGGTGCGCGTCGCGTCGAATGCGGAAGGCGTGCGAAACTTCACCCAGTGCGATTCGCTGCTGCTTGGCTCGCTCAGCGGCGCACACACCGTCCCCTATATCGAAGTCCGCAACCCCAGCGCGCAGATCGAGCATGAGGCGACGACGAGCAAGATTAGCGACGACCAGATGTTCTACGCGATGCAACGCGGGCTGAATGCCGAGGAAGCGGTGGCGCTGATCGTCAACGGCTTTGCCAAGGAAGTGCTGCAGCAACTGCCGATGGAGTTCGCGGTGGAAGCGCAGAAATTGCTGGGGATTTCGCTTGAGGGGAGTGTGGGGTGAGCTTCGACTATTTTGTAGCTGTTCACAAGCAGAACTGGCCTACTGCGGCGAAAGTTCAACTTGCTTTAGAGACTTTGGGCTATCCGCTGCGACTTGCAAATGCGCCTGAGGAGCCTTTCGCTGTTGATTTTCGTGAGGGTCTTGCGGTTGATTTCGAGGGAAGGTCGGTACTGCTTGAAGCGGATGTGGAACAGGCAACCGATGCCGACGATTTAGAGTCGCTCTTTGGCTACATTGCCGAATGCGCTGCATCGAATTTCAAGATTTCGAATGGCGACTATTTTCTGACACTAACCTTTCGTTCTGACGCCGACCAAATTCGTGCAGGTCTCTACCTTGCTGCTGCGATTATTCTTTCGTTCAATGGGTATGGGTTTGAAAATCAGGCTGAAACGCATGGTAGCTCCGACTTTGCTGAGCAGCTGCTTGCTGAAGCGTCGGATGCGCAAGCATTTGAAGACAGCCCGTCTCAACCAACGCGCGTTACTTCCGCGAAAGACCTGCGATGGGAGGTTTCGGAGTATGAGCCGGAAAAGACAATATTCTCAATGATCCGAGGACTTTTTCGTCGATGATACTCCAAATCAATAACCTCCACGCCACCGTTGGCGACAAGCCGATTCTCAAGGGCCTTTCGCTCACGCTCAATGCGGGGGAGATTCATGCGATTATGGGGCCGAATGGTGCGGGGAAATCGACGCTGGGTTATGTGCTGGCTGGAAGGCCGGGGTATGAGGTGAGGGGGGGTTCGGTTACCTATTCCCCCCTCCCCTTCAGGGGAGGGGTCGGGGGTGGGGCTGCTTCATCAGAGACATCGCCCGACAGCCCCACCCCTAACCCCTCCCCTGAAGGGGAGGGGAACTCAATAGACTTGCTCGCCCTCGAACCGCACGAACGGGCCGCCGCTGGTTTGTTTCTCGGCTTTCAATATCCGGTCGAAATCCCCGGCGTTTCTAACGTGCAGTTTCTGCGAGAGGCGCTGAATGCGCAACGCAAGCATCGCGGCGAACCTCCGCTTTCGGGGGCTGAATTCCTCAAAATCGCGCGCGAACAGGCGGCGGCGCTCGATATGGACATGGAGATGCTCAAGCGCCCTGTGAATGTCGGCTTTTCGGGCGGCGAGAAGAAGCGCAACGAGATGGTGCAGATGGGCATCATCGACCCCAAGCTGGCGATTCTCGACGAGACCGATAGCGGCCTCGACATCGACGCGCTGCGCGTGGTCGGCGACGGCATCAACAGCATCATGCGCAAGCCCGACAAGGCGGTGCTGCTGATCACCCACTATCAGCGGCTGCTCGACATCGTCCGGCCCGATTTCGTCCATGTGCTAGCTGGTGGCCGGATCGTCCGTAGCGGCGGGCCGGAACTGGCGATCGAACTCGAAGAGCATGGCTATGAGGCGGTGGCGGCGTGAGCGGGACGGCCACCAGCATCCTCCCCCTTGGGGGAGGTGGCACGCGCAGCGTGACGGAGGGGCCGGTGCGGTCTTCTGCCATATCGCCCAAGGACGCACCCGCCCCTCCGACCCTTCGGGCCACCTCCCCTGAAGGGGAGGACGCTGTGCGCACCACCCTCCCCACCCGCCGCGACGAGGCATGGCGCTACAGCGATCACGACGCCGTCGCGCGCGCATGGTCGACCGTTGCCACGCCCGAACACATCACCGTGCCCGCCGGTGAAACCCAAACCCGCATCATCGACACCCTGCCCCCATCCGGAATCCTCCGCATCGACGCCGCGCTCGGCGAAGGCGCGCGGCTGGAACTGTTCGCGCTGGTCGCGGGGGTCGATTATGGCCGCGTCGAGGTTTCGGCGCGCCTCTCGACTGGCGCGCACGTCGAGATCGGCGGCGCGATCCTCGGCAGCGCCGCACAGACGCTCGAGATCGTCACCGCCGTCGATCATGCCGAGCCCGGAGCAACCTCGCATCAAGTGGTCCGCAGCGTCCTCGCGGGGACGGCCACCGGCAGCTTCCTCGGCAAGGTCCATGTCGCGCGCCACGCGCAAGCGACCGATGCCGAGCAATCGGTGAAAGCGATGCTGCTCGATCGCGGCGCCACCGCCAATGCGGTGCCGCAGCTCGAAATCTATGCCGACGATGTGAAATGCGCGCATGGTGCGACGGTGGGCGAGCTGGATGCGATGGGGCTGTTCTATCTGGCCGCGCGCGGGATATCGCCCGCGACGGCGAAGCGGCTGATGTTGCAGGCGTTTCTGGCCGATGCCTTTGTCGAGGCGGGGGATGCGCGGGACATGCTGGAGGCTAGGGCGGTCGGGTTACTGGAGGCTATGTTGTGAGTGGGGTCGGTCTTTCTCCTCTCCCGCTTGCGGGAGGGGCCGGGGGCGGGGCTAGCCCCATAGAGCAGCGCCAGCCGGACAGCCCCACCCATAACCCCTCCCGCAAGCGGGAGGGGGACATTCGCGCACTCTTCCCCGGCATCGTTGGCAAAGACGGTGGCAACTGGCACTATCTCGACACCGCCGCCACCGCGCAGAAACCGCAGTCGGTCATCGACGCCACCGTCCGCGCGATGGGCGTGGATTACGCGACCGTGCATCGCGGCGTCTACGCGCGCTCAGCGGACATGACGCTGGCTTATGAAGCCGCGCGCCGCCGCGTCGCCGGGTTCATGCGCGTGCAGCCCAACGAGATCGTGTTCGTGCGCGGCGCGACCGAGGCGATCAATCTGGTCGCAAACACATGGGGCCAAAGCAACATCGGCGCGGGTGACCGCATCCTGCTCTCCACCCTCGAGCATCACAGCAACATCGTTCCATGGCAGATGCTGGCCGAACGGGTCGGCGCGCATATCGATGTCTGCCCGCTGTCCGCTGATGGTCGCATCGATCTCGACGCGGCAGAGGCCATGCTGACCGAACGGCACAAGCTGGTCGCCTTCGCCCATGTCTCGAACGTGCTCGGCTCGGTGCTCGATGCCTCGCGCGCCGCCGCGCTCGCGCACGATGTCGGTGCCAAGCTGCTGCTCGACGGCTGTCAGGCTGCGCCGCGCATGGCGCTCGACATGGCGGCGCTCGATTGCGACTTCTACACCTTCTCGGGCCACAAGCTTTATGGCCCGACCGGCATCGGCGTGCTGTGGGCGCGGCCCGACATTCTCGCCGCGATGCCGCCATGGCACGGCGGCGGCGCGATGATCGATCGGGTGACGTTTGAGCGCACGACTTACGCGCCGCCACCTGCGCGGTTCGAGGCAGGGACTCCGGCGATTATCGAAGCCCTCGGCCTCCACGCGGCGATCGATTTCGTCGAGGGTATCGGGCTGGACGCCATCGCCGCGCATGAGGCCAAGCTGGTCCGCGCCTGCCGTGAGGGGCTGTCCGCGACCAACAGCGTCCGACTGCTCGGGCCAGATGACGCCGCCGGCATCGTCAGCTTCGTCGTCGAAGGGGTGCATCCGCACGATGTCGGCACTATCTTGGACGAAAGCGGCGTTGCGGTGCGCGCCGGTCATCATTGCGCGCAACCGCTGATGGACGCGCTGCGTGTGCCCGCGACGGTCCGGGCGAGTTTCGGGGTGTATAATGACGAAAGCGATGTCGATGCGCTGCTGCGCGGCCTCGCCCGGGTAAGGACGATTTTCGGATGAGCGACCAGATCAGGACCGAGGAAGTCGAGCACGTAACCCCGCCGCCGCGTGCGCGGGTGGAGGATGCGTTCATCGAGACGGCTGGCGAAAAGCTGGAGCGCAAGCGCGATTATCTGTCGGGATTTTTGTCGGAGAAACCCGCTGAGGTTGCGGCGGACGCCCCGGGCAGCGATTTGCAGTCTGCTGTCATCGAGGCGCTGAAGGGCATTTACGATCCCGAAATCCCGGTCAACATCTATGATCTTGGCCTGATCTATGGCGTCGAGATCGGTCCCGATAATCATGCCACCGTGACGATGACGCTGACCACCCCGCACTGCCCGGTGGCGGAATCGATGCCCGGCGAAGTCGAACTGTGCGTCGGATCGGTGCCGGGGGTCGGGCTGGTCGATGTCGATCTGGTCTGGGATCCGCCATGGAGCCCCGCCAACATGACCGACGAAGCGCGGCTCGAACTGGGGCTGCTGTAATAGTCCCCCTCCCCTTCAGGGGAGGGGTTAGGGGAGGGGCAGTCTGGGTCGAGCATTGCTCGATTGGACAGCCCCTCTCCCAACCCTCTCTCCAAAGGGGAGAGGGCTTTAAGGAGAAAGCCGATGACCACGACCGTCCGAACCCGCCCTGCCGCGATCACGCTGACCGCCGCTGCCGAGGCGCGCATCGCGCATCTGATGGCGCGGGCCCCTGCCGACGCCATCGGCGTCAAACTCTCCACCCCGCGCCGCGGGTGCTCGGGCCTTGCTTACTCGGTCGATTATGTCAGCGAAGCAATCGGCTTCGACGAGCGGATCGAGACGCCAGGCGGCACCTTCTTTGTCGATGGCGGATCGATCCTCTATCTGATCGGCAGCGTCATGGACTGGGTCGAGGATGATTTCGCCGCCGGTTTCACCTTTGCCAATCCCAATGCCAAGGGCGCATGCGGGTGCGGGGAGAGTTTCACGGTTTGAGCAAGAACCTCTCCCCTAGCGGGAGAGGATAGTGAAGGTTGGCAGCTTGCTGCCTACCAAAACTTGGAGAGGGGGGCGGCATAGAGCGAACGTGGCTCTGTGCCGCCCCCCCTCGCCAAGACTTGCTAGGCACTTCGCGCCAAGCCAAGTCTATCCTCTCCCGCAAGGGGAGAGGTTCAAATCCCCTCGAACCGTACCTTCAATCCATCTTTCGGCTTGGGAATCGGCCACATCTGCCAATCCGGCGCATAGCCGTCCGCCACCGTGATCCGGCTCTGCGTCAGCGCGTGGTACAGGAATATTTTGGCCTGCATGTAGGCAAAGTGCAGCCCCAGGCACATGTGCGCGCCACCGCCGAACGGCACCCAGGCATATTTGTGCCGCTCGCGCACAGCGTCGGGGGTGAAACGCAGCGGGTCGAACTTGTGCGGCTCGGGCCAATATTGCGGCATGAAATGGGTGTAGGCAGGATTGATGCCAACGCTGGTCCCAGCGGGAATGTGATAGCCGCCGAAACTGAAATCCTTCAGCGCGCGGCGCGGGATGCTCGGCACCGGCGGGATCAGCCGCAGCGATTCCTTGAAGGCCATGTCGGTCAGCGGCAGATCGTTCAGCGCATTATGTCCCAGCCCCTCACCCGGCGGCGAGACCGCGATCATCTCCTCGCGCAGCCGCTCCTGCCATTCGGGATTCTTGGCGAGCAGCCAGACCATCGACGTCAGCGAGCTGGTGATGGTGTCGTGCGCCGCCATCATCAGGAAATTCATATGATCGACAATCGCATCGACCGCGAGATATTCGCCGTTCTCATTCTTCGCCTGACAGAATTGGGTGAAGATATCCTGCCCGTCGCTGGCGCGCCGCACCGGCACCATCGGCGTGAAATAGCCGACGAGGAAATTGCGGCCCGCCACGCCGCGCCCCATCGCCGTTCCGGGCAAGGGCCGCCGCACCACGCCGATGCTCGCCTGCACCATATCGACGAACGCCTGGTTGATCTTGTCGGCATCGGGCCCCCACGGCAGCCCGAGAAAGCTGGTCGCGGCAAGATCGAGCGTCAGCTTCTTGATTTTGGGATAGAATAGCAGATCGCCCTGCCACGACGGCAACTGCGCGGCGATGCCTGCGTTCAGTGCCTCGGCATAAAGCTTCATCGGTTCGGGTTTGAACGCCACCGACAGGGTTTTCCGATCGGCACGATGCTTCTCGAAATCCATCAGCATCAGGCCGCGCGGGAACAATAGGTTAAGCACCGGGCCCCATCCCTGTTCGGAACTGAAAACCTTGTCGCGGTCGAACAATACCAGCTCGTTCGCTTCCGGCCCGAACATCTGCACGCTGCGCCCGCCGAACGCGCTGTTGCGATACACCGGACCATATTTAGCGACCATGGCGTTGCCGAAGGCCACCGGGTCGCCAAGCATCTTGATGGTGTTACCGACCAGCGGCCAGCCGTCCTCACCGGGAATATGGTCGAGCGCTGCGGGCGCATTGCGCGGCAGCCAGTGCGGGTTGGCAGCGAATGTGTGGGCGAGCGCGGTCATGATGTCTCCCGAAGCGAGCGGTCTTGGTTTCCCGCCTTATTGACAGCGTTGTTAAGTGCTGACGAGGGCCTTGCAACTATTTTCAGCCATGCCCGAATTAAAGCTTGCGCGATGATTCACGATGATTCATTTTGCCGGTGTGCCGCAACGCAACACAGGAGTGTGCACATGTCCCAATTCATACAGCGAAAGGAGGTGATCCGATGTCTCATGGTTCAGCTAGGAGATCGGTCAGGTTCTTTCGGAGCGCGCGCGACTGAGATAAACAGGCGCGCCTGAGCGTTCCGGCAGGGCAACCTACCGATCGCTGACCCATGTGGAAGGGTCGCCGGGATTGCCCCGGCGGCCCTTCTTCATTTTGGGCTATGTTGGCGGTCAGCGTGTGCCGTCACACCGTCGGCGGCCATGCCCGGACCGCGATGGCAATCGAGGGTCGGCGCTGCCTTTTGTTTGCCCGCGCTGCCCCGCCTGCGCTATGGAGCGATCCATCGACACCGGGATAGCGGTCAAGCCGAGAGGCTCGGGCTTGCGCGAGGTGATATATTGATGTAATACAGCAGCACTCCCCCGACGCGCCTGCCAGCGCGGCGAGCTGACAGGACCGCCACGATCATGAACTTCGAGACCCGCTCCCTCCACGCCACAGCGGATGCCGGTGAGCCGGTCTGGATCGACGATGCAGCGCAGGACGCGCGCCGTCGCCGCTTGTTGATGATCGGGGCGATGCTGCTAGTTCTGCTGGTGATTGCCGGTGCGTGGTATGCCTTTTCGAGCGGCGGGGCCGATGCCGACGCAAGCAAGACGGCGGCCGCCGCTGAAGCAACGCAGGCCGATGCCGCCGACAAGGGCAATGCCCCCAGCGTTACGGTGATGACGCCGGGCCGAACCACAATCGAACGGATCATCTCATCTACCGGTACCCTCGCCGCGCGGCGTGAAATGCCGGTCGGCGTCAATGGCGAAGGCGGCCAGGTGGTTCGCGTGCTGGTCGAACCAGGCCAGTGGGTGCGCGCCGGGCAGACGCTGGCCGTCGTTGATCGTGCGGTGCAGACCCAACAAAACACTCAGCTTGCAGCGTCGATCCGCGTCGCAGAGGCCGATGCCCGGCTGACCCAGTCCGAACTTGATCGTGCCGAAGCGCTGGTTGCACGCGGCTTCGTCTCCCGCGCAGACATCGATCGCCGCACCGCGCAACGCGATGCCGCCGCCGCGCGGGTGCGCGTTGCGCAGGCGCAACTTGCCGAAAATCGCGCCCGCACCGGTCGCCTCGACATTCGCGCGCCCGCCGCCGGATTGGTCCTGACCCGTGCGGTCGAGCCCGGTCAGGTCGTGAGCTCGGCCAGCGGCGTACTGTTTCGCATCGCCCGTGGCGGCGAGATGGAATTGCTGGCGCAGGTGGGCGAAGGCGATCTGGCATTATTGTCCGCCGGCACCCGCGCTGAAGTCACCCCGGTCGGTGCAGCGCGCGCTTACTCCGGGCAAATCTGGCAGATGTCTCCCATCGTCGATGCCCAGACGCGGCAGGGCACGGCTCGCATTGCCCTGGCTTATTCGCCCGGACTGCGCCCCGGCGGCTTTGCCGAAGCCCGCATCGTCGCCGGATCGCAGCTCGCGCCGCAATTGCCCGAATCGGCCGTGCTCAACGACGCACAGGGCAGCTATGTCCTGATCGTCGACGGCGACAACAAGGCCCAGCGTCGCGCCGTCACCGTCGGCAGCGTCAACAATGACGGCGTGCCGGTTGTCTCCGGCCTGACCGGGCAGGAACGCGTCGTGATCAGCGCCGGCGCTTTTCTCGAACCCGGTCAGCGCGTGATCCCGGTGGTCGCGCGATCGACGGCGGCATCGCCCGCGCCCGCCGCCGCGCGCTGAACCATTCGGTCGATAGAAAGCCGCCCCATGGATTTTCGCAACATCTCGGCCTGGTCGATCCGCAATCCGGTTCCGCCGATCGTCCTGTTCATCGCGCTGTTGCTGGCAGGCACGCTGTCGTTCCTGCGGATGGACGTCAACAACCAGCCCGATATCGATTTCCCGGCGGCGCAGATCACCATCGTCCAGCCTGGCGCAGCCCCGAGCGAGATGGAAACGCAGGTGACGCTGCTAGTCGAAGCGGCGGTGCGCGGGGTGACCGGCATCGACGAGATCAACTCGAACGTGCGCGAGGGTAGCAGCAGCACCTTCGTGCAGTTCGCCATCGGCACGCCGATCGACCGCGCAGTCAACGACATCCGCGACGCGGTCGCCAACATCCGCAGCGATTTGCCCGACGGCATTCTCGAGCCGCAGATCAGCCGGGTCGATGTCACCGGCGGCGCTCTCGCCTATTTTTCCGCCGAAGCGACCGACATGACGCTCGAGGAACTGAGCTGGTATGTCGACAATACCGTTGCCAAGCGGCTGCGCTCGATCCCCGGTGTCGCCGGTGTGTCGCGCGGCGGCGGCGTCGATCGCGAAATATCGGTGATCCTCGATCCCGCGCGGATGCAGTCGCTCGGCATTACCGCCAGCCAGGTCAACACGCAGTTGCGCCAGCAGAATCTGAACGCAGCGGGCGGGCGTGCCGAAATCGCCGGGTCCGAACAGTCGGTTCGTGTCATCGGCAACGCGCAGGGTGCCTATGCGCTGTCACAGATCAACGTCGCGGGGAGCGGCGGGCGTACCGTCAAGCTGGCGGACATCGCCACGGTACGCGATGCGCAGGCCGAGCAGCGATCGATTTCGAAGATGGACGGGCGGCAAGTGCTGAGCTTCGGCATCGAGCGCGCCAAAGGGTCTTCGGACGTCGATGTCTATGAGGCGATCGAAACCGAGCTGGCTGCGCTCAACGAGCGCAATCCCAAGGTCGAGTATCGCGAGCTGTTCACCAGCGTCAATTACACGATCAACCAATATCATTCGGCGATCAACGCGATGTGGGAAGGCGCGCTGCTGGCCGTCATCGTCGTCTTCGTATTCCTGCGCGATTGGCGCGCGACGTTGATCAGCGCGATTGCGATCCCGCTGTCGGCGATCCCTGCTTTCTGGTTCATGGACCTGATGGGGTTCAGCCTCAATTTCCTCTCGCTGCTGGCGCTCAGCATGGTGGCGGGTGTGCTGGTTGACGATGCCATCGTCGAGATCGAGAATATCGTCCGGCACATGCGCATGGGCAAAACCGCCTATCAGGCGGCGATCGATGCCGCCGATGAAATCGGCCTCGCCGTGCTGGCAACGACAATGTCGATCGTCGCGGTGTTCTTACCGGTAGGGCTGATGCCGGGCATTTCAGGGCAGTTTTTCAAGAATTTCGGACTGACCGTGGTTGCCGCCGTGCTTGTCAGTTTGGCGGTAGCGCGCCTGATCACGCCGATGCTCGCTGCCTATTTCCTCAAATCGCAGGGGTCCGCCACCCATGGCGAGGGTCCGGCGATGGACTGGTATATGCGGCTGCTGGAATGGACGCTGCGCAACCGCTGGAAGACGATGGGCTTTGGCGTGATTTCCTTCCTGGCGACGATCGGCGCCTTCTGGGGCATTCCGGTGACCTTCTTGCCTGCCGAGGACAATGATTTCAGCCAGGTGTCGATATCGCTGACGCCGGGATCGACGCTGGCGCAGACCGAGGCGATTACCGATCAGGTGTACGCCCGATTGGCCGAAGCACCCGAGGTTAAATCGGCGTTCGCCGACATCGACGTCGGCAGCGCCAACATCTTCCTGACTCTGGACGACGAGCGCGCAATGACCAGCGTCGAGTTCGAGCGCAGCTGGAGCGACCGGCTGAATGCCATCCCCGATGCGCGGGTCGGCTTCCAGTCGCAGTCGGGCGGAGGCCCCGGCAGTAGCGGGCGCGACATTACGATCACTCTGGGCGGCGACGATTCAGTGTTGCTCAACCGCACCGCTGCGCAAATCGTCGAGGAAATGCGCGGGCTGCCACAGCTGGTCGCGCCGCGTACCAATGCCGATATGCAACGGCCCGAGATCATCGTCCGCCCGCGCACGCAGCTCGCCGCCGAACTGGGCGTCAGCACGGCGGCGCTCAGTCAGGCGATCCGCATCGCGACGCTGGGCGAGATCGACCAGAACAGCGCCAAATATTCGCTGAACGACCGGCAAATTCCGATCAGCGTCCGGCTCGGCGATGCGGCGCGGCGCGATCTTTCGACCATCGAAAATCTCCCGGTGCCAACAGCGAGCGGCGGTTCGGTGCCGCTGAAGCTGGTTGCCGACATTAGTTTCGGTTCAGGGCCGGTGTCGATCCAGCGGACCAATCAGACGCGGCGGGTTAGCCTCGGTGCCGATTTGGCGGGCGATCTGGTCAGCGGCGATGTCATGCCGCTGATCGACGAGCTGCCGACGTTGAAAAATCTGCCCGACGGGGTGACCAAACTGACGCTGGGCGACGCCAAATGGCAGGCCGAACTGGCGGTGAGTTTCTTCATCGCCGTGGTCACCGGCATCCTGCTGGTGTTCGCGACGCTGGTGCTGCTCTACAAGCGGCTGCTGCCGCCGTTGGTCAATATGGGATCGCTGGTGCTTGCCCCGCTCGGCGGCGCGATCGCGCTCAGGATCACCGGCGATCCGGTGTCGATGCCGGTGCTGATCGGTATCTTGCTGTTGTTCGGCATCGTCGCCAAAAATTCGATCCTGCTGGTCGATTTTGCGCTCGAGGAAATGGGCAAGGGCATCGACAAATTCGGTGCCATCCTCGACGCAGGGCACAAGCGTGCCCAGCCGATCGTCATGACCACCGTGGCAATGGTCGCGGGCATGGTGCCTGTGGCGCTGAGCATCCATGGCGACGGCAGCTTCAGCGCGCCGATGGGGGTGACGGTGATCGGCGGCCTGATCGTCTCGACCGCACTGACGTTGCTGATCGTGCCAGCCGGTTTCAGTCTGGCGGTCGGGGCCGAGCAGAAGATGGGTCCCTATCTGCGACGCAAGCTGATGACCTACAAGCCGGGCGACGACAAGGACGACAGGCCCGGGGGGCATATCGTTCAGCCGGCGGAATGACCTGCTTGCAACCTCCGGTGCGGCCAGCGATTGAAGCCGGGTGAGTAGCGGACCAGCCCCCATTGTTGTCGCCCCCGTCATTATCGATCGCGGCGGCGTTGGCCTGGCGAGCGGCGGGCACGATATCCGCCGCATTGCCACCGGGCTGCTGGTGTTCATGGCGGCTGTGTTTTTCGCTACGCACTGGGCGGCGGTGCGCTGGCCGGAGAGCGCGGCAGCGATGGGCTTCGTCCGCGCCTTTGCCGAGGCGGCGATGGTCGGAGGCCTCGCCGACTGGTTCGCGGTGACCGCGCTGTTCCGCCACCCGCTCGGCCTGCCGATCCCTCACACCGCCATCGTGCCGCGCAACAAGGACCGCATCGGCGATACGCTGGCGGTGTTCATCCGCCAGAATTTCCTGATCCCACGGATCATCGCGCGGCGGATGCGGAGCCTCGACATTGCCGGAGTGGCGGGACGGTTCCTGACCGATCCCAGCGTCTCTCCCGGACGGATGCGGCTGGGTGCGTCTCGGCTCATTGCCGATATGATCGGCAGCCTCGACCAGGACCGGCTTGGCGGCATGGTGAAAGGCGCGCTGGCCGACCAGATCCGCAAACTCGATATCGCGCCGCTGCTCGGACAGGCGCTGACGGCGGCGATGGCTGACGGGCGCCACCAGCCGCTGCTCGACGGCTTCGTCACTTGGGCAAGCAAGGCGCTCGACGAAAATGATCATCTGATCAAGGAAATGGTGCATGAGCGTGCCAATTCGCTGCTACGCTTCACCGGGCTCGACGAGACGATAGCCAACTCGATCATCAAGGGACTGCACAAGCTGCTAACCGACATGGCGGGCGACGACGATCATCCGATGCGGCTGCGCGTCGAGGACGGGCTGGAGAAGCTCGCCGGTGACTTGCAACATGATCCGGTGATGCAGGCGCGTGTCGCCAATGTCCGTGATGAGCTGCTGGAGAATATCGCGGTCAAGCGCTGGCTTGACGGACTATGGGAGCAAGGGCGCACTGCCCTGCTCAAGGCCGCGCGCAACCCCGATACCGCGCTCGCGGGGCGCCTTGGGGAGGCACTGCGGCAGGCCGGTGCGATGCTGGCCGAAGACGAGCGGATGAAGCGCACGATCAACCGCTTCGCCCGTCGTGCCATCGTCGGCGTAACCGACAGCTACGGCGACGCTGCCGTCCGCCTGATCAGCGATACTGTCCGCAGTTGGGACGCCGATACGGTGACCGAGCGACTCGAAAGTGCAGTGGGCCGCGACCTGCAATATATCCGTATCAACGGAACGCTGGTCGGCGGGCTGGTCGGGCTGGCGATCCATGCGGTGGAGGGCTGGTTGTAAGATAGTGATTCGCATCCTCCCCTTCAGGGGAGGTGGCAGGCCGCAGGACTGACGGAGGGGCTGGAGCGGCCTTCCGCGACATCGGGTAATGACGCACCGACCCCTCCGACCGCTTCGCGGCCACCTCCCCTGAAGGGGAGGCTGCTTGCATCCGGCGTGCATTGCCGCCAACGCTTGCCCGCATGAGCTACAATAGTTTCGGTCACCTGTTCCGCTTCAGCACCTGGGGCGAAAGCCATGGGCCCGCCATCGGCGCTGTGGTGGACGGCTGCCCGCCGGGGCTGGCGCTGAGCGAGGGAGACATTCAGCCGTATCTCGATGCGCGGCGGCCGGGGCAGTCGAAGTATACCACGCAGCGGCAGGAACCCGACGCGGTGCGCATCCTGTCGGGCGTTTTCGACGGGCGAACGACGGGCACGCCGATCAGCCTGATGATCGACAATGTCGATCAGCGGTCGAAAGATTATTCCGAAGTCGCGCAGGCCTATCGCCCCGGACACGCGGATTATGCCTATGACGCGAAATATGGCTTTCGCGATTATCGCGGCGGCGGGCGGTCAAGCGCGCGAGAGACGGCGAGCCGGGTCGCGGCGGGGGCAGTGGCGCGGCTGGTGGTGCCAGAAGTGTGCATTCGCGCGTGGGTGTCGGAAATTGGCGGGGACGCTATCGATCCTGCCAATTTCGATATCAAGGAGATTTCCCGCAATCCATTCTTTTGCCCCGATGCCACCGCCGCTGTCCGGTGGGAGGCGCTGGTCGATGCGGCTCGCCTCGCCGGCTCATCGCTCGGCGCGGTCGTCGAATGCGACGCAGCGGGCGCCCCTGCTGGCTGGGGTGCGCCGCTTTATGCCAAGCTCGACGCCGAACTCGCGCATGCGATGATGGGGATCAACGCGGTCAAGGGCATCGAAATCGGCGATGGTTTCGCCGCTGCGCGCTTATCGGGTGAAACCAATGCCGATCCCATGCGTCCGGGTGTGAAGGGACCGGAATTTCTGGCCAATCATGCTGGCGGTATCGCCGGGGGTATCTCCACCGGCCAGCCAATCCGGATACGTGTGGCGTTCAAGCCGACCAGTTCGATCCTCACACCGGTCGAGACCATCACGCGCGGCGGTGAGGCGACCGAATTGCGCACCAAAGGAAGGCATGATCCATGCGTAGGCATTCGTGGGGTTCCGGTCGTCGAGGCGATGATGGCGCTGGTGCTGGCCGATCAGAAATTGCTGCACCGCGCGCAATGCGGCTAAGGTTGGGGCTTGTTGCCGCCGCCACGCTAGCCTTGGCTGCGTGCGACAGCGGCAGCGAGACGTCGGTTCCTAAGACAGTGGCTGCAGCAGAAGCGACAGAGACGGCTCCTACAGCAGCCGTGGTGACCGCTGCCGATGATGTACTGACATCGTCAGGCGTCGCCGACATACGGGTCGGCATGACCATCGCCGAGGTAGAAGCACTGGGGCGCGAAGTGACGGTGACCCAGCCGCGCGAAGCCGGATCGACTTGTGGTTTCGCGCGCATTGAGGGGTTGGACGGATTGCTGGCGATGCTCGATGGCGAGAAGCTGGTGCGATTCGAGGTGATCGATAGGTCGGATGAGGGCGGCGCGGTGCGGCCTTGGCACACGGCGGAAGGCGCGCGCATCGGATCGACTGAGGCCGAGTTACGCCGCCTTTACGGCAGTCAGCTCCGGATCGAACCGCATCCGTACACTGGACCGGAGGGTCATTATGCGGTTGTCCATACCGAAGGCAGTCCCGACGGCATCATCTTCGAGACCGACGGCGCCCGCGTGCTGAACTGGCGGGTCGGCCAGTGGGAGCAGGTGCAGTGGATCGAAGGATGTTCCTGATCCTGCCGCGTTCATGATCGACGCTTTCCTGCTGCTTCTCGCCGCGAATCAGGCCATCGTCGGCCTCACCGTCGTCGCAACCATGTTCATCGCCTTCCTGTTCGAGCGCTTCCCGCCATCGGTAATCGCCGTAAGCGGTGCCGCGGCGCTGATCGCACTCGGCGTGCTCGACGAGAAAGCCGCATTCGCGGTCTTCTCCAACAGCGCGCCGTTGACGGTGGGCGCGATGTTCGTGCTGTCGGGCGCACTGATCCGAACCGGGGTGATCGATCGCGTCGGCAATTATATTGTCGAACGCGCGGCGAGCCATCCCAAGATGGCACTGATCGAGGTGTTCGGCGGCGCGTTGTTTGCCTCGGCCTTCCTCAACAACACGCCCGTCGTCGTCGTGCTGATTCCGATCTGCTTCCGCTTGGCCGATGCGCTGGGGATTTCGCCCAAGAAACTGCTGATGCCGCTGTCGATCGTTGCCGTGCTGGGCGGCTGCCTGACGCTGATCGGCACATCGACCAATCTGGTCGTCGCCGGTATCGCCGAGCAGGCCGGGCTGGAGCCGTTCGGGCTGTTTAGCATCACGCCTTATGGTCTGGCGATCAGTGCGGCGGGTGTCGCGGGATTGCTGGCGATGCTGTGGCTGCTGCCTAAAGATAATCCCGTCATTATCGAAACAGGCAGCGATTCGCCGCAGACTTATCTGACCGAACTGGTGCTGATGGCGGGCGATCCGGCCATCGACATGGCGCTCGACGTCGCGCCACTGCCGGTCGCGGGCACAAGCGCGCTGGCGGTGATCGCCAACGGGCGAACGCTGACCGGGGCGGAAGCGCATCACCGGCGCTTGGCAGAGGGTGACCGCATCGTCATCCGCGCCGACGGCGCACTGTTGATGACGTTGCGCGAAGCGGCGCGCTTCGGCATCGGCATGGGCGAAGGCAGCGGCGGCAAGCGTGAAGTGGTCGAAGTGACCATCGCACCTAACCATCCCGCCATTGGTCGTCCGCTGAGCGAAATCCCGTTCGTGCAACGCCAGCGCGTCCGCATCCTCGGCGTCTCGCGCTTTCGCCACCATCCCGGGCCGACGCTGGCATCGAACCGCATCCGCGCCGCCGACCGGCTGCTGGTCGAGGCGGACGGCGACAATATCCGGCAGTTGCGCGACAATCGCGGGCTGATCGGCGTTGCAGTATCGCAGGTGCGCGCCTTCCGCCCCCGCAAGGCATGGATCGCCGTGGCGGCAATGGTCGGTGTGGTGCTATTGTCGGCGTTCGACATCGTATCGATCGGCGCAGCGGCGTTTGTCGCGGTGGCGGTGATCCTTCTGGCGAAATGCATCGACGCCAGCGAAGCATGGGCGAGTATTGACGGCGACGTGCTGATCCTGATTTTCGCCATGCTTGCAGTCGGCAGCGCGCTGGAAAGCGCTGGTGCGGTGGCGCTGATGGTCGACGGGATGATCCCGTGGCTGACCGACGCGCCGCCATGGGCGGTGATTGCCACTGTCTATTTCACTGCACTGATCCTGTCCGAACTGCTCAGCAACAATGCGGTGGCGGCGTTGATGGCACCGCTGGTGATCGGGCTGGCGGAGCAACTCGGCGTCGATGCAAGGCCGCTACTGATCGCGCTGATGCTCGGCGCGTCGGCCTGTTTCGCGACGCCGGTCGGCTATCAGACGAATACGCTCGTCTATGCAGCGGGCGACTATCGCTTCATCGATTTCGTCAAGATCGGCGTACCGCTCAATATCCTGACCGGCGTGGTCGGCTGCGCAGCGCTGGCATTCTGGTCCTGACGGCATTGCCAAGCGCCACGTGACTCGCCACAACCTGCGACCAAAGACGGCGTGCTTCGACGCGCCCCAAGCCAAGGTGGGACGCAGCATGGACAAGAAACTGACTTGGTATATCCTAGCCGGGATGCTGCTCGGCGTGTTGGCAGGGTGGTTGGTCTACACTTTCGTTCCGGCAGGCGAGACGACGGTTTGGCCGTTCGGCGTCACCGCCGATCTCAAAAATGTCTATATCGAAAGCTTTGCGCTGCTTTCCGGCATTTTTCTCAACCTCGTCAAACTTCTCGTCGCGCCGTTGATTTTGTCGACCATCGTCGTCGGCATCGCCCATATGGGCGACAGCAGCGCGCTCGGCCGCATCGGCACCCGTGCGATCGCCTGGTTCATTGCCGCCAGCCTGATATCGATCAGCCTCGGCCTGCTGATGGTCAACATCTTTGAGCCTGGCGTCGGTGTAGATGTCTCCGTCGCCTCTCGCGAGGCGGTCGGCGAGGTGCAGCAACTCAACTTCTTCACCTTCATCCTGCACATTTTCCCGAAGAACGCGTTCGAGGCGCTTGCCACCAACAATATTCTGCAAATTCTGGTGTTTTCGCTGTTCGCCGGGGTGGCGCTTTCGGCGATGCGGGAGAAGGGCGCGGTGCTGGTTCGCGGTGCCGAGGCGCTCGCCGAAATGATGTTGCAGATCACTGGCTACGTCATGCGCTTCGCGCCGTTCGCCGTGTTCGGCGCACTGGCCAAGGTGGTCGCCGACAAGGGCCTTGGGATACTCGTCACCTATGTCGAACTCGTCACCGAATTCTATTTGTCGCTGGCCATCCTGTGGGTCCTGCTGCTGGGCATTGGCGCAATCTTCCTCGGCAAGAGGATCTGGACACTGATCCGCTACATCCGTGAACCGATGATGATCGCCTTTTCGACTGCGAGTTCCGAAGCGGCGCTACCCAAGCTGCTCGAACAGTTGGACCGGTTCGGCGTGCCGCGCCGGATTTCCGGGTTCATGCTGCCGATGGGTTACAGCTTCAATCTCGACGGCTCGATGATGTACATGAGCTTCGCTACCATCTTCATTGCCCAAGCCTACAATGTCCCGCTGGGGATCGGCGAGCAGATTGTCATCCTGCTGACGCTGATGATCTCGTCGAAGGGCGTTGCCGCTGTGCCGCGCGCCAGCCTCGTCGTTATCACCGGCACGCTCGCCATGTTCGGGCTGCCGGTTGAAGGGGTAGCGCTGATCCTTGCTATCGACCAGTTCCTCGACATGGGCCGCACGGCGACTAATGTCGTCGGCAATGCGGTGGCGACGTCGGTTATCACCAAGTGGGAAGGGATGCTCGAGGTTGAAGAGCCCGCCGAGATGGAGCATCCGCACGCGCCTGCCCATACCGTGGCAGACGGTAAGGCGGGCCTCGATCTGGCCGACGACATGGTCGAGGACGCGAGAACCAAGCCCACCTGACAAAGTCGGTCCTGCCGCCGAGCCGACAGATTAAGCGACAAGAAAGGGTCGCAGGGTAACCCCTGCGACCCTTTTTTGGATCGATTACGCTACCGGACTAATCCGGGGCAGCTCCGGTCATCTCGTTCGCATTGCCCCGCCCGTTGGCAAAGAGCCCTTAGCAACCAGCCCGTTCATCGAACTTTGCCGCGCCGGATCAGGTTGACGATGGCGAGCAGAGCGATCGCTCCACCGAAAGCGACTGCAAGCGTCACCGGATTGAACGGCGCATCGAGTAAATTCTCTGTCCCGCCGGTGAAAAAGCTGAACAGCCAGCCACCCAGCATCGATCCGACGCAGCCGACGATGATATTGAGGAAAATGCCCTGCTGGGCATCGGTGTTCATCACCTTGCTGGCCAGCCAGCCGATAATGCCGCCCATCACGAGCGCGATAAGAAATGTGATCATCTGTTCCTCCACTGGCACCGCCGACAACCCCTGCGGCGATTCCCACAGTGAAATGACCATCGTTTCGCCAGAGCAGCAAGCGGATTCGCCGTGTGCAACGAAAAAGGGCGACCGCCGCTGCGATCGCCCTTTATCATTGCCTGTGGCTTTCGGTTCGACCGTTTACCGCACCCGGCCGCGGCGGACCAGATTGACGATCGCCAGCAACACGATCGCGCCGACTAGCGAGACGAGGAAGTTGGTGATGTCGAGCGGATTGGAGTTGATGTTGCCGCCACCATAGACCAGCCCGGCGAGGAACGCACCGACGATGCCGACAATGATGTTCAGGAAGATGCCCTGCTGGCCATCGGTACGCATAACGATGCTAGCGAGCCAGCCGCAGACCCCGCCGACGATCAGCCAGATGATGATACCCATGATGTTCCTCCACTAGATTGTCCGGAACAGGGGTATCCGGACTTCAGCACCGCGCACTGCGGTCGTGGGGAATAAACACTTTGTCGCTGGGTAGGTTCCGCTCGTCTTAGCGATAATGATCAGAAACGCTGCTGGCGTTCGTACAGGTCGCGATACTGACGGATGCGCGTCACCCGCAAACCCGGCATTCCGGCACGGTCGATGGCGCGCTGCCATCCGGCAAATTCCTCCAGCGTCAGCGAGTAGCGCTGGCACGCCTCGTCTACGCTTAGCAGTCCACCGCTCACGGCGGCGACGACCTCGGCCTTGCGGCGCACCACCCAGCGGGTGGTACCCGCTGGCGGCAGGCTGTCCAAAGTCAGTGGCTCGCCGAGCGGGCCGATGACGCGATCAGGACGGATAGCGGGCAATTCTTTCATGATATCCTCAAAGCGCCGGAGGCGGCACGCGATGCCGCTGTCGTTGAGGAGGGATGTATCGCTCCCGGCTGAACATCGATTGAAATACGATGGTTAATCACGCGCTTACTTCCCCGGTTGTGCACAAGACGCGACCGATGGAACAATCGGCGAAGCGCGCGGCGCTTGCCGCGTCGCCGGGTGCGGCGGGGCGACGACCACGCAGCAGGTGCAACCGTGCGTCGGCAGATTCTTCCGCAGCAGCAGGAACGGCCTGATCAGGTCGTATCATCCGCCGCGCGGTGGGCGTTGCCGCCTGACGCGCCTCCATGCTGGCGCGGACGATATCGAACATCAGTCGCTCGACCGGCAGTGGCGGCGTGGCAAAGGCCAGGTGGGGGAGGAATATTTCCATGGCCCAATCGATAGACAGGACATGGCTAAGGCGAGGTAAAGCGCCGCTTCATCCATCGTTAGCGAGTAGGACGCGCCGTCCCAAATCCGCACCTTTGCTGGATTATTGCGGGGGCAGGCCTTACATGCGCGGCCATCATGGTCGATTTTCAGCTTCCCCAACCGCTGTCCGCGCGGCGAATCGTCGTCGCCATGTCGGGCGGGGTCGATTCGAGCGTGGTTGCCGCGCTGGCTCATGCCAGCGGCGCGGAAACCATCGGTGTGACCCTGCGACTTTATGACTCGGGAGGTGCCCCCAAGCGCGCCGGGTCGTGCTGCGCCGGACAGGACATCCGTGACGCGGCCGCCGTCGCCGACCGGCTCGGCTTCCAGCACCATGTCGTCGATCATGAAAGCGCCTTTCGCGAGAGCGTGGTCGAAACTTTCGCTGACGAATATCTCGCCGGGCGCACGCCCATCCCTTGCGTCCGCTGCAACATGGGGCCGAAGTTCACCGATCTGTTCGCCATCGCGCGCGATCTCGGCGCCGACTGCCTCGCCACCGGCCACTATGTTCGCCGCGTCGAGGGCGCGCATGGCGCTGAACTACACCGCGCGCATGATCCGGCCCGCGACCAGAGCTATTTCCTGTTTGCCACGACGCAAGACCAGCTCGACTATCTGCGCTTCCCTTTGGGCGGTCTGCCTAAAAGCGACGTGCGCCGCATCGCCAGCGATCTTGGCCTCGGCGTCGCCGCCAAGCCCGACAGTCAGGACATCTGCTTCGTCCCCGACGGCGATTACGCCAGCATCGTCGCCCGCGTCCGCCCCGACGCCGCCACCGATGGCGCGATCGTCGATCTGGCTGGGCGCGAACTGGGACGGCATAAGGGGATCATCCACTACACCGTCGGCCAGCGGCGCGGGCTGGAGATCGGCGGCATGGCAGAACCGCTCTATGTCGTGCGGATCGATGCGGCGCAGCAGCAGGTGGTGGTCGGGCCACGCGCGGCGCTGGCGGTAAGGTCCGCGATGCTGGACGAGTGCAACTGGCTGGCGGATGTCGGCACGGTCGATGCCCCGCTGACGGTCAAGGTCCGGTCGATGGCGAAGCCTGTCCCTGCGCGCTTGACCGGCAACCGGCTGGTCTTCGACGTTCCCGAATATGGCGTGTCGCCGGGGCAAGCGGCGGTCCTCTACGCCGATGATCGCGTGGTCGGTGGTGGCTGGATAGGCGAGACCGAGGGGGCGGAGTTAATTGTCGCCTAGCCCAATTTGCGCTCACCCTGAGCCTGTCGAAGGGTCCTGGGACAACACCTTGGGACAACACGTCGGCCCAAGGGCTTCGACAAGCTCAGCCTGAGCGCGGTTGTCGCTATTCCTCCACCAACACACACCCGGTAGCGCCCTCATACCGCGCCGTCCGACTGGCCAGCAGCGGAACGCTTGCCCGCACCGCGTGCTCCTCGGGCAAATCCTCAATGCTGACGATTTCCATTCCCGGCTCGAAATCGGTCGGGCAGCTGCCGATGTCGCGGCCCTGCACATAATGGCACGAGCAGCCGATTCGTGCACCATAGGCCGCGCCGGTTTCGGCCAGCGCTTTCCACGTCGGAAACTGCCAGAACGCATAGCCAATAACTGCGAGCAGTATAATGGCCACTCCTAGCTTCCACTGGGCAAATCGCTTGCCAGTGCTGTTGGACGTTGAGGGGCGGGCAGGAACTGGGCTAGTCATGTTTTCCATGAACCGCAAAAGCCTGTTGCTGGCAAGCCTCACCCTGCCCTTCGCCCTGTCCGCCTGCACCCGCGCGGCGACGCCCGAGGGGCCGGTGCGCGTCCTCACCGAAACCGCTGCGGTCGCTCCGGTCGAGGATGAGGTCGCCCGCCTGTTCAGCGACCGCGAGGCGATGGGCGAAACCCGCGCGCTGCTGATCCTGCGCGACGGGGTGCCGATTTATGAGGCCTATGGCCCTGGCTATACCGCCAATTCCAAACTGATCAGCTGGTCGATGGCCAAATCGATCACCGCCGTGCTGATCGGCTTCATGGTCGCAGACGGGCGGCTGGTGCTTGACGATCCGGCCCCCGTTCCCGCCTGGCAGCGCCCCGGCGATCCGCGCGGGACCATCACGCTCAGGCAATTGCTGCATATGTCATCGGGCCTCGAACATCTCGAGGAGGCCGAACAGGCGTGGGACGCCGATACTGTCAAGATGCTGTTCGGCGAGGATGTCGGCGACATGGCGGGCATGGCCGAGGCCAAGCCGCCGATCGCCGCGCCGAACGAAACCTATAATTACAGCAGCGCGACCAGCGTCATCCTCTCCGACATTCTTGCCCGCGCGCTGACCGACAGCGATGTGCCCGCCGTCCGCCGCGACGCGGTGCGCGCGCTGGTCTCCGGGCGTTTGGCGGAACCACTCGGCATGACCAGCCTGACGCCCGAATTCGATGCGGCGGGCACGATGATCGGCGGATCGATCATCCACGCCACCGCCCGCGATTATGCCAAATTCGGCGAATTCCTGCGCCGTCGCGGCGAAGCGCCCGATGGCACGCAATTGCTGTCCGAACGCTGGATCGATTTCATGCTGACGCCTTCACGCACCGATGGCGGTTACGGCGGCCACATCTGGCTGAACCGCCCGCGGCCCGCAGGCTCCGGCGTCGCGCTGTGGCCGCAAGACGGCCCCGCCGACCTGTTTGCTTGCATCGGCCATCAGGGACAGTTTATCGTGGTCTCGCCGCGGCAGAAGCTGACAGTGGTGCGTCTGGGGATTTCTACCGATGCGCAGATCGCCAATGTGCGGGAAGGGTTGCAGCGGGTAATGGCGGGCCTTTAAGCTCCCTCGTCTTCCATCTCGCTCGGCCGATACCCCACCTCCTCCAGCACGTCGTCCTCCGGCTCGGCATGGATCATCACCTCGACCCCCGGAAACAGCGCCTCGATCCGCTCCTCCATTCGCACCATTACGTCATGCGCGACGGCGATGCTGGTGTCGCGGGGGAACCACAGGTGGAACTGGACGAATTCCTGCGCGCCGCTGGTGCGGGTCTTGAGCAGGTGGATGGTGCTCGCCTCAGGGAAGTCCGCCAACGCCTCGAGCAGCGCGCGCTTGCGCTCCACTGGCCATTCGCGGTCGAGCAACTGGTCGAGCACGTCCGACGTGCTGCGCCACGCGCCCCACAACAGCCACAGCGCTATGCCGATCCCGAACAGCGGGTCTGCGCCGCGCAGTCCCAGCATCCCGTCGAGCACCAGCGCGGCGATCACCGCCAGATTCAGCGCGACATCGGACTGGTAATGCAGGCTGTCGGTGGCGATGGCGACCGATCCGGTGCGGGCGATCACACGGCGCTGCCATGCCAGCAGGCCGAGCGTCAGGACGATGGCGATAACCGAGACACCGATGCCATATTCGGCTTCCGCCGTGACCGCACCGGCCATCCACCGCTCCACCGATCGCCAGCCGATCCAGATTGCCGACACCGAAATCAGCATCAGCTGGACCATCGCCGCCAGCGCCTCGGCCTTGCCATGGCCGAAGCGGTGCTGGTCATCGGCGGGCATCGCCGCATAGCGCACGCCGAACAAAGTGATGATGCTGGCGAAAAGGTCGAGCGCGGTGTCGGCAAGGCTGCCGAGCATCGCGGTCGATCCGGTCGCCCACGCCGCCCAGATTTTCAACCCGACCAGCACCAGCGCCATCGCGACGCTGGCCAGCGCGGCGCTGCGCGTCAGGTTGCCGTGCTCGGCATGGGCATGATGATGATGCGCGCCGTTCATGGATAGAGCATCGTTTCCGTCCACCCGCCCGCGCTTGTCGCGACGAACAGCCGCCGCTCGTGCAGCCGCGCCTCGCGGTCCTGCCACAGTTCGATGCGCTCGGGTGTCACGCGAAAGCCCGTCCAGTTCGCCGGGCGCGGCACATGCTCGCCGGGAAAGCGCGCATCGGCTTCTGCAACGCGGGCGAGGAAGGTTTCGCGATTCGCCAGTGGGCGCGACTGGTCGGAAGCGACCGCGCCGAGGCGGCTCTTGCGCGATCTGCTCGCGAAATAGGCGTCGGCCTCTGCGGCGGTGACCTCGCTCACCGGCCCTTCGATCCGCAGCTGCCGCCGCAGCGATTTCCAGTGGAATAGCAACGCCGCGCGCGGATTCGCCGCGAGTGCTTCGCCCTTGCGGCTCTCGACATTGGTGTAGAAAACGAACCCGCGTTCGTCGTGGCCCTTCAGCAGCACCATCCGCACCGATGGCGTGCCATCGGCATCAACGGTGGCCAGCGCCATCGCGTTCGGGTCATTCGGCTCGCTGGCTTCGGCTTCGGCGAACCAGGCGGAGAAGGTGGCGATGGGGGAGTTGGTCATATGGCGGGGACTAGGCTTTCGGCATCGCGCGTCAACCGCTCCTTGCCGTCCGCCACTGTATTGCCTAGCTACACCGCATGGCCAGTGACCCCTATACCCTGCTCGGCGTGGCAAGATCCGCCAGCGAAGACGATATCAAAAAGGCGTATCGCACGCTCGCCAAGGAACTGCATCCTGACCGCAATCAGGATAATCCCAAGGCGTCGGAGATATTCTCTGCCGTGACCAACGCCTATGACATTCTGTCGGACAAGGACAAGCGCGGCCGTTTCGATCGCGGCGAGATCGACGGCGACGGCAATGTCACCAGCCCGTTCGGCGCAGGCGCGGGGGGCTATGGCGGCTATCGCGGCGATCCACGTCGCCCCGGCCCCGGCGCAAACGGGCCATGGGGCGCACAGCAACGCCCCGATTTCGGCGCGCAGGAAAGCGAGTTCGGCAGTATTTTCGACGATCTGTTCGGCGGAAAGTCGCGCCGCGCGCCGCCGCCCAAGGGCGCGAACGTCAACTACCGTCTCGCCGTCGGCTTCATCGATGCGGCGACCCGCGCACCGCAGCGCATCACCCTACGCGACGGCGCGACGATCGATCTCAAACTGCCCGCGGGGGTAGAGACCGGCACGCAGATGCGGCTGGCCGGCAAGGGCGAGCGCGGGCCGGGCGGGGCTGGCGATGCGACCGTCGCCATAGAGGTCAAATCGCACGCCTTTTTCCGCCGCGACGGCAGCGACATCCGGCTGGAACTGCCGATATCGCTGGCAGAGGCGGTCAATGGCGCCAAGGTCAAGGTGCCGACGGTCGACGGCCCGGTCATGCTGGGCGTGCCCGCCGGGGCGAGTTCGGGCAAGGTTCTGCGGCTCAAGGGCAAGGGCTTCAGCCGCAAAGACGGCACGCGCGGCGACCAGCTGGTCGGGCTGATGGTCGATCTGCCCAGCGATGACGCGGCGTTGAAGGCGTTCGTCGAAGGCTGGACCGACACACGCAACCTGCGGGCGGCGATGGGCGTTTGACGCCGGTGACCGAGCGTGACCCTGTACCATCTGCCACCGCCAATGCGGTCGCTGCCGAAAACGTGGCCGAGGCGGTTGCTGCCGAATTCGAGGAACGCGGCCGTTCGCCCGAATCGCCCGAAGCGCGGCGCGAGCTGGCCAAGCGGCTGCACAGGCGCGGGCTGCGCGGCGATGAGGCGGGCACGAGGCAGAGCCTGGGTGACCTGCTGCGCGCCATCATCGGGCCGGGCACGCGCAGCTTCATCGTCATCAAGCGCGTCGCCATCGGCACCTATTTCGATGGCTTCATCCACGCCGGCAATCTCGCCTATCTGGCGCTGATTGCGCTGTTCCCCTTCTTCATCACCGCCACCGCGCTGATGAGCGCCTTTGGCCAGACGCAGGATGGCGTCCATGCGCTCGAGGTGGTGCTCGACGTCATGCCGCCGAATGTTGCCGCGACGCTCGATGCGCCTGTCCGCGAGGTGCTGAGCGCGCGCACCGGCCCCTTGCTGTGGCTTGGCGCGCTGGTTGGGTTGTGGACTGTAGGCAGCCTGATCGAAACGATCCGCGACATCCTGCGCCGCGCCTATGGCACCACCGCGCGTAAAAGCTTTTTCCATTATCGCTTCTATTCGATCCTGATCATCGTCGGCGCTGTGCTGTTGCTGCTGCTGTCGTTCAGCCTGCAAGTCGTGACCGTCGGCGTGCAGGAATTCATTCAGCGGCTGCTCCCGGCGGGCTATGCCGGCTGGGGAGCGATCGCTCTGTCGCGCGCCATTTCCGGCGCAGGGCTCTTCCTCTCGCTCTATTTCCTGTTCCTCAGCCTAACCCCCCAGGCCTATCGCAGCCGCGCCTTTCCCAAATGGCCGGGCGCGTTGCTGACCACCCTGTGGTGGATCGGCGTGACTGTGGCGCTGCCGCCGCTGCTGGCCGGACTGCTCAGCTATGACATGACCTACGGCAGTCTCGCGGGCGTGATGGTCGTGCTGTTTTTCTTCTATCTGATCGGCCTCGGTGTGGTTATCGGGGCGGAACTGAATGCGGCGCTCGCCGAAAGCCCCGAAGAAGCGGCCAACCGCATCGGACAGGCGGATGAGCGCGCGCAACGAATAAGCCAAGGGACTATGTGAATGAGCGGATTAATGGCAGGCAAACGCGGGCTGATCATGGGCCTCGCCAATGACAAGTCGCTGGCATGGGGCATAGCCAAGGCGTTGCACGCCCAAGGTGCGGAGCTGGCAATCAGCTATCAGGGCGATGTCATGCTCAAGCGGGTCAAGCCGCTAGCCGAAAGTCTCGGCTGCGATTTCCTGATTGATTGCGACGTCGCCAATATGGACAATCTCGACGCCGCCTTTGCGACGCTCGCCGCACGCTGGCCGACCATCGATTTCGTCGTTCACGCCATCGGCTACACCAACAAGGATGCATTGCGCGGCAAATACAGCACTGTCGGGCTCGACGACTTCCTGATGACGATGAACATCAGCGTCTACAGCTTCACTGCCGTCGCCGCGCGCGCAGCGCCGATGATGCCCGCTTATGATCGCGAAACCGGCCAGGGCGGCGGATCGATGCTGACGCTTTCTTATTACGGCGCCGAGAAGGTCGTGCCGCATTACAATGTGATGGGCGTCGCTAAATCGGCGCTCGAAACCAGCGTCAAATATCTCGCCAATGATTTCGGCCCCGACGGCATTCGCGTCAACGCCATCTCCGCCGGCCCCATCAAGACGCTGGCCGCCAGCGGCATCGGCGATTTCCGCCTGATCCTCAAATGGAACGAATATAACAGCCCGCTGCGCCGCAATGTCACCATCGACGACGTCGGCGGATCGGCGCTGTATCTGCTGTCGGATTTGTCAAAGGGTGTGACCGGGGAGACGCATCATGTCGATGCCGGCTATCATACCGTGGGGATGAAACAGGAAGATGCGCCGGATATTGCGCTGGGGTAATTCCTCCCCGAAACGGGGAGGTGGCGCGAAGCGACGGAGGGGGCTCTCGTCATCGAGCTGGGCTCAATGAAGAGAGCCCCCTCCGACCCCTTCGGGGCCACCTCCCCGCTAGCGGGGAGGATTTAGCGAAAGGCATCCCGCCAACCCGCTCCTGTAATCCGCAAACCGCAACCGCCACCCCAGCAACCGCTTGGCCCGCCCGTTCGCCACCCGCCGATTCTCCGCATAGAAAGCCCGCGCCATCGGGCTGAGCGACGGATCGTCGATGCCGATCATCGGCGGATGGGGCAGACCGAGCATGTCCGCCGCGGCCTCGATCACCCGGTTCTGGCTGCACGGCAGATCGTCGGCGATGTTGAACGCGCCTGTCGCCTCGCTGCCGAACGAAGCGATGATTGCGCCAGCAATGTCATCGACATGCACCCGGCTGAACACCTGTCCCGGCAGATCGACGCGATGCGCCTTACCCTCCCGCACCCGGTCGAGCGCACTGCGCCCTGGCCCGTAAATGCCGGGCAGGCGGAATACGCGCACTTCGGAGCGCAGCGCCAGCCACGCCGCATCCGCCGCATTGCGCCCACCGCGTCGCCCGGCGATCGGAGTGCTTTCATCGACCCACGCCCCGCCCGCATCGCCATAAACGCCGGTCGACGAAAGATAGCCGACCCAGTCGAGCGGTGCGAGCGCAACGGCTTGCCCGTAGCGATCGAGCACTGGATCGCGCCCGTCGCTTGGTGGCACCGACGACAGGATATGGCTCGCCCCGCGAAGCGCCGCGAGCACCGCTACCTCGTCATCGAAACGGATGCTGCCACCGCGCCCGTCGCGCGTCGTCCCGCTGACCTCCCACCCGCGCGCCTCAAGGCGGCGGGCAAGGTGCTCGCTGGTATAGCCGAGGCCGAAGATGAGCATGCGTGTCATGCATCCCCTATCGCCATAACCGCGTTGCACCGCCAGCCCCCCTCCCCTAGGTTCGCACCATGCTCGACTCCCCTGCCCCCATCGCCCTCACCACCACCGTCCATCGCGGCGATTACGCCCCGCCTGACTGGCTGGTCGAGACCGTCCACCTCGATTTCGCGCTGGGGCTGACCGACGCCACCGTCTCTGCGACCCTCGCGATCAAACGCAACGGCAGCCACGACCGCCCGCTCCTGCTCGACGAAGACGGCGCGCTTCCCGAGGTTCTTGCGGTCGATGGCACCGCCACGCCGTTCGAGCAACGCAACCGCCAGATCGCCATCGCCATCCCCGGCGACACCGCGACCATCACCTTCACCACGCGCATAAACCCTGCCGCGAACAGCAAGCTGACCGGCCTCTACGCCTCGAATGGCCTGCTCTGCACCCAGTGCGAGGCGGAGGGTTTCCGGCGGATCATCCCCTTCGTCGATCGCCCCGACAATATGAGCATCTACACGGTGCGGCTGGAGGCCGACAAAGCCGCCTTCCCGGTGCTGCTCGCCAACGGCGAACACACCGGCGGGGGCGACCTCCCCGACGGCCGCCACTTCGCCGAGTGGAACGACCCCTGGCCCAAGCCGAGCTATTTGTTCGCGCTGGTTGCAGGCGATCTCGTCGCCAACCGCGACAGCTTCACGACCATGTCGGGCAAAACCGTCGATCTCGCCATCTACGTCCGCGACGGCGATGTCCCGCGCACCGCGCATGCCATGGCCGCTTTGAAACACAGCATGGACTGGGACGAGCGCGTCTATGGCCGCGAATATGACCTGTCGGTGTTCAACATCGTCGCGGTGGCCGATTTCAATGCCGGGGCGATGGAGAACAAGGGGCTCAACATATTCAACACCCGCTACATATTGGCGGATGCCGACACCGCCACAGACTTGGATTTCGACGGGGTGCAGGGCGTCGTCGCGCATGAATATTTCCACAACTGGTCGGGCAACCGCGTCACCTGTCGCGACTGGTTCCAGCTGAGCCTCAAAGAAGGCTTCACCGTCTACCGCGACCAATGCTTCTCCGCCGACATGGGCAGTGCTGCGGTCAAGCGAATCGAGGATGTCCGCCTGCTGCGCGCCGCGCAATTCCCCGAGGATGCCGGACCGCTCGCCCATCCGATCTGCCCCGACAGTTACCAGGAAATCGGCAATTTCTATACCTCGACCGTCTATAACAAGGGCGCCGAAGTCATCCGCATGATGGCGACGATAGTCGGCGCGGAGCGGTTCCGCGCGGGCACCGACCTTTATTTTGACCGCCACGACGGCGAGGCGGCGACCTGCGAGAATTTCGTCGCGGCGATCGAGGAAGGCGCGGGTGTCGATCTTGCCCAGTTCCGCTTGTGGTATTCGCAGGCCGGCACGCCGCGCGTCACTGCGCGCGTCGAGCATGATGCCGCGAGCGGTGTAGCCACCTTGCATCTCGCCCAGACCATCCCCGCCACCCCCGGGCAGCCGGTCAAGCAGCCTATGCTGCTGCCGTTGCGCGTCGCCGCGCATGACCCGGCAAAGAACGCACCGGGCGACGAGCAACTGATCGTGTTGGAGTCGGCCGACGCAAGCGTCCCGCTCGGCACCTTCAGTGCGGCGCCGATGCTGTCGTTCAATCGCGGCTTCTCGTCGCCGATCACGACCGATGTGGCCCGTGCACCCGGTGAACTTGCGTGGCTTGCCGCACATGACGACGATCCTTTCGCACGCTACGAAGCCCTTCAGGCGCTGATGCTCGAAACGCTGGTGGCGCGCGTCTCGGGCAAGGATGCGTCTTTCGATGCGGTGGTCGACGCCGTCGGCAACATGCTGTCCGACTGGCACAGCGACCCCGCCTTCGTCGCCGAGGCGTCGATGCTGCCGAGCGAGAGCTTCGTCGGCGACCAGATGCTGGTGGTCGATCCCGACGCCATCCGCCGCGAACGCCGCGCGCTGCAACGCGCCATCGGGCAAACGCACGAAGGCTTGCTACGCGATATTCATGCTGGCACCGCGACCGATGCGACGATCATCACCCCCGAGACCAAGGCAATGCGCAAGCTGCGCACGTTGGCGTTGATGTTGCTGTGGGCCAGCGACGCGACAGACGCCCCCGCCATTGCCTTCGCCCAATATCAGGACGCAGGCGGCATGACCGACCGCCAAGGCGCGCTCGGTGTCCTTAGCCATATGGATGCGCCCGAACGCGATGCCGCGCTGGCGGCCTTCTACGACCGCTATCATCACGACGCGCTGGTGCTCGACAAATGGTTCTCGACCCAGGCCTTCTCGCTGCGAGAGGATACGGTCGAGGCTGTGGCCGCGCTGGCGCAGCACGCGGACTTTACGCTGGCCAACCCCAACCGTGTGCGCTCGCTCTACGGCGCTTTTGCTGGCAACCAGGGCAGCTTCCACCGCGCCGACGGTGCGGGTTATGACCTGCTGGTCGATCTGATCGTCGCGCTCGACCCCAAGAACCCTTCGACCGCCGCGCGGATGATTCCGCCATTGGGCCGGTGGAAGCGCTTCGACGAAAGCCGAGCCGCGATGATGCGCGCTGGGCTAGAGCGGGTGCTGGCGACGCCGGGCCTGTCGAGGGATACGACCGAGCAAGCGAGCAAGAGTCTGGCGGGGTGAAGAGACAGCACCTCGCCCCCTGCGGGAGAGGATAGTAAAGGTTGGCAACTCGTTGCCTACCGATAATTGGAGAGGGGGGCGGCACAGCGCAAATGTATGCGCTCAGCCGCCCCCCTCTCCAAGACTTGCTAGGCGGCATAGCCGCCAAGCCAAGTCTATCCTCTCCCGCAAGGGGCGAGGTGCCTCTCGATCAAACCTCCCTGACCCGCAGCATCGCCAGCGCCGCCAGCACCATCACTCCGGCCGCAAACGCCATCGTATAAATCGGCTCGGTCGGGAACCATGCTTTCACAATCGATCCCATCACCGTCGCCACCAGCAACTGCGGCACGACGATGAAGATGTTGAACAGCCCCATGTAAATGCCCAGCTTCCGCTGCGGCAGGCTGCTCGCTAGGATCGCGTAAGGCATGGCGAGGATCGACGCCCAGGCGATACCAACGCCGATCTCGCTCAGCAACAGCCACTGCGGGTCGCGGATCAGGAAAAAGCTGGCATAGCCCGCCGCGCCCGCCAGCAGGCACACCAGATGCGTCCGCGCCTTGCCGATGCGGCTCGCCAGCGCGGGTAGCAGCGTCAACGCCGCTACCGCCGCGACGCCGTTATACACTGCGAACATGATTCCGACCCAGTTGCCGCCCTCCTGATAGGCCGCGCTCGCCGGATCGCTCGACCCGAAATAATATTGCGCCACCACCGGCGTGGTGTTGATCCACATGATGAACAGCGCCGACCAGCTAAAGAATTGCGCAACGGCGAGCTGCTTCATCACCGGCGGCATCCCCGCGAAATCGCCGACGATATGGCCAAGCAAATTCTTGCCACCACCCGCCTTGGCCATGGCGATCGCCGCCATGCTGGCGATGCCATAAGCGGCGAGTAACCCGCCGAGCAGATAGACTTCCTTTTCCAGCCCCAGCACGAACACGCCAACGATCACCGCCGCACCAGCCGCGATCCACAGCCCGCTCGTCAGATAGCTCCGTGCCGCCAGTGCCCGGATGGTCGGGTTGTCGTCAGCCGCTTCCTCACCGTCGAACGCCGCCATTTCTGCTGGACTATATTCCTTCGTCGTCAGCACCGTCCCCAGCACCGCGAGCAACAGCGCCACCCCGCCGAACCAGAAGCTATATTTGACCGTATCGGGGATGACCCCCGCCGCCGCCTCGTTCGCCACTCCAAATGAATCGAGCATCCACGGAAAGATCGAGCCGACGACAGCGCCCGCACCGATAAACGCGGTTTGCACCGCATAGCCCGCCGTATGCTGGTCCTTGCCCAGCATATCGCCGACGAAAGCGCGGAACGGCTCCATCGAGATGTTGAGGCTGGCATCGAGAATCCACAGCGTCAGCGCTGCGGCAAACAGCACCGGTGCCAGCGGCATATACAGCAGCGATGCCGCCGCGAGGATCGCACCCGCCAGAAAATATGGCCGCCGCCGTCCTAGCCGCGACCATGTCCGGTCCGAATAGTGGCCGATGATCGGCTGCACCAACAATCCGGTGAGCGGTGCCGCCACCCACAGCGCCGGCAGATCGTCGAGGCTGGTGCCCAGCGTCTGGAAAATCCGGCTCATATTGGCGTTTTGCAACGCAAAGCCGATCTGGATGCCGAAGAAGCCAAGGCTAATCATAGCCAGACCGGCCCAGCCCTGTCGCGGCTTTTCCATACGCTGCGGCGCGATGCCCGGTGCGGTTGCCATGCTGCTCTCCCTGTCGTCGGCGTCTGCTGCGCCTGGTTACTGCCAGCGACAGTGGCGGAGCCGGCGGCGGGCGGCAATCGGGCAACATACGAATACACTGGGATGAGGAGTTGCGTGTGGCATCGGCTGGTCTAGCATGTCTGCTTCCTCCCCTTCAGGAGAGGGGGCCGCCCGAAGGGTGGTGGAAGGGCCGGTGCGGCATGGCTCGACAGTGCGCAGGGCCGCACCGACCCCCTCCGTCCGCTTCGCGGCCGCCTCCCCTGAAGGGGAAGAAACGGGAGAGAACCACAATGAAATCCGCCCTCGCCGCTCTGCTCGCGCTCGCCCTCACCACCCCCGCGCTGTCGCAACCAGCAATCCCCGCCCGCTACCAACCGCAACCCGCCATCGAACTGACCAACCCGGCCTGGTCACGCGATGCGATCATCTACCAGATCAATACCCGCCAGTTCACGCCTCAAGGCACGTTCCGCGCCGCTCAAGCCCAGCTTCCTCGCCTCAAGGAACTCGGCGTCGACATCCTATGGCTGATGCCGATCCATCCGATCGGCGCAGAGAACCGCAAGGGCAGCCTCGGCAGCCCGTACGCAGTGCGCGACTATTTCGATGTAAACCCCGAATTCGGCAGCAAGGATGACTTCAAGGCCTTCGTCGATGCCGCCCACGCGCAAGGGATGCGCGTCATCCTCGACTGGGTCGCCAACCACACCGCGTGGGACAATCCGATGCGTACCGAGCACCCCGAATGGTATGTCCGCACCTGGAACGGCAATTTCCGGCCGACGCTGTGGCTCGACTGGTCGGATATCATCGATCTCGATTACAGCCAGCCCGCCTTGCGCCAGTATATGACCTCGGCGCTGACCTATTGGGTCCGTGAATATGGCGTCGATGGCTATCGCGCCGATGTCGCGGGCATGGTCCCTACCGATTTCTGGGACAATGCGCGAACCGAACTCGACGCGATCAAGCCCGTCTTCATGCTCGCCGAATGGCAATATCCCGAACTGCACCGCCGCGCCTTCGATGCGAGCTATGCGTGGGATTGGCACAATGCGATGCACCAGATCGGCACCGGCAAAGCCGATGTCGGCGCGCTGTTCGGCTATTACAGCAGCGACGACGCCGCCTGGCCGCACGGCGCGATGCGGATGCTGTTCACCTCGAACCACGACAAGAACAGCTGGGAGGGCACCGAATATGAACTGTTCGGCCCGGCGCTGGACAATGTCACCGTCCTGAGCTTCGTCGCCGACGGCATCCCGCTGATCTACAACGGGCAGGAAGCGGGCAACGCGCGCCGCCTGCAATTTTTCGAGCGCGACCCGATCGTTTGGCCAGTGAGCGAGCACCCCAACGCCGCCGAATACCGCCGCCTGATCGCCTTCCGCGACGCCAACCCGGCGCTACACAATGGCGCATGGGGCGCGGAAATGGTGCCGGTGGTCAACAGCGCCCACCCGCATGTCTTCACCTTCGTCCGCGAACGAGACGGCAACAAGATTTTCGGCATCTTCAATTTTTCGGGTGAGGCGCGGGAAGTCGGGTTCAGCGATGGGCCGTTCGTGGGAGCGTATCGCGATTACCGCGATGGCAGCGGGGTGACGCTGGCAGCGGAGACGCGGCTGACGATCCCGGCGTGGGGGCACAGGGTGCTGGTGGGGGAGTAACTCCCACCCGTTGCAAAGCAATGGGGGGTGGCCCCGAAGGGGTCGGGGGGGTCAACGCTTGCGGATTTGTGCCGCGCAATAATCGACAATCGACCGCGCCGCACCATCGGCGTCGATAAGCACATCGCGCGCGGGAATACGCACCGTAACAATAGCTTGGCCCATCACCCACGCATCGCGCGCCTGATCGCGCTGTGGATTATCACCCATATCGTTCCCAATTCCGTCGATTTCGAACGCCGTCTTCGCCGCCGCGCAATAGAAATCCAGGCGATACGGCCCGATGGAATGCTGTTTGCGAAAAGCTATCCCTTGCGGAGATTTCTTCAATCTTTGCCAGATCAGGATTTCGGGCAAAGTGAGTTCATGGCGATAGCGGCGTTGGCCTGACACGACATACCCCCCAGTCTCGCTTCGCTCGCCACCCCCCCATCATAGATGGGCGGGGAGTTTGCCTTCACCCGCTCGACGCCCGCACCACGACATTGGCCGGCAGTACCACGCTCGCCGTGTTCTCCGCCCGCACCAGCCGCAGCAGCGTATCCACCAGCCGTTCGCCTGCTGCGACGGCGTCCTGCGCCACCGTGGTCAGCGGCGGGTTGACGAAGCGCGCCGCCAATATGTCATCGAACCCGGTCACCGCGACATCCCGCGGGACCCGCAACCCCGCCTCGACCAGCGCACGGATCGCGCCGATTGCCATCAGGTCGCTGGCACAGACGATGGCGTCGAAGGGAATCGCGCGACGGATCAGGCGAACGGCGGCATCATGCCCCGATTCCTCGGTGCTGATCGCATCGACATGGCGGCCGGACAGCACCTCCAGTCCCGCGTCTTTCAATGCCGTTTTGTGGCCGCGATAGCGGTCGAGAAATTCGGGGCTGCCCTTGCCTGCCTGCCCGACGAAGGCGATGCGCCGCCGACCGCGATCAATCAGATGCTGCGTCACCGCACGCCCGCCCTCGACATTGTCGCAGCCGACGACGACCTCCTGCTGCCCCGGCTGTACTGCGCCCCAGCGGACGAAATGGGTGCCTTGCTTTGCCAGCTGGTCGAGCCGCTGCGCATAATCGCGATAATCGCCGTAGCCGAGGAGGATGATGCCATCGGCCTTGCGGCTGTCCTCATAGTCGGTGTGCCAGTCGGACGAGAGCTGCTGGAACGAGACCAGCAGGTCATAGCCGCGCATCGCGCAACTGCGCGTGATCGACCCGAGCATCGACAGGAAAAACGGGTTGATCATACTCGCGTCGGGCGTGGGATCCTCGAACAATAACAGCGCGAGCGTGTTGCTGTGCTGGCTGCGCAGGTTCGACGCATTCTTGTCGACCTTGTAGTTGAGCCGCCGGGCGATCTCCTCGATACGCAGACGCGTCGGTTCGCTGACCGTCGGGCTGCCGCGCAGTGCCCTTGAAACAGTCGGTTGGGACACCCCCGCAAGCTGGGCGATGTCGAAGGATGTGGCCTTCGCTGTCACTTGTTACCCGCCTCTCAGGGGCGCTTCTCCCGTTGAATACGTATGTGCCAAGCTTCCCTTGGAAGGGCAAGCGCCGCATTGGACGCTGCAGAAGCCCGCCGTCGCCAGTACGGGGAGATCGCGCACACGCGACGGATGGAGGGTCAAGGGGAGAGAGCATGACAAAGTCCATTGGAACTTCGCGCCTGTCGCGCACCGCCAGCATCGCCGCGCTGGCCACCGCATCGCTGTTCGCCGCGCCAGCCTATGCGCAGGACACCGCTGCTGATCCGTGCAACGACGCTGACGAGGCAACTATCTGCGATGATATCGTCGTCACCGGCTTTGCCGCCAGCCTCGAAACCGCCGTCAACGTGAAGCGCTCTGCCGAGCAAATCGTCGAGTCGGTCTCCGCCGAAGACATCGGCCGCCTGCCCGACGCCTCGATCGGCGAAGCCATCGCCCGCCTCCCCGGCCTGACCTCGCAGCGCACCAATGGCCGCGCCAACGTCATCGCCATTCGCGGTTTCGGCCCCGACTTCTCGCAAACGCTGCTCAATGGGCGCGAACAGACCACTACCAGCGACAACCGCTCGGTCGAGCTCGACCAGTATCCGAGCGAAATCGTCAGCCGCGTCGATGTCTTCAAATCACCGACCGCCAGCCTCGTCGGTCAGGGCCTGGTCGGCACCATCGACATCCGCACCATCCGCCCGCTTGAGCAGAATGAGCGCGCCCTCGCCATCGGCGCACGCATCAACTATGCCGATCTCGGCGCGCTCAACGCCGGCTCGGAGGACATCGGTTACCGCTTCAACGCCACCTTCGTCGATCAGTTCGCCGACGACACGCTGGGCATCGCGCTCGCTGCATCATATGTCGACGAGCCCTATCAGGTGCAGGAATTCAACGCCTGGGGCTATGGTAGCACCGGCGGCAATGCGATCATCGGCGGCTCGAAATCGTTCGTCACCTCGACCCAGCTCAAGCGCCTTGGCATCAACGGCACCCTGCAGTGGGAGCCTGCCAACGAGGTGATGGTCACGCTCGACGGCTTCTATTCCAATTTCGATGATGACCAGTCGAAGCGCGGCATCGAACTGCCGCTCGGTTTCACTGCCTTTGGCACGACCATTAATCCGGCCGGCCAAACAGTGCAGGACGGGCAAGTCGTCGCGGGCACTTTCAACAATGTCCGTGGCGTCATCCGCAACGACGTTTTCCAGCGTCAGGCCGATCTCTACAGCTTCGGCCTCAATGTCGAATATGAAGGCGACAGCGGCTGGAACATGATGGGCGACATCGGCTATTCGCGGACCGATCGGAATGAGCTCAGTCTCGAAAGTTATTCGGGCACCGGCTTTAACGGCGACGACACCGGCAATGGCGCATCGGCGACGATCGGCTTCGTTTCGGGGCCGACCGGTACCGTTTTCTCGCCCAACCTCAACTATGCCGACCCGGCGCGCATCTTCCTTACCGATCCGCTCGGCTGGGGCGGTGGCGCCGTGCCGCAGGCGGGCTATTCCAACAACCGCATCATCGAGGACGAGCTGTGGCAGTTCCGCACGGAGGTCGAGCGCGAATTCGAAAACGGTTTCCTGCGCTCGCTTCAGTTCGGCCTCAATTACACCTCGCGCTCGAAAACGCTGACTCCGGATGAAGCCTTCGTCCGCCTGCCCGGCACCGCGACCACCGCAGCGATCCCGTCGCAGTTCCTCCTCGAATCGACCAATCTCGCTTACCTCGGTCTCGGACCGGTGGTCAGCTATGATCCGCGCACACTGATCGCCAATGGCGTGCTGGTGCTCGAACCGCGCGTCGCGACCGGCCCCAACGCCGCCTTCGATGTGCTCAGCAAGGGCTACACAGTTACCGAAGATCTGCTCACTGCCTATTTTCAGGCGAATATCGAGCAGGAGTTCGACTTCGGTGCGCTCACCGGCAATATTGGCGTGCAAGCCATCAACGCCGAGCAGGAATCGAGCGGCTTCGTCAATGCACCCGGTGGACCGCAGCGGCTGTCGCTCGGCGACAATTACTGGGATGTGCTGCCAAGCCTGAACCTGTCGCTACGGTTTGAAAGCGATACGGTGATCCGCTTTGCGGCGGCTCGCGAAATCATGCGCCAGCGCCTCGACGATACCCGCATTTCGATCGGTTACGGCATCGACACCTCCGTGCCGAACGGCATCATTCGCGGTGGCGGCGGCAACCCGTTCCTGCGGCCATATCGCGCCAACGCAGTCGATCTCAATATCGAACAATATTTCGGTCGTGGAGGGGTGGTCGCGCTCCAGCTGTTCTACAAGGACATCAAGAGCTACGTCTTTCCGGGCCGTTTCCTGTTCGATTATTCGAGCCTGCCGCGCCCGACCAATGCTGCCGCCTTCCCCAATCTACCAACGATCGGCACGATCGATGCGCCGATCAATACCAACGACGGTGAGCTATACGGTGCCGAACTGGCCGTCACATTGCCGCTTGGCAATTTGGTCGGCGCGCTCGACGGTTTTGGCATCACCGGCGGTGCGAGCTACACCGAAACCGAGATAATCGATCAAAACGGCAATCCAGGGCAAATTCCCGGCTACTCCAAATGGGTGGTCAACGGCACCGCCTATTTCGAGAAATGGGGCTTCAATGCCCGTGTCAGCGGGCGCTATCGTTCGACCTTCCTTGGCGATTTCACCGGATTCGGCGGTTCTCCGACCCGCCGCCAAGCACTCGGCGAGACGATTATCGATGCGCAGATCGGCTATGATTTCCAGGAAGGCAGCGCCCTTGAAGGTCTGTCGCTCTATCTGCAGGGCCAGAATCTGACTGACGAGCGCTTCGCTGCGGTCGCCAACACGGCGACGCCGTTGCAGGTCATCGACTACCAGATCTACGGTCGCCGCTTTCAGGCCGGCTTCACATACCGGTTCTGATCCGGGTCGCGGGCTCGCCCCTGTCAGCACTATCCCGCTGACAGGGGCGATTCTTTTTCCGACCATGATTATCTTCCGCAGCCCTGAGCCTGTCGAAGGGCGTGTCGCGGCACTGCAAAACGCCCTTCGACAGGCTCAGGGCTGCGGTTTAGGGCCGGACGTTGCAATTTGATGCAAAGCGTCTCGGAACGAACGATGACTGAATCCCAGCCCCGCACCATCACCATTGTCGGCGGCGGCACCGCCGGATGGATGACTGCGGCAGCACTCGCCCGCTTTCTCCAGCATGGCTGGACGATCAAGCTGGTCGAATCGGACGCGATCGGCACGGTCGGCGTCGGTGAGGCGACGATCCCGCAAATTCACCATTTCAATGCCGCGCTGGGTATCGACGAGAATGACTTCGTTGCCGCAACCCAAGGCAGCTTCAAACTCGGTATTGCCTTCGAAGGCTGGCGCGCCCCCGACCATCGCTACAGCCACGCCTTCGGCCAAATCGGACGCAGCCTCGGCCTGCTGCCCTTCTATCACTACTGGCTCGCCGCGCAGCAGCAGGGGCTGGCGCAGGAGGATTCGCTCGATCGCTTCGCGGTCGGTGCCCAGGCTGCCTACGCCAATCGCTTCGCCCGCCCCGATCCCGCCAGGCCAGCACCCGCCGGATCGCACAGCTACGCCTTCCACTTCGATGCCTCGCTCTACGCCGCTTATCTCCGCCAACATGCCGAGGCCAAAGGCGTCATCCGCTTCGAGGGCCGCATCACATCCGCCGAGCGCGATCCGCTCTCCGGCGACATCGCAGCCGTCGCGCTTGAAGACGGCCGCCGCCTTGCCGGCGACCTGTTCATCGACTGCTCGGGATTCATCGGCCTGCTGATCGAACGCGAACTCGGCGCGGGCTACGAAGACTGGTCCGAATGGCTCCCCTGCGACCGCGCGCTTGCAGTTCCGTCGACCAACAAGGGCGCGCACCGCCCCTACACCCGCGCCATCGCACGGTCGGCGGGCTGGCAGTGGCAAATCCCGCTGCAACACCGCACCGGCAACGGCCATGTCTATTCGAGCGCGCATATTTCCGATGACGAGGCAGCCGCGACCCTGCTCGCCAATTTGCCCGGTGAAGCGCTCGCCGACCCACGCCCGCTGCGCTTCACCGCCGGTCGCCGCAAGGCGGTATGGGCGCACAATGTTATCGCCATCGGTCTGTCGTCGGGCTTTCTCGAGCCGCTCGAATCGACCAGCATTCACATGATCCAGACCGGCATCGAACGTCTGCTGCAACGCCTGCCGACTGCCCACCCCGGCGAGCGTGAACGCGCCGCGTTCAACGCCGATGCGCAACGCGAGATCGAACTGATCCGTGACTTCATCATCCTCCATTACTGGGCCAATGGCCGCGACGAGCCGTTCTGGCGCGAACGCCGCGAAACGCCGCTCCCCGAAAGTCTCGCTGAACGTATCGCATTGTGGCGCGAGGCGGGCCGCATCGTGCAGGAAAACGGCGAACTGTTCACCGAAACCGCATGGCAACAGGTGCTGATCGGTCAGGGCATCATGCCGACTGCGCACCATCCGCTCGCCGACCAGCTTTCTCCTGCTGACCTCACTACTTTCCTCGACACTACCCGTCGCTCGGTTGCCGCGTCGGCGGCGGCGATGCCGGACCACGCCGATTACATCGCCAGCCATTGCCCCGCAGGCCAATCTCTTACTGGAGCTTCAGCATGATCCCCCGTATCGCCCTGCTTGTCGCCGCAGCATCGCTGGCGCTCCCCGCCTGCGCCACGGCGCAAATAGCCGCGCCCGCTCCCGCCGCATCGGTTCCCATCGATCAGGTCCGCACCCGCCCCGCTGAAGACGAAATCATCTATTTCGTCATGCCCGACCGCTTCGAGAATGGCGATCCGGGCAACGACACCGGCGGCTTCCCAGGCGGACGCTTGCAGCACGGCTTCGACCCGACCCACAAAGGCTTCTTCCACGGTGGCGATCTCGCCGGACTGACCCGGCGGCTTGACTATATCCAGGGCCTCGGCGTTACCGCCATCTGGTTCACCCCGATATTCAAGAACAAGCCGGTGCAGGGCGGCGCAGGCGAGGAAAGCGCGGGCTACCACGGCTATTGGGTGACCGATTTCACCACCGTCGATCCGCATTTCGGCACCGAAGCCGAATTCCGCGCCTTCGTCGACGCGGCACACGCACGCGGCATGAAGGTCTATATGGACATCATCGCCAACCACACCGCGGACGTCATCACCTATACCGAGGGAGCGGCGCAGAATTTTCCCTATCGCAGCATCGCCGACTATCCCGATCAGGCCTACACGCCCGTCGTCCCGGCAGCGGAACGCGACATCAAGCGCCCGGCATGGCTCAACGACCCGCAATATTACCACAATCGCGGCAACACGACCTTCTTCGGCGAGGACAGTGTGATGGGCGATTTCGTCGGCCTCGACGATCTTGCCACCGGCGACCAGCGCGTCATCGACGGCATGATCGACATCTTCGGCAGCTGGATCGACCGCTTCGGCATCGACGGTTTCCGCATCGACACTGCGCGCCATGTCCTCCCCGAATTCTGGCAAGCGTTCAATCCGGCGATGCTCGAACGGGCACGCGCGGCAGGCATCCCCAATTTCACCATCTTCGGTGAGGTCGCCATCGAGGATGCCGACCCCGGCAGCATCGCCCGCTTCACCCGCGTCGACCGCTATCCCGCCGTGCTCGACTTCGCCTTTCAGGCCACCGTCCGTGCGACGGTGGCGAACAATGAAGGCCCCGCGCTGTTCGACCGGCTGTTTGCCGGAGACGCGCTCTATGAGGGCGGCGAGGCGATGGCGCGGACGCTGCCGACCTTTACCGGCAATCACGACATGGGCCGTTTCGCCACCTTCGTGCGACAGGCCAACCCGCAAGCCGACGATGCCGAGATGTTAGCGCGGATCAAGCTGTCCAACGCCATCATGTTCGCGCTGCGCGGTGCACCGACTATCTATTATGGCGACGAACAGGGCTTCATCGGCGACGGCAACGATCAGGCGGCGCGCGAGAATATGTTCCCAAGCCAGGTCGACAGCTACAACGACAATGATCTGGTCGGCACCGACGCCACCACCGCGCAGAGCAATTTCGACACCGCCCACCCGCTCTACCGCCAGATTGCCGAGCTTGCCGCAATCCGCACCGCGCACCCCGCACTCCGTCGCGGACGACAGGTCACCCGCCATTATGGCCGCGAGCCCGGCCTCGTCGCCTTTTCCCGCTTCGATCCCGATACAGGGCGGGAAATTGTGGCGGTATTCAACACATCCGATGCCACCATTTCGCAAAATATGGTGATCGATCGAGCCTCGACGCGCTTTACCGCCTTGACCGGCCCCTGCCCCGCCACGCATCGTGTTCCCGGCAGTCTCGCCGTGGCACTCCCCGCCTTCGGCTATATGATCTGCGCCGCACAGGGGGAATGATGAGCCTGTTGCAACCTGCCTTGCGTGCCGAAGCCACCACCGCCCACCCATGGTGGAAGGGCGCGACCATCTATCAGGTCTATCCGCGCAGCTTTGCCGATTCCAACGACGATGGCATCGGCGATCTGCCCGGCATTACCGCGAGGCTCGACTATATTGCGTCGCTGGGCGTCGATGCCGTCTGGCTCTCGCCTTTCTTCACCAGCCCGATGCGCGATTTCGGGTATGATGTGGCGGATTATTGCGATGTCGATCCGATCTTCGGCACGTTGGCGGATTTCGACGCACTGGTCTCGCGCGCCCATGGGCTCGGCCTGCGCGTGCTGATCGATCAGGTCTATGCGCATACGTCAGACCTGCACCCCTGGTTCATGGAAAGTCGCACCAGCCGCACTGGAGGCCATGCCGACTGGTATGTCTGGGCCGATGCCAAGCCCGATGGATCTCCCCCCAGCAATTGGCAGTCGGTGTTCGGTGGCCCGGCATGGACATGGGACGCACGGCGCGGCCAGTACTACATGCATAATTTCCTGAAGGAGCAGCCGCAACTCAACGGGCACAACCCCGACGTGCAGGCGGCGTTGATCGGCGTCGCGACGTTCTGGCTCGATCGCGGTGTCGATGGCTTCCGCGTCGATGCGATCAACTTCATGATGCATAACCCCGCGTTGACCGACAACCCGCCCGCCCCCGAGACCGGCAAACCGCGCACCCGCTCGTTCGATTTCCAGCAAAAGCTGCACAACCAGAGCCACCGCGATATCCCCGCCTTCATCCGCACGCTGCGCAGCGAAATGGACCGCTATGGCGCGATTTTCACCGTTGCCGAAGTCGGCGGAGAAGATGCCGAGAGCGAGATGAAGGCCTTCACCAAAGGCGAGGATCATTTCTCCTCCGCCTACGGCTTCGATTTCCTCTACGCCGACGCGCTGACCCCGGCGCTGGTCAAACGCGCCAGCGATCAATGGCCCGACACCCGCGGCACCGGCTGGCCGAGCTGGGCCTTCTCCAACCATGACGCGCCACGCTGGATCAGCCGCTGGGCTCCGGTGGGGAACGAAACCGCCTACGCCCGCATGACGATGCTGCTGTTCTGCGCGCTGCGCGGCAATATCATCGTCTGGCAGGGCGAGGAACTGGGGCTGACCCAGGTCGATATTCCCTTCGACCGGCTGCAAGACCCGGAAGCCATCGCCAACTGGCCGCTGACCCTGTCGCGCGACGGTACCCGCACGCCGATGGTGTGGAGCGACAATGCGCCCAACGGCGGCTTCAGCCATGGCCAACCCTGGCTGCCGGTCGGAGAGGACCATGGCCCGCTCGCGGTGGCGCGACAGGATGGCGACCCGGCATCGATGCTGGAGACCACCCGCCGTTTCATCGCCCTGCGCAAAGCGAGCCCGGCGCTGAGCTGGGGTAGCATCGATTTTCTCGAAACCGACGACGATCTGCTGGTCTTCACTCGTACCGATCCCGCTCAGACCGTCGTCTGCGCGGTCAATATGGGTGCCGCGCCCTTACTGTGGACGACACCAAAGGGCCGCTGGTCAGTACTCGAAGCCACCAGCGAAGCCAGCCTTGGCGCGCTGCCCCCCTTTAGCGCCATCATCGCGGAGCGACTGTCATGACCCGTCTCCTGCTGGCCTTGCTCGCCCTCCTCTTCACCCTCCCCGCCGCCGCGCAGCAGCCGACTCCCCTCACCATCGCCTCCCCCGACGGCAGCATCGTCCTGACCACCCAGACCACTGGCGAAGGCCGCATGGTATACAGTGTCACCCGCGACGGCCGGCCGCTGATCGCCGAGAGCCGTCTCGGCTTCATCTTCACCAACGCCCTCCCCTTCGATCGCGCCGTGACGATCGAAAGCCACACCCGCACCACCGCCGACAGCCGCTGGGAACTGCCATGGGGCGAACGCCGCTTTGTCCGCGATCATCACAATGAACTCGCCGTCACCTACCGCCAGAGCCAGGACGGCGACCGCAGCCTGACCATCCGCTACCGCATCTTCGACGACGGCATCGGCTTTCGCTACGAATTCGGGGAAGGCTGGGGCGAAACGCGCATCCAGGACGAGCTGACCGAATTCAGCATCGCCCCAGCAGGCACCGCATGGTGGATCACCGGTGGCGACTGGAACCGCTACGAACAGACCTACCAGCGCACCGCCATCGACGCTGTCGCCACTGCGCACACGCCGATCACCATGCGCCTCGCCGACGGCACGCATCTCGCCTTCCACGAAGCCGCGCTGGTCGATTACTCCGCCATGTGGTTCCGCCGGGTCGAGGGCCAGCGGTTCAAGGCGACGCTATCGCCCTCGGGTAGTGGCGCGCGCGTTGTCCGCATGGCTCCCTTCACTACGCCGTGGCGAACGATCCGCATCAGCGGAAATGCTGCGGGGCTGGTCGAAAGCGACCTAGAACTCAATCTCAACGAGCCCAACCGGCTCGGCGATGTCACCTGGGTGGTGCCGTATAAATATATCGGCATCTGGTGGGACATGCACCTCGACAACTGGACCTGGGCGCAGGGGCCGCGGCACGGTGCGACCACCGAGCATACCCGCCGCTACATCGATTTCGCCGCCCAGCACGGTTTTCGCGGCGTGCTGGTCGAAGGATGGAACCTTGGCTGGGACGGCAACTGGTTTGGTACCGGGGACGAGTTCAGCTTCACGCAGGCGACGCCCGATTTCGATATCGAGGGGCTCGCCGCCTATGCCCGCCAGCGCGGCGTGCGGCTGATCGGTCATCATGAAACCGGCGGCAACATCGCCACCTATGAAGCGCAGCTCGAAGACGCGATGGCGCTCTACGGGCGGCTGGGCATCGACAGCGTCAAGACGGGCTATGTCGCCGATGCGGGCGGCATCGTTGCCGGGACCACGGACGACGGCAGCCTGCGGATGGAGTGGCACGACGGTCAAGTCGCATCGCGCCACCATCTGCGCGTCGTCGAAGCTGCGGCGCGCAACCACATCGCGGTCAATCCGCACGAGCCGATCAAGGACACCGGCCTTAGGCGCACCTACCCCAACTGGGTCAGCCGCGAAGCCGCGCGCGGGATGGAATATAATGCATGGGGCGAGCCGGGGAACGGCATCGATCATGAGCCGACTTTGATCTACACGCGGATGCTCTCGGGACCGATGGACTACACCCCCGGCGTGCTCAGCTTGGAGGGGCGCGGCGGACGACCGATGGCCTCCACCCTCGCCCGCCAGCTGGCGCTCTATCTGTCGCTCTATTCGCCGATCCAGATGGCGGCGGACCGCATCGAAAATCTCGCCCGCTTCCCGCGCGAGCTTGCCTTCATCGCTGCTGTGCCGACCAACTGGGAGGACAGCCGCCTGATCGACGGCGCGGTCGGCGATTATGCACTGTTCCGCCGCAAGGACCGCGACAGCGCCGACTGGTATGTCGGCGGCATCACCAATGGCGAGGCGCGCGATTTCGACGTGGCGTTGGACTTCCTGACGCCGGGCGAGCGTTATACCGCGACCATTTACAAGGACGGCTCCGACGCCGACTATCGCACCGACACGCGCAGCCAGATCGTCATCGAGGAGCAAGTGGTGACCAGCGCCGACCGCCTCGCCTTCCGGATGGCCCCCGGCGGCGGCACTGCGATCCGGCTAACGCCGGTGCGGCGATGAGCAAGTTCCTCCCCGGCACGGGGAGGGGGACCACGCAGTGGTGGAGGGGCTGGAGCTTGTCACCGGCCTCGTGGCAAGCACCTGCCCCTCCACCATCCCGCAGATGGTCCCCCTCCCCCGTTGGGGGAGGACGTGCATGACCGCCCCCCTCTCCATCCTCATCGTCGGCGGCGGCACCGCCGGGTGGATGGCGGCATGTCTGATGGCGCACCATTGGCAAGGCCGCGCCGAGATCACGGTCGTCGAGTCCCCAGACATCGGCATCATCGGCGTCGGCGAGGGCTCGACCCCGCAGCTCAAGGCCTTCTTCGACCGCCTCGGCATCGCCGAGGCGGAATGGATGCCCGCGTGCAACGCCACCTACAAAAGCGGTATCCGCTTCCATGGCTGGTCCGACCGCGAAGGCCACGAAAGCTATTTCCATCCCTTCCCCACAGAGCTTGACGTTCACACGCAAGGCCAGTTCCAGCTCCACACCCGCGCCCGCCGCACCGGCCGCGATGTCCCCGCGCACCCCGACCGCTTCTTCCTTTCCGAAACCATCGCCCGCCAGCGGCTGTGCCCAATCCCGGCGGAGAATTTCCCCTTCGCTATCGGCTATGGCTATCATTTCGACGCGGTGCTGGTCGGCCAGTTCCTGCGCAAACATGCCACCGAGAAGCTCGGCGTCACCCATCTCGAACGTACCATAGAGCGCGTCGAGATGGGCGAAGGTAGCCGCATCGCCGCGATCCACTGCACCAATGGCGAGGCAATGGCCGCCGACCTGTTCGTCGATGCCAGCGGCTTCCGCGCCATTCTCATCCAGCAGGCGCTGGGTGAACCATTTCTGTCCTTCGCCGACAATCTGTTCAACGACCGCGCCGTTGCCATGCCGACCCCGCGCGAGGGTGAAACACTGTCGTGCGAGACGCAGGCGACCGCGCTGTCCGCAGGCTGGGCATGGAAAATCCCGCTTACCGGCCGCTACGGCAATGGCTATGTCTATTCCTCCAGCTACCTGACGCCCGAAGCCGCCGAAGCCGAATTGCGCGCACACATCGGGGTCGGCCCAGAGGTAGAAGCCCGCCATCTGACAATGAAGGTCGGTCGCGTCGCCAACTCTCTTGTCGGCAACTGCCTCGCCGTCGGGCTCAGCCAAGGCTTCATCGAACCGCTCGAAGCCACCGCACTGCACATCGTCCAGGCCACCGTCGAAAGCTTCCTCGCCGCGCACGACGCAGGCACCGAGGACGCAAGGACCGCCTTCAACGCCGCGCTTAACGCCCGCTACGAAGGTATCCGCGACTATATCGTCTGCCACTACCGCGTGAATCGCCGCACCGACTCCGCCTATTGGCGCGATGCGGCGGGGGTGCAGGCGCTGTCTGATAATCTCAAGGCCGTGATGACCGCCTGGTTCACCGGCGCTGATCTCGAGGCGGAAATCGCCAATCGCGGTATCGGCGGTTATTATGCGTCGCTGAGCTGGCATTGTCTGCTGGCGGGCTACGGCACTTTCCCCGACGACGCCAAGCTGCGCCCTCCCGAAGCGGGACTACCACTCGCCGATTTGGGCCGCATCGACGATTTTATCGCGCGGTGCGCCCGCAACTTCGGCGATCATGCCGATGCACTGTTGAAATTGAGCCTGTGAACGTTCACAAACACTGAGTCTCTTCCGCAACGACGGGATGGGCGCTCAAAGGGAGAGAGTAGATGGCCGCACCCGCAGGCGTAGCACAGCCGACCACCGGCGAGGGCATCAACGCCCCCGGATTGCAGATCTTCGTTTTTGCCCTGTTCTTCATTTTCGGCGGCATCACCAGCCTCAATGACGTGATCATCCCCAAGCTGAAAGAGCTGTTCACGCTGAATTATTTCGAGGCGATGCTGGTCAATTCGGCTTTCTTCGCTGCCTATTTCGTCATCGGACTGCCCGGGGCCGCGCTGGTCAAGAAACTGGGCTATATGCGTTCGGCGGTTGCCGGACTGCTGACGATGATGGGGGGCTGCCTGCTATTCATTCCCGCATCGCAGACAGCTATTTACGGTGTGTTTCTGCTTTCGCTGTTCGTCCTCGCTAGCGGCGTGGTCATCGTACAGGTCGTGTCCAACCCGCTCATCAGCCTGCTCGGTCCGAACGCCACGGTTTCGAGCCGCCTCACCTTTGCGCAAGCGTTCAACTCGCTCGGGACGACGATCTTTCCGGTGGTCGGCACCGCGCTGATCCTCGGCAGCCTCGCTAATGTCAGCGCGGCTGACCTGACCGGTGCAGCGCTCGATGCCTATCGCACTGCGGAGACGCGCACCATCGTCAACACGTACCTCGGCCTCGCCGCAGCGCTAGCGGTAGTGGCCGGTGTGGTGTGGCTGTTCCGCAACGCGCTGAAGGACGAGCAACATGATGCCGGATCGATGTTCGGCGGGTTCACCCTTTTGAACCGCCCGCGCTTCTCGTTCGGCGCGTTGTGCATCTTCCTCTATGTCGGAGCGGAAGTCGCCATTGGCTCGCTGATCGTCAACTATCTGATGCAGCCTGGTGTTATGGGCCTTTCCCAGCAATCGGCGGGAGAGATGATCGTCTATTACTGGGGCGGCGCAATGGTCGGCCGTTTCATCGGATCGGCGGTATTGCGCGTCGTCAGTCCCGGCTATGTGCTAGCTTTCAACGCGGTGGCGGTCATCGCGCTGGTGCTGATTTCGACCAATACGACCGGCGCGCTGTCTGGCTACAGCCTGCTCGCCATCGGCCTGATGAACTCGATCATGTTTCCGACCATCTTCGCGCTCGCCTGCGAAAAGCTCGGTTCACGTGCCGCGGACGGATCGGGCATCATCAACGTCGCGATCTTCGGCGGCGCGGTGATCCCGCTCCTGACCGGGGTGATCGCCGACGCCACGGGCAGCCTCGCGATGTCGCTGATCCTCCCCGCGGTCTGTTATG
>JAYSZB010000007.1:0-16615 GCA_043727035.1 Sphingomonas sp. | reverse complement strand
TCGCCCAAACTATCGACGCCATAGACGTCATCGCCCGCACCGCCCGTCAGCACATCGTTACCAGCGCCGCCGTCGAGCCGGTTGTTGCCGATATTGCCCGTTATGACATTGTTCGAGGCGTTGCCGATGCCGTCGAAATTGCCCGTCCCGGTCAGCTCGATATTCTCGAGATCGACGTCGAGCGCCGCGATGGTGAAAGCGGCACGGATCGTGTCGGTGCCGCTGGCCGCGCCCTCGGCGACGGTGTCGCCGATGCTGTCGGCGACATAGATATCGTCGCCTGCCCCACCCGCCATCACATCGTCGCCCGCGCCGCCGTCAAGCAGATTGTTGGCGGTGCTGCCGGTCAACGTGTCGGCAAAGGCCGATCCCTCGATATTCTCGACACCACTCAGCGTATCGCTGCCATCGCCGCCGCTGGCGGTACCGCTGGTCAGATTGACGGTTACGCCCGCCGCCGCTGCGGCATAGACCGCCGTATCGATACCCGCGCCGCCATTGAGGGTGTCATTGCCGAGGCCACCGGTCAGCCGGTCATCGCCGCCGCCAGCATTCAGCGTGTCGTTGCCGCCGTTGCCGATGAGAATGTCGGTGCCGTCGCCGGTGGTGGCGTTGTCGCCTTGCGCGTTGCCAATCAGAGTGAAGTTCTCGATGGTGGTGAAGCTGACGGTTCGGCCCGAAAAGTCGGTAAATTGACCGCTATACCCTGCGGCCAGCGAGCCGCTTAAGCCATTTGACAGCAATGCCGCGCTGCTACCGCTGTAATCGACGATCAGCCGGTCGGTCCCGCCAGCGCCGGCAACGGAGTCTACGCCGTTGCGGACAGTGATGCTGTCGTTGCCCGCGCCGCCATTGACGGTGTCGGCACTGTTGCTGTCGGTGCCGACAAATATGTCGTTGCCCGAACCACCGGTGAGATTACTGAAATATTCGAAATTGACGAATCCGTCGCCCGGGCCGGACACTCCGACAGCGGTCAGATCATGGACAATATCGAACGCCACGCTCGAAAGATTATAGCCGATGCCGTCGGTTCCAGTTCCGCCATCGCCGCCGTTGATTCCGCCACCGAGATTGGCGACATCGTTGCCCGCGCCGAGCATGACGACATCGTCGCCATCGCCCGACGCCACAGCTTCGTTGAACGCGCTGCCAATGAAGGTGAAATTCTCGATACCCGAGAAATTGACCGTCCGGCCGGAAAAGTCGGTATACTGACCGCTATAGCCCGCCGCGAGCGTGCCGTTGAACCCGTTGGTCTGGATACTGGCGGCACTGCTGCTGTAATTGACGATCAGCCGGTCGAACCCCGTTCCGCCATTGATCGTGTCGGCACCATTGCGCACCGTGATGCTGTCATTGCCTACGCCTCCGTTGACGGTATCGGTGCTGTTGCTGTCAGTGGTGATGAATATGTCATTGCCCGATCCCCCGGTAACCCCGCTGAAAAATTCGAAACCGGTAAAACCGTCGCCCGCACCACTATGGCTGCCGGTGGTGAGATCATGGGTGAGACCGATGGTCAGGGCCGACTGGTTGTAGCCGATCCCGTCGATCCCCAATCCGCCATCGCCACTGTTGATGCCGGCACCGAGATTGGCGGTGTCATTGCCTTGCCCCAGCATGACGATATCGTCGCCGTCGCCGGAAGTCACACTGTCGGCCTGCGCGTTCCCGACGAAGGTGAAATTTTCGATACCCGAGAAGTTGACGGTGCGGCCCGAAAAATCGGTGTACTGTCCGCCATAGCCCGCTGCGAGAGTGCCGTTGAAGCCATTGGTCTGGATGGCGGCTGCACTGGAACTGTAATCCACGGTCAGCCGGTCGCTGCCGGTGCCACCGCTGATCGTATCGGCACCATTGCGTACCGTGATGCTGTCATTACCGTCGCCACCATTCACCGTATCGGTACTGTTGGTATCGGTGCCGATGAAAATGTCATTGCCCGAACCACCGGTCACGCCGCTGAAATATTCGAAATTAATCAAGGCATTGCCCGGACCGGACCCGGCGACAGTGTTTAGATCGTGGACGATCGCGGCGCCGGTCGCCGACAGATCATAGCCGATGCCGTCGGTTCCCGCGCCGCCATCGCCGCTGTTGGTGCCCTGGCCAAGATTGGCGACATCGTTCCCCCCGCCCAGATTGGCGACATCGTTGCCATCACCGGTCGTCACGCTGTCATTTCCGCCGTTGCCAATGAGGGTGAAATGTTCGATGCCGGTAAAGTTGACCGTACGGCCTGAGAAGTCGGTATACTGGCCGCCATACCCGGCGGCGAAAGTTCCGTTGAACCCATTGGTCTGAATGCCGAACGGGACAGCGCTATAATCGACGATCAGCCGGTCGATGCCGCTCTGGCCATTGACCGTGTCGCTGCCGCCGGTAACGGTGATATCGTCATTGCCCGCATCGGCGTTGATCGTGTCGTTACCGCCATTGCCGTCATGGATCGTGTCATCCGATGCCGTTCCCGGAAGGATGTCGTTGCCGATTGTGCCGTTGATGATCGCCATGTCGAAGCTCCCTGCGTTAAGCTGGCCCCACATGCAGCGGCACGGGAGCGAATGATCGAGGCGCGACCCTTCTCTCATTGTCTTGATCGGTAAGGCGCGAGCGCGCGGGGAAAGGGGTCAGATTCGACGAAAAAAAATTGAGGGAGCAGATGATGCGTCCGGGGGCGACGGAGGCTGTCAGACCATGTTCCGCCTATGCCCGTTTTCGTTCACGGGCGAGACCGTTAGGATTGGCACAACGCGGTCGTGACGATTGCAAACAAGGCGCATTGTCGGCCAGCGAAAGCGGGACCGGTAGCCGAGGGTCAGGATTGGGCTCCACACTGCCCGATCGAGCCGAGGGTGCTGGCGTTGGCAACGCGGTGCGTTTGCTTCGACAGCGGCCGCAAGTCCAAAAACATTTTCGGGATAGGCCCGTTTTCCCGCTCCATTTCGCCCTGGATTAAGTGGGCGCCTTGCCGGCATGGTCGTCCAGCCTTGCGTGCACGGCCAAGTGTCATATCGTTGACGCCGATAGCGAGGGGGGTGGGCATCGCATGGCGGATGTCGAAACTAGGGCATTGCAGATCGTCGAACAGGCACTCGCCTATCCGGACGCGGATCGGACCGCCTTTCTCGACCATGCCTGCGTCGATGCGCCGGCGCTTCGCAGCCGTGTCGACCGTTTGCTGGCGCTCGACGATACCGGGTTCCGCCTGATGCCGACCGAAAGCTTTACCGGCGGCCCGCTCGTCCCCGAAGACCTGCCAGACCGCGTCGGCCCCTATCGCATCACCGGCCGGATCGGTCAGGGCGGCATGGGGGCGGTGGTCAAGGGCGAGCGCGACGACGGCGTTTTCCAGCAGATTGTGGCGATCAAGCTGATCCGTCGCAGCCTGAGCGATGCCCGCACGCGCGCCCGTTTCGATCAGGAACGACGCATCCTCGGGCGGCTGATCCACCCCGGCATCGCCCGCATCCTCAATGGCGGCGAAGCGGACGGGCGGCCGTGGCTGGCGATGGACTATCTGGCTGGCGAGCCCGTCACGCTGGCGCTGGCCAGACGCAATGCCGGTCTCGACGCCACGCTCGACGCATTCGAGGTGATTTGCGAGGCGGTCGGCCATGCCCATCGCAACCTCGTCGTCCATGCCGACATCAAGCCATCGAATGTCGTCATGGGCGACGATGACGTCGTCAAGCTGCTCGATTTTGGCATCGCCCGGCTGATCGTCGACCTAGATTCCGACGAAGAGGACGAGCCCTATCCGCTGACCCGCACTTACGCCGCTCCGGAACGAAGCGACGGGCGTCAGCCGGCGATCGTCGGCGACGTCTACAGCCTGGGCGTGCTGCTGCACGAGATGCTGACAGGCGAGCTGCCGGAAGCCGGGCGGCCGGCCAGCAGCCTTGCACAGACACGCATCGCGTCGGCCAAGCTAACGGGTGACCTGGACGCGATCCTGACCAAGGCCTTGGCCACCGATCCGGCGGAGCGCTATCAGGATGTCGCACTGCTAGTCGGCGATATTCGCGCTATGTGCAGCCATATGCCGGTTTCCGCCCGTCAGTCCGCCGGATGGCGCTATCTCAGTGGCAAATTTCTGCGACGACATCGCACCGGTGCGATGGTGGCGACCGCAATCATGCTGCTGCTCAGCGCGACGACGGTGGTCAGCACATTGCTCTACACCCGCGCGGAGGCCGCGCGGGCGGAGGCTGACCGGCGCTTTCTGGAGGTGCGCCAGCTCGTCCGCTATCTGCTGTTCGACCATTATGATCAGCTCGCGGCTTCCCCGGGAACGGTGGAGGCAAGGGTGCGGCTGGCCGAGACCGCCGGAACCTATCTCGATCAGTTGCGGCAGGTACCGGATGCCCCGGCCGATCTCCGGCTCGACAGTGCGCGCGGATACCGGCGGCTGGCGCTGGTGCAGGGCGTGTCAGGGGTGTCGAGCCTCGGCGATATCGCCGCCGCGCAGGCCTCGCTCGACACTGCGGCGGCTCTGCTCACGCAACTGATGGTGGAGCGACCGGACGACGCAGATGTGCTGAGCGAAATGGGCTGGGTAGAGGCGCACCGCTGGTCGCTGGCGGCGGACGATGCGCAGGATGTCGAACGCATCGATCGCTCGGCCCGCCTGTTCGCCGTCGCGCTGGCGCGCAATCCCCGTCTTGCCGACGCGCAGCTCGGCAGTATCGCGACCGAACGCAACCGTGGCTTCAATTTGATCTGGAGTGCGAACCGCCCGCGCCAAGCACTGATCGTCGTCACCAACGCGCTTGCCCGGTTGCGCGCGCTGTCGCTTCCGCGAGCATCGCGGGAAGAAGCGCGGCGGCTGGAGTTTGCGCTGCTCAACCGCATCGGTGACGCCACCTATTATGCCGGTGACGAGAACGGCGCGCTGCGGCCCTATCGGGAGGCGGCGGCGCTGGCGCAGCAGCAGGCGGCCCGGCGGGAAACGCCCTATTGGCTGGCCGCGCTGGCGGAAAGCCACTGGAATATCGGCAGCACGCTCGAGGCCGACAGCCCCGCCCTGGCAGAAGTCCGGCTGGGGAAACGGGCCATCGACCGCGCGCTTGCCTTCGGGCCCGATGCCAATGCAGAAAAATGGCTGTTCATCTTGCTGGCCGACGAAGCCAATCGCCTGCGCTCGCTGCGGCGGTTCGACGAGGCTGTTGAGTCGTCGCAACGCAGCATCGATTTGCGCAGCGCACGGCTGGTCGCGGCACCCGACGATCCCATGCGCTCGCGCGATCTCGCCGTCGCCCTGCCCAATCATGCCGAAACGCTCGCGGCTGCCGGTCACCGCGACAACGCCTGCGCACAAGCGCGGCGCGCGGTCGCGCTGTTCGAGCGGATGATCGCCCGTCGGGAACTGGGCGCTCGCGATCAGCAAGTGGATGTGCCGGTCGCCCGGCAGGCTCAGGCCCACTTATGCAGCCGCTGATCACCGTCGCTATCCATCCTGAAGGGCATCGGCCAGCCACAGTCTGGCGGTCTTCCAGCGGCGCTTTATCGTCGATTCCGACTGGTCGGTGATCGCGGCGATCTCCTCCATCCCCAGACCGACGTAAAAACGCAGTTCGACAATCTGGGTCAGTTCGGGAGACGAAGCCTCGAGCCGGACCAGCGCATCGTCGAGTGCCTCGATATCGATCAGCGCACCGCTGTCGGGATGCGGCAACGTCGCGGGCTGACGCTTTGAGCTTCTGCTCTTGCGAATCTCGTCGAGCATCGCCTGACGCAGTACGCGCGCGCCGGTGGCAAAGAAATGCTGCTTGTCGACCCAGCTCATCTGGTCGAGTTTCATCAGTCGCAGCGCCGCCTCATTCGCCAGTTCGGTCGGCTGCATCCGCAAACTCGCTGCCTCACGTCGCAACATCCGCGCCGCAGCCAGCCGCAGATCGCCGTAAAGCTCGGCAATCATCCGGTCGCGCGCGAATTCCCCCTCGATCACCGATCCGCCTCCGCACGATAGGATCAGTCCTGTCGTTGGGGCCTGTGTCTGCCCGAACCGCGGCAAAAGTCTAGCGGGCTGAACTGGTAACGATTGAGGACTTGGGCTTGTCCGACGAAGGCCGCGCCTCGTTCGATCTTCTCGACGGGCGCTACGACCGCGGGGGTGCTATCCCCTGCCAGACTGATGGCGGGTTGAAATATTTCGGCCATCCGGTCGGCGCGTCGGGGCTGCGCATGGCCTATGAATTGTATACCCAGCTTAATGAACGGGCGGGCGAACGGCAGATGGCGCAGGTCGATTTCGGCCGGAACCACGATCCGGGAAGCGCACCGTTCAACAGCAGTACGGCCGGCTCGATCCTCGGTCGCCTGAATTAGGAGAGAGAGAGAGAGCATGGCTGGACTATATTTCGAAAAATTCACCGTAGGGCAGATTTTCGAGCATGAGATTCGCCGGACGGTGACCGACATGGACAATATGCTGTTCTGTTCGCTAACCTATAATCCGGCGGCGATCCATATCGACCATGAATATGCGTCACGCACCGAGTTCGGCAAACCGCTGATGAATTCGATCTTCACGTTGGGGCTGGTCATTGGGCTGAGCGTGCAAGACACGACGCTGGGGACGACCATCGCCAATCTCGGCATGACCGACACGACTTTTCCCAAGCCGGTCTTCGCCGGTGATACCATCCGGGCCAAGTCCACCGTGCTCGAACTGCGCGACAGCAAATCGCGACCGACGCAGGGCATCGTCACGTTCGAACATCTCGGCCTCAACCAGCGCGACGAGATCGTCTGCCGGACGGTGCGCGGCGCATTGATGATGCGGACACCGGCATGAGGCTGCGCTCGATGCTGTTCGTCCCCGGCGACGGCGAGAAGAAATTCGGTAAGGCGAGCGCGGGCACGCTGGGTATCGACGGGAAAATATATGACATCCCCCATTTCAAGGTCACGCAGCGCACGCTGGCCGGTGCCTGACCGACGGAGCAACCGATGACAGCGACCCGCCCTTTGCCCAGCGAAGTCGATCTCACCGCGATTCGCGAGGGCGTTCGCGCCGCCTGCGCGCCGTTCGACGACGATTATTGGCTGGACCGCGACGATAGCGGCGAATTTCCGCGCGATTTCCACCGGGCGATGGCCGATGGCGGCTGGCTGGGCATCACCATGCCCGAGGAATATGGCGGATCGGGTCTCGGCGTTACCGAGGCGATGACGATGATGAACGAGGTCGCGGCGTGCGGCGGCGGCTTTGCGGCGGCATCGACCATCCACATCAATCTGTTCGGCCCGCATCCCATCGTCGTCAAAGGCAGCGACGAGCAAAAGGCGCGCTGGGTGCCCCGGCTGGTCGCGGGTGAGGATCAATGCTGTTTCGGCTTCACCGAACCCGATGCTGGGCTGAATACGACGCGGATCAAGACCTTCGCCGAGAAGGTGCCCGGCGGCTATATCGTCCACGGACAGAAGGTGTGGACCTCCACCGCGCAGGTCGCCAACAAGATCATGCTGCTGACCCGCACCACCAAATATGAGGATTGCGCGCGGCCCACAGACGGAATTACCATTTTCTACACCGATCTCGACCGCAGCAAGATCGACGTTCATCTGATCCCGAAAATGGGTCGCAAGGCGGTGGATTCGAACGCCATCTTCATCGACGGGCTGTTCGTTCCCGAGGAGGATCGCATCGGTGAGGAGGGCAAGGGCTTCGGCTACATCCTCCACAGCCTCAACCCCGAACGCATATTGATCGGCGCAGAGGCTATCGGCATCGGCCGCGATGCGCTGCGCCGTGCCACACAATATGCCAAGGATCGCGTCGTGTTCGACCGGCCGATCGGCCAGAATCAGGGCATCCAACATCCGCTGGCGGAAAAATGGATGTATCTCGAAAGCGCCTGGTTGATGGTCGAAAAGGCAGCGCGGCTCTACGATAGCGGCCTGCCCAGCGGGGCCGAAGCCAATGCCGCCAAATTCCTCGCCGCGCGCGCCTGCCACGATGCGGCTTGGCAGGCGGTGGCGACGCATGGCGGCTTCGGTTACGCCAAGGAATATCATGTCGAGCGGCTCTATCGCGAAAGCGCGCTAACCCGACTAGCACCGATCACCGAACAGCTGATCATGAGCTTTATTGCCGAGAAGGTGCTCGGCCTACCCAAAAGCTATTGAGGACTGAGATATCGGAATGAGGGAACACGTTGCGAGTCTGAGCTCGCTCCTCTGCGGGATTGGCACCGCTCGTCGGCACTAGGCTCGGGGTCGGTTGGGTGCCCGATCGCCGAAAGGCCCCCCTTGCGGCCCTTGATTTCCCGCCGTTCCTCTGTATAGGCCCCGCTTCCGCGCCGACATTGGCATGGACAATCGGAATACCCAGACGATAGCCGGAGGGGTTCGGGCATGGTGCCCGCGCCAGCGATCGGCCAAAGCAAGGAAAAGCAAGATGGCTCTTTATGAGCATGTCTTCCTCGCGCGTCAGGATCTCAGTCAGGCACAGGTCGATGTGCTGGCAGAGACCGCGACGAAGATCGTGGAAGACCATGGCGGCAAGGTTGCCCGCACCGAGACCTGGGGTCTCAAGCAACTCGCCTACAAGATCGAGAAGAACCGCAAGGCGCATTTCGTGCTCCTCGCCATGGACGCCCCCGGTGACACTGTTGCCGAGCTGGAGCGCCAGTCTTCGATCAACGAAGACATCATCCGCTACCTGACCATCCGCGTCGACGAGCATGAAGAAGGCCCGTCGGTTATGATGCGCAAGGGCGATCGTGGTGGCCGTGGCCGTCGTGACCGTGATGGCGACGAAGGACGGGGAGAATAAGCATGGCACGTCCGTTTTTCCGCCGCCGCAAGACCTGCCCCTTTTCGACGAAGGATGCACCGCGCATCGACTATAAGGACGTCCGGCTGCTATCGGGTTTCCTGTCCGAGCGTGGCAAGATCATGCCGAGCCGCATAACCGCCGTCTCCACCAAGAAGCAGCGCGAGCTGGCCCGTGCGATCAAGCGCGCGCGCCACATCGGTTTGCTTCCCTTCATCGTCAAGTAAGGGAGCAGACCCATGCAAATCATCCTGCTCGAACGTATCGAGAAGTTGGGCGGCATCGGCGATGTCGTCACCGTCAAGGACGGCTATGCCCGTAACTTCCTGCTGCCGAACAAGAAGGCGCTGCGCTCCAACGCTGCCAACCTGAAAGTGTTCGAAGGCAATCGTGCCAAGATCGAAGCCGACAATGCCGCCCGCCGTGACGAAGCGACCAAGGTCGCCGAAACCGTCGACGGTGCTAAGGTGATCCTGATCCGTCAGGCATCGAATGCCGGCCAGCTTTACGGCTCGGTCAGCGTCCGTGACATCACCGAGGCATTGCACGACATCGGCCACACCGCTGTCACCAAGGCGATGGTCATCCTCGAACGCCCGATCAAGGCGCTCGGCCTGATCGACGTTCGCGTCAACTTGCACCCCGAAGTGGCGGTGACGGTCGAGGTCAACGTCGCGCGTTCGCCTGACGAAGCCGAATTGCAGGCCAAGGGCGTCAACGTCATCGACCAGCAGTTCGCCGACGAAGCGGCTGAAGCCGATGCGGCAGCCGACGAGTTCCTCGAGACGCAGGCCGAAGCCAGCGCCGAACAGGACGACGCGGCCTAAGCCTTACTTTGTGTTGTGCTAAATAGGGAGGCCGCGTTTCCACAAGGGAGCGCGGCCTTTTTGTGGTGTTCAGATGTAATCTGCCCTCCCCTCCAGCGATCCATGCATCCGCGCGACGTAGGCTGTTGCGTGGGCGTGGGTGGCTATGCGGCGGAAGTCGGCGATGATGTCGGCCTCGGCGCGTTCTGCAAGTTCGAGCTCGGCTTTGAGCAGGACGTGGAGGAAGCCGATGTGGTTGCCTGAGCGTGCCAGCGCAGGCGGCGTGGCGGATACGGGCTTTTCCTTGACCGGCGGCAATACCGGATCGGGCAGTGTCGTCGGGCAATCGGTGCGCGGGGCAGGTTCACTGAGTTGATCCCATAGCGTGTTGGCGGCGGCGTCTCGTGCGGTGAGTGGGGGGAGGCTTAGCTTGGCTTCGAGTGTCGCCAACACGGAGGTGTGATCATAGGGCGTGTGATCGACATGGCCGCGCGGCACCCAGGGCGAGACGATGACGGCGGGGACGCGGACGCCCAGCTTGTCGAAATCGAAGCAGTAGCGGGCGAGCTTCTGCTGGTGCGAGGGGATCGGGTCTCCGGGCGGGACCGCACAGGGTGGCTCGACCGAATCGAAAAAGCCGCCATGCTCGTCATAGGTGATGATCAGCAGGCTGGTATCCCAGAGCGGCGAGTTGCGGATGCTTTCGTAGACGAATTTGATCAGTCCTTCACCGCCGTAGCAATTATCCTCCGGATGTTGCGAAGAGCCGCCGACGTAGCGCGGGCCGGGATTGTCGCCTTGTTCCGAATAGAAACTCGCGCCGAAATTCGGTTCGATGAACGTGTAGGGAATGCCGCGATAGGCGGGCGTATCGCCATGCATTTCGTTGATGTCGTCGCAGAATTTGGTCAGCGAGCGGATGTCGAGCAGGCTGACATGTTTGATCGCCGCGACCTGCGAAATCCAGCCGCCTTGCTCCGGCGGCGAGGGAGCGTCGCTGAAAGCATTGGCCTTGTCCTGATAGAAGCGCCAGTGATGATGATGCTCGCGCAACCGGTCGTAGATCGAGCCATGCGCATAGTCGAACCCGCGCAGCGTTTCCCATGGCGCCTCTTCCTTGAGGTCTGGGCTGACGGTCATCCCCGCCGACGACGCGCCGTGGACGAAGAAGCGGTTGGGCCAGGTGGGGCCAGGCAGCGAGCTGTGCCACGCGTCGCACACCGCGAATTCGGTGGCGAGCGCGTGGAGGACGGGGAGTTGGGCTGCGCTGTCGAATAGGCCCATGATGTCGCCATAATGGTCCGCGCAGGGCGTGCCGGTGCCTTCGCTAGTCGAGGTGGCGTAGCTGCTGACGAAACCCTTGCCGTCGATCGACGGATAGCCGCAGTCCTTGCAATCGACGAAATCCTTGGCGCCCCGGTCGCAATGCGAGCCGAACGTGCGCGCGGCATCCGCGCCGCACAGCTGGTGCATCGCGTCCATATACTCGTGGCCGGGATCGGTGGTCATCGACCCGGGGGCGGGGGAAAAGACGGGGTAGGATATGCCGTTGTAGCTGTTGGCCGCGTCAGCCGGGGCGACGCGAAGGCCGGGGATGCTCGACCGGCCAAGCATGTTATCGAAGGAGTGATTCTCCAGCATCAGCACAAAGATGTTGGTGATAGCTTGCTGGGCAGTCCCGGACATAGACGCGCTCCTGTGCCGGCGATGGGCCGGGGTAGTGAGGGTGGGTGCGATCCGAGATTGGCCCGATGGTAGGCGGTTGGTCAGCGACGGCAACCGAAAATGAATGTGGGGCGCTGCGTTAGCCGACGATTACGCCTTCCACACATGTCACCGCGCTGCCCCCGACATGGATGCCGCCATCGGCGTAACGGATAGTGACAGCCCCATCGCGGCCGACTTCGCGCCCCTGGCTGGCCACATAGCTGTCGCCCTCACACGCTGCGCCATGGTCGAGGCGATAGGCGGCGACCGCGCCATTGCCGCTGCCGCAGACCGGGTCCTCGTTGATACCGTCGGCGGGGGCAAAGCTGCGGACGACCAACTTGCCCTGCCCCGCTTCGGCGAACACCGTCACGCCGGTGCTGCCGTGCGCGTGATCGTAGGCGATGAGCGCGGCGTAATCGGGGGTGAGGGCGCGGACGGTGGCTTCGTCCTCATAGTGCGCGATGGCCCAGCGCGGGCCGACATCGATGATCGCTGGCGGGTGGACGAACCGGGCCGAGGCTCCGAGCGTGCGGTGGAGGGTATCCGGGGCCGGGGCGAGGATGCTGCTGTGGGCGGGGAGCCGGAAAGACAGGCCATGCTCGCGCCAGTCTTCCGGGACAGCAATCTCTATCAGGCCCTTTGCGCAATGCTGGATGAGTTTGCCGGCTTTGGGGCGCGCTAGGCCGGCTTCGAGGATAGCGTGGGCGGAGCCGATCGTCGGGTGGCCGGCAAAGGGCAGTTCGGCGCGCGGGGTGAAGATGCGCAGGCTGTAGTCGGCGGCAGCATCGGCAGCGGACAGGACGAAGGTGGTCTCGGACAGGTTGGTCCAGTTGGCGATCGCCTGCATCTGCTCGGTCGTCAGCCCTTCCGCGTCGAGGATGACGGCGACGGGGTTGCCCTTGAAGGGCACGCTGGTGAAGACATCGACGGTGTGGATGCGGCGGGTTGGCATGGATGGTCCTTTCGATTGCGACACTGTTGCCGTAGCCGCATCGGATGCGCTAGCCCCTTGCCATGGCCTTCCAATCCTTCCGCACCCGGTTGCGCGCGTTTCAGACGATGCGGTGCAATCCGCCAGACCCGGGGTTCATCGCCGATCTGGAATTTCTGGAGAACCGCGATCTCGACCTTTCGGTGCGGTTGGGCGGGATGCTGGCCTTCAATGCGCTGCTGGTGACGATCGGCACGCACCCGATCTCCGCGAGCCCCGGCGCGCCGCTGAGCCTCGATGGGCCGACGCAACCGTTGATGGTGGTAGCGAGCATCATCGGCTTCGTGCCGTTCATCGTCTCCAGCGCATTGTGTCTGCGCGCTCTTTTGCTGGGCGAGGAGTTCGACAGCGACGGGCTGGATGGCGATGCGGCGTTGCGGCAGCGGCTGTTCGCCGCTTTCGTTCGGTCGATCGACGCGCAAAGCAAGATGCTGCGCTGGGCGGTCCAGGCCTGTTTTATCGGCGGCGCGATGACGCTGCTGGTGTGGGCGTGGATATTGTGGGAGAAGATGGCCTGAGGGCTCAATAGCCCATCAGGCTGAGCACTTCCTTGCGGCTGCGATGGTCATCGAGAAAACAGCCGAGCAACCGGCTGGTGACCATGCCGACGCCGGGCGTGCGGACACCGCGGCCGGTCATGCAGCCATGCTGCGCCTCGATCACCACCGCGACGCCGTGCGGATGGAGATTGTCCCAGATGCAACTGGCGACTTCCGCCGTCAGCCGTTCCTGCACCTGTAGCCGCCGGGCGAAGCCGTTGAGCACGCGCGCTAGTTTGGAGATGCCGACGACGCGGTCGCGCGGCATATAGGCGATCGACGCCTTGCCGGTAATCGGCGCCATATGGTGTTCGCAATGCGACTGGAACGGGATGTCCTTCAGCAGCACCAGCTCGTCATAGCCACCGACTTCCTGGAAGGTGCGGCTAAGGTGCAATGCCGGATCTTCACCATAGCCCGAGCAATATTCCTTCCACGCGCGCGCGACGCGCTTGGGGGTGTCGAGCAGGCCCTCTCTGTTGGGGTCTTCGCCAGCCCATTCGATGATCGTGCGGACAGCCGCAGCGACATGGTCGGGGACGGGGAGCTTGCCGTCGTCGTCGCGGTTAAAATCCGCCTGCTGCTCCCGATCGGCCATATTCGTCTCCCTTTGCAACGCATCTGGCGATGCGGGGGCGGGGTTGCAAGCGAAACGCTTCCTCCCCTTCAGGGGAGATGGCCGCGAAGCGGGCGGAGGGGCGGGTACGGCTTGACGCAATGTCGCGTCATACCGCACCAGCCCCTCCACCACTTCGTGGTCCCCCTCCCCCAAGGGGGAGGAAGCTCACATCAAAACCGGAACCGGCCCGTCACGCCATAAGTGCGCGGCTGGCTGGGGTAGCCGGAGACGCTGCCTGCCTGGGCAACCGATGGGAAGATGGTCGTCAGATAGCGGTTGTTGAGGATGTTGCGGCCCCAGACGCTGACTTCGAGCCCGTTCGACAGGCCGAGGATCAGGGCACCGTTGAGGCTCTGCTGCTCGCGCTTGAAGCCGTCGATTCCGTCGACGATATCGACCGGGCTCTGGTAATTATAGTCGGCGCGCAGAATCAGCGTGTTATCGTCGCCGAATTCATGCGTGTAGGCGCCGCCGATCGACATCACCAGTTCGGGGATACCGGCTGGCTGTTCGCCCGACAGGTCGAGCTGCGGCCCGCCCTGCGACGGGGGCAGCTGGCCGGGAACGGTGATGCCGGTGTTGACGAAGCTGTCGTATTTGGAGTCGAGATAGGTGACTGCCAGCGTGATCGTCAGCGGATCGACCGGGGTGACCGAACCGTCGAATTCGAAACCGAACACCGACTGTTGACCGGCGTTGGCCAGCGCGAAGCCGGTGCCGGTGAAGATGTTCGACTGGAAGCCATCGACGGTCTGCTTGAAGATCGCGAAGTTGGCGGCAACCCGGTCCCACTGTGCCTTGAGGCCGAATTCATAGACTTCGGATTCCTCAGGACCGGCAAAACGCGATCCGGCAACCAGGTTGGTGGTGGCGAGACCGGCAGTGCGGATGGCGATGAGGTCGGTCGGGCTCGGACGGCTGTCACGCGACAGGTTGACCGAGCTTGCCTTGAAGCCGGTCGCGTAGGTCGCGTAGATATTGACGGTATCGGTCAGCTCGTACGACGCACGAACGCTGTAAGACAGGTCATTGTCGCGCGTGCGACCGTTCTCGACGGCATTGGGGACGTTGAGGAACGGCGGCAGGAACTGGAACGGGCGCAAGCCGAGCAAAGGGTTGACCGCAGGGTTCCTCTGGTTGGCAGCCGCGAAAGCAGCAGCTCCGGCGCTGATCTGGCCGAAGGCGGCTGGCTGGGCACCGGCAAAGGCACCGACCTCTGCCGCAGTGGCGAGACGACCGAGACCGAGCGCCTGACCAACGGTGGTGGCGATACCCTGCTGGGTGATCGCGGTGCGGCCGATGGCGACGAGATCGAGCCCAGAAAAAGTGTCGGTGCTGATGACGTTGGTCGAGAAGCGCTTGCGGTCGCGCGTATAGTTGAACCCGCCCGATAGTGTCAGCCGGTCGGTGATATCGAAATCGACCGTGCCGAACACCGAATAGGCTTCGTCCTTCAGATTATATTGCTCGTCGAGGCCGGTCCCCGCGCGGAAGAACTGCCCACTGAACTGCGCCGGATTGCCAAGGATGCCGCCGAGTTGCTGTTCGAGACCGGCCACCACCGCATTGGCGTTGGCAACGGCATTGGGTCCGGCGAACGCTGCCGGATTGATCTGCGCTCCGGCGAACGAACGAAACTGGGTGCCGAAGCGGATATCGTTCTTCTGGTCGATCGACTCGTTGAAATAATAGCCGCCGAGCAGGAAGTTGAACGGGCCGTCGAAGTCCGAAGCGATCCGCAGTTCCTGGGTGAAGGTGTCGATCCCTAGCTGCTGGCTGTTCTGGCCGATTAGATCGGCACCGGTGAAGTCCGAATCCTGATTGGTGTCGGCGCGCACCTGGCGGTACGCGGTGATCGAAGTGAGAGTGAACGCACCCATCTCATAATCGATCTGGCCCGATCCGCCGTAATTCTGGATTTCGTTGGTCGACAGGAAATTGTTGAACACATCGTAGGAGAAGATGTTCTCGGCAGCCAGGCCGCGACCGCCCGCGAGCACCTGGACGATGCCGCCGGTCGGGCCGTTACGGACATTGCCGGCAATGCAGCAATTCTCGTCGATATTGTCATAGTCGCCGATCAGCCGGATGCTCAGGGCATCGCTGGGTTCGAACAGCAGCTGCGCGCGCGCGCCATAGCGGTTGCGATCGTTGACGTCGGTGCCGAGGAACAGATCGTCGGCATAGCCGTCACGCCGGTTGTAGTTACCAGCGAGGCTGAAGGCGATGGTTTCGGTGATCGGCCCGGTGATGTCGGCCTTGGCGACGATCGCATTGTAATTACCGTAGCTCGCCTCGGCAGAACCGCCGAAGGTGAAAGACGGCGGCGCGGTGATGACCGAGATGATGCCGGCGCTGGCGTTCTTGCCGAACAGCGTCGACTGCGGGCCGCGCAGCACTTCGATGCGGCGCAGGTTGGGCAGATCGCCGATCTGGGCGGCGGAGCGCGAGCGATAGACGCCGTCGATGAACACGCCGACCGATGGTTCGATACCGGCGTTGTTGGCGCCGTTGCCGAAGCCGCGGATGATGAAGTTGGTATTGGCCGAGCTTTGCAGCTGGCTGATCCGCAGCGACGGGACGACGCTGGTCAGATCCTTGAGGTCGCGGATCTGGGCGCGCTCGATCGTCTCGGCGGTGGTCACGCTGACCGCGACAGGAATTTCCTGAAGGGTCTGCTCGCGCTTGGTCGCGGTGACGATGATCTCGTTGCCCACACCCTCTTCCTCGACCGCCGTGCTGGCATCGGCGGGTTCGGCGACCTCTTCCTGGGCGAAGGCCACGCTCGGCATGATCAGCGCAAAAGCGGCGGTTCCGGCGTACAGGGCGTTGCGGGTTGGGGCGAGAAGCCCGGAAATCGGCGAGATCATTCAGTGATTCCTTTTGCTGCTGCGGCGGCGGAGAGTGTTGTCCGGCGAAGAGCCAAATGACTCCCGGGCCGCGCATCCCCCCTTTTTTCCATGGCGGGGCTTAGAAAATCCGCCGAATCCCTGCAATCGCAAACGATTGAGACAGCATCATGGCGGCCAGCCTGTGGCGTTACTGTCACAGGTGTAAGTGATGGCCTGTCGAGGTTTGTTGCCGCGCTGCACAATTCCCGCTAGGGGGCCGCCCAGCCCGACGTGCGCCCTGGTGCCGTTCCCAACCCCCGAATTTCACAGGTTC
>JAYSZB010000006.1:0-49510 GCA_043727035.1 Sphingomonas sp. | reverse complement strand
GCGGGCGGCCGCCGCCCGGCTTGGCGCCGGGGCGCGGACGACCGGTTCGCGCGGCGGCAAATCCCCTGCCCTGACCCGGCGGCGCATCGGGCAGCGCGAAGGCGAGGCTGCCGGTCAACGGATTGGCCTCGACCAGACGCAGATCCAGCCGCTGGCCCGACTGGAATTTGGTACCGCTATGCTCGCCGATCAAAGTCTGCGTTGCTTCGTCGTAGCGGAAATATTCGTCACCTAGCGTGGCGGCAGGCACCAAGCCGTCGCCGCCCAGCCCGTCGACCTGCGCGAAAAAGCCGAACGGCTGCACACCGGTGATCCTGGTCGGCATGATTTCGCCGACCTTTTCCGACAGATAGGCGGCGACATAGCGGTCGATCGTCTCGCGCTCGGCCTCCATTGCGCGGCGTTCGGCGGCGGAGATGACTTCGGCGGTGCGGGCGAACACTGCGCCATCCTCCTTCGACAGCGCAGTCACCGGCGCGATCGCCTTGTCCTTGGGTTTCGGTGCTTCAAGACCGTAAGCGGCGACCAGCGCGCGGTGGACGAGCAGGTCGGCGTAGCGGCGGATGGGCGAGGTGAAATGGCCGTAGCTGCCGAGCGCGAGGCCGAAATGCCCCGCGTTGACCGGCGAATAATAGGCCTGCGTCTGGGTGCGCAGCAATTGTTCCATCATCCGCTGGCGCGCCTCGGGCTCCTCGAACTGGCTTAGCAGGCGGTTGAAGGTAGCGGGGGTAATCACCTGACCCAGCGCAAAATTCATGTCGTAGGTGGCGAGAAATTCCTTGAGCGCGACCAGCTTCTCCCGCGCGGGCGGTTCGTGGACGCGGTACATGACCGGGGATTTCTTGGCCTCGAGCGCCTTGGCGGCGGCGACGTTGGCGGCGATCATGAAATCCTCGACGACGCGGTGCGCGTCGAGCCGGTCGCGTAGTTTGATTTCGCTAATGCGGCCTTTCTCGTCGAGCATAACCTGGCGTTCAGGGAGATCGAGATCGAGCGGGGCGCGCAGCGCGCGGGCTTTGGCGAGGAGCGACCATGCGGCCCAGAGGTGGGTGAGTGCGAAACTAAGCCCCTCCCCTTCGGGGGAGGGGTGGGGGTGGGAGCTATCGTCGTGCCTTGCGCTATCCGGAGAGTCCCCACCCCCAACCCCTCCCCTGAAGGGGAGGGGCTTAAGAGCATCCACCATCGCCTGCGCATCCTCATAGGCGATATTGGCCGCCAGCCGCACCCGCGCCCGCGTGAAACGCCATGACGTCACCTTGCCGCCCTTGTCGATCACCATGTGGCAAGCGAGCGCCGCCCGATCTTCGCCCTGTTTCAGCGAGCAGACTCCCGAGGACAGCACGTGCGGCAGCATCGGCACGACCTGATCGGGGAAATAGACGCTGTTGCCGCGTTTACGCGCTTCCCTGTCGAGATCGCTGCCGGGGCGGACGTAGAAGCTGACGTCGGCGATGGCGACGATGGCGTCGAACCCGCCGTCGTCGCGCGGGCTGGCCCATATGGCATCGTCGTGATCGCGCGCATCGCGCGGATCGATGGCGATGATGGGGATATGGGTGAGGTCTTCGCGGTTGTCATCCTCGAGCGGGAGCGTCGAAACGCGCACCGCCTCTGCGGTGGTTTCATCGCTAAAGACATGCGGCAGATTATATTTATGGATGGCGATCAGGCTGAGCGCGCGCGGGGCGAAGGGGTCGCCGAGCCGTTCGCTGACTTCGGCGCTTTGGCGCGGGGCTTTGCCGGTCAGGCGGGCGAGGACGAGGTCGCCCTCGCCTGCTCCGTTTGCATCGGTAACCGGCCATTCGCGGCGGTTGCGCTTGTCGACCGAGCGCAGCCACAGCATCGGCTTGCCGCCGGGGCCGATGTCACCGCCGAGCACGCCGATGACTTCTTCAGCGGAGGCTTCGAGTTTGCGGATCGGGTGGGCGACCTGGCCGGAGCCTGCGTCCTCGATGCGCGCGAGAATACGGTCGCCGATGCCGAACGCACTGCGCTTGCCACGTTCGATGACGCGCAGGCGTGGCGGCGGGCCGTCGCCTTCCCAGCGTTCGGGCACGGCGAGCGGCGCGCTGCCCTCGATATCGGCAACGCGCAGCACAGTGACCTTGGGCAAGCCGCCCATGCGGTGGAAAGCAGTCTTGCTGCCGTCGATCAACCCCTCTTCGGCCATGTCCTTGAGCAGGCCCTTGAGCAGAACCTTCTCCGGCCCGCGAATGCCGAATGCCTTGGCGATCTCGCGCTTGCCAGCAGGCTCGCGCGACTTTTCTATGAAAGCGAGAATGGCTTCGCGGGTGGGCAGGCCGGGGTGTGGGCGTTTAGCTGGCATTTGAAGAAAGGTTGTTCGCGCCAAGACGCCAAGACGCCAAGGGGACATTGCTGTTGATCAGGCGTTTGATGCCGTCTTTGAACATGGGTGTACCAAAATTGATGACGAAGCCGAGCGGAAAATGACCGAGCTTGAGATAGGTCAGCACCTGTTTGGCGTGCGCTGGAGATGTTCGTTCGCTGGATTTGATCTCTACGACGATCGAACCCTCGATGAGCAAATCGATACGGTAAGCACCGGGCAATTCGACATCCTCGAACCTTGCATCGATTGCGACCTGCCGTCGCACATGTAACCCCAGTCTTTCGAGCTTCGCCGCTAGCAATGCCTCATAAGCGCTTTCCAGAAGGCCGGGGCCAAGCCCGGTGTGGAGCCGGAATGCAGTATCGACCACTGTTCGAGCAATCGAATCGAGGCCGGCGTCCGGCTCCATCATCTTGGCGTCTTGGCGACTTGGCGCGAACATGTCTTCACGGCGTCGGTCGCGGTAAAGGCAGAAACGCGCCGCCGGGGACGGCGCTGGCGACGGGGCTTTCGCTGCCGTCGGCGGCGATGGAGGAAACGCCGAAGATCCAGTCGTCGATGCGCTGGCCAATTGCTGTGCAAGCTACGGTTCCATGACGAGAATCGACATCGATCCCGTCGGGCGCGCAACCCTGACGGAAGACCCAATCTCGCTCGTCAGTGCGGCGTTGATAGACACGGTAACGCTCGGCCCCCTGCACTCCTTCCCAAATGAGTTGCGTGTCAGTGGATACAGCGCCTTCGGCTCGCACGACTGGCGGCATCGGGGTGCGGGCCAGCGTCGCCAGCGCGCGAACGTTGAGCGCGGTGACGCGCGCCAGATAGGGGAAGTCCATCTGGTCGATGGTGTCGCCATAGGTCACACCATTTTCGGTGCGCAGATCCTGATGCTGGTGGTTGTAATTTTCGATCCCGACCGAGAAACGGATCGCTGGGTAGCCCGCCTCGTGCTGGGGCAACTGGTCGCCGCCGCGCCCGAAGCGGTCGGAGCGCCAGATCTGGCGGACGTCGAGGCCGCCCGGTGCGGTTCCGGCAAGATCGTCGAGCCAGCGCGACAGGTTGCGCGATGGGCTGTCATTTTCTCCGCCTTCGCGGCGGGCGCGAGCGCGCAAGGCGTCGTCGCTATCGGCGCGTGGCCCCTGCGAGAAGACGCGGACGGTGGCGTCGTCGATCAGGCCATCCGAACCGCGCGAGCCGCCGATGATGTCGTTGTTGAGCACGGCCTTGACCGTCCAGCCTTGCGCCGCAGCGTGGCGGGCGAGCAGCTTGCCACCATAGAGACCCTGTTCCTCGCCCGACAGGACGGCATAGACGATGGTCGTCGGGAAGCGGTGGCGTGAGAGCACGCGCGCCGCCTCGATCACTGCTGCGGTGCCCGAGCCGTCATCGTTGGCACCGGGAGCATCCGACGTGGCGTCGAGCGGGTTCGACACGCGGCTGTCGATATGCGCGGAGATGATGACCACTTCGTTCGGACGCTCGCTGCCCGGCTGGACGGCGAGGACGTTGACGAGACGCGTCGGCGTGGGAACGCGGTCGCCCTCGATCATCTCTTCTGGCAGCTGGATAGTCAAACAACCGTTGCAATCGGCAGCCATGCGGCGAAACTCGGCTTCAGCCCAACGGCGGGCGGCACCAATGCCGCGCGTGTCGCTGACCTGATCGGACAAAGTGTGGCGGGTGCCGAAGCCGACCAGTGTCTCCACATCGGCGCGGAGGCGGGCTTCGGAGACCTGCGCCTCAGGCGCTGCGGCTTCGGGCCGGGCTGATTTTTGCGCGGCTGCGGGGGTAATGAGCAGGAGAGCGGCGACGGGGATGAGGGTGCGGATCATGGTGGGCTTGTCGCGCGGGTCGGAGGCGGGGGCAAGGGGAAAGCAGCACCTCTCCCCCTGGGGGAGAGGATAGACTTGCTTGGCGGCTTTGCCGCCTAGCAAGTCTTGGAGAGGGGGCGCGGCACGGAGCTTACCCCTATGCCGCCCCCCGCTCCAAGGTGCGATAGCCAGCAAGCTGGCAACCTCCCCTATCCTCTCCCGCAAGGGGAGAGGTGCTTGATCAATACGCCCGCCCGACCAATATCCGCTCAACCGCCGGTTCGCCGGTCAGCGGACAGGTGCCGCTCGCAGGTTCGCTGCCAAGTGGAACATTGCGCATCGTCAGTTTGAGCGCCTTGACCTTCTCGACCACCGCATCGAGCGCCCCGCCGGTCGGTCTCGACCAGCTGATTTCGACCCAGCCCGGGATGGGGGTGTCGGTGAAATAGGCGGCGATGCCGGCCCAGTCGCACAGATCGCGACGGATGTTGCCGTCGAGGCGGGCCCTGGCTTCGGCGAACAGACCGGCCTGCATTCGCTCGAGCAAGCCAGAGGCGGCGGCGACAAAACCTGCCACGTCGGGCGTATCGAACATGATCTTGCCATCGGGTGCGTACAGGCGATCGCGCAGGATCGCGGAAATCTTGCCCGCCGCGACATCGCGCCCGCCGATCTCGACGACGATCGGCGCGCCCTTTTTGATCCACTGCCAACGCTTTGGTCCGCTCTTTCCGGGGCGCTTGTCGAGATGGACGCGTATCCGCTCGCCGAGCGCGGTCTGCGCCGACAGCTCGGCGGCCAGTTTGCGGCAATAGTCGAGAATCGCGGCGTCGCCCTCATCCTCGCGCAGCATTGGCACGATGACGATCTGGTGCGGGGCGATGGCCGGGGGCACGCGCAACCCGTCGTCGTCGCCATGCACCATGATGACCCCGCCGATCATCCGGGTCGAGGTGCCCCAGCTGGTGGTGTGCGCCAGCGCATGTTCGCCGCCTGCCGTCTGGTAGCGGATGCCCGACGCCTCGGCAAAGCTGGTGCCGAGATAGTGCGAAGTGCCGGCCTGCAGCGCCTTGCCGTCCTGCATCATCGCCTCGATCGAATATGTCGCGGTTGCGCCGGGGAAGCGCTCATGCTCGGGCTTTTCGCCCGCGATCACCGGCATAGCGAGCACAGTTTCGGCAAATTCGCGATACATTTCGAGCGCGCGCAGTGTTTCCGCCATCGCGTCGTCCTGCGTCGCGTGCGCGGTATGGCCTTCCTGCCAGAGAAATTCGCTGGTGCGCAGGAACATGCGGGTGCGCATTTCCCAGCGCACGACATTGGCCCATTGATTGACCATCAACGGCAAATCGCGCCAGCTCTGCACCCAGCGCGCCATCGCCGCACCGATCACCGTCTCCGACGTCGGGCGGACGATCAGCGGTTCTTCGAGCTTGGCGGTGGGGTCAGGCATCAATCCGCCCTTGCCGTCGGCGATCAGCCGGTGGTGGGTGACGACCGCCATTTCTTTTGCAAAACCATCGACATGTTCGGCTTCCTTGGCAAAGAAGCTCAAGGGAATGAACAGCGGGAAATAGCAATTCTCGACACCTGCCGCCTTGATGCGGTCGTCCATCAGCCGCTGGATGCGCTCCCAGATGCCATAGCCCCAAGGCCGGATCACCATGCAGCCGCGCACGCCCGATTCTTCGGCCATGTCGGCGGCGGAGATGACTTCCTGATACCAGCCGGCGAAGTCGGCGGCGCGGGTGGTGGTGAGGGCGTGCTTGATAGTCATGCCGCGCCCTAGCCGAGGCGGGGCGGGGGCGGCAAGCGGGGCGTCAGGCAGTCTGGGGAACAACCATTGTTGTCACATCGCCGCGTCGACGGCCAAAACCGGTCGGTGGGTTGGCCTGATCGCGGCGATCGATGAAGCTGTTTGCAGGCTGGGCAATCCGGTTGTCGTTCGGTTCCAGTTCCGCCTCGTCACCAGCTTCGGCTGCCGCTTCGCTGCCCAATCCTTCGAACCAGACAAAAAAATCGCGCAACACGATCATCATGATCGCAGCGATAACAACCGCCAATATGGCCAGCACCTTTTCGCCGCCAGCACCCATGTCACCAAGATCGAAGGTCAGTATCTCCAGCATCGCACCGGTCCCCGCCAAATCCACAGCGCGATCATAGCGAAGAACGGATTAACGGAGTTTGCCGGGCCTTGGCTAAGCCAACGGCAACCATGATCGGTCAGGCCTTTTTGCCGGCCGCCGCCTTCAGCGCATCGATTTCCGCGCGCAGCGCGGCGATCTCATCGTCCTTGCTGGCGGGTGCGGGCGGTCGAAACGCCGCAGTCGCCGCTTCGATCATCGCCATGTTGCGCTTGGCGATTTCGGCGAGCGGATTGCCGACCAGCGCGCCCTCTATTGCGGTGCGGAATTTCTGCTGGTTGGTGCGGAAACTGTTCATCGATGCCTCGAGATAGCCGGGAACCAGCGATTGCATCGAGTCGCCGTACAATGTGATCAACTGGCGCAGAAAGCTGACCGGCAGCATCGTCTGGCCGCGCTGTTCCTCGTCCATGATGATCTGGGTGAGCACCTGATGGGTCAGATCCTCATCGCTCTTTGCGTCGATCACCCGGAATTCCTGCCCAGAGCGCACCATCGCTGCGAGATCGTCGAGCGTGATGTATGATGATCGGCTGGTATCATAAAGGCGTCGGTTGGCGTATTTCTTGATCGTGACTGTCGTCGCCGATGCTGCGCCGTCGGAACCACGGGGAGATTGAGTCTTGTTAGCCATGGTCTGCGCTCTGCCCGGATTGCCCGCCGATGTCGGCTAACCCCGTAATAGCAGTAAAGGATAGTGCGCTGCAACATGTGCAGGCGGGCGGACAGGCCGACGCCTTTCGACGCCCCGCCCCGCGCCCGCTGCCCCTGTTTCTCGACATGGTCTCGCGGGTCGCGCAATCCGACCCGGAGTTGGCCCGACGGGCTATGGCGGGAGTAGAGGTCTATGCCTCTGCTGTACGCTTGCCGCGACCGCAGCGCGCCGTCGTTACCCGGGCTGGACGGGCGCGGTTGCTCGATGGCGGCGGCAGCGGGCCGCCGGTCGTTCTGGTGCCGTCGCTGATCAATTCGTCGGCAGTGCTCGATCTCGACGCAGAACGGTCGCTGCTAGACAATCTGTGCAACAACGGGTTCCGGGCGATGCTGGTCGACTGGGGTGAACCCGCCGCCGCCGAGCGAGACCGCGATATCGCCGGTCATGTCACGCAGCTGCTCGCGCCGCTGGTCGATGCCGTCGGTGAGCCGGTGCATCTTGTCGGCTATTGCCTGGGCGGGACGATGGCGATTGCGCTGGCGACCATGCTGCACCTGCGGTCGCTGACCCTGCTGGCGACGCCATGGCATTTCTCCCGCTATCCCGATCCGGCGCGCACGGCACTGGCTGATATCTGGCAGACGCATGCGGGGGCGGTCTCGGCCATGGGACTCGCGCCGATCGAATTGCTGCAATCCGCATTCTGGGGCCTCGATCCCGATCGCACCGTCGGCAAGTTTGCGGCTCTTGCCGGGCGAGCAGCCGGTGACAGCGATGTCCGGGCGTTCGCCATGCTCGAGGATTGGGCGAATGCGGGTGCTCCGCTGACCCACGCGGCGGCGCGCGACCTGTTCGAGCATTTCATCGGCCTGGATAGGCCGTCCTCGGGGCAATGGCGAGTCGATGGCACCATAATCGATCCGGCGCCGCTGCAATGCCCCGCGCTGCATTTCACCGCAACCGATGACCGTATCGCCCCGTCGGCGACCGCGCCCGATGCGATTCGGACGATAGCCTGTCCGTCCGGTCATGTCGGGATGATCGTCGGCAGCCGCGCAGAGGCCGGATGCCGCAAACCCCTGCGCGATTGGCTCACGCAGCATTGAACCAGTCGTTGCGCTGTTTCTCGCAACAAGATTACCTCGATGGGTTCGTTTTATGCTGCAACGCAGCATTCGCGTTGCCGAACTGCAACACATGAGTCACAAAATTGCGCGGAAGCGCCGCTAATCGGCCCGCGCGGCTTGCGGAGCGGGGATAGTTGCGGTTGAACCTCAGGTTAACTGCTCGCCGGATGATCCGAGACGGGCCAACAGCGGAGACCCCCATGCGCAAGAGCAACCTTCTGGTTGGCACTACATTTTTCGCCGTCGCCATCGCCACCGCCATGCCTGCCTTTGCGCAGGATGCGGCAGCCGAAGCGCCCGCCTGTGTCGACGACAATGCCAACGGCGTTTGCGACAGCGACGAGCAGGGCAGTATGATCGTCGTGACCGGTACCCGTATCGCCCGCCCGACGCTCGATTCCAGCGTTCCGCTGACGTCGGTGACCACCGAAGATCTGCTCGGCACCGGCGAACTCTCGCTGGGCGATGCGCTCAACGATCTGCCTTCGCTGCGCTCGACCTTTTCGGCAGGCAACTCGAGCCGCTTCATCGGCACCGCCGGCCTCAGCTTCCTCGATCTGCGCGGCCTCGGCACCGATCGTACGCTGGTGCTGGTCAACGGCCGCCGTCACGTCACCGCATCGCCGGGCGACAACGGTTTCGACGTCAACACCATTCCGATCGATCTGGTCCAGCGCATCGACATCGTCACCGGCGGTAATTCTGCTGTATACGGTTCGGACGCAGTGGCCGGTGTCGTCAACTTCGTTTTGCGGACTGACTACGAGGGCATTGCCCTGCGTGGTCAAGCTGGCGTTTCGTCGCGCGGCGACCGTGGCAGCTATTTCGTCAGCTTCCTCGCCGGTGAAAATTTCGGCGATGGCCGTGGCAACATCACCTTCGCTGCCGAATACACCCGCCAGCAGCCGCTGTATTTCCGTGATCGGGATGGGCTTACCGGCGCATTCAGCGGACGCTGTCAGTTTCAGCTGACGGATGTTGGCGGCGAGCCTGCCGCTGGCGACGGCATCACCGACACCACGTTTCTTTGCGGGATCAGAAATGCCGCGATCTCCGGGGGTGGCACCGTGGGCGCGCTCGACCCTGCATCCAATGCACAACGGCGGTTTCTCAGGTTCGATCCGCAGGGCAATCTGTTCATTGACACCCCAACAGAGAATTTTGCCCGCTTCGGGTCCGGCAATCAGCTTGGCGGAGCTGGCTCGACGCTGCTTCAGACCGGCAGCTTGCTCGCAGCCGTCGATCGCTATTCATTCAACTTGCTCAGCCACTTCGAAGTGTCTGATGCCTTCCGCCCGTTCGTCGAAGCAAAGTTCGTTCGCACCGACGTTTCGGGCGAAGGCCAGCCAAGCTTCTTTACGAGTGTCCCAGGTACGCTCGGCGGTCCTGCTTTCCGGTGCAACAATGCATTCCTGAACGCACAGGCATTGGCTACCTTGCAAGGCACCGGTCGCTGCGCAGATGTGGCGAACGGCACATTCGCGCTCGGCCGGTTCAACGACGACTTCGGCGGACGTCGCTTCGAAGGGCAACGTGACACCTACCGGATCGTTGCCGGTGTCGATGGCAGCTTCAACGACGACTGGCGTTACGAGCTGGCGGTTAACTATGGCCGCTTCGAAGCCTTCGGTCGTAACACCAACAACCTGCTGCTGTTCGACATCGACGGCAATCCAGCGGGCTTCAACCTCGCGGTCGATGCGGTGCGGAACGGTGCGGGCCAGATTGTCTGCCGCGTAAACGCCGATGCCGATGCCACCAACGACGCGCCGGGCTGCGTCCCGATCAACGTCTTCGGTGAAGGTGCACCTTCCCAAGCGGCGCTCGATTTTGTCCATGCCGATGGCACAACCGACGAATTTGCCAGCCAGTTTGTCGCGTCGGCGTTCGTCAACGGCGATCTGTCGCAGCTATTCGAACTGCCCGGTGGTCCGATTTCCTTCGCCATCGGTGCGGAATATCGTGAGGAGAAAGCCAGTGTCGATTTCGACGCATTGACCTCCGCCGGTGGTACCTTCCTCAACGCGTTGCAGGATTTCACGCCACCCAAGCTGACCGTCAAGGAACTTTACGGCGAGCTGCAGTTTCCGTTGCTGGAAAATTCGCCGCTGGCGCGCGAGCTGGTGGTGACGCTGGCTGGTCGCGTATCGGACTATAACACCCGCACTGGCACGGTTTATGCCTATAATATCCAGGGTGTGTACGCGCCGATCGACGATATCCGCTTCCGCGTTGCCTATGCAACGTCGGTGCGTGCACCGACGCAGGGCGATCTGTTCTCGCCTCAATCTCAGAACTTTGCCGGCATCACCGATCCGTGCGATCAGAATTTCATTCTGGGCGGACCGAACCGGGTTGCAAATTGCGCTGCGGCAGGCGTGCCGACGACCAACAATGCAGCACTGGTTACAGCCTGCTCCGGATCGTCGTTCCCTGCTGTTCTTGGCCAGCCATTCCGCAACTGCACGGCGCTCACATCGAGCACCGGGTTCGTTTCGGGCGGTAACCCCACGCTGGTCGAAGAGGAGGGCAAGAGCCTGACCATCGGCGTGGTGTTCGAGCCTCGCTTCATCCCCGGCCTGAACCTGACGGTCGATTATTACGACATCGAAGTGACCAACCTGATTGCGGCGCTGGGTGCGCAGCAGATCATCAACCTGTGCTTCGATAGCGAGTCCGGCTTGAACAACCCATTCTGCGCGACTGTCAATCGCGACCCGGCGACCGGTCTGTTCCAAGAGCCAGCGGTGATTTCGGGCGGCGTCAACTTCGCTGCGCAAAAGACCCGCGGCATCGATTTCGATCTGTCTTATCGTCGTTCGTTCGACAATGGCGACCGGCTCGAAGTCCGCGCTATCGCCACGCACGTGCTGGATCTGAACAACTTCACCGATCCAACATTGCCGAATGCACCGAACCGTCAGTTGAGCGAACTGGGCGACCCGCGTTGGGCCGCATCCTTCTCGGTCCGCTACGATTTCGGCAATTTCGATGTGCTTTACAATGCCCGCTATATCGGCAAGCAGACCATCGGCGCGTTTGAAACCCAGAACCCTTATCGCGGCGTTTGCCCGGCATCAGGCGTTACGCCGAACACCGGCGGGATCAACGGGGCTGCGGTGTCCTGCACCTCCGGTTCGATTGTGACGATCGCTCCGAACAATCTTGATGCGTTCGACCGCATCAACTACCCCGATGTGCTCTATCATGATCTCCGCATCGGCTTCGACGTGCAGAACAAGTTTCGCTTCTATGCAGGCGTCAATAACCTGCTCGATCGCCAGCCGCCGCTCGGTCTGCTCGGCACCGCCGGTGGCGATCCGTTCGACAGCTTCGGTCGCAACTTCTTCGTCGGATTCAACGCCGACTTCTGACTTCGGTCAGACTGCCAAAGAAAAGGGGCCGCTTCCGGATCGGAAGCGGCCCCTTTCTTTGCTATATGGAGGGCGATGGTTCCCGACATTCGTCATTCCCCCCGTCGAGGAATGACAGGTTTTGTAGCCTCAGTGCCAGATGCGCTGGTAACGCTGGCCCAATCCGGTCAGCAATTCATAGGGCGACAGGCCGGTCAGCCGTGCGGCGGCGGTCAGATCATAGTCGATATCGACCCATTCGCCCGCCTGTGCGCTGCACGCTGGCGGCAGCAGTAGCGCGACCAGGTCCATCGACACCCGGCCGATGACGGGTAGGCGGTTGCTATCGAACGTCGCCGACCCGCGATCCGAGAAACACCGCAAATAGCCATCGGCATAGCCCAGATTGATGATGGCGATGCGACAGTCGGCATCGGCGGTCCATGTCGCATTGTATCCGACGCTGTCGCCAGCGCGCACGCTGCGAACTTGAAGGATTTCTGCCTGCGGGATGACGACCTGACGGATTGCGCCAGCGGCCTCGCTGCGAGGGACGCCGCCATAGAGCGCGAGGCCGGGGCGGGTGAGATCGAACGCATAGCCGCTGCCGAGACAAATCCCGGCGCTGTTGGCGAGGCTGGTGCGGCGCGAAGGGACAGCGGCAGCGATGGCACGAAAATCGGCGAGTTGTGCGCCGTTCATCGGGCTGTCCTCATCGGCACAGGCAAGGTGACTCATCAGCGTATCGATGGTCAGGCCATCGAGCGCCCCCGATAGGGCTTCGTCTGGAGACAGCCCGAGCCGGTTCATGCCGGTGTCGATCATGACATCGCACACGCCGCCGCCGACCCCGCGCCACAGAGCGACCTGCTCGATCGAATTGAGTACCGGGCGCGCAGGCAGTATGGCGGCGAGCGCGAGATCGGCCTCGCGGACGCCATGCAGCACCGACAGCGACGCATCGCCGATCGCCTCGGTCAGTTCGGCGGCTTCGGCCCAGGTGGCAACGAAAAAATCGCGGCACCCGGCGGCGCGCAACCGCGTCACCACCTCTACCGTACCCAGCCCATAGCCATTGGCCTTGACCGCCGCACCGCACGCCGCCGAGCCACTGCGCTCCGCCAGCCAGCGCCAGTTGGCGACCAGCGCGTCGGTCGAAAGCGAGAGGCGCAGCGGGGCGGGGTATCCGGTCATTATCGGCCCCCTGCCCTGCGTCGCCGCGCTATTCAAGTTCCTTGCGGTACGTTTCCGGCAACCAGATTGCGCTGACGACAAAGGCCATCGCTACCACGCCGATCGTGTACCACAGCCCCGAATAGGCGTCGCCAGTCGAGATGACGATATATTGCGAGATGAACGGCAGGAAGCCGCCGAAATAGCCGGTGCCGATATGGTAGGGCACCGACATCGATGTGTAGCGGATGCGCGCGGGGAACATCTCGACCAGGATCGCCGCGACCTGGCCATAGGTCATGGCCGACAGCGCGACCATCACCGCGATGGCGAGGATGATCTTCCAGCTCTGCTTCTCCGCAGGATCGGCCTTGTCCGGGTAACCCGCAGCAGCCAGTGCAGCGAGATAGGCGGGCTCATCGAAACCGGCAACGCTGGCAGCCCCGACGCGCAGTGTTACTGCACCCGCATCGACCTTGTCATAGCTGATGCCACGCTTGGTGAGGAAGGCGAGTGCCTTCTGGCATTCGCTCTCCGGCTTGCCGAACACGCTGTAATCGCACGGCGGCAGTTCGATCTGCACCGGCGACGCGGCGGTGGCGCGGGCGAGCGCCGGATTTGCGCCGTCGGCCATTAACTGGAACATCGGGAAGATCAGCAGCATGGAGAGCGCGTAGCCGCCGAGCAGCAGCTTCTTGCGTCCCACTTTGTCGGAAAGCCAGCCGAAGCCGACGTAGAGCGGGGCGGCGAGCAGCGCGCCGACCGCCATGTAGAGCAGCGCCTCGGTCTCACTGACCCGCGCGGTGTTCTGCAGAAAGTAGAGCGTGCCGAACTGGCTGGTGTAATAGATCACCGTCAGCCCGGCGGCGACGCCGAACAGCGCCACGAGCACGCGGCCAAGATTGCCGGGTTCCTTCAAACTGTCGACGATCGGGTTCTTCGACGTTGTGCCTGCTTCCTTCATCGCCTTGAACACCGGGCTTTCGGCGAGCTGCATGCGGATGAAGATCGAGATGGCGAGCATGACGGTGCTAGCGAGAAACGGAATGCGCCAGCCCCATTCGGTGAAGGCTTCGGGGGTCATCGACGTGCGGCAGATCAGCACCGTAGTGACCGCGAGCAAGAAGCCCCCGACGACCGAAACCTGAATCCAGCTGGTATACTGGCCGCGTTTGCCGGGCGGAGCATGCTCGGCGACATATATCGCCGCGCCGCCATACTCGCCGCCGAGCGCGAGGCCCTGAAGCAGGCGCAGCAGCACCAGCAGCGCCGGCGCGACGATCCCGGCTGCGGCATAAGTCGGCAACACGCCGATCAGCGCGGTCGCCGCGCCCATCAGCGTGATGGTGACGAGGAAGGTATATTTGCGGCCGATCTTGTCGCCGAAATAGCCGAACAGGATCGCGCCAAGCGGACGCACGCCGAAGCCCGCACCGAAGGTCGCGAGGCTGGCGAGCGTCGCAGCGGTCGGGTTGTCCGAGGGGAAGAACAACGCGCCGAGCAGCGCTGCGAGGATGCCGTAGACGAAAAAATCATACCATTCGAACACCGTCCCCAGCGCCGACGCGCCAATGACGAGGCGGATGTCGGCGGGGGTGGGTTCGGTGGTTGGAGTTACTCCGGGTGCTGCGGTGTCGGTCATTCTTCCCCCAATGCGCTTTTTGCTGGGGTAAGAAGAATCCCCGCTCATGTCGAGCCATCCGCACATCTCCCTCCCGGGGCGGCCCTCTCTCAACATGAGCGGATTTTGGTTCAAGACTATACCCATGCGCTTCATCGACGATCAGGGCTGCGGCATGGGCGCGGACGCAATGCTGTATCTGACCGAACGCGGCGTGCAGGTGGTCGGCACCAACGCCTGGAGCTGGGACGCGCCGTTCAGCCATACCGCGCGACGCTGGGCGGAAACGCGCGACCCAGTGATCATCTGGGAGGGGCACAAGGCGGGGCGGATCAGGCCCTATTACCAGATCGAGAAACTGACCAATCTCGATGCGGTGCCCGCGACGGGTTTTACGTTTTGCTGCTTTCCGGTGAAGATCGAGCGAGCGAGCGCGGGGTGGATTCGCGCGGTGGCGATGGTGGAGGGGTGAGCGAGTTTGAAACGCGCTGGCACCTCTCCCCCTGCGGGAGAGGATAGACTTGGCCTGGCACCTTGTTGCTTAGCAAGTCTTGGAGAGGGGGGCGGAATAGAGCAGAGCTCAATGCCGCCCCCCTTTCCAAGGTTCGGTAGGCAGCAAGCTGCCGACCTCCCCTATCCTCTCCCACAAGGGGAGAGGTGTTGCCGTCAGTCGAACAACCCCGTCGCCAGCGTAGACGCATAAACCCGGATCGCCTCGCCCTCATCCATCATCGCTGCCCAGTTGCGCAGTTCGTAGGCCGAATTGATCGCTGGCATCAGCATCTGCGAGGCGATCAGCGGATCGACGGCGCGGATCGATCCTTCGCTGATGCCATCGATGATCGTGCCAGCGAAGCGCCGCGCCATGCGGTTGCTGCTGTCGATCACGCCTTCGCGGAACTCGGATGGCAATGCCTGTAGCGCGGTGGTGCGCAGCAAAGGCCCGCGCTCGGAAAATTGGACGTCGAGCAATGTCGCGAAGCTGGTCATCAGCCGGTGCAGATGGTCGCCGCCGACAGCGTCCGCCTGCCGCTGCGCCTGTGTCACCGTTTCGAAACTGCGGCGAAAGCAGGCGAGGACCAGATCGTCTTTCGCTTCTAAGTGATGGTAGAAGCTGCCTTTGGTAACGTTGAGTTCCGAGGCGATGCGCTCGACCGAAGCGCCGCGATAGCCGCGCTCGTTGATCAGCCGGGTGGCCGCTTGCAGAAAGCGCTGCTGCGATGCCCCCGACTGATCCGATCGCGCGGTGACATCGAGAATCGTGCCCATGGGCCGTGTCGCGCCGTCCGGCACCAGCCCATACTCGAACAGCTCCATCATCCGCGTCAGCACGCGCGGGAAATCATGGCTGCTGTAGCGGGCGAGCCACAACGGCAGCCAATAGACATTCTCCAGCAGGACATGCGCGCGTGCGACGTTGCGTTGCTTGATCGCCTCGTCCCGATCCGGGCCAAAGAAGCCGCGTACACGGCGCATGATCGTGCGATAGCGATCGGACAAGCCGACGCGCACCGGGTCTTCCATGGTGCGGATGTCGGAGAGGACGGTGATCGGCCGCGCCTCCCCTGCCCGCACCTGGCGCAACAGATCGATGTTGAGGTCGAGATAACGGCGAACGCGGGCGCGGGGATCGGCTTCGCTCGCCGCTGCGTCGACCATTTCCTCGATCCGTTCGAGCGCGCGGTGGTAACAGGCGACGGCGAGATCGTCGCGACGCTTGAAATAGTAAGTGACGCTGGCGGTGTTGAGCCCGACCGCCTCAGCCACCGCCGCCAGCGTCATCCCCGTCGCGCCCTTATCGTTGATCAGCGCCGATGCCGCGTCGAGGACGAGCGCCTTCTTCTCCTGAAAGCGTCGCGTCTCGCGACCGGTGCCGGGGTCGGGCGCGGTCGCCATCAGTCGAACAGCGCCTTCAGCTCACGCTTCATGATCTTGCCATTGGCGTTGCGCGGCAGCGTTTCGTCACACAACATAATCCGCACAGGCACCTTGAAATTGGCGAGTCGTTCGCGGACCCAGCCCTGCAATTCCTCGGGCGTGGCGCTCATGCCGGGAGCGAGGTGGACAACGGCGGCAGGCTCTTCGCCCAATGTGCGATGCGGCAAGCCGATCAGCGCCGCGTCGGTCACTGCCGGATGATCGTAAAGGACATTCTCGACCTCGGACGAATAGATATTCTCCCCGCCGCGGATGATCATGTCCTTGGCGCGGTCGACGATATAGCAGAACCCCTCCTCGTCGAGCCGCGCAAGATCGCCGGTGCGCACCCAGCCATCGACGAAGGTTTCGGCAGTCGCCTGCGGCTTGTTCCAATAGCCTTTGACGATCATCGGTCCACGCGCCCATAGCTCGCCAACCTGCCCGATCGGCAACTCGGTGACGCCATCGACATCGCGGATGGAAAGATCGGCGACCGGCAACGGCGGGCCGCAGCTGTCGGGGCGGTTGAGATAGTCCTCGGCCGAATGCGAGGTCACCGTCGCCATCGTCTCGGTCATGCCCCAGCCGTTGCCGGGCATGGCTTTCAAGTCCGATTGGATGCGGCGGACCAGTTCGGGTGCACTGGGTGCGCCGCCGTAGGAGATGCTTTCGAGGCTGGAGAGATCATAGCGATCGCGGTCGGGATGTTCGATGATCTGCCAGGCGATGGTCGGCACGCCGCCGGTGGCGTTGATGCGTTCGCGCTGGATCAGGTCCATCGCCGCCACCGTCTCCCATTTACGCATCAGCACCATGGTGACGCCCGCCGCGACGAAGCCCATCAGCCCGGCGCTGCACGCAGTGACATGGAACAGCGGGACGACGGTGAGCATTTTCTTATGCGCAGGTTCTGGCGGCTGTTCGCCCCGACGCATCGCCGTACGTGCGCCGGCGTAAGCGGTCGAGAAGATGTTGGTCATCATATTGCGATGACTACCCAGCGCGCCCTTGGGATGCCCGGTGGTGCCGCTGGTGTAGAATATGGTCGCGTCATCGTCAGCGGCAATGGCGACATCGGGCAGCGACAGATCGGGCAGCGTCGCCCAGCTGTTGGGTTCGCCAATGATTGCCGACAGCGGATCGCCCTGCCCTGTGGCACCGCGCGTGACGATGATATCGGTCAGACCGGCGAGGGTAGTGAGTTGCGGCGCAATACGCTCATAACGCTCGTCATCGCAAACCAGCAGGCGCGCGCCGGAATCGGCAAGGGCATATTCCAGCTCTCCGCCAGTCCACCAGGCGTTGAGCGGCACAACGATGGCACCGCAGGCGGCGGCGGCGAAAAACACCACCGGCCATTCAGGCAGGTTGCGCATCGCCAGCGCGATGCGGTCGCCCTTGACGATCCCACGCCGTTGAAATTCGTGCGCCAGGGCTGCGGCGGCGCGGAAAAATGCGTCGAATGTGATGCGATCCTGCTCATAGATGCAGAACAGCCGCTCGCCATAGCTGCGCCCGAATTGCAGCAGTGCGGGCAGGCTGGTGGGCGCGTTCTTCCACGTGCGCGTCGCCACGCCGCCGACGACGACCGTCTCCATCTCGAACCGCTGGCCGGGAGCGCACAGCAGAGTCTCGATTTGCTTGAGGCCCATCGCGGGCCACGCACGCACCTCTGCGCCAGCGAGTGCTGGGCCGCGATCTGCCATAGTCTTGCTCTCCACCGTGCCCCTGTATCCGGGGTTTGATTCTTCTGGAGTGCAGCTAACGCGAAAAAGCTGTGCGATGCGAGAAAATTCTTAATCGCAGTATGGTGCGGATGTGGCTAGATACCCCTAAATTCGTCACCCTGAACTTGTTTCAGGGTCAATGGACCGACCGCGCTTGCTACGCCGTGCGTATCGCTAGCGCTGGCCATGGATGCTGAAACACGATCAGCATGGCGACGCTGTGAAAAATAGGGGCAATGATGACCGACGAGCAACCAGCCGAAACCATCGAGGGCCGCGTCGAGCAACTGTTACGGCTGATCGATGTGCGCGCCACCGGTGAGCTTAGCTTCACAGGATCGCGCCAGCCCGGCGGAATAGGCCGCGTTTTCGGCGGGCAGGTGATCGCGCAGGGGCTGATAGCGGCGATGCGGACAGTCGATCCGGCCAAGGTGCTGCATTCGCTGCACTGCTATTTCATGCGCGCGGGCGACGAAAATCTTGAGATCGACTATCAGGTGCGTCCCGATTTTGACGGGGGCAGTTTCTCGACGCGACGGATCATTGCGCTACAGGCCGACCGTCCGATCCTGACGATGACCGCGTCATTTCACAAGCTGGAACCAGGCTTCGCCCATCATGACGCAATGCCCAACGTGCCCGAGCCCGAGGCGCTGCTTACCGAGCGCCAGCGCATCGAGCAGGAGGCCGACCCCAAGACCGCACGTGTCCTTACGCATTTCCAGCAGATGCGACCGATAGAAGTGCGCCCCGTCGAGCGCCGATCGATGGCCAATCCCACCGCGCAGCCGCCGATGACCCACTGCTGGCTGCGGCTAGGAGCAAAGATCGGCGATGATTCTAACGTGCACCGCGCCGTCCTTGCCTACGCTTCGGACATGATGTTGCTCGGAACGTGCGTGCTGCCGCATGCTGTCAACTGGACGACGCCGGGGATGATGACTGCCAGCCTCGACCATACCGTATGGATTCACGACGATTTCCGCGTCGATGACTGGCTGCTCTATGCGATGGACAGCCCGTGGGCGGGGCGGGGGCGCGGCTTCAATCGCGGCAAATTCTACACCCGCGACGGGCGACTGGTGGCGAGCGTCGCGCAGGAGGGGCTTATTAGGTATCGGGAACCGGCGCAATAATGGCTGCGCTTGCTTGAGCCCCTCCCCTTTAGGGGAGGGGTTGGGGTGGGGCGTGTCCGGATAGAGCAGGGCCAGTCGAGAGTCCCCACCCCGCTCGACTAAGGCCCGGCTGCGCCGGACCGAGTCTCACTGCCCCTCCCCTGAAGGGGAGAGGGACATCACCCCGCCACCACCGTCCCGCCATCGACCACAATCGTCTGCCCATTCACATAGGCTCCAGCCCGCGACCCAAGGAAGACGGCCGCACCCGCCAGATCCTCGGGCAGGCCCATCCGCCGCATCGGGTGCGAGGTGTTGAAGCGTAGCTCCGCCGCTTCATTCTCCCACAGCGCGCGGGCCATGTCGGTGCGGATCAGGCCCGGCGCGATGCAGTTGGTGCGGATATTGTGGCGACCATATTCGACCGCATAATTGCGCGCGAGCTGCATATCGGCGGCCTTCGACACGCAATAGGCGCTGAGCACTTCGGACCCCTTCAAGCCGCCGATCGAACTGACGATGATGATTGCCCCGTCCGTGCGCTCGATCATCTCGGGCAGCACCATCTGCGCCAGCCAGTGGTTGGAGAGGATATTATTGTCGAGGATCTTGCGGAACTGTTCGTCGGTGATGCCGCCGGCCGGGCCGTAATAGGGGTTGGACGCAGCATTGGCGACGAGGATGTCGATGGAGCCGAACGCCTCACGCGCCTTGCCGACCATATCCTCGAGACTGGCCTTGGACGAGATGCTGGCCGGCAGCGGGATCGCCCGCCCCTGCCCGCGTGCATTGATCTGCGCCGCGACCGCGTCGCACGCCTCGACCGTGCGCGAGGAGATGACGACATTGGCACCGTGCAGCGCATAATGTTCGGCAATCGCCTTGCCGATGCCCTTGGTTGATCCGGTGATGATCGCGGTCTTGCCGCTGAGGTCGAAGAGGTTTTGCATTTTTAGCCTCCAAATCCTCCCCGGAACGGGGAGGTGGCGCGAAGCGACGGAGGGGTCCCTGCTCTCCGCCTTGCGCCATATCGAGAGAGGGGACCCCTCCGACCCCTGCGGGGCCACCTCCCCGTGCCGGGGAGGATTTGATTACTTGCTAGGATTCAGCAGAAACTTACTCCCGGTGGCCTTGGCCTGATAAGCCTTGGCCGCTTCCGGATCGAGCATCCCGGTCAGCGACACCTCGCTGGTATAGCTGCTGGCAAAGACCGTGTTGCGATCGGCGATGACGCGGGCGCGCATCGCGCCGACCTCTTCGCCGCCGACCTTCATCAGATACGGCGTCAGCAGGAACCCGCAGATACCCCAATAGAGGCCAAAGCTGCGGTTGAATTCGGTCGGGCCGGTGTCGAGCCCGCCATAGATATAGACCTGCTTCCACACCGTCGACCCGTAGACCGAGAAGCCAGCGCCGGTGCGCGCGGCAGCGGCCTCCATCGCGGTAAGGATTTGTCCCGCGAGCTTGCCGCCGCCAATGGCATCGAACGCCAGCGTCGCACCGGTGGCGACCAGCGCATCGACCAGCCGGTCGAAGAAATCGGCAGACGAACTATCGACGACATGCTCCGCACCAAGACCCTTGAGCAGATCGACCTGCGCGGGTGAGCGGACGATGTTGACCAGGCCGATGCCCTCGGCCTGGCACAGCCGCACCAGCATCTGGCCAAGGTTGGAGGCGGCGGCGGTATGGACCAGCGCGGTATAACCCTCGCGCCGCATCGTGCCGACCATCGCCAGCGCGGTGAGCGGATTGACGGTCAGCGATGCGCCTTCCTTCGCTGTCGATCCTTCGGGCAGGACCAGCGCATCGGACACGCGAACGACGCGATACGTGCGGTACATCGCCCCGCCGAAGGTGGCGATCACCCGGCCGATCAGCGCCTGTGCTTCGGGCGACGCGCCGGCGGCGACAACCGTGCCAGCGCCCTCGTTACCCACCGGCATCGCCTGACCCACGCGGCTGGCGACCATCCGCTTGATGCGTTCGGGAATGTCGAGCACCAGCTTGTGATCGCCATCCTGCCTCGCGGTCGCAACATCGGCAGGGCCAAACAACAGGCCGAGATCGGACGGATTGATCGGCGTCGCCTCTATCCGCACCAGCAGTTCGTCATCGCCAAGCGCTGCGAGCTGCTGCGGCTCGAGAGTAACGGCGATGGTGCCTTCGGCGGTGGCGGTGGAAAACAGCGCGAGGCCGTCGGTGGGCAGGTCGCTCATATCACTCTCCCGTTCGCGCCGTGCGGCTGCGTTCGGATGGCTGCTACCAAGCGCGAGCGACCACGTCCAAGGTCTTTTTCAAAAAGCGGTATGGTCGGGCGCAAGATCGCGCCGGACCGAACCGGCGCGCAGCGGTGCAGCGCGCACCAGCATTTATGCATCGCTGTGGAGACTTGCCCGAACCGGAGCAATTGCTAGGGCAGTGTCATGCCGACACCCATGTCCTGGATTTTGACCCTGACCTGCATCGACCGCGTCGGCATCGTCGCAGCGGTGACCGGGGCGCTGTCCGATTGCGACGGGTTCATCCTCGACAGCCAGCAGTATGCCGATCTCGAATCGGGCCGATTTTTCATGCGGGTGGTGTTCACCGGTCGTGGGAAGCGCTTTGTTGGCGACACCAGCGAACTGATCGAACGCTTTGCACCGATCGCTCTTCATTTCGGCTTCGAATGGAGCCTGAACCGCAGCGCCGACAAGCCGCGCATCCTGATCGCGGTATCCAACACATCGCATTGCCTCAACGACCTGCTGCACCGCTGGTCGATCGGCAGCCTGCCGGTGACGATCACCGGCGTCGTTTCCAATCATGAGACGTTGCGCCCGATGACCGAATGGCATGGCCTGCCATTCCATCATCTGCCCGTCAGCAAAGAGACCAAGGCCGAACAGGAAGCGGCACTGCTGGCGCTGGTGGAAAACAAGCAGGCGGAATTGCTGGTGCTGGCGCGCTATATGCAAATTCTATCATCGCCCACCGTCGCGGCGCTGGCGGGACGCTGCATCAACATCCATCACAGCTTCCTGCCCAGCTTCAAGGGTGCCAAGCCCTATCATCAGGCGCATGCGCGCGGGGTGAAACTGATCGGCGCGACCGCGCACTTCGTCACCGGCGATCTCGACGAGGGGCCGATCATCGAACAAGCCGCCGAGCGCATCGATCATCGCGCCAGCGCCGAACAGATGATCGCCACCGGGCGCGACATAGAGGCGCAGGTGCTGGCGCGCGCCGTCGGCTGGATCGCCGAGCGGCGGGTGCTGCTCAATGGTGCGCGCACCGTCGTATTCCGGTAAAGCGAAAGAATGAGCATGACCGACCAGTTCGCCCTGACCGACGACCAGCTTGCCATCCAGGAGATGGCGCGCAAATTCACCGCCGACGCCATCACGCCGCACGCCGCGCGCTGGGACGAGGAAGCGCATTATCCGGTCGAAGTCTGGAAAGCCGCGGGCGAACTTGGCTTCGGCGCGATCTACGTCTCCGAGGAATCGGGCGGCATCGGCCTCGGGCGGCTGGAGGCGGCGCTGATCATGGAGGCGATGGCCTATGGCTGCCCGGCGACCAGCGCCTATATCTCGATCCACAATATGGCCGCGTGGATGATCGACCGCTTCGGCGGCGAGGAGATCAAGGCGCGCTTTTTGCCGCAGCTGGTGTCGATGGAAACCATCGCCAGCTACTGTCTGACCGAGCCGGGGTCGGGTTCCGACGCGGCGGCGCTGAAGACCAGCGCACGGCGTGACGGCGACTATTATGTGCTCAACGGCACAAAACAGTTCATCTCGGGCGCGGGCATCAACGATATCTATGTGGTGATGGTGCGGACCAGCGAGGAAAAGTCCAAAGGCATCAGCTGCCTGGTGGTCGAAAAAGGCACGCCCGGCCTGTCGTTCGGCGCGCCGGAAAAGAAGCTGGGCTGGAACGCCAGCCCGACCGCGCAGGTGATCTTCGAGGACTGCCGTGTGCCCGTCGCTAACCGCGTCGGCGTGGAGGGCGACGGCTTCCGCTTCGCCATGGCCGGACTTGACGGCGGGCGGCTCAACATCGGCGCCTGTTCGCTGGGTGGCGCGCAGCGCTGCCTCGATGAGGCGATCGCCTATACCAAGGACCGTCAGCAATTTGGCCAGCCGGTCGCCGATTTCCAGAACACCCAGTTCATGCTCGCCGACATGGCGACCGATCTCGAGGCATCGCGCGCGCTGCTCTATCTGGCAGCGGCCAAGGTCAATTCGGGCGCGCCGGACAAGTCACGCTTCTCGGCGATGGCCAAGCGGCTGGCGACCGATAATGGCAGCAAGATCGTCAACGATGCGCTGCAATTGTTCGGCGGTTATGGCTATCTGAAAGACTATCCGATCGAGCGTTTCTGGCGCGATTTGCGGGTGCATTCGATATTGGAGGGTACCAATCAGGTGATGCGGATGATCGTGGGTAGGGACTTGTTGCGGCAATGAGAGTGTTGACGATTGGCCTTGCCTATCTCTGCTCGACTGTTGTCGGGACACTCTTGCTTAGCCTGATATTCACAGCGATGTATTTTTATGACGGCGAAAATATTGCTGAAACGACGTTGAAAGATTTGCGGTTGGTGATGCAAATCATATTTGGCGGAACGATTTTCGCTATGCCAGTTGCTGGTCCGTTCATTTTATATTCCGAGATCAAAAGGATGGATAGCCCAGTTCAATTTTTGCTCGCAGGCACTGGAGCGGGGCTGCTCATAGTGATCCTCTTCTTCAATCATAATGACATGAATGTGCAGATATTTTCAGCGGGTCTTGGACTGGTTATTTCAGCATCTTTAGCTGCGCTTACCTACTGGTTCATTGCGTGGCGTTTGCTGCCACCTGCAACTAGCCTGACCGAGAAATTTGAGGATCGATTGTGACCACAGACATCCTCACCTCCACCACCCGCACCATTGCCCGCCTAAGCCTCAACCGCCCCAAGGCGATTCACGCGCTGACGTTAGACATGGTCCACGCGATCACCGGGCCGCTGCTCGCATGGCGTGACGATGCGGCGGTTGGGGCCGTTATAATCGACCACTCCGAAGGCCGCGGCTTCTGCGCGGGCGGCGATATCGCCTTCCTGCGCAACAGCGCGCTCAACGATGGCGGAGCATCGGGCCGCCAATTCTTCCACGACGAATATCAACTCAACCATCTGCTGTTCACTTACCCCAAGCCCGTCATCGCCTTCATGGACGGCATAACCATGGGCGGCGGGGTTGGCATATCGCAGCCTGCGCGGTTCCGCGTGGCGACGGAAAATACACGGCTGGCGATGCCCGAAACCGGCATCGGCCTGTTTCCCGATGTCGGTGGCGGCTGGTATCTGTCGCGGCTGACGGGGCGGCTGGGGCAATATCTGGCGCTGACCGGGGCGCGGCTCGACGGGGCGGAGTGCCTGTGGGCGGGGCTAGCGACGCATTATCTTAGCAGCGACAGCCTCGCCGACGCCAAGGACCGCATCGCTGCCGGTGAAGAGCCCGGCGCGGCGCTCGTTGCGCTCTCGACCAGCGCGCCCGAACCGAAACTGGCCGCCCATGCTGAGACCATCGCCCGCCATTTCGCCAGCGACCGCTATGAGGACATCCTCGCCAGCCTTGCCGCCGACGATAGCGACTGGGCGCAAGCAACGCTGGCAACCCTGGCCACCAAATCCCCACAGACGTGCAAGGTGGCGCTCCGCCAGTTGGCGGACAGCCTGTCCTGCGCCAATTTCGCCGCCAATATGGCGATGGAGTATCGCATCGGTGCCCGCGTCCTCACCCGCCCCGACTTCGCCGAGGGCGTGCGCGCGGTGATCGTCGACAAAGACAATACGCCGAAATGGGACCCGGCGACCGCCGAGGCGGTGAGCGACGCTCTGATCGACAGCATTTTCGCGCCCCTCCCAGCTAACGAAGAATGGAAGCCGCTATGACCCACGAAACCATCCTCGTCGAAGCGCGTGGCGCGGTCACTCTGGTGACGCTCAACCGCCCGCAGGCGCTCAATGCACTCAACAGCCAGGTGCTCGCCGATCTCATCGACGCCTTCGCCGCTTACGACGCGGACCCCGCGCAACGCTGCCTCGTCCTCACCGGCTCCGAAAAGGCCTTTGCCGCCGGAGCAGACATCAAGGAAATGTCGAGCCAGGGCTTTGCCGACATGTACGGCGGCAATTTCTTCGGCGGCTACGACCGCATCACCGCCACCCGCAAGCCGTGGATCGCTGCTGTCGCAGGCTATGCGCTCGGCGGCGGCTGCGAACTCGCCATGATGGCCGATTTCATTATCGCGGCGGACTCGGCCAAATTCGGCCAGCCCGAGATCAAGCTTGCGGTCACCCCCGGCATGGGCGGATCGCAGCGGCTGACCCGCGCGGTCGGCAAGGCCAAGGCGATGGATATGTGCCTGACCGGGCGGATGATGGGCGCGGTGGAGGCGGAAAGCTCGGGCCTCGTCGCCCGCGTCGTGCCCGCTGCCGATCTCATAGCGGAAGCGCTCAAGGCGGCGGAAGCAATCGCCGGCATGGCACCACTCGCCGCCATCGCCACCAAGGAAATGGTCGACGCCGCCTTCGAGACAACATTGCAGCAGGGCGTAATGTTCGAACGCCGCCTGTTCCACGGGCTGTTCGGAACGGCGGACCAGAAGGAAGGCATGGCCGCCTTTGTCGAGAAGCGTCCGGGCAACTGGACAGGAAAATAGGTCGGGCGATGAAATACTATGAAGACCTCATCCCTGGCACCGTCGCCCGCTACGGCCACTACCCCGTCACGCGCGCCGAAGTCCTTGCCTTTGCGTCGAAATATGATCCCCAGCCCTTCCACCTCTCGGACGAGGCCGCCGCGCAAACCCATTTCGGTCGGCTCTCCGCCTCGGGCTGGCACAGCGGCGCGATGATGATGGCGATGATGGTCGAAAATATGAAAAACGACCCCATCGCCTCGCTCGGCTCCCCCGGACTCGACGAACTGCGCTGGATCAAACCCGTCTATCCGGGTGACACATTGCGCGTCGAAAGCGAACTGATCGACAAGCGTCGCTCCAAAGCCGCCCCGAAATGGGCATCACCAAGACCCGCACCATGGTTTTCAATCAGCACGACGAGGCGGTGCTCAGCGTCATAGCCAACGGCCTGATCCGCGTGCGGGAGCCGGAGGCGGCAATGGAAATGGGTGGCGACGATTGAGAAGCTGCCGGTCGGCTATCGACCCCAAGTCGGACGTTCGGCTTCAGGCAGCGTTTCACCAGTTTGACTCACGCTCCAATCGCCCTGATAAACATCTACAGGGGGAGAGAACGAATGGCCTCAGTAGCGGCATGGGTGCGGCGGCCTTCGCTGTGGAGGACCCGCAACGGCATCTTGCTCGCTGCCGCCTTGCTCAGCAGCGCCGTAGCGTGGTGGATGATAGCATGGCCGCCTCTCACGTTTTCGAACGTTGCCGAGCACCCAACACACTTCGCCCTCACCTATGTCCATGCGATCGGCGGCAGCGGCATGCTCCTGTTCGGCGGCCTCAACCTCTATCTTGCTGCACGCAAAGACCATTTCAAGCTGCATCGATTTGTGGGGCGGGCCTACCTTGCGTTTGGTGTGCTCGGTTCCGTGTCGGCCATCGTCGTTACCTCCAGCATGGCCCACAAGACCGCTGGCAGCCCGATCCTGACGAATAGCACCTTGTCACTGCTAACCTTAGCCGTCGCTTGGCTAGCCTTTGCAGCGGTTGGCTGGCGCGCCGCATGGAACCGGCGCTTCCCATCTCACGCGCAGTGGATGATCCGTAGCTATGTGCTCGCGTGGGCGTTTGTCTTCTGTCGCATAGCCTCTCGCCTGTCTAACCTCGACGAACTCGGCAACGGGGACGCGTTCATCTGGCTGTCGTGGATCGTGCCGCTGATCGTCGCCGAGCTTGTGCTGCAATGGCCCGAGGGCGCACGCAAGGCCCCAAAACCTGTCGGACACCAAACGCGCGCACCGTCCGAAACTCGATAGCAGGACGCACTGAAGCAACTTTCACGATCTGCGCCAATGTCCTTTTTCCACCCCGTTTCAGCGGCTTGCAGGGATGTAGCGGTTTCCGATAGCAGACAGGCAGCTAACGATCCCGTTGCGGACATTCGTCGGATATGGGATGCTCAGACGATGATCGAGCATTATGGAAGCTGCCATTGCGGGCGTATCCACATGATCCTCCGAGAAACTCCCTCGGATGCGGGCGAATGCAACTGCTCGATATGTCGGCGCACCGGTGGACTGTGGCACCATTGTCTTCCCAAGGCAGTCACCGTGGAAGGCGAAGGCGTCTCATACCAGCAGGGTGATCGCGCCTTAGACCTGTGGCATTGTCAAACTTGCGGGTGCACGACCCACTGGACGCCAACCGATCCGGCTTACCCGCGCATGGCGGTCAACCTCAGGATGTTCGATCCAGCGCTATGGCGCGATGTGCCGCGCCGCCTCATCGACGGCGCGAGCTACTAGCACATCGGCCGCGTCTGCTTTCCACCCCATTCCAGCCGACGGCTCAGCCGGAGCCAATGCCGAAGCCGATGCCGAAGCCGATGCCAAAAGCGGACAGGCCGCAAACGACCCCATTGCAGACGTTCAGCCGAACTGTCGTGAGTGCAGATAAAGACTGAGTTTGCGCGCGTGCCGCGCCCAATGAAAATACAACAATCGGAAGCACCAAGCGGCATCGTCCGAGCCTAAATGCTCGTCCCGCCAGGCTACCTCCTGAAGGTCTTTGGTAATGTCGGAGATGTCATCGACCGCGCATGAAAGCATCTTGTCATCATCGACTGACGCGAGCGGATCGGCGACAGGATACATCCCGAGGCTGGGGAAGCGCATGGCGACAGCTTGGAAAAGCGCTGGACCGTCCCTTGCGGGCGGTTCAGCATCGTCATCTGCACAGTTTGCGTTCGGAACCTCGTAAGAGCGCGCGAGGAGCCTATCCAATGCTCGCAAAAGCGTTTCTTCGTCAGGTGGATTGCCATCCCAAACGATCGCGAGAAACTCATTTGCAATGCTAGCTGCGACTCCGGTCATACTGCATTTCTCGCAGGAGACAGAAGGGATCGCAATGGCAGCTTCCCACCCCATTCCAGCCGTCGGCGGGGATCGGGGCGAAAGTCGAAAGCGGTCGCTCCGCAAACGACCCCGCTGCGGACACGCCGACTGGCGGCTTGCGGCCTGAGCTGTCATTATGACATCATGTCATCGGAGAAATTGCCTCTCGCTTTGCGTCGCGCCCTTGCTGAAGGCAGCCTTCGTGCAATGAGCGCAGAGGAGCGCACGGTCGCTAATAATAGACTTGTAAGCTCTTATTCTTGGACAGGCGCAGAAATCGCGTGGAAAGACACAATTGGTTATAGGAGAGAAACTGAGCAGAACGCGCTGCTTCTGCCGACTCGATTTATGTCATTTTTCGAACATCAACTTGGCTCTCGATGTGAAGACTCTGCCTACTATATGAACGATGGCCTGCCTATAGGTCTTGAGGGGACCGTGGCCGCTTTTGGTTCTGTGCTAAGCGCCATTGTGGACCTTCCACACACGAGTTATATTTTCGCGGTGGATGCGAGGTGGTGTCTCACGCTTGGAATGAGTGGCGACATGGACTTCGGCGAAAAGCTGGGTGGCAGCTAACCACCCCATTCCAGTCATTCAGCCTACCTGCTGAAGGCGGTCGTTCACGATCTCGCGACTACACTATCCCTCCCTGCACGCGGAGAGGTGGCTCCGTAGGCGTCGACGGCGGTTCTCGTCGCCGAGCAAAGGACGCGACGCGCCACTGCTCCATCGCTCCCGCCACCTCCCCGCCGATGGTCACGAATGCTCAGAGCGCCCCAACATATTGACATATGTCACCATATTGGTTATCGCACATCAATGCCAATAACCACGTCCTCCCATTGGACCATCAAGGCCAAAGGCACCTTCCTCGCCGCCCTTGCCGGCGGAGATACCGTCTCCGCCGCGGCTACCGCCGCCGGTCTCAGCCGCGAAACAGCCTATCGGCTGCGCGCACGCAACGCACGCTTCGCTCGCGCCTGGGCCACCGCTCTGGCAGTCGCGCAGGATCGCCGCGACGAAGCGTGGCGCGCGGCGCATGCCGTCCGGACGCCGGTCGAACCCTTCATGCGCCGCCGCGCTGTCGTCTATCAGGGGAAGGTCGTCGGCTATCGCGACACCTTGGACGCCACCGCCCTGCTGCGCACCATGGCGAGGCTCTATAAATGGGCCGCTTCGGGTCAACCCAGCGCCAACCGAATTTCCGACACGAGCGCCCGCAAACCCGCGGAAACCGGTAAACTCCCGCACCCCCGTCGTGCAAACCGGTGTGACCCTGCCAGCCCCCTCCATACCCGTCGCCACGGGCTCGACCCGGGGCAGCCCTCGAACGGGCGCGACGCCGCGAGCGGCCCCGGATCAAGTCCAGGGCGACAGCGCAGCGACGAACACCAACCCCCATTGCACCCTACAACCCCACGCCATAGATGCATGCCTCAGTTCACAGCACAGCACCGCACGCCCGGGGGGGACCAGAGATGACACATCCGATCACCGTGACAGAGGTCTTCCTCGTCGCGATGCTGATCATCTTCACGGCCCCCTATCTGGTCTGGCGTGTCTTGCGCACCGACTATTGGGCTCCACTCGTCGTCGTGCAAATCGTCGGTGGCATCCTGCTCGGCCCCGGCGTGCTCGGTGTGGCATTCCCCGAAGCGCACGCCTTTGTCTTCAGGCCCGAGGTCATCCAGGCGCTCAACGGCATCGCCTGGTGGGCGGTGATGCTGTTCGTCTGGCTGGCGGGGATCGAACTCGATCTTGAGCAGGCATGGAAACGCCGCGCCGAAACCGGCGTGACCGCAGGCCTCGCACTGATCGTGCCTCTGCTGTTCGGCGCGTTGGCAGGCGTGGCGATGCTGGCCTACAGCCGCGAATGGATTGGCCCACAGGGCACCGACTGGCAGGTTGTGCTCGGCATCGGCATGGCCTGTGCGGTCACCGCGCTGCCCATCCTCGTGCTGCTCATGGAAAAGCTGGAGATTTTGCGCCAGCCCATCGGCCAGCGCGTCCTGCGCTACGCCAGCTTGGACGATATCGCCATCTGGGGTGTGCTGGCGCTGATCCTGCTCGATTGGGAGCGGATCGGCAGACAAGCCGGCTTCTTCGTCTTCTTCGCTCTCGCCAGCTATTCCGTCCGCCGCCTGATGGTGCGGTTGCCGCAGGGCGATCGCTGGTATGTCGGGCTGATCTGGCTGGCGCTATGCGGACTCGTCGCCGATTGGGCGGGCCTCCACTATATGGTCGGCGCGTTTCTGGCGGGCGCTATTCTCGATCCCAAATGGTTCGACCGCGAAAGCCTCGACCGCTTCCGCAACACCATACTGCTTAGCGTCATGCCGGTATTCTTCCTCTCGACAGGCCTGCGCACGACATGGGACTTGGGCGGTATCGCCGTTTTCGCCGCTGCCGCGCTGCTGCTGATCGCCTCGGTCAGCGGCAAGCTGATCGGCATCCGCGTCGCCGGTCGCATCCTCGGTTGGCAGAAGGGCGAGGCATCGCTGATCGGCTGGCTGCTGCAAACCAAAGCGCTGATCATGATCATCTTCGCCAATGTGCTGTTGGATAGAGGCATCATCACCAGCGCAACCTTCACCGCTCTGCTGCTGATGGCGGTGGCCAGCACCATGCTGACGATACCGATGGTTCAGCCAAAACTGGCGCGAATGCGGGATGTGGTGGAGAAGGCGGGGTGATGCAAAACACCGCCACCCCTTCCCCGCTCATTTCGAGCGAAGTCGAGACTCCGGCATGAGAGCGCCCCGCCGATGGTGTCTCTACTTCGCTCGACATGAGCGGAATTCAACGATCGACCTCAGACCGCAGCCGCCGCCTTCTCAGCCGCAATCCGCCCCAGCGCCTTGGCAAAAACCTCCCCCGTCTGCCCGCCCGAGATGACATAGCGCCCTTCGACGATCAGCGTCGGCACCGCGCTGATACCGTTCTGCCGCCAGGTCTGTTCGGCGATCCGTACCGTCTGCGTATAGCGATCCGACCCCAATACCGCCGCCGCCTCGCCCGCATCCAGCCCTGCGGCATCGACCACCTCTATCAACACGCCATGATCGGAAATATTACGCCCCTCGGTGAAATGTGCAGCAAACAGCGCCATCTTCAACGCCCGCTGTTCCGCCGCCCCGCTCAACCCCGCCCAGTGCAGCAATCGATGCGCATCGAACGTATTCCATATCCGGCTGTCCGCCCCGCCGTTGATGACGAACCCGACATCCGCTGCCCGCGCCCGGATCATGGTGCGTGATCCCGCCGATTGCTCCGGCGTCGCGCCATATTTGCGCGCGACATGCTCGGCGATATCCTCACCTTCGGCCACCATATCGGGGTTCAGCTCGAAGGGATGGAAACGGATATCCGCCTCCACCTGCCCGTCGAGCTGGCGCAGTGCCTCATCGAGTCCGCCCAACCCGATGATGCACCATGGGCAGACCACGTCGGAGATGAAATCTATGGTCAGCCGCGTCATCATATCACCTTCGTCCGAACAGTTTCTCGATGTCGCCATGCCCCAGCTTGACCCACGTCGGTCGCCCGTGGTTGCACTGGCCCGAATGCGGCGTCGCCTCCATCTCGCGCAGCAGCGCGTTCATCTCGGCGACACTCAGCACGCGGCCTGCCCGGACGCTGCCGTGGCAGGCCATGGTCGCGGCGACATGGTCGATGCGTTCGGGCAGGCTCAGCGGCGCGTCATGCGCGGCGAGATCGTCGGCGATGTCGGTCAGCAGCCGAACCGTGTCGACAGTACCGAGCAGTGCGGGGGTGGCGCGCACCAGCATCGCTGCGGGACCGAAGCGTTCGATGTCGAGCCCGAAGGCGGCGAGTTCGGCGGCGCGCGCCTCCAGCCGGTCGCACGCGACCTCATCGAGTTCGACGACATCGGGCAGCAGCAGGCGTTGGGCGGAGACGCCTCCATGTGTCGCCCCGGCGCGAATGCGTTCGAGCACTAGCCGCTCGTGCGCGGCGTGCTGATCGACGAGGACCAATCCATCGGCAGCTTCGGCAACGATGTAGGTAGCCGACACCTGACCGCGCGCGACGCCGAGCGGGGCTTCGCCGGGAATGGGGATGGTTGCTGCCTCTGCGAGTGCCGAGGGAGGAGCGAGGTGAGCGAAACCGGCGAAGCGGCGGGCGGGTTCGTGGAGCGAGTAAAGCCCCTCCCCTTCAGGGGAGGGGTTGGGGTGGGCATTCTCGGGATAGAGCAAGGCCGGTCGAGAGTTTCCACTCCCAACCCCTCCCGTGACGGGCAGGTGAGCGATCAGATACCCCTCACGCTGCCACAGCTTCATCGCCGTCGCATCGGCATTTTGCGCACTGCGATGGCCGGATGCATCTATGGCGCGGCGCAGCCCCGAGACGATCATCCCGCGCACCAGTTGCGGGTCGCGGAAACGCACCTCGGTCTTGGCCGGGTGGACGTTCACATCGACCTCCTCGCCCGGCAAATCGATGAATAACGCGACGACCGCATGACGGTCACGAGCCATCAGATCGGCATAGGCCCCGCGCACCGCGCCGACCAGCAGCCGGTCCTTCACCGGACGTCCGTTGACGAACAGATATTGATGATCGGCGATGCCGCGATGGAAGGTCGGCAATCCGGCGATGCCGCCAAGCTGAACGCCCTCGCGCTCCAACTCGACGATGACGCAATTGTCGATCAGCGTGCGATCGGTCAGCGCCGCAACGCGCCCCGGTCGGTCCTGCCCCGGCGGCACCGCCAGCGACTGCCGCCCGTCATGTTCGAGCGCGAACCCGACATGTGGATTGGCCATCGCCAGCCGCTTGACGACATCGAGGCAGGCGGCATACTCAGATCGGGGCGAACGGAGAAATTTACGCCGTGCGGGAACGGCAGCGAACAGGCCGGTCACCTGCACCCGCGACCCCGCCGGGATCGCCGCCGGCACAGGAGCAGTCGCCCGGCCATTGTCGATTATGATCGCCCAACCATCGGCATCGGCGACACGACTTTCGAAACCGACCCGCGCGACGCTGGCGATCGACGGCAGCGCCTCACCGCGAAAACCGAGCGTACTGACGTTCTCAATGGCCTCATCTGGCAACTTCGAGGTGGCGTGCCGCTCGAACGCCAGCGGCAGTTCGTCGCGGGAAATGCCGCATCCATCGTCCGTGACGGAAATGCCGTCGATTCCGCCAGCATTCAGGGTGATGGAAATCCGCCGCGCACCAGCATCGACGGCGTTCTCGACCAGTTCTTTCAGCGCACTGGCCGGGCGTTCGACAACCTCGCCCGCAGCGATACGATTGACCAGATTTTCGGGGAGACGGCGTATTGACATGCTGCCCCTCCTAGCGCAGTCGCGGCCCCACTGCGACCCGTCCATCCCGCGTTTTTCGGTCCGATTCCCGCCCCCGTGGAAATCGCCGCGAAAGGCGACCGTTGGGCGGGCTTCATTCGTTGCCGATGGATATGGCGGAGCTGCGCGGTCCCGCCACCCGTCCATCGGCCAAGACCATGGAACACCCGATGGGCATTTTTTCCAACCTGTTCAAATTTTCCTCGAACGACATGGCGATCGATCTCGGCACCGCCAACACGCTGGTTTATGTGCGCGGCAAGGGCATCGTCCTCGACGAGCCATCGGTTGTCGCCGTCGAGACGATCAACGGCATCCGTCGCACCAAGGCCGTCGGCAACGATGCCAAGATGATGATGGGCAAGACGCCGGCCAATATCGAAGCCATCCGCCCGCTGCGTGATGGCGTCATCGCCGACATCGATGTCGCCGAACAGATGATCAAGGAATTCATCCGCAAAGTCGCCGGTGGCAGCCCGCGTCCGTGGAGCTATCCCGAAATCGTCATTTGCGTGCCCTCCGGATCGACCAGTGTAGAACGCCGCGCCATCCGCGATGCAGCGCTGAATGCCGGCGCGCGTCAGGTGTTTCTGATCGAGGAGCCGATGGCGGCGGCGATCGGCGCGAATATGCCGGTGACCGAAGCGATCGGATCGATGGTCGTCGATATTGGCGGCGGCACCACCGAGGTCGCGGTGCTGTCCTTGCGCGGGCTCGCCTACACCAGTTCGGTACGGGTTGGCGGCGACAAGATGGACGAAGCCATCGTATCCTACGTCCGCCGCCACCATAATCTGCTGATCGGTGAAGCCACCGCTGAGCGGATTAAAAAGGAATTCGGCGTCGCCCGCCGTCCTGACGACGGCAAGGGGATGATTATCCAGATCAAGGGCCGCGATCTGGTCAATGGCGTTCCCAAGGAAATCGAGATCAACCAGGGCCAGATTGCCGATGCACTGGCCGAGCCGATCAGCCAGATTGTTGCGGGCGTGCGCAATGTGCTCGAGAATATCGCGCCCGAACTCGCCGCCGACATCGTCGATCAAGGCATCGTTCTGACCGGTGGTGGCGCACTGGTGCATGATCTCGATGTCGTTCTGCGCAACGAGACCGGATTGCCGGTATCGGTCGCCGACGATCCATTGACCTGCGTCGCCATCGGCACCGGTCGCGCCATGGAGGATCCGCTGTTCCGCGGCGTCCTCCTCTCCGCCTGATCGCCGGAGCTTTCTGGCGATGGCGTCACCGACGATCGGACGCCGCGGCTACTCCCGGCGGGCGCAATATGGTGCCTTCGTCGGCTATGTCATTGCGCTGACCGGAGTCATTTTCGGGCTGATGGCGGCTATCGTCTGGGTGGTCGATCCGGTCGGGTTCGGCAATCTGCGCGTGCTGGCTAACGAAGCCGTCGCTCCGGTTGGGCGTGTGGTCAACGGCGGATCGGGCGTTGCCCAAGACAGCGGCGACTGGCTGGGCAACTGGTGGCGGGCCGGATCACAGAATGGCGACCTCAAGGCCCGGCTAGATCGCGCCGACCGCCAGGTTCGCGCGGCGCAGGGTTTGCAGGCCGAGAACCGCGAACTGCGCGCGCTGCTTAATCTGGCGCAAGGCGACGTCCGATCTATCGTCACGGCGCGACTGTTGTCGACCAGCGCCACCAGCACCCGCCGCTTTGCCATACTCGACGCCGGGCATGGCGATGGCGTGCGCAGCGGCCAGCCGGTCCGCTCCGCCACCGGCTTGATCGGGAGGACACTGGAAGTAGGCCCCAGCGTTTCGCGCGTGCTGTTGATCACCGACAGACGCAATATCGTTCCCGCGCGCCGTGCGCGCGACGGGCTGGCCGTCCTGGTCAACGGACGGGGCGACGATCTGCTCGACGTGCGTACGCTCAACAGCGCCGGCGCGGTGCTCAAGATCGGCGACATACTACTCGCATCGGGCAGCGGCGGACTTTACCACCCACGCACTCCGGTAGCGCGCATCGTCAGCCTGACCGCCGATGGCGCTCTGGCACGCCCGTTGGCCGTGCCTGAATCGGCGATTGCGGTGTTGGTCGAGCCAGCTTCGGCGATTGCGGATGACCCGCCACCGGCGGCGAGCGCCACCGCCGATGCGGTTGAGGATGGCGGGCAGTGAACCGGCTCGAGCTGTCGGACAGCCTGCCGAGCCGGGCCACCGGTTCGTCCATCGCCATCCTTCCCACCCTGTCGGTGGTAATCGCATCGCTGATTACCACTTGGCCGATCATGGCCGACGCGCCGCTGCTGCCGCCGTTCGGCTTTCTGGTGTTGATCGCCTGGCGGTTGATGCGGTCGGACGTGTGGCCGGTGTGGATCGGCATTCCGCTCGGCTTCTGGGACGATCTGTTCAGCGGCCAGCCGGTCGGCAGCGCCGTCGCGCTATGGACAATCGTCATGTTGGCGATGGACCTGGTCGATGCCCGCCTTGTCTGGCGCGATTACCGGATCGACTGGCTGATCGGCGGCCTTGCGGTCGGATTCGTGCTGGTCGCAGGGGCGATGCTGGCGCGGGCCGGTGATGTGGGCGGCATCGGCGCGTTGATCGCGCCGCAGATCGGCATCGCGCTGTTCGCGTTGCCTGCGACAATGCTGCTGGTGGCGCGGCTCGACAACTGGCGGCTGGGGAGATGAGGCTGCCGTTTGTCAAGGGTCGCAAGGCGCGCCCGACCAATCCGCTGCCGCTGATGACCGAAGGGATGCAGCGGCTGTCGTTCAGCCGCCGCGCCATGCTGATCGGCGGCGCGCAATTGGGCGTCGGCGGGCTGCTGGCGGCGCGGATGGGCTATATCTCGGTGGTCGATAATCAGCGCTACACGCTGCTGGCGGAGAGCAACCGGGTCAATTTGACGCTGATCCCGCCGCGACGCGGCTGGATCGTCGATCGTTATGGCAAGGCGCTGGCCGACAACCGTGTCGCGCTGCGCGTCGACATCATCCCCGACCGGCTGGAAAATGGCGACGCCGTCCTCTCCCGCCTCGCCAACATCCTGTCGCTCGACGCCGACCGGGTTGATCGCATCCGCCGCGATATCGCCGCCAATAGCGGCGCGCAACCGGTCGAGGTCGCCGCCGATCTCGACGAGCAACTATTCGCCGCTGTCTCGGTCAACCTGCCCGAATTGCCCGGGGTCGTCCCCGCGCGCGGCTTCGTCCGCAATTATCCAACCGGACCGTCGGTAGCGCATCTGGTCGGCTATGTCGGGGCGGCGAGCGCCGAGGAATATGCCGAACGGCGTGATCCGCTGATGCTGACCCCGGGTTTCAAGATCGGCAAGGATGGGCTGGAGAAGAACTTCGACGAAGTGTTGCGCGGCCGCCCTGGTGCGCGTCGGGCAGAAGTCACCGCGCGTGGCAAGCTGGTCCGTGAACTGGAAACGCAGGGTGATGTTCCTGGCGGGACGATGCAGCTAACCATCGACGCCGATCTTCAGGATTTCGCTGCGCGCCGTATGGGCCTCGAATCCGGGGCGATGGTGGTCATCGACACACTGACCGGCGGCATCATTGCGCTGGTGTCGATGCCAGCCTTCGATCCCAATAGCTTCACCGACGGCATCGGTCGCCTCGAATGGGCCATGCTCAACGACGACGAGCGCATCCCGCTACTCAACAAGGCAATGCGCGGGCTATATCCACCCGGCTCCACCCTGAAGCCGATGGTGGTGCTGGCGTTGCAGGCCCAAGGTGTCGATCCTGCCGAAACTGTTTTCTGCCCGGGCGGCTATCGCCTGGGCAACCGCTTCTTCCGCTGCCTCGGGCGGCACGGCTCGATGAACATGACCCATGCCATCGAAAAAAGCTGCAATACCTATTTCTATTCGATGGGCCGCCGCATCGGTTTCGACGCCATCGCCCCCGTCGCCAAGGCACTGGGTCTGGGTCAGGAATTCGATCTTCCGGGCACCAACCAGCGCTATGGCACCATCCCCGACAGCGCGTGGAAGCAGCGCCGCTATGGTCAGGACTGGTCGCAATCGGACACGCTCAACGCCACCATCGGCCAAGGCTATGTCTCTGTCAGCCCGTTGCAACTGGCGATGATGACCGCGCGCATAGCCAGCGGTAAAACGCTGCAACCGCGCCTGCTGCTCAGTGGCGGCTCAGCCACAGCCCCGGCTCTGCCCTTCCCGGTCGAGCATCTCGATATCGCACGCATGGGTATGAACATGGTGGTCAACGCCGCCGGCACCGGTGCGCGCAGCCGACTTGACGTGGCCAATGTCCAGCTGGCCGGCAAGACCGGCACAGCGCAGGTGCGTGGACTCAACGCCGGCAATGGCAAGGGTGGCGCATGGCGTTCCCGCGACCATGGCCTGTTCGTCTGCTTCGCCCCGGTCGAGAACCCGCGCTATGCGGCGTCGGTGGTCATCGAACATGGCGTCGGCGGCGCGCGTGCCGCTGCTCCCGTGGCCAAGGACGTCTTCACCTTCCTCTACGACCGGGAAAAGGCACTGGCATCGCTCGCCACACTCGAAGCGGGCTGGGGCGGCACCCCGCGTGACCGGCTGGCGCGCCAATATGCCCGCGTGCAAGCGGCGGCGAGCGGAGTCAGCAACCTGCCCACCCCACCCACCGATCCCGCCGCTGCAAGTCAATCACGATGAGCCGCGCCATCGTACCTGTCGCCATCGCCAAGGCGGTTCCGTGGAAGCCGATCGGGCTGCTGTTCCTGATTTGCGGGTTCGGCGTGCTGGTGCTATATTCAGCGGCGGGTGGTAGCAGCAGCCCTTGGGCGGCGCAGCACGGCATCCGCTTTCTGATCTTCCTGACCATGGCCATCGTAATTTCCTATGTGCCCGAACAATGGCTGCGCGCGCTGGCATTGCCTGGCTACGCTGTTATCCTTGCTGCGCTGTTCGGAGTGGAACTTCTTGGCGCCGTCAAGGGCGGCAGCCAGCGCTGGCTCGAACTCGGCTTTATGCGCTTGCAGCCGTCGGAACTGATGAAGCCGACCGTCGTCATCGCCCTCGCCCATTTTTATGCAATGCTGCCGCCGGGCCATGTTCGCGGCTGGCAGGCACTCTGGCCGGCGGGCGTGCTGATCGGCCTGCCCTTCGCGCTGGTCATGCTTCAACCCGATCTCGGCACCGCCATCGCCATCGCCGTCGGCGGGGTCACCGTCTGCTTCCTTGCCGGACTGCCGATGCGGCTGTTCATTGGCGCAGGCGCCGCCGGACTTGCCGCGCTACCGGTCATCTATTCGATGCTGCACGATTACCAGCGCAACCGCGTGCTGATCTTTCTCGATCCCGAAGCCGACCCGCTCGGCACCGGCTACCACATCACCCAGTCGAAAATCGCCATCGGATCGGGCGGACTGTTTGGCAAGGGCTTCCTCAACGGCACCCAGAGCCACCTCGATTACCTCCCCGAAGGCCATACCGATTTCGTCTTCGCCACCATGGCGGAGGAATGGGGCCTGCTCGGCGGGCTGCTGCTGATCGGCGCGTTCATGCTGCTGCTGCGCTGGGGCTGGCGCGTCGCGCAGCGCAGCGAAAGCCGCTTCGGTCGACTTGCTGCGGGGGGACTGACCATGACCATCTTCTTCTACATTGCCATAAACCTGATGATGGTGATGGGTCTCGCCCCGGTCGTCGGCATCCCCCTTCCGTTCATGAGCCACGGCGGATCGTCGATGCTGACGGTGATGATCTGCATCGGTCTGTTGATGGGAATGGACAAGCAAAGCCGCCGCGGGGACGGCAGTTTTCGCTGAAGTGTGGAAAATCCGAGCGGAACCGTTGCATCCTCCAAAATACCATGGTAGCGGCCCGCTCTCCCAACGACCCCGGGCCGCCAAGCCCGCCTGTCGCACGGTCATGGGGACGCATAGCTCAGTTGGTAGAGCAGCTGACTCTTAATCAGCGGGTCCTAGGTTCGAGCCCTAGTGCGTCCACCATATTCCACTACGTTGTTTCGCTTTTCCTGGGCTGCACACACGTCGTGCCGACCTCAAGCAACGGCTTTTACTGGAACAGTCGGTCCGGCGACGACGATCTCTTGCGTCCGCCGCGACTTGCTGTCGGGCTGCTGAGGCATAGTGGCACTCAGGCGGATTGTGCCCCTTGCGGGGGTACAGGCACGAGGAATATCGTGTCGGCGATGCCAGGATACCGATGGGTGTGCCCTGCGGTCTTATCCTGTCCGCCAATGCCGATGTCTGGCATAGGAGCGCGCATCTCCAAACCCGGCAAGCCACAGTCGGTTTGACAGGGTAAAGCGCCGCAACGATGACAGGGCCGACCGGGAATTGCTGCCCAGCGTCGCATTTCCGGCCACCGCCGGTCACGATATGGTGTGACCGGCGATGGCCGGAAGGGCGATTTGGCAAGGCTGTCTATGCGCGCGAAGTCATGCGGTTCGATGGCGAACGCCAAGCCGGGCGCTAATGTCCGAAAACTATCGGCTTAGCCGACAATCTCTTCTGGGCTAAAGAAATAGGCGATCTCGATTGCGGCATTCTCGTCGCTGTCCGACCCATGTACCGAATTGGCTTCGATGCTTTCGGCCAGTTCCTTGCGGATCGTTCCTGCATCGGCGTTGGCGGGGTTGGTGGCGCCCATGATGTCGCGGTTGCGCTGCATGGCGTTCTCGCCTTCGAGGACCTGCACCACCACCGGACCGGAGATCATGAAACTGACCAGATCGTTGAAGAACGGACGCTCGCTATGGACGGCATAGAATCCTTCGGCCTGATCGCGTGTCATCTGGATGCGCTTCGACGCGACGACGCGCAGGCCACCGTCCTCAAGCATCCCGGTGACTGCGCCGGTCAGATTGCGACGGGTCGCATCGGGCTTGATGATCGAAAAAGTGCGGGTAACCGCCATGGGGTATGCTCCTGCTGCTGGATTTCGGTCACGCCAGTGGCGCGTACCTGTTGGTGCGCGCGCCCCTAGCGAGCGGCGACGCAACTGGCAAGCGCACGGCGCAATCGGGGGATCAGGTGGTCACGTCGAAATTTAACGTCACATTGGTATATTCGCCTTTGCGCAGCACCGTGGCGCTGAACGTCTTGGGGTCGCCCTCACCTTCGCGGCGCGCTTCGTACGAGATGATCTCGCCACCGTTCAGCTTCCCGGCGTAAGTCATGCCCGAAGCCAGCGCCTCACGCTCATAATGGCGGATGATCTCGGTCGGATCGGCGATCATCGCCCAGGTCACCACCGTGCCGCCGGTATCCGGCTCGGAAACCGTGAATTCGCGCGTGCCATCGCTGCCCAAATAGACGGTGAAACCTGTTGGCAGTGCCGGATCGATGCGCGACACCGCTTGCTTGGGTGCGGGTTCGTCCCCGGCAGTCGGGCCGCAGGCGGCAATCAACAGCAGCGGTAGCAGGGCAATCAGACGCTTCGACATGGCACCATCTCCTTGGGAACGGGATACAGCATCACATAGGAGCGCGACGGCAACTTGCAATCGCGCTCACGGCCCCTCGCGCCAGCGACCGCCGTCATCCTGTTTCCAATAATGGCATTCGACGTCGTCGCGCTTCGACAATGTCCGCCATGCGGCACGCGCGTCGTCGATGCGCTGACCATCGAACAGGAACAGCGTGCGAACGGCGGCCAACGCCTCGTCGCGCCACTCGCCGTCGGCCAGAACGACCATCGTCGCGCCATTGGCGATGGGATAATCAAGCGTCGCCCCGATCAGGATCGGCTCGGCCTCGCCCTCGGCCAGCGGGTGCGATGGCGGCGGATGCGGCAGGAAACTATCGGGAATCGCCGTCCACAGGGCGGCATCGATGGCCTCGCGCGCCTCCCGCTCGCCAGCGACGATCAGCAACCTTGCGCCGCCCGCCAACACCCGCTCGGCCAGCCGCGCCACCACCGGCGGCGCGGCATCGCGAGTCAGATGATAGAAATCGACGCGGCTTTGCGCCATGCTAGGCCTTCGCTTCGACCTGCGCCGTCACGAACGCATCGAGCAGGCGCACGCCATAGCCAGTCGCGCCCTTGGCATAAGTCGCGCCGTCCTTGTCGGCCCACACCATACCAGCGATGTCGAGATGCGCCCATCTGACGCCGGGTTCGACGAAGCGCTGGAGGAACTGCGCGGCGGTGATCGATCCGCCCTCGCGCGGGCCGACATTCTTCATATCGGCAATCGGGCTGTCGATCAGCCGGTCGTATGCCTCACCCAGCGGGAAGCGCCACAGCTTCTCCGACACCGACGCCCCCGACTCGATCAGCGTTTGCGCGAGCACATCGTCGTTGGAGAACATGCCGCCATGTTCCTTGCCCAACGCCACGATCATCGCCCCGGTCAGCGTCGCCAGATCAACCATCACGGCAGGTTTGAACTTGCGCTGCGCCCAGGTCATCGCATCGCATAGCACCAGCCGCCCTTCGGCGTCGGTGTTGATCACCTCGACGGTCTGACCCGACAGGCTGGTGACGATATCGCCAGGGCGCTGCGCGTTTCCATCGGGCATATTCTCCGCCAGCGCGCAGACGCCGACGACGTGCACCGGGGCATTGCGCTTGGCGAGCGAGAGCATCAGCCCGGCGACCGCGCCTGCGCCGCCCATGTCCCACTTCATATCCTCCATGCCCGCCGCACCCTTGATGCTGATGCCGCCAGTGTCGAAGGTGACGCCCTTGCCGATGATCAGCAGCGGTGCGCCTGCTCCGGCTCCTGCGCCCTTCCACTCCATGCACAACAAACGCGGTGGCCGCACCGAACCCTGGCCGACGCCGACGATCGCGCCCATGCCGAGCTCGGTCATCTGCTTTTCGTCGAGCACCTCGATGCCGACGCCATGCGACGCCAGCGCCTGACAACGCTCGACGAAGCTCTCTGGATAAATGACATTGCCCGGCTCGGCGACCAGTTCTCGGGTGAAGGCGACGCCTTCCGCCACGGCGGCTAGCCGCGCCCAGGTGTTTTCGACGCCCTCAGCCGCACCGCTGATCGTCAACGTCGCCAAAGTCGGTTTCTGCTTGTCGGTCAGCTTGGTGCGATACCGATCGATGCGCCAGCTGCGCAGTTCGGCACCCAGCGCGAAACGCGCGGCGGAATCGGCGGAAGCGCCCGACAGGTCGGCGGTTACCGATGTTGCACCGGAAATCAGCAGCCGGGCGACAACAGCACCACCCGCGCGCTCATAATCGGCGGGTGCGCCTGCGCCGGTTCCGACCAGCAGCACCCGGCGAACCGCACCGCCGTCGGCGACATAGGTCTCAAACACAGTTGCAACCGCGCCATCGAAGCGCGCTTGTTCGGTGGCGGAGGCGGCGATGCTGCGAAAGGCATCAGGCAATCGCGCCATGGCCGCTGCCATTCCGCCGCTCGGTACCGCAACGACCTGGACATCGGTGGTGGCGGGTGCGGCGGCGAATTCGATGATCATGTTATTCTATCCTTGAAACGGCATACACATTGGCAGCCAAAAGATCGTGGACGGCAGATAGAGGCTGACAGCCCTGGTTGCAAAGCCCCTGCACCGGCTTATTAGCGCAAGACAATATCAGCGGGCCGGTGCAACGGGGCACGTCGACCGCGCGCAGAGTGACTATGACCAAGGAGCGCCTGCGGGCATGACCCTGCCGACCCGATCAAGCCCGCGCTTTTCAGTGGAGCGATTGCTGACGCCTTCGCTGCTCGCCATCGGCATGGCGACGGCGGTTCCGGCACTGGCGCAGCAAGGCACCTTGACGCCCGCCGCTGCGCCAACCGCAGCCGAGACGATCGGTTTTGCCGCCGATACCGTCAGCTATGACGATGCCGCCGATACCGTCACCGCCAACGGCAATGTCGAGCTCGACCGCGAGGCATGGCGACTGCGCGCCGATCAGGTCGTGTGGAACCGCCGCACCGGTCGCGTCATCGCCAATGGCAATGTCGCGCTGACCAGCCCGCAGGGCGACACCGCTTACGGCGATTCGGTAGAGCTGACCGATACCTTGCGCGACGGCATCGTCGAAAATCTGCTGGTGGTGTTCACCGAAGGCGGGCGATTGGCCGCCGTTCGTGGCGAACGGTTGGCCAATGGCGATTTGACGCTGGAGCGCGCCACTTACTCGCCCTGCCCGATCGTCGATTCAGAGGGTTGCCCACGCGATCCGAGCTGGCAGGTGCGCGCCGCGCGCGTCTATTACGACCGGGCCAAAAATCGCGTCCGCTACACCGGTGCCCGCATCGAATTGTTCGGTATTCCGCTAGTGCCGCTGCCCGGCCTGTCGCACCCGATCGGCGGAGAAGCGGGCAGCGGTTTTCTTGTCCCCGATCTGCGCGTCGATCGCACCAACGGGGCAGAGATTGCCTTGCCCTATTATTTCCGGCTGGCGCCCAACCGCGATCTGACACTGACCCCGCATCTCTACAGCAATGCCGCGCCAATGGCGGAAGTCGAGCTACGCGGCCTGACCGGCACCGGCTCATGGCGCGTGCAGGGTTTTGGCACCTACAGCCAGCGTGTGCCGGTGACGACACCGGGATCGGTGGGTCGCGACGATTTTCGTGGCTATCTCGACACCAGCGGCGGTTTCCAGTTCGATCCGCGCTGGAGCCTGTCCTTCTCGGGCCGCCTTGCCACCGATCGCACCTTCCTGCGCCGTTACGATATCAGCCGCGATGACCGGTTGCGCTCGACCTTCACGCTCGCCCGAAACGGCGGCTCGTCCTATCTGACCGTCTCGGGCTGGGCGGTGCAGACGCTGCGGGTTAACGACAGACAGGGGCAGCAGGCAATTGCCCTGCCCGCCATCGATTTTCGTCAACGGCTTGCCGATCCGCTGCTCGGCGGCAATGTACTGCTCCACGTCAACAGCCTTGCGCTCACCCGCACGGCGGGGCAGGATACCCAACGCGCCTTTGCCAGCGCGCAATGGGACTACCGCACGATCACCTCACTCGGTCAGGAAGTGCGCTTCACCGTGTTGGGCCGCGGCGACCTGTACCACACCGATTCATCCGCGCTTACCCCGGTACCGACTTATCGCGGCACCGACGGATGGCAGGGGCGCGCCTTTGCCAGCGCTGCCGTCGATGTCAGCTGGCCATTCGTCGGCGCTCTTGCCGACGGTAATCAGCGGCTGGCCCCACGTATCCAGTTCGTATCCACCTCGCCCGTCGATAATGTCGATATCCCCAATGAAGACAGCCGCGCCTTCGAACTGGAGGACGGCAATCTCTTCGCGCTCAACCGCTTCCCCGGCTACGATCGTTTCGAGGATGGCGCACGCATCACTTATGGCATCGACTATGCGTTCGACCGCCCCGGCCTCGCCGTCACCACCAGCGTCGGCCAAAGCTACCGGCTCGACGACCGCCCGCAGCTTTTCACCAATGGCAGCGGATTGGCCGGACGGACTTCGGACTTCGTCGGCCGGACTACGGTCGCGCTGCGCAGCATCATCCGGCTGACCCATCGCTTCCGCCTCGACAAGAATAATCTGGCGATCCGCCGCAACGAGATCGACGCGACGGTCGGCACCCGCCGCACCTATGCAACGATCGGCTACACCCGGCTCAACCGCGACATCGCCACGTTGGGCGAGGACCTGCGCGACCGGGAGGAAGTGCGCATCGGCGCGCGTGTGCAAATCGCCCGCTACTGGTCGGTGTTCGGTTCGGCCATCGTCGATCTGACCGATGCGCAGGAAGATCCGACCTCGACCACAGATGGCTTTACCGCGATCCGCCACCGGCTCGGCGTCGCCTATGAAGACGAGTGCCTGACGATCGGCCTGACTTGGCGGCGCGACTATCAGGACACCGGAGATGCGCAGGCGGGCAACAGCTTTTTGCTGAGGCTGGCATTCCGCAACCTCGGCGTGTAAGCTCGGCACTGATCGGGTATCGGCTCACCGCAGGTTCAGGCGCATCGCGCCATGGAAGCGGGCAGGTCGAGCCGATGCTCGAATATACAGGATATCGGGACTAATATGAAACGATCGACGTCGATGCTCTGGTTGCGCCAGCCCGCGCGTGTTGCCCTCCCCCTTGCCATCGCGATGCTGGCTAGCGGCGTGGCGGTGGCGCAGACTGTGTCGGACCCCAATGATTCCAGCGGCGGCCTCGACATTCCCGCCAATGTTCAGTTGTTCGGTGGCGGCGATGCCAATGTTTTCCGGCCATCGGCGCGGGTCAATGACGAGATCATCACCATAACCGATGTCGATCAGCGCATCGCATTGGTCCGTATCGCCAATCGCGGCGTCATCCCGCCCGACCAGCTTGAGGCCGTCCGCGCCGAGGTGTTCAGCCAATTGGTCGACGAGCTGCTCAAGATCCAGGAAGCGCGCGCCAACGAAATCACCATCGAACCCGCCGAAATCGATGCCGAGTTCGCCCGCATAGCCGCTGCCCAGCGCCAGACGCCCGAGCAATTTGCCCAGACACTCGCCGCCAACGGCGCATCGATGGCATCGATGAAGCAGCAGATTCGCGGCGACATCGCCTGGCAAAACCTGCTCGCCCGCAACATCACCCCCTTCACCAACGTCAGCGAGGATGAGGTGCGGGCGATGGTCGAACGGATGCAGGCACAGCGCGGTACACAGGAATTCCGCGTTGGCGAAATCTACCTGCCCGCCACCCCCGATGCCTTGGCCGCCACTGTCCAGACCGGCCGCCAGATCATGGAGGCATTGGGCAGCGGCGCTTCCTTCCCCGAAATGGCGCGCCGCCATTCGCGCGCATCGACGGCGGCGCAGGGTGGCGATCTTGGCTGGGTAAAGCCCGACAGCCTGCCGACCGCGATGGCCGAAGCCGTGCGGCAGATGCAGCCCGGTCAGCTCGCCGGACCGATCCAGGTGCCCGGCGGCGTTTCGCTGCTCTATCTGATCGATCAGCGCCAGATTTTGACTGCCGATCCGCGCGATGCCGTGCTCAGCCTCAAGCAGATTTCGATCAATTTCCCCGTTGGAACATCGGTAACCCGCGCATCGGAAATGGCCGCAGACTTCGCCACCCGCACCCGCGCCATTGCCGGCTGCGGTCAGGCCGACGCCGTTGCCGCTGCGATGGGTGCCGAACTGATCAGCCGTGACCAGATTGCCGTCCGCGATCTGCCCAGTCCGCTGCAGGCTCCGCTGATCGCATTGCAAATCGGTCAGGTTACCCAGCCTTTCGGATCGCCGGAAGAAGGCGTCAGCGTCCTGGTGCTGTGCGGTCGGGATTTGCCACAGGAAGCCGCCCTCCCCTCTGTCGAGGCAATTGCCAACAATCTCCAGCAAGAGCGCGTCAATCGCCGCGCGCAGCGGTATCTGCGCGATATCCGCCGCGACGCGGTGATCGAATATAGCTGATTTGGGGATCAAGCCGCGCGGATGACGCGGTGCCCCGACCATCAGGCAGCAAGAGGAATCGGGTTTGCAGCCTATCGTTATCTCACTCGGTGACCCGGCGGGGGTCGGTCCCGAGATTGTCGCCAAAGCGTGGGCAGCCCGCCGCGAGCGCGATCTGCCGCCGTTTTTTGCCGTAGGCGACAGCGCTTCGATCCGCGCCGTCTGGGACGGACCCATCGCTCTGATCGACGCGGCGGATAAGGCCCCGGCTGCGTTCGATAGCGCCCTGCCCGTCTGGCATATCGAGGATTCGGGCGACGCCGGTCCCGGCAATCCGACAGCGGAGAGCGCGCATTGCGCATTGCACGCGCTCGAACTCGGCATCGGCCTTGCCCGCAGCGCAGATGTCTCGGCGCTGGTCACCGCGCCGGTCAGCAAGGAACAACTGTATCGCGTCGGCTTTACCCATGCCGGGCAAACCGAATTCATCGCCGATCGCTGCGGCGTATCGCGAACCAATGCGGTCATGCTGCTGGCCGGGCCGGGACTGAAGGTCGTGCCGATCACCGTGCATGTCCCGTTTCGCGATGTCGCCGATCTGCTGACCATCGATCTGATCGTCGCCCGTGCGCAAGCTGCGGCGCGCGGCCTGACCAAGAGCTTCGGCATCGACAATCCCCGCCTCGCGCTCGCCGGGCTCAATCCGCACGCCGGAGAAGGCGGGGCGATCGGCATGGAGGAGCAGGAGGTGCTGATCCCGGCGGTCGAGCGGCTGCGCGCCGAGGGAATCGACATCACCGGGCCGCATTCACCCGATGCGATGTTCACTCCGGCGGCGCGGGCCGGTTACGACGCCGCGCTATGCCTCTATCATGATCAGGCGCTGATTCCGCTGAAGGCGCTGTATTTTGACGACGGCGTAAACCTGACGCTCGGCCTGCCCATCGTCCGCACCTCGCCCGATCATGGCACCGCCTTCAACATTGCAGGCCAGAATATCGCCAGCCCCGGCCCGATGATCGCAGCGATCCGCATGGCGGCACAGATTGCCACGCAACGCGCCAAGACCTGCTGTTGACCGCCAATCCGGTGCCGCCGCCGCCCCCTCTGCCACCGCCCCCACTGCCCCCACTGCGTCAGGTCATCGCCGCGCATGGCCTGTCGGCGAGCAAGGCGCTCGGCCAGAATTTCTTGCTCGACGAACATTTGCTCGACCGCATCGCCGCCGTCCCTGGCGCATTAGAGGGGCAAAGCGTGTTCGAGGTCGGCCCCGGTCCCGGCGGGTTGACACGGGCGCTGTTGCGGACCGGCGCCAACGTCTTTGCCGTCGAACGCGACCGGCGCTGCATCCCCGCGCTCGCCGAATTGGCCGAGGCTTTCCCCGGCAAGCTGCACGTGACCGAGGGCGATGCGATGGATGTCGATGCCACCGCGCTGACCGGCGGCCCGCACCATATCGTCGCCAACCTGCCCTATAATGTCGGCACCGCGCTGCTGGTTGGCTGGCTGGAGGCCAAGGCGTGGCCGCCCGCCTGGGCCTCTCTGACCCTGATGTTCCAGGCCGAGGTCGCCGAGCGCATCGTCGCCAAGCCCGACACCTCCGCCTACGGCCGCCTCGCCGTCCTCGCTCAGTGGCGCAGCACAGCGCGCATCGCCATGAAAGTCCACCGCTCCGCCTTCACCCCGCCGCCCAAGGTGATGTCGGCAGTGGTCCACATCGTGCCTGCCGCGATGCCCGAGGGCGTCGATCCCCCCCTGTTATCCCGCATCACCGCCGCCGCCTTTGGCCAGCGCCGCAAGATGCTGCGCCAGTCGCTCAAGGGGATCGCGGGGGCCGATGCGGCGATGGAGGCGTGCGGGATCGAGCCGACGCGGCGGGCGGAGACGCTATCGGTGGAGGAGTTTGTCGGGCTGGCGCGGGTGCTGGGACAGCCGGGGTGAAAAGGCCAAAAGGTTAAAACGTCACAAAGATTCATGCCCGATGATGCGTTGTGATGCTAGAAGTTGAAATATAGTGTCATTTTATATGAGTCTTTAGTAATATAGTTGCAATTTGCACTATTGGCTTGATGCCGGGTGAGTGTTTGCGTTGGCGCGTGCGAGCGGGACGCGGGCAGATTCGATGTGGCGCAACGGTGACATGCGTATCGATGGGCAGTGCCGCAATTGGGCGGCGTTTGTGATCGATTGTGTCGATGGCTGGCGGGCCAAGAGTGACAAGAGTGATGACCTCCTGGGGGAGAAACTCACTCTTGCCCGGCGATCGACTGGGTCGATCAAGCGCGGTCGGCATTCGACTAGCGATTGCACGCGGCGTTGAGCGTTTGGGGCGGCGGGGCTGACGATGGCAAAGAGCATGTGGAACATAGTGTGAACATAGGCTGTGGGCAAGGGGGTCGGTGCGCTATGCGGAGGCTCGGGAGGAAGGGATCACGCAGAGGCGCGGAGGCGCGGAGACGCAGAGGGAGGACAATTTTGGTGTCTCTGGAACTCTGAAAGTGATGACATTTTTGCAAGGGTGATGGACATGGCCAAGGCAGACGCTGCAACCGTGGAATTTCAGACTCGCGTTAATAACCTGCTTAAGGCAGAGTTGAGGCGACGGGGGATTACATATGCGGATTTGGCTGAGATACTGGCTAGAATCGGTTTCACCGACAATAAGCGCAACCTTAACGATAAGACCAGCCGTAGCGGCTTCAACGCCGCGTTCTTGCTCCAATGTCTGATAGCGATTGGCTCGAAAGACCTAAGGTTAGACTAGGCTGTGTTGACAAATTCACGCATCCACAGGCGTGTTGAGACGATGTGGATGAAGCCGAGGTAGCTGTCTGCGGTTTTATCGTATCGTGTCGCC
>JAYSZB010000005.1:0-49552 GCA_043727035.1 Sphingomonas sp. | reverse complement strand
GTCGTTTTCCCTAACCGGATCGTCCCATTGTTCGTGGGCCGCGACAAATCGGTCGCTGCCCTCGAAGCCGCGATGGCCGAGGACAAGCAATTGTTCCTGGTCGCGCAGCTCGATCCCAATGAGGACGACCCCGACCGCGACGCATTGTACGACCTCGGCGTTGTCGCCACCGCGATGCAATTGCTGAAACTGCCCGACGGCACCGTCCGCGTGCTGGTCGAAGGCGTGCGCCGCGCGAAGCTGGTCGAATTAGTCGAAACCGACGGCCATTTGTCGGCGGTGGTCGAGGATGTCGCCGAGGAGGAAGCCGCCGAGCCCGAGGCGCAGGCGCTGATGCGCTCGGTGGTCGACCAGTTCGACAATTATGCCAAGCTCAACAAGCGGTTGCCGGCCGAGACCGGGGTGCAGCTGGCCGAGATCGAGGATCCCTCGACGCTGGCCGATGCGGTCGCGTCCAACCTGTCGATCAAGGTCAGCGACAAGCAGGCGCTGCTCGGCGAGCTCAACCCCGCGCGCCGGCTCGAGATGGTGTTCGCCTTCATGGAGGGCGAGCTTGGCGTGCTTCAGGTCGAAAAGAAGATCCGCAGCCGCGTAAAGCGCCAGATGGAAAAGACCCAGCGCGAATATTATCTCAACGAGCAGTTGAAGGCGATCCAGCGCGAGCTGGGTGGCGAGGGCAGCGAAGAGGGCGGCGAGGGCGAGCTGGCCGAGTTGGCCGCCAAGATTGCCAAGGCGAAAATGCCGAAAGAGGTTCAAGTGCGCGCCCTTGCGGAGCTGAAAAAGCTGAAAGGCATGGCACCGATGTCGGCCGAAGCGACGGTGGTGCGCAACTATCTCGACGTGCTGCTGGGCGTGCCGTGGGGCAAGACTAGCAAGGTCAAAAAGGATATCGCCGCCGCGCAGACCATCCTCGACGAGGATCATTTCGCGCTTGAGAAGGTCAAGGACAGGATCGTCGAATATCTCGCGGTGCAAGCGCGGACGAACAAGCTGAAAGGTCCGATCCTGTGTCTGGTCGGCCCTCCCGGCGTCGGTAAGACCTCGCTCGGTCGCTCGATTGCGCGCGCTACCGGGCGCAAGTTCATTCGCCAGTCGCTGGGCGGCGTGCGTGACGAGGCCGAGATTCGCGGCCACCGGCGCACCTATATCGGATCGATGCCCGGCAAGATCGTCGCCAATCTGAAAAAGGCGGAGACGATGAACCCGCTGTTCCTGCTCGACGAGATCGACAAGCTGGGGCAGGATTTCCGCGGCGATCCGGCGTCTGCGCTGCTCGAGGTGCTCGACCCCGAACAGAATGACAAGTTTCAGGACCATTATCTCGAACTGGATATCGACCTGTCGCAGGTGATGTTCGTCACCACCGCCAACAGCCTGAACCTGCCACAGGCGCTGCTCGATCGGATGGAGATCATCCGGCTGGAGGGGTATACCGAGGATGAGAAGGTCGAGATCGCCACGCGCCATCTGCTGTCGAAGCAGGTCGAGGCGCACGGGCTGAAGGCTGGCGAGTTTACCCTCGAAGACGCCGCACTGCGCGATCTGATCCGTTTTTATACCCGCGAAGCAGGTGTCCGCACGCTGGAGCGCGAGATCGCCAAGCTGGCGCGCAAGTCGTTGCGACGCATACTCGAGGGCAAGGCGACGAGCGTGACAATCACGCCCGACAATCTCGGCGAGTTTGCCGGGGTGCGCAAATATCGCTTCGGTGTCGGTGAGGAAGAGGATCAGGTCGGCGCAGTCACCGGCCTCGCCTGGACCGAAGTGGGCGGCGAACTGCTGACGATCGAGGCGGTTACCGTCCCCGGCAAGGGGATGGTCAAGACCACCGGCAAGCTCGGCGACGTGATGACCGAATCGATCCAGGCAGCGATGAGCTTCGTCAAGGCACGGGCCCCCGCCTATGGCATCAAGCCCAGCCTGTTCCAGCGCAAGGATATCCACATCCATCTGCCCGAAGGCGCTGTGCCCAAGGATGGACCGTCGGCGGGTGTCGGCATGGTCACGGCAATGGTCTCGACATTGACAGGGATCGCAGTGCGCAAGGATGTGGCGATGACGGGAGAGGTCACATTGCGCGGGCGCGTGCTGCCGATCGGCGGTCTCAAGGAAAAGCTGTTGGCTGCACAGCGCGGTAACATCCGCACCGTGTTGATTCCCGAAGAGAACCAGAAAGATCTGGTGGAGATCCCGGCGTCTGTCACCGACACATTGGAAATCATTGCAGTGCGCCACGTCGATGAAGTGCTTGAACGAGCGCTCGTCTCTCCGCTCATCTCGATCGAATGGACTGAAGCCGACGATCTGGCGGTGATGCCGCCAGCCGTAACGACCGGTGACGGTGAGCCAGTGCGCCATTGAACTTGCGGTGTGGCGGCGGTGCATCAACCGCCGCCTGACGTTTTCGTTACGGCTTCATTGCAGTTTTTTGTCTTTGACAAGTGGCGGAAACCCGTCCTTACTAGGGTCCGGCTATGCCGTGATTCAAAAAAAACAGGTCCAACTCGAAGGGGATTCCAACAACATGAACAAACAGGAACTGGTCGGCGCGGTCGCAGAACATACCGGTCTCGCCAAGAACGACGCTGCTAAGGCTGTCGATGCGGTTTTCGACGCGATCACCGGTGAACTGAAGGCGGGCGGCGATGTCCGTCTTGTCGGCTTTGGCACTTTCTCGGTGTCCAAGCGCAAGGCTTCGACCGGCCGCAACCCGCGCACCGGTGAAACCATGACCATCAAGGAATCGACTCAGCCGAAGTTCAAGGCCGGCAAGGGTCTGAAGGACGCGGTCAACTGATCGATCCGCCGGGGTCCGGACTTGGGTCCGGCCCCGGGACTATCGCCCGTGCACGGGCGACAAGAGGCGCGCCGGGTATCGTCCCGCGCGCCTTTTTTGTTGACGAATGCACCGATTGATCGGCGCGACTTCATCCTTGCTATATGTATGATGACTGATTAGGCGCGTCGCACCCCGGATGGCGTGTCTTGCCGCAATCCCGGCGGGCGCGTAGCTCAGTGGTAGAGCACACCCTTCACACGGGTGGGGTCGCAGGTTCAATCCCTGCCGCGCCCACCATTCCTACCATTGATGGTCGTCAATTCGTAACCCTTGGCGGTGGCGGCTTGCCAAGCCGAGCCCTAGGTTCGACGTCCAACTCGCCGCGTTCGACGATGGCCTGACGCACTTCGGCGCGATGTTGGTGGATGGAGGCGATCACCGGGCCAACCGCGACGCCGATATCGACCAGCAGGGCCTCTGCCATTTGCAGCGATCCCTCCAGCGCTTCTGGGACCGAATCATTGGCTCCCGCGCGATACAGCGCAGCGGCGTCATTGGCATCGCGGGCGCGCGTGACGATGGGCAGGTCAGGATAGATCTCGCGCAGATGGCGGGTCAGTTGCAATTGCTGGACCGGATCGTCCATCGTCAGGACGATCGCCGACAGAGTCATATGGTCGAACCGATCGAGGAATCGCGGACGCCCGGCGTCGCCGAAGCGGACGTTGTAGCCATGTGTCCGGGCGCGGGCGACCGAGTCGATATCGGCCTCAATGGCCACATAGGCGCGGTCGTGACGGTCGAGCATGTCTGCAATCACCTGCCCAACACGCCCGAAACCGACGATCAGCACCGTTGGCTTGCTGGCGTCGATCGGCAGTTCCTCCGACGAGGCAAGGTCGATGCGCCGGGCGATGCTGTGGCCGATCTTGGCGAGAAGAGGCGTTATGGTCAGGCCGATGGCGGTAATGACCTGCCAAAAGGCGGCATCCCCGGCGCTGACCACGCCAGCGGTAACGGCGGCGCCGAGCACGATCAGTGTGGTTTCCGATGGGCTCGCCATCAGGATGGCCACTTCCGCTGCAGTACCCGCGCGGATTCGGCCGACGCGCAGCAGCAGGAAGGTGACCGCTGCCTTGATCGCCAGCACGCCGATGACGGCACCGAGCACCACCGGCCAGTTGGCGGCGATGCTGGCCAGATTGACCGACATCCCGACGGTGATCAGGAACACGCCGAGCGCCAGTCCCTTGAATGGCGCGATAATGGCCTCGACTTCGTTATGATATTCGGTTTCGGCGATCATCAGGCCGGCGAGCAGTGCGCCGACGATGGGCGAGAGGCCGACGCTGGCGGTTGCCAGGCTGGCGACGATGACGACGAGCAGGCTGGCGGCGAGGAACAGCTCCGGATTCTTGGCGCGTGCGGCTTGAGCAAACAGGCGGGGCAGGGCGAACCAGCCGACCAGCGCCAGTGCCGCGACCATTGCCAGACTCTGCCACAACACCGTCACCAGATCGCCGACCGCATCGCCGCTGGGCGAGGGTGCCAGCGCGGCGAGGATGAAAATGATCGGCACGATCGCCAGATCCTCGAACAGCAGCATCGAAAATGCATTCTGGCCAACGCGCCCGGTGGTGCCGGAAATCGGCAGAACCAGCGCTGTCGAGGACAGGGTCAACGCAAATCCGAGGCCGAGGGCGGAAGCAAATCCCTCTCCGAACAGCATCAACGCAGCCGCAAGCGCGATGCCGCCACCGAACAGCTCGCCTGCGCCGATGCCGAACACCTTCGCGCGCAATGCCCAAAGTCTCCGGAACGAAAGTTCGAGCCCGATCGAGAATAGCAGCAATATGATGCCGAATTCGGCAAAGGGCGCAATCGCCGCTTCATCAGTGATGGTGATGTAGAATAGCCAGGGATATTCCGCGACCATCGTGCCCAATCCATGCGGCCCAACGGCAATGCCAACCAGAATGAAACCGATGACCGGACTGACCCGCAGCCGCGCAAACGCCGGAATGACGATTCCAGCTGCACCGAGAATGACCAGCGCGTCAGAGAGAGAGGTGAGGGAAAAGCCGCCGTGCATGGGCTGGACTTAGCCGCATCGGGGGGCAAGTGTCACCCTTGCCCTTGCCGCAACGCACCAAAATCGCTAGGGGCGCGCTCAATCCCCTCCTCCCGCACAATCGAAAAGACCCACATCGCATGTCGCTGCGCAATATCGCTATTATCGCCCACGTCGATCACGGCAAGACCACCCTCGTCGATCAGCTGTTCCGCCAGTCGGGCACCTTCCGTGAGAATCAGCGCGTCGAGGAACGGGCGATGGACTCGAACGATCTCGAGAAAGAGCGCGGGATCACGATTCTGGCGAAGTGCACCTCGGTCGAGTGGGAAGGCGCGGAGGGCCACACCCGCATCAACATCGTCGACACGCCCGGACACGCCGATTTCGGTGGTGAGGTCGAACGTATCCTAAGCATGGTCGATGGCGTCATCCTGCTGGTCGATGCTGCCGAAGGTCCGATGCCGCAGACCAAGTTTGTCACCGGCAAGGCGCTCGCGCTAGGCCTGAAACCCATCGTCGTGGTCAACAAGATCGATCGCAGCGACGCGCGCGCGGCCGAAGTGCTCGACGAATGTTTCGATCTGTTTCTCAATCTCGGCGCCAATGACGAACAGCTCGATTTTCCGATACTCTACGCATCGGGCCGCAACGGTTATGCGTCGGAAGACATCGAAGCGCGCGAAGGCACTCTGACGCCGCTGTTCGAGACTATCGTCCGCCACGTCAGCGAGCCCGATGTCGAGGTCGATGCGCCCTTCACCATGCTGGTGACGCTGCTCGACCGCGATAATTTCCTCGGTCGCATCCTCACCGGACGCGTGACATCGGGGCGGATCAAGGTCAATCAGGCGATCCATGCGCTGGGCGACGATGGCACTGTGCTCGAAAGCGGGCGTGCGTCGAAGCTGTTCTCGTTCAACGGCCTCGAACGTGTGCCGGTGGAACAAGCCAAGGCGGGCGATATCATCTGCCTGGCGGGCATGACCATCGCAACCGTGGCGAACACCATCGCCGAACCCGGCGTGACCGAAGCTATCCACGCGCAGCCAATCGACCCGCCGACACTGTCGATGCGTTTTGCGGTCAATGATTCGCCTTTCGCTGGTCGTGAAGGCGATAAGGTGACGAGCCGGATGATCCGCGACCGGCTGTTCCGCGAAGCCGAAACCAATGTCGCCATCAAGGTAACCGAGAGCGCCGACAAGGACAGCTATGAAGTCGCCGGCCGCGGCGAGCTGCAACTAGGCGTGCTGATCGAAACGATGCGGCGCGAAGGCTATGAGCTGGGTATCAGCCGCCCGCGCGTGCTGTATCGCACCGACGATGGCGGTAAGCGCACCGAGCCCTATGAGCAGGTCGTCATCGACGTCGATGATGAATATGCCGGCACGGTCATCGAAAAGATGAACACGCGGAAAGCCGAATTGACCGACATGCGCCCCTCGGGCGGCGGCAAGACCCGCATCACCTTCTCCGCGCCGTCGCGCGGGCTGATCGGATATCATGGCGAATTCCTGTCCGACACGCGCGGCACCGGCATCATGAATCGGTTGTTCGAGAAATATGGCCCGTACAAGGGCGTAATCGAAGGCCGCTCGCTCGGCGTGCTTATCTCCAACGGCACTGGCGAAGCCGTCGCCTACGCGCTCGGCCCGTTGGAGGAGCGCGGCGTGCTGATGGTTTCCCCCGGCGAGGCGCTGTATGAAGGCATGATCATCGGCGAGAATGCCAAGCCCGACGATCTCGAAGTCAATCCGATGAAGTCGAAGCAGCTGACCAACTTCCGCTCGACCGGCAAGGACGACGCAATCCGCCTGACCCCGCCGCGCCGTCCGACGCTCGAACAGGCGATTGCCTATATCAACGACGACGAGATGGTCGAGGTGACGCCCAAGAACATCCGCCTGCGCAAGGTGTGGCTCGACCCCAATGACCGCAAGCGCAACAAGCGCAAGCTGGAGATGGCGTAAGGCCACGAGACGGGAGAATCAGCATGACCGACACCCCCCCCGACCGCCTGTCGGTCAGTCCGCGTAGCCCGCATTTCGGCGGGCAGTTGCTCGAACGAGGCATCGGCATCCGCTTCAAGGGCAGGCAGCGTCATGACGTCGAGGAATATTCGGTGTCAGAAGGCTGGATTCGCGTGCAGATGGGCAAATCGCGCGACCGCTTCGGTCAGGCGATGACGATCAAGCTGTCGGGCGAGGTCAATGCCTGGTTCGAGGATGTCGGCGAGGATGCTGGCGCCGCTGCCACAGACGACACTGCATCGAACGATGCTGCTGGAGCGGACGAACAGGCTTGAACCGCCGCCGCGTATCGCCGACACCTGACGCTTCAGGGAGCAGGCGATGACGACGGTAGCTGTCTATAATATCAAGGGCGGGGTTGGGAAGACCAGCATTGCCGTCAATCTGGCGTGGAGCGCGTCGCAGCGCTCTGCACGGCGGACGCTGTTGTGGGATCTCGACGCACAGGGTGCCGCGAGCTTCCTGCTCGGCGCCGGTGACCGCGCGCGCAGCGGTGCCAGCGCTGGCGATCTGTTCAGTGGCGATGCCAAGCCCAGAGCGCTGATCGCGCCGACCGCCTATGACCGGCTCGACCTGCTACCCGCCGACGCCTCGCTGGCGACGCTCGACCGGCTGCTCCACGATCTGGGCAAAAAGAAACGGCTGGCGAAACTGGTCGAGGATATCGGCCGCGATTATGACCTGATCGTCCTCGATTGCCCGCCCGGCCTCGGTGATCTGGCGGAACAGCTGGTTCGCGCTGCCGATCTGGTGGTGGTGCCCGTGGTGCCGAGCGAACTCTCCCGCCGCACGCTGGTGGCGGTCGAGGATTTCGTCAACGCCAAGGAATCGCGCGCTGTGCCGCTGCTGCCGGTGCATTCGATGGTCGATCGCCGCCGCAAGCTGCACCGCGATGCTGTCGACGGCAACGACTGGCCGGGTCTGCCGATGGCGAGTTCTGCCGAGCAGATGGCGGAACGGCGCGCGCCGATTGGTACGTTCGCGGCGAAGAGCGCGGCAGGGAAGGCTTATGACGCGTTGTGGCAGCGCGTGGTGGCGGTGACGGGTTAACGCCCGACGCTGGCGACTATCGAGGCCAGCGCACCGTCCGCATCCGGAGTTAACGCTGCCATCTGCACACCGGCATCGCCAACCCGCGCCGCATAACGCGGTGCGAGTTGCTGCGGGTAGATAAATCCCGACACCGGGTTGGGACGAATACCGAGATCGTCGATGCGGCCATACCAGACCCTCGCCATCGACCAGTCGTTGTTGGGCGATACATCGACAACGCGAACGTCGCGTTCGATCTGGCCGCGCCACGACCAGTTGGCATGGTCGATCAGGATCTCGCGGCTGGAGACGATCCGGCTGACCACGGCGACGTGGCCAATCGGCATGGCGCGGGTGCTCGGGAAATGGATAACCGCGCCGACGCGAGGCTCACCGCCACGATCGTAGCGGCCTTCGGCCTGACCCCACCATGTGTTGGCATTGCCGAAGATGCTTACCCCCGACGCTTCACGGGCAAAGGGAACGCATTGGAGAAATCCGCTGGCGATGGCGGGTTGTGTCACGATGCTGGCAATGGCGAGCAAAAGCGCAGCAGCAGCTGCGCGAAACCGAGTGATTGAGAACATGCGACCCCCGTCTAAGCGTCGTTGCGCTTGGCTTGGGAGACGAATGAACGGTGGGAACCTTTTCGGCAACCCGGCGTTGCCTGTCTACACGATGAACGGAGCATCGCGCGCGATGGGCCGATCTGTGACTTGCGTCACACTGCGTAATCAATGTCTGGAAGCCGGTTCAGGCCGCCGCTTCGCGCCGCGAATCGAGGAAACGGGCAAAGATTGCGCGCGCATCTTCAGCGCACATCGGGCGGCCAAAGTGATAGCCTTGCAACTTCTTGCAACCCAGCGCGACGATGGCGTCGGCCTCATCCTGGGTCTCTACACCCTCTGCTGTGGTGGACATGTCGAGGCTGTCGGCCAGCGCGACGACGGCGCGGATGATGGCGATCGATTCGCGCGCACCCGTCAGCGCGCCTTTGACGAAGCTGCGATCGACCTTGATCGTCGAGAATTGCCCCATTCGCAGATAGCCTAGCGAGGAATATCCCGTGCCGAAATCGTCGAGCACCAACTTGACGCCCAAGCCGCGCACCTGATCGAGCGTTGCCATCGCGCCGGAAACTTCGCGCAGAAAGACGCTTTCGGTCACTTCCAGCTCAAGCCGCTTGGGTGACAGTCCGCTGTGCGATAGAGCCTGCACCACGCTGCCGACGAAGCCGGGCGAGGAGAGTTGTTCGGCCGAGACGTTGACCGCGACCTTGGTGGTTTCAGGCCAATTGACCGCTTCGCGGCAAGCGGTCTGCAAAACCCATTCGCCGATCGGCCCGATCAGCCGCGTGTCCTCTGCCACAGGGATGAATTTGACCGGTGACACCGACCCCAGTTTCTTGCTGTTCCAGCGCAGCAGCGCCTCGAACCCGTCGATGCTGCCATCGGCGCGCACCACCGGCTGATAATGGACCTGAAATTCGCTGCGTGTCAGTGCCGACCGCAGCTCGATCTCGATCTCGCGGCGTTCGCGGGCCTGGTCGTGCAATGTCGGCTCATAGCTGCTGACGACGCCGCCGCCCTTGTCCTTCGACCGGTAAAGCGCGAGATCGGCGTTGCGGGTCAACGCCTCGACCGTCGCACCGTCGCGCGGTCCGATGGCATAGCCTAGGCTGGCGCCGACGTAGAGCGTATGCTGGTCGATCTCATAGGGGCGCGAGACAACTTCGACGATGCGATGGCCGAGCCGCTCGACCGCGTCGATGCCGTCGATCTCGCGCATCACTACGCCGAACTCATCGCCGCCGAGACGCCCTGCGATCACCGATTCGCTGCACAATTGCTTCAGTCGCGCCGCCACCTGTGCCAGCAGACGGTCACCAATGGGGTGGCCAAGCGTGTCGTTGACCGCCTTGAACCGGTCGAGATCGATCATTAGAAAAGCGCAGCGACGGCGCCATGCGCTGGCCTGTTCCAGCGCGCCCGCCAATGTTTCGTTGATATAGAGCCGGTTGGGCAACCCGGTCAGGGCGTCGAAGCGCGCCAGATGTGCAATTCGGTCCGCCGACGCACGTTGTTCTGTGACGTCTGAACCGACGCCGCGAAATCCGATGAAGCTGCCATTGGGCGCAAAGCTCGGTGAGGCCGACAATTCCCACCAGCGTTCACGCTCGTCGATCTTAACGGGCACCAGCAGGTTCGCGAAACTATCCTTGCGGTTGAGCCTATTGGCCAACTCGTGCAGCGCGGCCGGGAAATTGCCCGTCTCCCACGTCTCTCCAGCGAGCAGTTGCAATATACTCACACCCTCCAGCGTCTCCGGCTCCTGGCCCATGGCATGGGCAAAGCGCGGCGAGGGGTGTGTGATGCGGCGCTGCGAATCGATCTGCCACAGCCAATCGGCTCCGGCGTCTTCGAACTCGCGCAGCAGCAGGCTGACGGTTTCCTTGCGCTCTTCTGCCTTGCGACCGACCAGCTCGAAATGCAGCACGTGGCGGCCCTGCGCGGCAATGGCGATGGCGGAGACGGCGGTCAGCATAGTGGCCGAAACGGCGCCGAACGGATCACCGGCCAGCGCCAGCGCGATCGCCGACACCAGGCCCACTACCGGCATGAAGGCGCAAAACATGATCGGTACGGAAATCGTGGCAAAGGCGTATGCCGCCATCATACCGGCAAAAATGATCCAGCTTTGCAGCAATATCGTCGGCTGGTCGATCATGGCAAACCACAGCATCGGTGCCGCGACAATCAACCCCGACGCAAAGCCGAGCCCCAATTCCAGCTTCGCAAAGCTGCTGTCGCCGCTCATCCAGCCGTCACTTCGACGCTCGGTCAATGCGATGCGCGCACCGACGGTCGCGACGACGATGCACAGATAGGCAACCAGCATCCAGATATTGACATGGCCCATGGCCCGGAACGCCACCGCCGTTGTCGCAACGATGACGCTGCCGGTTTGCACCAGGCGAAAACCGGCTACCGATTCGAGCTGGCGGGTGCGCAATTCGCTCAGGTCTGCACCCGGCAGATTCCCGCCAAACAGTACCGCACTAAGCGGAATGTCATGGTGTTCGCAACCATCGGTAATTGCACGGGTCATGGCCGTTGCGATAGCGCCACCGGGTTAGCGATTGGTTAGTCGCGCAAAAACAAATTCTCCGACGGCGTAATGAAAGTCCGCCTCATGCAGCCAGATCATAAGGCTGGATCTCGCCCGACAGATACAGGTTGCGCGCCTTTGAGCGGCTGAGTTTACCCGAACTGGTTTTGGGCAGAGTGCGCGGAGGGATCAATTCGACAATGCAGTGCATCCCGGTAATCGACCGCACCCGCTCGCGAATGGCATCGTGCAACCGCTGGCGTTCGGCCGGATCGCTTGATCGGCACTGCACCAGCACCGCCGGCGTCTCCTCTCCGCCTGGTGCGGTGATAGCAAAAGCGGCAATATCGCCGGCCTTGAACCCCGACAATTGCTCGACCGCCCATTCGATATCCTGCGGCCAGTGGTTCTTGCCGTTGATGATGATCATGTCCTTGGCGCGACCGACGATGTAGATGTAGCCATCGGACAAATAGCCCATGTCGCCGGTGTCGAGCCAGACGCCGCCCTTGGAGTCGGGGGCCATACACGCCGCAGTCGCCTCGGGATCGCGATAATAGCCGGTCATTAGCGACGGGCCGGTACACCAAACCTTGCCGATCTGGCGGTCGGGCAGGATGCTGCCATCCTCCTCGCGCACTTCGATCTGCATGTCGCGCGCAGCCTTGCCGCAATTGACCACCGCGCGAAACCGCTGCGGCCGATCGCTGCGGCTCTCGCCACCGGACAATTGGGTTTCCTCGACCAGTTCGACGACAATGCCTTCGCCCGGCGGCATGATCGACACCGCCAGCGTCGCCTCGGCGAGGCCATAACTCGGCAGAAATGCCGACGCCTTGAACCCGGACTGGGCGAACGTATCGACGAAACGCTGCATGACGTCGGGCCTGATCATGTCCGCACCATTGCCCGCAACGCGCCAGCGCGACAGGTCGAACCGGTCGGCGGCATGGGTCTGGGTGGAGACGCGGCGCGAGCAGATTTCATACCCGAAGGTCGGCGAATAGGAGAGGGTGGTGCCTTGGTTGCGGCTGATCAGATCGAGCCATGCCAGCGGGCGGCGAGCGAAATCCTCGGTCTTCAGATAGTCGGTCGACACTTGATTGGCGACGACCGACAGGAAACAGCCGACCAGCCCCATATCATGATACCAAGGCAGCCACGACACGCAGCGATCCCCATCGCCGACATGCATCCCGTGCGAATGCGCCGCGAGATTGTTGAGCAATGCGTGATGGGTCACCGCCACGCCATGCGGAAAGCGCGTCGATCCGCTACTGTACTGGAGATAGGCGATATCGTCGCCGCTGGCCTGCGGCAAAGCGCGTTCCACAAGCGGGTGCGCAGCGAACACGTCCCAAGCCATGCCCTCTACCGCTTGCGCGGCGGCGGCATCATGGCCCATCTCGGCGATATCGGGCGGGTAGAACAGGATTTTCGGATCGCAGCTCTGCAACTGCACCGCCAGCTGATCGACGTAGGCACCGCGCCCGCCAAAGCTGGTTGGCAACGGCAGTGGCACCGGCCATGCACCCGCATAAATCGCGCCAAAGAACAGCGCGGCAAACTCCGGGCTGGTTTCGGCAACCAGAGCGACCCGGTCTCCGGGGACAATGCCATGCGCAATCAGGCGATGGGCCATCGCCAGCGCATCGCCGCGCATCTCGGCAAACGGATAAGGGCGCGCAAGCCGCCCGCGCGCATTATGAAAATTGAGCCCGCGTGTTCCCTGCGCCGCATAGTCGAGTGCCTCGCCCAGCGTCGCAAAATCGGAATAGCGGCGGGGCAACATGTCGTCGGTCGGCGTTGGCGCAATTGCCGCCTCAGCGTCAGGTTCGATGGTCGCAATGTCTGACGGATGGCTCACCCGCAGGCTCCCTTTTATCGTTGTTGCTTACCGCCCGCTCGGTCCTGCCCTTGCCCTCCCGGAATGGTGCGGTAGGCGCGGCACAAGCGACGCAGCATAACCAATGCTTTCCTTTGCCGCCAGAGGCGTTCAAATTCGGACGCAACCATGGCAAAAGGGGGGCGTCAGATGGATAACGATCCCGGCGCCGGGGCGGATGCAAAAGGCGCACATCGGCAACGCCGCGAAAAGCGCCCGCCCAAGGCGTTGACCACGGACTCGTTGAGCGAGTTGGCGCTGGCCTATGTCGGGCGTTTTTCGACGAGCAAGGCCAAGCTGGCGCAGTATCTGAGGCGCAAACTGCGTGAGCGTGGCTGGGAGGGGGAGGCGGCTGCCGATGTCGATACGCTGATCGAAAGGATCGTCGGCTATGGCTATGTCAACGACGCGGCATACGCTGAAACCACCGCACGCTCTCTGGTGCGTCGCGGCTTTGGCAAGCGTCGGATAGCGTCCGCCATCTATGCCGCCGGCATCGACGAGGCCGACAGTGTGGCTGCGCGACAGGTGGGAGAGGATGCGCGGATTTCGGCTGCGCTGCGCCTTGCCGAAAAGCGCCGCTGGGGGCCATATGCCGACGAACGGCTGACCGATCGGGCGGTCAGGGAAAAGCGTATCGCGGTGTTCCTGCGTGCCGGGCATGACGCGCGGCTGGCGCGGGCGATACTGGCGTTGGGGCCGGGGGAGGATGTTAGCGGCCTCGAATGAGACCCGCTTTCCTACATGGTTCAGGTCATGCTAGGGTGAGAACCAGATGTCCTGTTCGGCTCGCCGGAAAGCCCAAATTCACGATCGAAATATCGCGCATCCTGAAAGCCGCAGATTCCCGTGGAAAACACTCGACAGTCACGTCACTCTTTGTAACCTTTGCGTTCCCGATCTGGAGGCTGATCATGACTCGTCCGTTGCACTTTGGCCGCTTGGCTGCTTCGCTGCTGATCGCGTCCGCGCTAGCGCTATCCGCTTGCGGTGGAGCGACCGGAGCGACAGCGCCCGACGCGGCGGTTGCCCCCTCGGGTCTCGAAACCGTGCCGCTGACCATCACACAGGGTGGCACGGCCCATCGCTTCACCGTCGAGGTCGCCGCGACCGAAGACCAGCAATCGCGCGGGCTGATGTACCGCACCGAACTCGCGCCCGATCGCGGCATGATCTTTCCCTTCCGGCAGGCCAAATACGCCTCTTTCTGGATGCGAAACACATTGATTCCGCTCGATCTGTTCTTCGTCCGCGCCGACGGCACGATCGATCGCATCGCCGAAAACGCCGTGCCGCACGACGAAACGCCCCTGGCTAGCGGCGGTGAAGTATCGGCGGTGCTCGAACTGGCCGGCGGCAGCGCCGCGCGGCTCGGTATTGACGAAAGCGCGACAATCCGTTGGGGCAACGGCCTATAGTCTTGCCCGTGCATCGCCGCACGGCTAAGCGCCACGCATGGGTTTATTCGGCAAAATCATGACCTCGTCCGACGGTGCGACGCTAACCACGCTGTTCACCAGCCGGTTTCGCGCGGAGCAGGTCGGCAAGGATGCAGCGGGCAATCGTTACTACCGCAGCCATGACGGCAAGCGGCGCTGGGCGCTCTATTCCGACAGCACCGACAGCAGTAATGTGCCACCCGAATGGCATGGCTGGCTGCACGGCACGCACGATGCTCTGCCCGACGATAATTTGCCGCCGGTGCGCCCGTGGCAGGCCGAGCCGAGCGCCAATCTGACCGGCACCGATACCGCCTATCGTCCGGCCGGCGCGCTGGAGCGTGGTGGTCGCCGTCAGTCGGCGTCGGGCGACTATCAGGCGTGGACGCCCGACGCAGCGTGACTCGCGTTGGGACCCGACTGCCGCTCGCGCTTGGATTGGCCGGAACGGCGCTGGCGCTGGCCGGATGCGATCGTCAGCGCGATGCTGCCCCGCCTCCGCCCGCAGACAATCGCCCGATGCCCAAGGCACGCCCGACAACCGGAGCCAGCGATTCTTATGCCGGGGTTACCCCGATGGAGCAGCGGGTCGCCGTCCTCGGATTGCTCAACAAGCGCAATGGGCTGGTGCGCGACATCACGCTGAAGCCCGGTGAGAGCATTCGCATCGGCCGCGTCGTCGTGCGGCTGCGCGCCTGCGAGCGCGCAGCGCAATGGGAATATCCGCAGGAAACCGGGGCATTCGTCCAATTGATCGTGCTCGATCATGGCAGCGACACTTGGCGGCGCAATTTTTCGGGCTGGCTGTTCAAGGACCGGCCCGATCGCAATATCGTTCAGCACCCGATTTATGACGTGTTTGTTAAAAGCTGCACGATGAGCTGGCCGGGTGAGGTCGCGGTCCGCGATGCGCCTGCTGAGGCCGCGCCGAGCAACCGGTCGAGGGCGCCCCAGTCGCCTGCACCATTGAGCAACGCCCCCCCGGCCCCCTCGCCGACACCGGCCCCGCGCGCAGCAGAACCTCCGCCGCCGCCTGCCGATAATGACGACAGCGCCGGGGATACTGCCGGATAGAGCCGTGCGAGATAGGCCGCCTGCGGCAGTTCGATCGCACCCATGCTCGCCAGATGCGGGGTCATGAACTGGCAGTCGAGCAGCGCGAACCCGCCGACCCGCAGCCGCGCCACCAGCCAGGCCAGTGCGACTTTCGACGCATCGGTTTGCCGCGAAAACATCGATTCGCCAAAGAACGCCTGCCCCAGCGAGACCCCGTAAAGCCCGCCGACGAGTTCGCCTTCCTGCCAGCACTCGACCGAGTGGGCATGGCCCGCTGCGCATAACGCCGCGTAACTCGCCTCGATCGTCGCATTGATCCAAGTGCCGTCGCGCCCCGGCGAAGGCGCTGCACAGGACGAGACGACATTAGCGAAATCGCGGTTTGTGCTGATCTCAAAGAGGTCGGCACGCACCGATTTCGCCAGCGAACGCGACAGATGAAAGCCATCGAGCGGCAGGATAGCGCGTTGCTTGGGCTCGACCCAGAAAATCTCCTCATCGTCGCGCGCATCCGCCATGGGAAATACGCCGGAGGCATAAGCGGAGAGAAGCATTCGGGTCGGGATCGGGGAGATCATGACGGCGTGCTAGCGTGCGTCGCATCGACGGTGAAGCACCGCCCCAAAAGATTTGCCCGCCGCAGCGCCAGTGGAGCACTGCGACGGGCAGACTTTCCTCCCCAGGAAAGCTTGTTGTGGGCACTCTCTCCCAGTGCCTGCCGCGCTCTCAGGCGGCGAATTGGTGTTCCGCTGCGGTCAGGCAGCAAACTGGTTCCCCGCTGCGGTCAGGCAGCAAACTGGTTTCCCGCTACCGGTCAGGCAGCAAATTGGTTTCCCGCTGCTGGTCAGGCTGCAAACTGGCTCATAGTGTTGTGGCCGCCGCCGGCCTTCAACGCAGCTTCTCCGGCGAAATATTCCTTGTGATCGTCGCCGATGTCGCTGCCCGACATGTTCTGGTGCTTCACACAAGCGATGCCCTCGCGGATTTCCTTGCGCTGCACGCCTTTGACATACCCCAGCATCGCTGCATCGCCGAAATACTCCTTGGCGAGATTGTCGGTGCTCAGCGCTGCGGTGTGATAGGTCGGCAGGGTGATCAGGTGATGGAAAATGCCCGCGCGTGCAGCGGCATCGCGCTGGAAGGTGCGGATTTTCTCATCGGCTTCGATGGCCAGATCGGTGCCGTCATAATCGATGCTCATCAGGCGGGTCCGGTCATAATCGGCGACGTCGCGGCCCGCATCCTTCCAGGCGTCGAACACCTGCTGGCGGAAATTGAGTGTCCAGTTGAAGCTGGGCGAATTGTTGTAGACCAGCTTGGCGGTGGGATGCACCTCGCGGATACGATCGACCATCGATGCGATCTGCTCGATATGCGGCTTTTCGGTCTCGATCCACAGCAGGTCGGCACCGTTATCGAGGCTGGCGATGCAATCCATGACGCAGCGGTCTGCGCCGGTGCCTTCGCGGAACTGGAACAGGTTGCTCGGCAGGCGCTTGGGCCGCAGCAGCTTGCCGTCACGGTTGAGGATGACATCGCCATTGCGCGCGGTAGCCGCGTCGATCTCCTCGCAGTCGAGGTAGCTGTTATACTGGTCGCCGAGATCGCCGGGCTCGGTGCTCACGGCGATCTGCTTGGTCAGTCCCGCGCCCAACGAGTCAGTGCGGGTAACGATGATGCCGTCTTCGACGCCGAGTTCGAGGAAGGCGTAACGGCAGGCGCGGACCTTGGCGAGGAAGTCCTCGTGCGGGACGGTGACCTTGCCGTCCTGATGGCCGCACTGCTTTTCGTCGCTGACCTGATTTTCGATCTGCAAGGCGCACGCCCCGGCTTCGATCATTTTCTTCGCCAGTAGATATGTCGCCTCGGCATTGCCGAAACCGGCGTCGATATCGGCGATGATCGGCACGACATGCGTCTCGTAGGTGTCGATCTCGTTCTGGAGCGCTTTGGCGCGCACTTCGTCACCGGCGTCGCGCGCCGCGTCGAGATCGCGAAACAGCATTCCCAGCTCGCGCGCGTCGGCTTGCTTGAGGAAGGTGTAAAGCTCCTCGATCAGCGCCGGAACGCTGGTCTTCTCGTGCATCGACTGATCGGGCAACGGACCGAAATCGCTGCGCAGTGCGGCAACCATCCAACCGGACAGGTACAAATATTTGCCCTTGGTGGTCTTGAAATGCTTTTTGATGCTGATCATCTTTTGCTGGGCGATGAACCCGTGCCAGCAACCCAGGCTCTGGGTGTAGTTGGCGGGATCGGCATCATAGGCCGCCATGTCGGCGCGCATGATCTTGGCGGTGTAGCGGGCGATATCGATGCCGGTGAGGAAACGGTTCTGCGCGCGCATACGGGCGACCGACTCGGCGTCGATCCCGTCCCATGTGCCATCGAAGCTGCGGATAAGCTGGCCGATTTGGGCAATATCGGTGGAGTATGTCATGTCTCGAGCCTTGAGTTGAAGCTGTTGCAACGGCGGTAGGCGGCAATTCGGCTTCAAGGGAGTGGGTTCGCGGTTGACTTGTGCGACTTTACAGGATTTTATTGTAAAGTTGTAAAGGTAACACATTCCATCCGCCGCGCTTTGGCTGAGCCTGTCGAAGCCCCGTCCGGCGATGGCTCCGCTACCCTTCGACAAGCTCAGGGTGAGCGTTTGAGGATGAGGCGATGGCCACCGAACGATCCGTCTATATGGGCCCGCGGCTCAAGCGGCTGCGACGCGAACTGGGGATGACCCAGGCGGCGCTGGCCGGCGATCTGGAGATTTCGCCCTCTTATGTCGCGCTGCTCGAACGCAACCAGCGCCCGCTGACCGCCGATCTGCTGCTGCGGCTGGCGCGCACCTATCGCATGGATCTGTCGGACATTGCCGGCGATGGCGGCGCGGATTATCCGGCGCGGCTGGCGGCGGCGCTGAAAGACCCGATGTTCGCAGACATCGATTTGCCCGCGCTCGAAGTGTCCGACGCGGCGACCAATTTCCCCGGCATCAGCGAGGCATTCCTGCGGCTGCACACCGCCTGGGCCGAACGACAGCTCGAACTGGCGGACCGCGATGCGGCGTCCGGCGAGGGCAGTGTCCCCGTCGATGCGGTGGCAGAGGCACAGCGGTTTTTAAGTGCCCGCAACAATTGTTTCCCTGCGCTAGACGAAGCGGCAGAGGCGATCGGCGGCCGCGTGGCGGAGGCTGGCGGGCTGACTGCCTATCTCAAGTCGGCGCGGGGCCTGCGCGTGCGGCGCTTGCCTTCGGATGCGCTGGCAGGATCGCTCAGGCGTTACGACCGTCACCGCGAGCAGATATTGCTCGACGACGCGCTCGACACCGCGAGCCAGAATTTTCAGCTCGCTCTGCAACTCGCCTACATCGAGCTGCGCCGATCGCTCGATGCGGCACTTCCGGAGGCAGGCCAGATCAGCGATGCCGGTCGGCAGCTGTCGCGTCGGGCGTTGGCGAATTACGCCGCTGCGGCGATCATCATGCCCTATGCGCCGATGGCTAAGGCAGCCGAGGCGCGCGGCTACGATATAGAGGCACTGGCCCGCCAGTTCGGGGCCAGCTTCGAGCAGGTCGCGCACCGGCTGACGACACTGCAAAAGCCGGGTCGCGAATGTGTGCCCTTCTTCTTCATCCGGGTGGATCAGGCCGGCAATGTCTCCAAGCGGCTCGACGGAGCGGGTTTTCCCTTCGCGCGGCATGGTGGCGGCTGTCCGTTATGGACGCTGCACCATGTGTTCTCCCGTCCCCGCCAGATCGTCAGCCAGTGGCTGGAACTACCCGACGGCAAGCGGTTCCTGTCGATCGCGAGGACGGTGACGGCGGGCGGCGGCGGCTTCGGCACGGCGCGGGTCGAGCGGGCGGTGGCGCTGGGTTGCGCTGCGGAGCACGCCCAGCGGCTGGTCTATACGCAGATGCAACCCGATCTTGTAGCTGACAAGGCCACCCCGATCGGCGTGACCTGCCGCCTGTGCCAGCGCATCGAATGCCCGGCGCGCTCTGCCCCGCCGATCGGTCGGCAGATGCTGCCCGACGATTATCATCGCGGCGCAACACCGTTCGAATTCGCCGGATAAGCTGCGCCTAAGGCAGTCGCCGTCGCCCGATGACGAGGGCGTGGGCGCGCAGGACCGCGTCGAGATACGGCGTCGGCCGGGCCATGAACCTCGCCGGGGTGGTACCGAGGAAGCGTTTTGCGTCGCGCAGATAGTGCGAGACATCGACATAATCGTCGCCGATCATCGAAAAATCGCTGCGACGCGGCCCCATCAACATCGGCAAAAAGGAGCGCATGAAGCGCGCGCGCATCAGCAGTTTTTTCGGCGGATAGCCGAAGTGGCGATTGGCGATCCGGCGCAGGCGGCCGGGGGTGATGCCATGGCGCTGGGCGGCAAGGTCGAGGTCGGTCGTGCCCTTGTCCTTGAGCAGCGCCATCACCCGGCTGACATCGGCCAGATCGGGGTGCGGCGATTTGAAATGGCGAAGGAAGAAAGCATCGAGGATCGCTTTGACATCCTCCCCACGATCGGAGTCGCGGAGCAGGGAGACGAGCTCCTCGACCAGCCTCGGCGCCATCATAGTATCGAGCGGGACGATGCGGTCGCGCACCTGGCTGGCGGGGGCGTCGAACAACCGTGCCCAGCCGAGCGGAGAAATGCCGATACCGATGGTCACCCCGCCGCGCGTCGTCATCTCCATGGCGCGGGTCATGGTGCCGTAGAGGGCGGCGGTCGGCAGCGGATCGTACAGCGTATCGCCTGCCTGGAGGACAATCGGGTTGTCGGCGAGGATGATGCGGATTGCCGCCCAGCTGGGCAGCACCCGTTCGATCGAATGGGCCGTTGCGTGCACCTCCGAATCCATTACATGATAGTCGGTGAGATAGGGGCGCAACTCAGCATCCGGTACTTCGTATCGAAGCGCGGCATTGGTTGGTAACCCGAAGTCCGCCGGATCGATGCCCGGCGTGTGCGACCCACTCGCTATCATGGATCGGCGGTGTGGCGGGCGATGACCGTATGCGCAAGGCTCGATTTCATCATCAAATGTCGGTTGATACCCCAAGTTTTCGACATGTGGCGAAAGACGCGGCTGCTTCCTCTGCGACCGGCGGTCCCATCGCGCTCAGCCTGAGCGTCCACCGCGCTCAGGCTGAGCGTGTCGAAGCCCCGGCGACGGGTTCGTTTGACACGCTCAGGGTAAGCGCAGACCTTGCGACAATTGCTCGCCAACCACGACCGGACCGCCTAAAGGCGCGGCCATGCCTACCATTCCGCAACGCTATCACGTCAAATCCTTCGGCTGCCAGATGAACGTCTATGACGGCGAGCGCATGGCCGAGCTTATGGCGGGCGAGGGGATGGTCGCGGCCGATGGCACGGAGGACGCCGATCTGGTCATCCTCAACACCTGTCACATTCGCGAGAAGGCGACCGAGAAGGTCTATTCGGACGTCGGGCGGTTGCTCAAGCGCGATGACGGCACCAGGCCGATGATCGCCATCGCCGGCTGCGTCGCTCAGGCCGAGGGAGCGGAGATCGCAAGGCGAGCGAAGGTCGATATCGTCGTCGGGCCGCAGGCCTATCACCGGCTGCCCGAACTGGTGCGTACCGCCCGTAGCGGCAAGCTGGCAATTGATACCGATATGCCGCTCGAATCGAAATTCGATGTGCTTCCCGCCCGGCGCAAGGTCGCGCCATCGGCGTTCCTGACGGTGCAGGAGGGATGCGACAAATTCTGCACCTATTGCGTCGTGCCCTATACGCGCGGGGCAGAGGTCAGCCGACCTTTCGCGGCTATCATGGACGAGGCGCGGGGGCTGATCGACGCGGGTGCGAAGGAGATCACTCTGCTCGGGCAGAATGTGAACGCGTGGACGGGGGACGATGCCCACGGCAGAGCGGTCGGGCTCGACGGGCTGATCCGCGCGCTCGATGCGCTGCCCGGACTGGCGCGCATCCGTTACACCACCAGCCATCCCAACGACATGACCGACGGATTGATCGCAGCGCATGGCAATGTCGAAAAGCTGATGCCCTTTCTGCATCTGCCGGTGCAGTCGGGCAGCAATGCCATCCTCAAGGCAATGAACCGCAGCCACAGCCGTGATTCCTATCTTCGCTTGCTGGATCGGGTGCGGAGCGTCCGCCCCGATATCGCGCTGTCGGGCGATTTCATCGTCGGCTTTCCGGGAGAGAGCGAGGCGGATTTTACCGAGACGCTGAGTCTGGTCGATGCGGTCGGTTATGCGCAGGCCTATAGTTTCAAATATAGCCCCCGTCCTGGCACGCCTGCTGCGACGATGGACGATCAGATCGCGCCGTCCGTGATGGAAGAGCGGCTGCAACGCCTGCAATCTGCACTGATGCGCGACCAGGCGGCATTCAATGCCACGAGCGTCGGGCGGCGCTGCGATGTGCTGCTCGAACGGCCCGGCAAGCTGCCCGGCCAGTTGCTCGGCAAATCGCCATGGCTGCAATCGGTGCATGTGATCGGCGATGCGGCGATCGGCGATCTGGTGACCGTCGATCTGGTCGCTGCCGGGCCGATGAGCCTGACGGGTGAACTGGCGCTTGTGCCGAACGGCATTTAGCTGTCAGACTGCGCCAATGCCGCCCCCGATTCCCGGACTGGCACGCCCGCCCGAAAGGACCCAATGAGCCGAAAGCCAGTCCCCGCCCGCACCGGCGACAGCAGCCGCGCCGAAATGAGTTTTGACCGGCCGCAACTCCTCTCCCAGCTGTTCGGCCAATTTGACCAGAATCTGGTCGCCATCGAAAACCGTCTCGGCGTGTTCATCACCGCGCGCGGCGATCGTATCGGTCTGGAAGGAACGGCCGAGACTGTGGCACTGGCCCGCGAAGTGATCGGCGAGCTTTATCGCCGCCTGCAACGCGGCGAGGAGCTGGATGCCGGATTGATCGACGCGGTCATCGCCATGTCTGCTGAACCAACGCTCCACGGCATTGTCCGACGCGACGAAGCCGGCGGCGCGCCGACTATCATGATCCGCACGCGCAAGAAGACCATTGTGCCTCGCAGCCAGACCCAGGTTGCCTACATGCAGGCGCTGGCGCGTGACGATATCATCTTTGCGCTGGGACCGGCCGGAACCGGCAAGACTTATGTCGCGGTGGCGCAGGCGGTCAGCCAGCTGATCGCCGGATCGGTGCAGCGGCTGATCCTGTCGCGTCCCGCAGTGGAGGCCGGCGAGAAGCTCGGCTTTTTGCCGGGCGACATGAAAGACAAGGTCGATCCTTATTTGCGGCCCTTGTATGATGCGCTGAACGATTGCCTGCCTGCCGAGCAGGTCGAGCGGCGGATTGCTTCGGGCGAGATCGAGGTCGCGCCGCTGGCGTTCATGCGCGGGCGGACGCTAGCCGATGCCTTCATCATCCTCGACGAGGCGCAGAATACGACGATCCCGCAGATGAAGATGTTCCTCACCCGTTTCGGCATGAACAGCCGCATGGTGGTGTGCGGCGATCCCAAACAGGTCGATCTGCCGGTTCCGTCCTCTTCTGGCCTTGCCGATGCGGTCGGCCGGCTTGAGGGGGTCGAGGGGATGTCGGTGACGCGCTTCAGCGCCGCCGATGTTGTCCGTCATCCGATCGTCGGCAAGATCGTCGAAGCTTATGAGGGCCCCGATGCTTGAAAATTCGCATGCTTGATGTGGCGGTGGGCGTAGAGGCCGGTTGGGCCGAGGCGCTGGGTGACGATCCAGTGCGACTATGCGCGCGCGCCGTCGCGGCGGCGCTGGGCGTAACGCCGCATGCCGCGCTAGCGGATGGCCAATCGTCTGTCGAGGTTTCGGTGCGGCTGACCGAAGATGCAGAGGTCCAAGCACTCAACCGCCAGTGGCGGGACAAGGACAAACCGACCAACGTCCTGTCCTTTCCAATGGTCCAGCCCGATCTGATCGCCATCATAGGCAACGCCGATGATGGCGAACTGCTTTTGGGCGACATCGTGCTGGCCCGGGAAACCTGCCTGCGTGAGGCGAAAGACAAATCGATCCCGGCGGCCGAACATTGCAGCCATCTTGTCGTCCACGGGATGCTGCATCTATTGGGCTATGACCATATCGACGATGCCGATGCGAATGATATGGAGTATATCGAGCGCGCGGCGATGACCGAATTGGGCTTTGGCGATCCCTACCGCGACACAGGAGATAGTTGAGACATGGCCAGCAATGGTCCAAAATCGGAGAGCGACAGTAGCCGCTCGATGTGGCGCACCTTCAAGGGGCTGATCCTTGGCGATGGAAGTGAGCCGACGCTGCGCGAGCAGATCGAGGAGGTGATCGACGAGGCCGATGAGGAAGACAGCGAGCATCCGCAATCGGTCAACAACAGCGACCTCTCGCCGCTCGAACGCGAGATGCTGCGCAACATGCTGCACTTTGGCGAACGCACTGCCGACGATGTGGCGGTTCCGCGCGGCGATATCATCGCCATCGATGATCAGGCAACGTTCGCTGCCGCCGTCGCGCTGTTCGCCGAGGCCGATCACAGCCGCCTGCCGGTTTACCGCGACAGCCTCGATCAGGTGGTCGGGATGCTCCACGTCAAGGATATTTTTGCAGTGCTGGCGCGCGGCGAGGAGCCACCCTCCTCGCTAAATGCGCTGTTGCGCCAGCCGCTCTATGTGCCGCAGTCGATGAGCGCGATGGCGCTGCTGGCGGAAATGCAGGCCAAACGCACCCATCTCGCCATAGTCCTCGACGAATATGGCCAGACCGACGGGCTGGTTACGATCGAGGATCTGGTCGAGGAGATCGTCGGCGAGATCGAGGATGAGCATGACGATGCGCCCGAGGATATGCTGGTCGAGCGGGAGGCGGGTGTGTGGGAGGGCGATGCTCGGCTGGAGCTGCGCCACCTCGCCGACCGGCTCGATCCGCGGCTGGCGGAGATCGAGGGCGATGTTGATACGTTGGGCGGGTTGACTTTCGTGCTTGCCGGCCGCGTGCCAGCGACCGGAGAGCGACTGATCCATGCCAGCGGCTGGACGATCGAAGTCGTCGAGGCCGATGAGCGGCGCGTAGCGCGGGTGCGGCTGTTCGCGCCGAAGAAGAACGAGGACGTGGCAGTCGGTGCTGGTTAGCCGGCTTAGATGCCCGGACATGTCGAGCGATGTCGAGACACAAGACGAAGGAGTTTCGACATCCATCGACATAAGCGGACTATGTTGAAATTCGTGACCAGGCACTGGCTGCAAGTTTGCCATCCGCTGTTAACCAACCTAATCAGCCAGCCATGAACGGGCCTGCCAATTCGCCGGAGCAACTGCGCATCGCGCTGTTCAGCGGCAACTATAATTATGTACGCGATGGCGCGAATCAGGCGCTCAACCGGTTGGCGGGCTATCTGCTGGCGCAGGGCGCGGCGCTTCGGGTCTATTCGCCGACGATTCCGCAGCCGGCCTTTCCGGCGACAGGCGATCTGGTCGATGTGCCGGCGATTCCGTTTCCATTCGGACGCGACGAATATCGCGTGGCGCGCGGTCTGCCACGGGCGGTCCGCGACGACATCGCGCGTTTCGCGCCGAACATCGTCCATGTTTCGGCCCCCGATATTCTGGGTCACCGCGCGGTCAGCATGGCGCGGGACGCTGGGCTGCCGGTGCTGGCGTCGGTGCATACGCTGTTCGAAACCTATCCCGCATATTACAACATGGGTTTTCTGGAGCGGCCGCTGGTGGCGATGTTCCGCCGCTTCTACAATCGCTGCAACGCTCTGGTGGCGCCGACCGAGGAGATTGCCGAGCGTCTGCGCGGACAGGGGATCGACCAGCCGATTTCGGTGTGGTCGCGCGGGGTCGATCATCGGCGCTTCCATCCCGACCGACGTAACGTCGAATGGCGGCGGTCGTTCGGAATTGCCGACGATGATCTGGTGATCGGTTTTCTTGGTCGGCTGGTTGTGGAAAAGGGCCTTGATGTGTTCGCGCAGGTGGCTCACGAACTTACCCGGCGCGGCGTGGCGCATAAACTGCTGGTGATCGGCGAAGGCCCGGCGCGCGACGGCTTTGTCGCGCAATTGCCCGATGCGGTGATGGCGGGATTTCAGGCGGGCGACGATCTTGGTCGTGCGGTCGCAGCGATGGATGTCTTCTTGAATCCCTCGACCACCGAAACATTCGGCAACGTCACACTGGAGGCAATGGCGGCCGGCGTCGCCGTGGTCGCTGCCAATGCCACTGGGGCGCGAACGCTGGTCGAGGATGGCGTCACCGGGCGGCTGATCGCGCCGCGCGACGTGCCTGCCTATGCCGATGCGATTCAGATATATTCGCATGACCGCGCGCTGCTCGCGGCGGCGGGCAGGGCGGGGCATGTCGCGGCACAGGCCTATGACTGGGACAGCATCAACCGCAAGGTGGTCGATGCCTATGGCGTGGCGATGGCGCGGGCGGGCAAGTGATCGACAGCGCCATTCCGCTTGCCGAGCGGATGCGGCCTGGATCGCTGGCCGAGATTGTTGGGCAGGACCATCTGACCGGCACCGACGGCATCCTGACGCGGCAATTGGGCAATGGCCGCCTGACTTCACTGATCCTTTGGGGGCCGCCGGGATCGGGCAAGACCAGCATTGGTCGTTTGCTCGCCGATGCTGCCGGATTGCGCTATGTGTCGCTTTCGGCGGTTTTCAGTGGTGTTGCAGACCTCAAACGCGTGTTCGGCGATGCCCAGAGCAGCGCAGCGCTGGGCGAGCTGACCTTGTTGTTCGTCGATGAAATTCACCGCTTTAACCGCTCGCAACAGGACGCCTTTTTGCCGGTGGTCGAGGACGGGACGATTATACTGGTCGGCGCGACCACCGAAAATCCGAGTTTCGAGATCAACGCCGCGCTGCTTTCGCGCTGTCAGTTGCTGGTGCTACACCGTCTCGCTGCCGATGCGATGTCGGGGTTGCTGGAGCGGGCCGAGGCGCTGGAGGGCAGAGCGCTGCCGATCGACGCCGATGCCCGATCACTGCTGGTCCAGTTGGCCGACGGCGATGGGCGCTTTCTGCTCAATCAGGCCGAATTGCTGCTGGCGATGGAGGTCGATGCACCTCTGGACCAACAGCGCCTGCTCGAAACGCTGCAACGCCGCGCTGCCGTCTATGACAAAAACCGCGACGGCCATTACGATCTCATCTCGGCGCTGCACAAGGCGATGCGTGGGTCCGATCCCGACGCCGCACTCTATTATCTGGCGCGGATGCTGGTGGCGGGGGAAGACCCGCTTTACGTGTTGCGGCGGATCACCCGTTTTGCCAGCGAAGACGTCGGGCTGGCCGATCCGCAAGCCTTGGTGCAGTGCAGCGCGGCACTGTCCGCTTACCAGTTGCTTGGCTCGCCTGAGGGCGAACTGGCGATTGTTCAGGCGTGCCTCTATTGCACCACAGCGCCCAAATCCAACGCGGCCTATTTGGCGCAGAAGGCGGCATGGAAGGCAGCCAGGGACCATGGCTCGCTGCCGCCGCCGCCACACATCGTCAACGCGCCGACCAAGGCGATGAAGGCACTTGGGGCAGGCAAGGGTTATATCTACGATCATGATGTCGATGGGGCGTTTTCCGGGCAGGATTACTGGCCCTCGGAAATCGGCAGGCAGAGCTGGTATCGCCCGGTCGATCGGGGCTTCGAAGCGAAGATCGCTCAGCGGATGGCATGGTGGAGCCAGCGGCGCGGATGAGATCCCGCTGTGACGCGGATCACCGCTAAGTGCCCACGCGAATTGCATTGTCGGGGTAACTTGCCTATGGGGCCGTCCGGGGCGATCACCGGCACGCAATTGCGGGCCTTATCGATGTATTGCATCGTAACATAAGGGTTTTGATCATGGTTGCTGCGGGTTGGAGGATCGGCTCGAACGCACGTTCGCTGCTCCTCCTCTTTCTGGTCGTGCTCGGATTCGCTGCACTGACCGGCTGCACGGGCTCGCGCAGCGACACCATCGCCTATGATCGCGCCGACTTTACCGCGCCCGATACCAGTATCGCCAACTTGATCGAGGCCGATCACCGGCTTCAGCCCGGCGATGTCGTGACCGTCAATGTATTTCAGGTTGCCGATCTCTCCGGAGACCGTGAAGTCGACGGTCTCGGTCGCATACAGATGCCGCTGATCGGCACGATCGAAGCGCAGGGATTGACGTCGACCGAATTGTCGACGCGCCTCACCACCAGGCTCAACGAATCCTATCTGCGTGACCCGCGTGTTCAGGTGGTCATCAAGACGGTGCGCCAGCAGACGATCACCGTCGATGGGTCGGTCACCAATCCCGGCATCTATCCGATCCCCGCCCGCCTCTCGCTGATCCAGGCAGTGGCGCTGGCGCGCGGACCGACGCAGGATGCCAATGTGAAACGGGTCATCGTTTTCCGCCGCATCAATGGCCAGCGCCAGGCCGCCGCCTTCGATCTGTCGACGATCCGGTCGGGCACCGATACCGATCCGGAGATTTACGGCGACGATGTGATCGTCGTCGATGGCCTTCGTGCGCGCCAGACTTTCAGGGACGTCCTGCAGGCTCTGCCGCTGCTCTCCATTTTCCAGCCATTCTGACCTCTTTTTCCACGGAAAATTCGACATGAACGATATTTCGTCCGAGCCGGTCGCGCCGGGTGACGGCACCAACAGCGCCGTCGTGCCAACGACACGCGCCGGCTCGCTGCGGCAGATGGGTGGCGGCGGGGCGATTGCGCTGGGTTATGATGGCGTCGGCATGGATGAAGGCTCCGGCTATCTCCAGCTGTGGCGTACCATTCTCAAATGGCGCTGGGTGGTTATTGGCACATTTGTCGCTGTCGTCGGTCTATCGATCCTGATCACGCTGCTGACCACACCGATCTACCGCGCGACAGCCGTGCTGGAGATTGCCGCAGAAGAAATCACTTTGATCGATACCGAGGAAAGCAAGACCCAGTCGGTATCGCGCACGGCTTATGATTATCTCCAGACCCAATATGGCCTCCTCGCCAGCCGGTCGCTGGCCGAGCGGGTTGCTCGCAACATGAACCTCGCCGCGCAGGAAGGCTTCGGCTATTCTGAAGGTGAGAGCGCGCCGAGCAACAGCGCGACCGCGCTGACCCGTGCCACCGCCGTCCTCACCGGCGGTTTGCAAGTGAAGCCGGTGGCGGGCAGCCGCCTCGTCAATGTCGAGTTCGACAGCCCTAACGCTGAAATGGCGACCCGCGTCGTTAATGGTTATGGCGAAGCGTTCATCGAATCGAGCCTCGAGCGGCGCATGGGATCGACCACCCAAACCCGCGCCATCCTCGAGCGGCGATTGGCCGAAGCCAAGACCCGGCTGGAACTGTCCGAGCGGGCAGCGACGGCCTATGCCCGGCAAGCGGGCATCGTCAATATCGAGGCCTCCAGCGCCAATAGCGAAAGCGGTACGACCAGCCTCGAGGCCGCATCGCTGGCCCAGTTGAACACCGCGCTGGCGCAGGCACAACAGGCGCGGATTGCGGCTGAGCAGCGGTTCCGGCAGTCGGCAACCGCATCGACTGAGGAAGTCAGCAATCCGACGATCCAGAGCCTGTTGTCGCGTCGGGCCGAATTGACGGCGGAAATCAGCGAGAAGAGCAACATCTATCGCGACGATTTTCCGCAAATGATCCAGCTTCGCTCTCGCGTTGCCGATATCGACGCCAGCATTGCCCGCGAGCGGGGGCGGGTGCGAGGTGCCTTGTCCGGCGATTATCGTGCTGCTGCGGCCACAGAAGCCGAGATACAGGGCCGTGTCTCGCAGCTCAAAGGCAGCGTGCTCAACCTCAACGATCGCGGAATTCAGTATAATATCCTGCGGCGTGAGGTTGATACCAACCGACAGTTCTACGATGCGCTGCTCAATCGCTTCAAGGAAGTCGATATCGCCAGCAACACCGGCACGACCAACGTGTCGGTGGTCGATGAAGCGATCGCCGCCAATCAGGTGCGGCCGAACCCGTTGTTCAACCTTGCACTTGGTGTTTTGCTTGGACTCAGCCTTGGCCTGATCGGTGCGTTCATCTGTGAATTCATGGACGATTCGATCAAGACGCCCGACGATGTCGCGCAGAAGCTGCATATCCCGCTGCTCGGCGCTGTTCCCAAGCTGCCGAATTCGGTGAAGGTGGTCGACGAGGCTATCGATCCGCAATCGATGATATCCGAGGCATATTTCTCGGTACGAACATCGATCGAGTTCGGAACGTCGAGCGGCGCGCCACGCACCATCATGTTCACCAGCTCGCGTCCGGGTGAGGGTAAGTCGGTCAGTTCGTTCGCGCTGGCCAACGCCTTTGCCCGCACCGGCGCCAAGGTGCTCCTGATCGACGCCGACATGCGCAAACCGACGCTGAAAGTCGGGGAGGACGGTGCCCATGGCCTGTCCAACCTGCTGACCGGATCGAATGACTATGACGGGGCGATCTTCGTCACCGGCACGCCCGGATTGTCGGTCATGCCGTCCGGCCCCATCCCGCCCAACCCCGCCGAGTTGCTCGCCAGCCGCCGCGTCGCCGAAGTCCTCGCCGACCTGATGGATCGTTTTGACCATGTGTTGCTCGATGGCCCGCCGGTGATGGGTCTGGCCGATGCGCCGCTGCTGTCGTCGTTGGCGGAAGGGACCATCTTTGTGCTCGAAGGCGGTATCCGCCGCTTGACCGCGCGCCGCGCGCTGGCCCGTCTGGTTGCCGCCGACGCGCAAATTCTCGGCGGGCTGCTGACCAAGTTCGATGCCCGCTCCGACGGCATGGGCTATGGGTACGGCTATGGCTACGGATACGGCTATGGCTATGGGTACGGCCAGAAATACGGCGGCTATGGCGGTCGTGGCCGTAGCGATGAGACGCGCATCGTTCTGGCCGAGAAGCAGGAACAGGATTAGCGGCGCAAACGAAAGGTGCCGGCCATGCTTCGACACTTGCGATTGCCGACCATAGCGGGGCTGTTGCTGTGCGTTCTGGTTGCCTGGCTGGCGCTGCGTGCCGCTGCCATCGGTATGCTCGGAGGACTGGGCGATCGCGCGCCGTTTGGATTCGTGTTGCACGCGGCTGCCGTCGAGGACGTCACTTTGCGCCGCATAGCAACTGCGCCGCTCGATCAGTCTTCCGCGGTGCAGCTCGCGGCGCGGTCCGACGCGCTGCTGGTGCGCTATCCGTTGGCATTCAATGCTCCATTTGCTGCGGCAATCGCGACCGAGAAGTCAGGAGAGGATGCCGCGGCCGGTCGGCTGATGCGCCTCGCGGTCGTACGCAATCCGCGAAACCGCGTTGCCAGAGCCTGGTTGGTGGCCAAGGCGTTGCCAGACAGTCGTTATGACGATGCGCTGATCCAGCTCGACGCGATCATGCGAATGCAGCCGGGTCTCGCGGACGGCATGACCAGAGCCATGGTCCGCTTTCTGCTCGCACCGGGGATGGTCGATGCTTTCGCCGATGCTGCCAAACGCGGCGCGCCGTGGATGCCGGCTTTTCTCGACGCGGCCCGCCGCGACGATACGGTAACCCGTCAGGTTTATGCGCTGGTCGAGAAACTGGCCGAACAACAGTCGCGCGCGCTGTCGGATGCATCGGCGATGCAGGTGATTCAATCGGCGCTGGCGCGTGGCCATTATCGCGAAGCACGTCGGCTGCTAGTGGTCACCGATGCATTCGCCCGTGCCGATGGCGATAATTTCGTCGTCGATTCAGCGTTTCAGGATGATCGGCCCGACCGTGCCTTTGGCTGGCAGCGCGGTGAGCCGATGCCACAAGGGGCATCGGTCGATAGCGATGGCAAACTGAACGTCGTGCTCCAATCGGCGGACGCAGGCATATTGCTGTCGCAACAGCTTGTCGCCGGTCCGGGCGACTATCGCCTGTCGGTGGTGCTTCAGGGCACCCCGCCGTCGGGTGCCGACGCATTGGTCTGGCGCATTGCATGTGGCCAAAGCGGGGTGGATATTGCATCGCGCGCTGTTGGTGCTGCCGATGGACCGGGCGGTTCGGCTTCGCTTGCTTTCACCGTTCCGGCTGGCTGCGGCGTGCCGCGCCTTGTACTCGCCAACGTCCGCGACGGCGCGTCTGCGACCGCCAGCTTCTCTCGCGTTGCCATCCGGCGGGCGTCATGACGGGCTATACCGCCGACCGGCGCTTTGAAATTGCGGCGATTGCGTTCGTTTGTGCTGCGCTGATGCTCGGCGGAGCCAGTTCTGTCGGCTATGCCGGACGGCTGATTGTCCAGCTTGCGGCTTTGCCCTTGGCATGGGTCGCCATCAGTCGCCTGTCGGGATCGGCAATGACCAGCCCGGTCAAACAGGGTCTGATGCTGCTCATTGTGGTGCTACTGTTACCGCTGGTCCAGCTTGTTCCGCTGCCTGCCGACTTATGGACGGCGATGCCGGGGCGCGGTCCGATTGTCGATATCTTCGCGGCGATGGGCGTCGAGCCGGGTATGATGGGGATCAGTCTCGCCCCCGATGCGACGCTTACCAGCTGGCTTGCGCTGATCCCGGCAGCGGCGATTTTCCTCGCGGCCCTGTCCCTGCCAGAGGACGCCCGTATGCGCCTGTGCTTTGCTGTGATCGGTGTTGCCCTGCTGTCGGTGGTGATCGGCACCATTCAGGTCAGCGGGCGTGGCCAGCGTCTGCTTTATTTTTACGACATAACCAACGTCGGATCGGCTGTCGGCTTTTTCAGCAATCGCAATCACCTCGCCACGCTTCTGCTCGCCGCTATCCCGTTGCTGAGTCTGTTGTTCCGGTCGGCAGGCCGCGTTGCTTTGAGCCGGCCTGCGGTCGTCGGAAGGCGCGTTGCTGCGGTCGGCCTCGCCTCGGTTCTGGTGATCGGCATATTGTTTACCGGTTCACGCGCCGGCCTAGTGCTGTTGCTACCAGTGCTGGCGCTGACCTATGCGGCGACGATGCGATCGTCCTTTGGCGTCCCGCCCGTAAAATTGCTGCTCGGATTGCTCGCCGGCGGGATCGCGATAGTGGCCATAGTTGTCTATGGTCCTTTTTACGAAAGGATCGTCCAGCGCTCATCGAGTTTCGGCGATGAGGCGCGGATATGGGCGGCTCCGGTGACGCTCGATGCGGGCTGGGATCATTTCCCGTTCGGCTCCGGCTTCGGCACATTCGACCAGATATTCCGCGCGGAAATGGGGGATGAGCATCTTACCGGCAGCTATGTCAATCATGCGCATAACGACTATCTCGAACTCTGGCTGACCGGAGGCCTCGGAGCGATGCTCGTGCTGACGGCGGTGTTGATTTGGGGGCTAAGGCTGGCGATCGGCAACTGGCGGCTGAAGCCCGGCAACCCCAGTGCGATTTCACGCGCGGCATCGGTGGTGGTGCTGGTTGTGCTGTTGCACAGCATCGTCGATTATCCGGTGCGGACCGTTGCGATATCCTGCCTGTTTGCGCTGGCGAGCGCATTGCAACTCGTGCCGGTGCTGCCAAAGGATCGGATTCTGAGGGAAATTCGACCAAAGGCGCTGTCCGGCTCTGGTCCAGGCGCGTTCGAGCGCGACCGACCTGGTGGTCGGAGGTCGAGACGGCGATGACAGGGGATAAAGCCATGTTCGATATCAGCATCGAACCATTCAGCGAAACACTCGCCGCTGCCTATCAGAGGTTATTACCGCATCAAGCCGACGCTGTGGCGCGTGGCAAGCTGCAATGGAAATTCGCTGCCTCCCCCGGCGGCATCGGCCAGATCGCTGTCGCTCGTGCCGCAGATGGCAGCATTGTTGGAATGAATGCGTTTCAGGCCGTGCCGTTCATCCAGCGCGACGGCACCGCGCTGCCTGCGTTCCAGTCGATGGACACTATCGTTGCCGAGGCGGCGCGCGGATCGGGGCTGTTCACCAAGATGGTTGCGCTGTTTCAGGATCAGTTGGGTGAGCGGCTGCTCTATGGTTTCCCCAACGACAAGTCGTCCGGCGGATTCTTTGGCAAACTGGGCTGGAGCAATCTGGGTGCCGTGCCGATGCTCGCCAAGCCGCTGCGAACGAGCGCGATCAGTGATCGGCTGAAATCGGGACTGCCGTCTTTTGCATTGCCGCGTTTCGGTGGCCGTGGTGCCGCCGCTCGCGTCGCCCAGTCCTCCACCGATCTGCCATTCGATGCGATATGGTCGCGCTACCGCGCCAGCAGCGGCACCAGCATCGCGCTTGATCGCAGCGCCGCATTTATCGACTGGCGCGTGTTCGCGCATCCGGTGTTCGATTATATCGTGCTGGGGGACGAAGATGCCTATGTGGTCGGGCAGATATCGGCCAAGCATGGTACCACCATCGGCTATGTCATGGAGGCAATAGGCCCCGCGCCGCGATTGGCCCAGTTGCTGCGCCAGCTCACCGATCGTTTCGTCGACATGGGCTGTTCGATCGCCTTTGCGTGGAACCTGCCGCAGTCGCCCAATCACAGCGCACATCGCAGTGCGGGCTATTACCCCTTCCCGGCCAAGCTGCGCCCGATCGAGATCAACTTCGGCTTCCGCCCGTGGCCATCAATGCCGGCGAATGTCTTCACAGCCGACGCATGGTATATTTCATACCTAGATTCGGACACCGTCTGATGGCGGGCACCTTCATCCTCAGCCTCGATTGTGAGGGCAAGTGGGGCGTGGCCGATCATCTCGATGCGGGTATCCATGCGTCGCTGAACGATGAGGCGCTGCGCCGCAGCTACAGCGATATCGTCGCTGCGCTGAAAAGCCGCACCATCCCGGCAACGTTTGCCGTCGTAGACTTCTTCACCCGCTCGGCAGGGGAGTTGCAGAATCTGGGGCAAGGGGAGGCCGGGGCGCTGCTGCCTTATACCAAAGCGGCATGGGATGATCTGGCCAATGGCACAGGGCAGGGGTGGTCCGCTCCTTGGCTGACCGACCTGATTGCGACCGACCACGAGATCGCTAGCCATGGCGCATCGCACACTCCCTTCGGCGATCTTGACGGTCCAGCGCTTGAGTTGGAACTGGAAATGATCGGCAAGGACAAATATCGCACCATCATCTTCCCGCGCAACGATATCGCCCATGTCGGACGGCTCGGCGAACTGGGCATGACCGGATATCGCGAGAAGCGAAACGGCACCAAAATTTCTCGTATCGCCGACGAGTTCAATGTGTTCGAGCGTTCCGAGCGGCCGACGGTCGCAGCGCCTGTTGCCACCATCCCCGCTGGCTATTTCATCAATTGGCGCGCTGGCGTCCGTCGCTTCATCCCGTCTGCGGTCAGTCGTGCGCGCGCGCGCCGCCTGATCGATCATGCCATCGCCACCGACGGCGTGGTCCATTACTGGACCCACCCCGAAAATATCGTCACCGCACCCGCAACGATGGAGAATTTCCTCGCTGTTTGTGACGAGGCGGTGCGCGGGCGCGAACGGGGGATGCGTATTGTCACCCAGGAACAATATTGCACCGGACTGGGTGGTTGAGGGCCCATGAAATTCAGCATCTGCATCCCGAATTATAATTACGCTGGATATGTGACAGAGACGATCGACAGCGCCCTGACGCAGGACGTCGATCTGGAAGTCTTGTTCTGCGATAATGCCAGCAGCGACGACAGCTTCGATGTCGCCAGCCGTATCGCCACCGCAGATCCGCGGCTTAAAGTGATGCGCAACCGCTGGAATGTCGGCTTCGCCGCCAATCTCGACCGCGCCTGCGCCGGGGCGAGCGGCGACCGTCAACTACTGCTGTCGTCGGACGACCTGATCCAGCCCGGCACGCTCGCGCTATATCAGCGGCTGGTCGAGGTACTGGGCGATCGCGCGCCAGGTACGATCCTCACCTCGGGCTGGTGCGAGGTTGATGGTGACGGCAAGCATCGATCAGATCATGGCATCGACCGTCGCATGTGGAGCAACAGCCTGCCCGATCCCGAACTGTCCGCCATCGCCGGGGCGCCGGTGCATATCGGCAAGGCGGTTGACCTGCTGCAGCGCGGGCTGGCCTCGTTGCGCCTGCCGCTGCCTTTCGTCACCACCTGCTACACCCGCGAGATGTATGCGGCGGTTGAGGGTTATAGCAACGGGCGGCTGATGAACCCAGATAAGCCGTTCGCGTGGAAGATACTGTCGGTGGCGGAGACGGTGCTGTTCGTCGATGCGCCGCTGTTCGCTTATCGTGTCCACGCCAACAACCAGAATAGTCTGCAAGCGCGGTCGGGGGCGCTCAAGCATCTGGTCGATCAGTATGTCTCGACCTTCGACACACCGCCTGCGGTGCTGCAACGTGCAGGGATGACCAGCGCCGATCTTGCCCAGGCATTTGTCGAGGAAGACATATTGTTGCGCGGGTTCAAGAAGGTCGCTGACGGCGACCGTTCCGGCGCGCGGCGCGGGCTGGCGTTCGGCAAGGCGGCCTATCCGGCACTATCGTGGAGCGGAAAGCATCTGCTTTTGCATTTGCTGGCGCGATTAGGTCCGCTGGGGACGTGGGTGGCGCGGGCGGCCTATCGGCGGCGGTTGGCGGATGCGCAACGATCCCAGCTATCCGATTGATATAGGGACGGCTTGCTTGATGCATCGACGTTTGGCTCCTAATGTGGACCTTGGGCTGGAACCTTGTCCTCGCGTCTCTGGGCCGATGCGGCGGCATAAGTGAATTGAGAGATGTGAGAATGGTCGTCGAGCGGTTGAATCAGTTTGCGGCAAGCCTGTTCGCGCGCAAGCGGTTCGTGCTGCTCGCAGATATTCTGCTGGCAATGGCCGCAGAAGCATTCTTGCTCTATGTAGTGCTGCACGGGCGTGACGACGGGCCGATGATCCGGCTGGTTGCAACGACCGCAGTCATCGCAGCCGCAGTTCTGCTCGGTTTCCGCATTTACCGTCAGTTGTGGACCCGAGTGTCGTTGCGCGATGTCGTCGCATTGCTTTATGCCTCCGCTGCCGCGTCGGTACTGATTGCGCTGGTTTCGATTGTCGAATTTGGCGGCGAGGCACCCGCGCGGGTCGGTATCGGCAGCCTGATGTTCATTGCCGCCGCGTGGATTGCACCCCGGATGCTGGCGCGACTGTGGTGGGAGGCGCAGACCAGCAGCCACTCCTCGGCGACAACCAACGGGCCAAAGGACGGCGAACCGGTGTTCTTATATGGCAGCGGGCGGCGCGCCATCGCCTTCATCCGCGCCAATACTGTCGATCACCGCTACCGTATTCTCGGGTTTTTCCACAATGATCCGCGGCTCAAGGGCCGGGCTCTGCTCGGAGTCCCCGGCCTTGGTGGGCTGCAGGATGTTGCTGCAAAGATCGTCGGACTTGGTCCAAAGGCAGTGATCCCGCGCCGTCTTGTGGTCAGCGAGGATGGCGAGGGTGCCAACGATCTTAGCGACGCGCTCGAAGTCGCTGCGCAGAACGGGCTGATCCTCTGCCGCATTCCAAATGCCGGGCAATTGCTGTCGGCTGGCGGGGGAGAAAGCCGGCTGGAGCAGGTATCGATCGAGGATATCCTGCACCGTGATACCATCAGCCTGGCCAATCCGCAGTTGCCGATGGCGCTGACCGGCAAGCGGGTGCTGGTCACCGGGGCGGGCGGATCGATCGGGTCGGAACTGGTCCGGCAGATTGCGACGTTCGATCCGGCTTTGATCGTGCTGGTCGAGTTCAGCGAGTATAATCTGTATCAGATCGAGCATGAACTGTCGGCGCGCTTTCCCACTGTCCTGCATGCGACCGCTTTGTGCGACATCCGCCAGCGCGATGCGCTCGATGCGGTGTTCGCGCGGCACAGGCCCGAACTGGTGTTGCATGCCGCCGCGCTGAAACACGTGCCGTTGCTGGAAAATCATCCTGACGAGGCGGTGAGGACCAATGTTCGCGGCACGCTGAACCTTGCCGAACTGGCGTTGGACCATGGCGTGCAACAATTCACGCTGGTGTCGACCGACAAGGCGGTCAATCCGACCAATGCGATGGGCTGCACCAAGCGCTGGGCGGAGATGATCTGCCAGTCGATGGATCGCCGCGCCGATGTCGAGGCTAAGGCCACCCGCTACGCCTGCGTCCGGTTCGGCAATGTGCTGGGATCGGCGGGATCGGTGGTGCCGCTGTTCCAGCGCCAGATTAGCGAGGGTGGGCCGCTGACCGTCACCGACGCCAACATCACCCGTTACTTCATGACTATCCCCGAGGCGTGCGAGTTGATTTTGGCTGCCACCGCAACCACCATCGCCAGCAATGCACGCGAATCACGCGTGTTTGTGCTCGATATGGGCGAGCCGGTGAAAATCCTCGATATGGCCGAGCGGATGATCCAGCTGAGCGGCCTGCGCCCCTATCATGACATCGACATCAAGATCACCGGACTTCGTCAAGGCGAGAAGCTGCACGAGGAACTGGCGCATCCCGACGAGCATCTGACCCCTGCCGGTTTTGTCGGGGCCAGTCTGGCCGAGGCGCGGTCGCCCGAGTTTGCCGTGGTGGCCGATGGGGTGAAAGCGCTGATGGCGGCGGCAGCGGCGCGGGACGATGCGGCGATACGCGCGGCGCTGCGCGGGCTTGTTCCCGAGTATGTCGAGAATGCCGATGCTCCCGTGCTGATCAAAGGCTGACTGCGCCAAACCATGATCCGCACCATTGCTCTCGCAATTCCTGAACTCGATTCTGGCGGCCCCGACCGAGTCATTTTTGAGCTGCTGCGTGGATTGCCGCGGGATCGGTTCCAGCTGCAATTGATTGTACAGAAGGCAGGGGGGCGGTTGTTCGATCGTCTGCCCGGCGATGTCGAAGTCGCGGTGATCGGCGACAATAGCCGCTACCCGGCGCTGGCTTATCGCCGCGCGCTGAACAGGCTCAAGCCCGATCTGGTCATGACCACGCTGAGGATGAACGCCACCGCCGGTTTCGCCAAAAGCTTTTTCGGCCACCCGCCAATCCTGGTAGCGCGGCAGGCCAATGCGATCGCGGTGAATTTCCGCGAGTTACGCGCCCAGTCGCCCCTGAAACAGGCTATCGCCCAGCCGATCATTACCCACGCGATGACCCGCGCCGATGCCATGGTGGCGCAATCGTTGGACATGGCCAAGGAACTGCGCGCGGAGGTGCCCGAAGGCGTGCATGTCGAGACCATCGGCAATCCGGTGTCGATCGCCGATATCGATGCCGATCTTGCGCGGCAGAAGGATGGCGCGGTTCTGCCGATGGGTGCGCCTGCACTGGTCGCAGTGGGGCGGTTGATGCCTCAGAAAGGCTTCGACGTGCTGATCGATGCGCTGCCTGCGGTGGTTGCCGCGCACTCGCAGGCGATGCTGACCATCTATGGCGATGGGCCGGACAAGGCGGCGTTGGAGGCGCAGGCGGAGGAGCGAAACGTGCGCGGCGCGATCTACTTCGCCGGGCACAGCGCGCATGTGCTGGCGCAGGTTGCGGCGGCGGATGTCTATATCTCCTCGTCGCGGTACGAGGGGTTCAGCAATGCGATTCTCGAAGCGATGGCGCTTGGTGCAACGGTGGTTGCGACCGATTGCCCCGGCGCGACGCGCGAGATGATCGCCGATGGCGCGAGCGGCTTTTTGGTACCGGTTGAGGAAAGTGCGGCACTGGCGCAGGGCATCTTGCGCGGATTGGCGGCGCGGGCGAGCGGCGTTGGTGCTACCGCGCGCGCATCGGTGGCGGCGAACTATGACCGGGCGGCGATCTGCGCGCGCTATGCGGATTTTTTCAATGGGCTGATTGCACGTCGATAGGCGTTCTCCCCTTGGAGGAGGACGCTATTTCGCCTCTGCCGCCAACACTGCCTGATATTCGGCTGGCGTCCCGCAGAAGATCACTTCTTCAGGCGCGATGATCTCATAGCCCACGCTAAGCCCACGCGCGATCAGATGATTGTAGAGCGGCGCGACATAAAGTTCCTTGGCCTGCGGAGCCGAGCGCTCGGCATTGAGCGCCGATCGGAAATCTTCCGCGCGGTTGAAATGATAGAGGCCGGTGCAGCACAGGTCGCTGATCGGCTTTTTCTCGGCGGTTTCGGCGGCGATGCGGTTGGCTTCGTCGGAGGAGCGGACATAGGACCAGTTGTCGCCTGAGCCGCGAAATACCTCAAGCCAGCCGGCGATGCTCGCGAGCCGCGCCGCATCGGGTTCGCGATAGCCGGGACGGAAGGTGTCGATGTTGAAGATGGTTAGCGGGGAGTCTTCCGCGATACTCGCTCCGTCGATGCCCAGTTCGACCGTCTCGGCCTGGCCTGCCGTCTCGCGGTCGAGCATGACGACGCGCGTTTCCGCGATTCCCAGCGCCTCGGTGCGCGCCTCGAGAAATTCGGCGACGCCGCCTGTCTCTCGCGCAATGAAGAGGAAGGGACGATCACTGAAATAGGCCTGGAAGCTGGCGATTGAGCGGTCAAAGGCGGTGTCGGTGCCAATCGGCAGCATATATTTGGGCTGATCATAGCCCGCATCGAAGAAACGGCGGCTGAGGCCGGCCATGGGAATTACGATCATGCGCGTTTATCCAAAGAAGCGGGCATAGAGGGCGAGGGCGTTGGCGTAGAAGGCGCGCTGACGGGCGGGCGCATCCGAATGCAGCGGGATCATCGAAATGAACAGGGTGATCATCACCGCCATCACGTCGTCGCGCACCACAGAGATGCCAGCGAAGCTACGCTCGCGATAGGCGGCTTCGAGCCAGTTGTGGCGGGCGTTGTCCTCGTGGATCAGCGTCAACGCGTCGCCGGTGCGGGCGTAGTGGACGTTGCCGGCGAGGATCTGGTCGTAGCGGCCGATGACGCTGTGGCCGAATTTGGCAATATCATAGCGCAGGTCGCCGCGCGGATCGATGATGCCGTCCTGTGTGTAGCCGCGCGGATCGATGACGGTGATGCGTTGGTTGCGGCTGTTGTAGAGGATGTTGGAGAAGCACAGGTCACCGTGCATGATCGTCGATGGCTGCGGCGGTGCAGCGGAAATGATCTGGGCAAGATGCTCGACGATGCGGCGACCGGCGGGGACGGCGGAGCCGTTTATGCTCAGTTCGCGGTCGATGTCTTGGTAAGCCTCTGGGCAGCGCTCGATTCGTTGCAGCGTCTTGCCGATGGCTAGATCGGCAAGGGCGGTTGTGGTGCCGTCGGCGGTGGCCGCTTCGGCATTGAGGAAACTGCCAACCGCATCGAGGATGCGCGACCAGCCGGTCGCGCCCAGCCGCGACAGATAAATTTCCGCCAGCGTCGGCACAAAGGCATATTCGGTGGCATAGGCGCCTTCGACTGCTTCATCCTCGATCAGCCGCGCGGCGTAGAGCTGCATCGACGCCGGCAGGCTGCGCAGCCAGTGCGCCTCTGCCGAGAGTTTGAATGACTGGCTGCTCGATTTGTGGACGACGCCATCGGCGATGCGCAGCTCGTTGAAATGGCGCGCGGCGGCGAGGTGATGGCGCGAGCGGAAATAGGTCTGGAGGTGGCCGAAATCGAGCCAGCCATCGATCTCCAGCGGCGTGCTGGGGTGATCGGAGACATAGTCGTTGAGTGCGGCGATGAAGCGATAGTCGACCCGGACCAGCGCGCGCAGCAGTGCGTCGGCATCGCTGAAGCGGAAATAGCCGGTCAGGATCGGTCGCGGTGAGGATTCGGCATCGAAGCCGTTATCGTGGATGCGGCTTATGCGTTCTGCGTCGATATCGGCGCTGGCCCAGTGATAACCGTCGCCTGCTGCACCGACCGACATGGCGTCGGTGAGTGTGCCGGCCGGAACAGCGATCAGTGTGTCGCCGTGGATGATCTCTACGGCACCGGTCGGGGCGAGGATTGCCAGCGCATGGGCGATCGAGCGACCCAGCGAGACATTCGGGTCGATACCCAGCACGCGGCAGCCCTGATCGGCGATGCGCTGTGCGGCGAGATCGGACAGGGTGAAATCGGCGGGAAGGGTCAGCACCAGATCGACATCGGGTCGGGCTAGTTGCTCGAGCTGCTTGTGGATCAATAGCCCGCCGCCGACGGGCAGAAAGCAGGGCGGGATGCGGCCGAACTCTGCCTCCAGCTCGCTGCCGACATAGGCGCCTGAGGTTATGATGCGCGTGGTGGTCATGCGTTTGCCCCAATGGCCTCCGCTGTTTCGCCGGGTTCGCTGTTGCCGATCAGCCCGGCGATCTGCTCGCGCGACAGGCGGACGAATTCGTCGGGACGGATCGCCTTATCATCGACGTAGAAGCCGCCTGACCCGCACCACGGCTTGCCCATGATCACCTCGTCATGCGGCACATGATGCTGGGCTAGCCAGGCGAGCACGCCGGGGAGGGTGTGGAGGTTGATGCGGCCGATCCGGCCCTGATGGGTGCGCATGTTGCGGGCGGAGAAGATGACGATCTCGTAACCGAGCGCGCTGTATTCGCGCAGCTTGGCAATGACGTCTTTGCGCGGCAATTTGGCGGCATAGTCGCTGTGCGAGCCGTCATCGGTCAGCGTGTCGTCAAGGTCGATGACGATACGGGGTTTGGGATGGGCCCGCGGGTCTGGCGATGACATCGGGCGTCCTTAAAGATAATACGGTCGAGCGCGCTCTAGCCATCGTCTGCGAACCGCGCAACCACAGCGGCTTAAAGCCCGAGCTGCCCGATCAGGCTGGCGTTGACTTTGTCCACGGCATATTTGCTTTCAGCCACGGCGCGCGCCGCCGCGCCCATAGTCGCGCGCAGGGCGGGATTGCGGGCGAGGCGGATCATGGCGCCGGCCAAAGGCTGGGCTTGGCCCACCGGCACGAGCAGGCCGTTGTGCCCGTCGATCACCGTTTCGCGGCAGCCGGGGGCGTCGGTGGTGACGATCGGGCGGCCCATTGCCATCGCTTCGAGCACGGTGCGCGGCGTGCCTTCGCGGTAAGAGGGGAGGACGTAGATGCTGCACGCAGAGAGGGCGGCGCGGACGTCGCTGAGGCTGCCGAGATACTCGATGCCTTCGGCGATCCAGCCGTCGAGGTCGGCCTGGCTGGCGCCATCGGGGCCATCGTCGAGGTAACCGGCGATCTGCACACGCGCGTCGGGCACGGCGGCGCGCACTGCCCGCGCCGCCTCGACATATTCGGCGATACCCTTGGTCCACAACAGGCGGGCGATCAGCAGAAATATCGGCGCTTCGGGCAGCGGGGCGGGGCTGTAGTGGGCGATGTCGACCCCGGAGCCATCGACCATCACCACTTTCGATGGATCTCCGAGGCAGCCGCCAGCGATGAAGTCGTCACGGTCGTCGGGGTTTTGGAAGACGATCTTGCGGTTGAAGCTGGTCGCCATGCGATAGAGGGTGCGGGCGACGCGCTGGACTGCCCGGCGTTTCCAGCCTTCGCCGGGGATGAAGGTATAGCCCAGGCCGGTGACCATCGATGCCGAATCGACGCCCGCCGCCCGTGCAGCGAAGCTGCCCCAGATATTGGGCTGGATGGTGTAGCCGATGACATGGTCGATGCTGTTTGCCGTAATGATCCGGTGGATAGCGCGCGCGTAGCCGATATTGCCTGCGATTCCCGTCTGCGCGCGGGCGAGCGGCACGTCGTGCGGGGTGGCACCGAGCGCGCGGACCTTGTCGGCCCAGTCGCCGGTCAGGCCGGGCGACGAGGCGTGGACGATATGGCCGCGCGCGACGAGATCGGCGATCAAGGGGCCGCGAAAGGCGATGACCGAGGAGGCGAGCGAGCCGTTGAGCAGGATAGTGCGGGGCATCGTCTTCCCCAAGCCGCTAATGCTGCGAAGTTCCAGTGCAAAATGGCAAAATTGCCGCTATCGCCCGTCGCTCCCTCACCGATTGAGACGGACCGCGCCGATCATGCTGAACACCCAACTCGCCCCCTGGCCCAGCTTTTCCGAGGAGGAGGTGACGGCGGTTGCCGATGTCGTGCGGTCGGGGAAGGTCAATTACTGGACGGGGCAGGAATGCCGCCAGTTCGAGACCGAGTTCGCCGCGCATTTCGGGTCGGCCTACGCGATTGCATTGTCGAACGGGACGCTGGCGCTCGATCTGGCGCTGAAGGCGCTGGGGATCGGGCCGGGGGACGAGGTGATTGTCACGCCGCGCAGCTTCATCGCGTCGGTATCGAGCGTCATCACTGCGGGGGCGACGCCGGTGTTTGCCGATGTCGATCGCGAGTCGGGCAACCTGTCGCCCGCGACCATCGCGGCAGTGCTGACGACACGGACCCGCGCCATCATTCCGGTGCATCTGGCGGGTTGGCCGTGCGATATGGCGGGAATCATGGCGCTGGCGAACGCGCACAATATCAAGGTGATCGAGGATTGCGCGCAGGCGCATGGCGCGACCATCGATGGCAAGCCGGTCGGCGGGTTCGGGCAGGTCGGGGCATGGTCATTCTGTCAGGACAAGATCATGACCACCGGCGGCGAGGGCGGGATGGTGACCACCGATGACCGCGATCTATGGTCCGCCATGTGGAGCTACAAGGACCATGGCAAGAGCTGGGAGGCGGTCTATGAGCGTGCCCATCCGCCGGGCTTCCGCTGGCTGCACGAGAGTTTTGGCACCAACTGGCGGATGCTCGAGGTTCAGGGTGCCATCGGGCGCATCCAGCTCAAGCGCATGGCCGAGTGGACGGCGCGGCGGACGGCGGTGGCCGATGCCTATCGCGCGACGCTGAGCCGGTTCGCCGGCGCGGTGCGGGTGCCGACACCGCGCGAGGATATGGTTCACGCCTATTACCGGCTCTATGCCTATGTGCGGCCCGAGGGGCTGCGCGAGGGGTGGAGCCGTGACCGGATCGTTGCCGAGGTAACCGCGCAGGGCGTGCCGCTGTTGCAGGGAAGCTGTTCAGAGATATGGCGTGAGAAGGCGTTCGACGGGACGGGGCTGAGGCCCGCCGAGCCTTTTCCGGTCGCGCGCGAACTGGGGGAAACCAGCCTGATGATGCTGACCCATCCGACGTTGACCGATGCTGATGTAGCGAGGGTTTGCACGGCTTTGGAGCAGGTGTTCGAGGCAGCTTCAGCGTGAAAATATCACCCAAACTGAGGGATGGCGAGGGGGCCTGCGTCGTTACGTTACCGTAACAATTGGCGCGCGGGATTGCCGATGACGGTTGCGCCGTCGGCGACATCGCCGAGCACGACCGCGCCCATGCCGACCACCGCGCCTGCACCGATCCGCACGGGCCGCGCGCTGGTTCCCTGACGGATCACTGCTCCTGCACCGATATAGGCCCCGTCGCCGATGTGGACCGCGCCGTTGCAGCGGACGCCGGGGGCGAAGGTGACATAGTCGCCGATCACGCAATCATGTTCGACGATGCTGTGGATATTGCCGTGGAAATGGCGGCCGATGCGGATGTTGCTGGTGATGACCACGCCCGGGGAGAGCAGCGCGCCGGGGCCGATGGCAACATCGTCCATGATGACGACACCGGCAGCGGTGATGCCGAGCGGTTCCAGACCGGCGGCGTCGCATTGCTGCGCCAGACAGGCGCGGGTGGCGGGATCGGCGATGGCGATGGCGACGCTGCGGCTGTCCGCCGGTTCGGCGCAAAAGGCGGCGAAGGACAGGACGGCATGGCCGTTGATCGTCGCCCCGGCATGGCCATCGTCGATGAACAGCAGTCGCACGTCGGAGTGCGTGGCCGCAGCGGCACGGGCGAGCGGCATGATACCGCGCCCGCATCCGCCCGCGCCGAAAATGCCCCATAGGGTGGTCATGGCTGGCTTATCCTCCGCTTGCGTCGCTAATCATCGACGGCCTAAGGCACGAAGCATCGCTGCCGACACGACGGCTATCGGGGGAATGGACTTGCCGCGCAATCACTTCATCGCGCTGGACAGCTGGCGCGGCATTTGCGCGCTGATGGTAGCAGCGGGGCATCTCAAGACCTCCGGTTTCTACACCTCGCTGATGATCGCGACGACCAGCTATCGCTTCGTCGATTTCTTTTTCGTGCTGTCGGGCTTCGTCATCGCCCATGCCGCGCGCGACCAGATTGCGGCGGATGGGAGCCGAGTGTGGGGGTTTCTGATCCGACGGATCGGACGGTTGTGGCCGCTGCATCTCGTTGTTCTGGCAGGGTTTCTGGGCTATCAGGGGTTGCTGCAAGCTGTAAATTCGTGGGGGGGGGTAAACACTGGTCAGCAGGCGTTTTCGGGCTCTACTGACCTCCTGTGGCTGCCAGCGAACATCTTTCTGGTGCAGGCGTGGGGTGTTATTCCGCTGGCGACCTGGAATATCCCGGCGTGGAGCATCAGCGCGGAGATTGCCGCCTATTCGGTGTTCGCCGCCTGCTTTAGTCTGGCCGGTCGGCGCGGATGGATGCCACTGCTGGTGGTTGGCGTCGGCGCGATTGCGGTACTGCTGATCGCCGGAGCGCCGGGGATGAAGGCGACGCACGATATCGCGCTGGCGCGATGCCTCGCCGGTTTCGTCACCGGGGTGTTCGTCCATGCGTTGTGGACCGAAATCCCCGATGTGAAGCTGCCCTTCGCCACCCCGCTTGAACTGGCGACGGTGGCCGTGGTCCTGCTGGCGGTTAGCTATCTTCCGGCCGACTACGGCATCCTCGTCATTCCGATCTTCGCCGCGACAGTGCTGCTGTTCGCTTATGAGGGCGGGGCGGTGTCGCGAGTGTTAAAGCGCAGGCCGGGGCAGGTGCTGGGGGACTTGTCCTATTCGATCTATATGGTTCACGCGCTGCTGGCGGTGTGCATCCTGTCCGCTGTGGCGCTGGCGCCGAAGTTCGGTATCGGCGGTATCGTGTTGGGGCAGGTGGCGCATGACAGCACCGGCATCGTGACAATGACGGGACTGTCGGACGCGATACTGGTGGGGTTTCTGGCTCTAGTCGTCGGCCTGTCGCTGCTCAGTTTTCGCTGGATCGAAAAGCCGTGGCGTGAGCGAGCGAAGGCAATGGCGCGTCGAGTGGATGCGCGGGCCGTGGTTGTCCGTTAGTTCGACATCGGGCCAGTGGGTGTCCCGGTAAAGCGCGGCATCGTTACCTCCCCGTCATGGGCGATGTCGGCGCTGCGCAGCACCTTGAACACGGTCATGAACAGGATGCGGATGTCGAGCCACAGGCTGCGGTTATCGACATACCAGACATCGAGCGCGAATTTCTCTTCCCAGCTCAACGCATTGCGGCCGTTGACCTGTGCCCAGCCGGTAATGCCGGGCCGCACGGCATGGCGGCGCATCTGATCGGGGGTGTAGAGGGGGAGATAGTCGGGCAGCAGCGGGCGCGGACCGACGAGGCTCATTTCGCCGCGCACGACGTTGATCAGGCAGGGCAGCTCATCGAGGCTGGAGGCGCGGAGGAACTGGCCGAAGCGGGTCAGGCGTTGCGCGTCAGGCAACAAATCGCCTTGGGCATCAAGCTCGTCGGTCATGCTTCGGAACTTGTAGATGTTGAAGATCGTACCGTTCAGTCCGGGCCGCCGTTGCCGGAACAGGACCGGGCTGCCGAGTTTGAGACGGATCGCCAGTGCGACGATGAGCATGACCGGAATCACCAGTATCGCGCCGAGCAAGCATAAGGTCAGATCGAACTGGCGCTGCACGACGCCGGATTAGCTCCGCGAGCCGCTGCCGCCTTCGGCCATCGCCCGCAGCTGCTCCGGCCCCCGCGCTGTCCGGGTGCCGAGGCCGACAGGGACCGCCTGCGCTCTGGCGGACGGTTTGACGGTTTTTCGGTATTGCAACTGTTCACCCAGCGCGATCATCACGCCGACCAGCACCCAGAAAAAGCTGAAACGCAAACCCTGATGGGTGATGCCGTAAATCAGTGAGGGCAGCAGATACATGCCCAATGACAAGGGCAGAGCGCGTATCACCTGATACAAAAAGGTACAGAACAGCATCAACCCGATGATGCCATAACTGAACAGCATGGTGCCGAACGAGCTGTGAATCTCGATGGCAGTTACCGTTGCCGGTTCGAAACGCGTATAGAATCCTTCGCCCGCTCCCAGAATCGTATACTCGTAGAATTCGGTGATGCGATCATAGTTCCGCTCTTCGGCCAGCGAGGTGGTATCGCCCGCTGCGCGAAGCTCAAAATCTTCTGCGGTGGTACTTTGCCGCAGGAATTTCGTAACATATCCGGTCTGAATTGCTGCGAAGGCAAGCAACATGCCTGCGAAAACACCCACCGTCCGGCGGAACGGTGTCTTCAATATCATCCAGAACCAGGCAGCGAGCATGATCAGCGCTGCTGCCGCACCCGCGCGAGACAGGGACGCAACGACGCAATAGGTAACGATCAGCAGGAATGGCAAGTCGATCCAGAAGGATTCGTTGCGCCGAATAACAAGATAGATGCTGAGCACCACGACGCCCCAATAAGCGAGTTGGTTGGGGTTCTGGAACGTGCCGAGCGGTCGAAAGTTTGGATCGAGCAGAACGGCGATCAACTGGGCGATGATCGCGATGCGCATGGCGATTATCAGATATTTATCGAACAGCACAGGGTTCTTCAGGCGCACGGCATAGGTGGTGATAACAACGATAGTGTTGAACAAATAATAAGTAACCGGGATCGCCATATTGAGCTTGCTGGTCAACAATGCCCAAGTAAAATTCACCAAAGAGATCCAGACAAGAAGCAACAGCAACGATTTATGATCCTTGAGGAACGAAATGACCAGAGTCGGGGAGGCAATGAACAGGGCCAAGGCAGACAGCATGATGTCTGCCGGCTGGGCGAGCCCTTCATTGAAAAAATAAAACATCTTGAGAAAAAAGTAGAAGGCGAGGGCGATGACGGCAAATTCACCGACTTTACGCGTTGTGACCTTGCCCATGACACGCGGCAGCGGCGTGCGCCGCAGCCGGTCTGCCGGTGCAAATTCGGTCGGGTTCGGCAAGACGCTGGCCAACAGCCACTTCCTTCAAATCATGTGTCAGAAGCAGCCGGGCCGCAATCTGCATGGCGGCTCTATAGCAGCTTATGGCCGCGAGTCAGCGGGTTGATTCGAGAAACCAGCGTGCCTCGCCCTCGGTGCCGATAGCGCTCAGTTTGCCATTGGGTTGATAGGCGCCAGTGTCGATGCCGATGCGGTTGGGTTGTTCGTCCACCGCATCGGTGATGGTGTGGCCGTGGACGATCATCATGCCGTGATCGACGCGGGATTCGATGAATTCGCGCCTAATCCAGGTGAAGTCGCGCGGGTCCTGTGCGGCGAGCGCTACGCCGGGGCGGATGCCGGCGTGGACGAACAGATAGTCGCCGATCTGCACATGATCCTTGAGCCCGCGCAGAAAGGCGATGTGGCTCTCCGGGATCTTCTCGCGCAGTTCGGCGCGAAAGAATGGCCCGCCCATCGCCACGGCCTTGTCGCCGATGTCGTAGCTGGCCAGCGTCTCGCGCCCGCCGAACTTGCGCCAACCGGGCAGGTCGGTCTCGTCGCCGTCGATCACCGCGAGGAAGGCGTCCTCATGATTGCCGCGCAGGAAATGGCAGGTGGCAAAGGCGGGGGGATCATTGGCCAGCCACTCGACCGTCTCCCGCGAGTGGGGGCCGCGATCGATAAAGTCGCCGAGGAAGACGAGGTGGGCGGGGGTGTCCGCACCGCGCGCACCGTGATCGGCGGCGATGCGGTCGACCAGCGCACGGGCCATGGCAAATTCGCCGTGGATGTCGCCGATGGCGTAGCAGCGCTGACCCGGCGGGACGGCGGGGATGCGGGGCTCCGGTGCGGCTGGCGAACCGAAAATGCGTCTGAACAGGGATGCCATGCGTGTGTCCATGCAACTAAGGGAGATGGTCTGCGTATAGCCCATGTAACAGCGGCAGGGCGCTGCCAAGCGTTACCGCTTGTGCGAATCCGCTTTCTGATACACAGGCTCCCCCGTCGCAGGGGGGACGGTTTGCATGGAGCCATCGGCAAATCGCCAAAGTGTCGATGCACATTGCCGTTTCTTTTGCGCCCCCAGATCAAGGTTGATTGCTTTCCGATGCGCCGATTTCTGTCGAAAAAGCTAGCAAATGTCGCAGCACATGTGGGCGGACCACAGCCGGTCGAGGAACTGATTCCCGAGGCTCTGGACTGGCAGCGTGCGATGCTCGACGACGTCCGTCGCTATACCATGACCAGCCTGCCGGCACTGTGGGCCACCGCCCAGGCGATCGAGTACATCGTCGAGCGCGGTATCGAGGGCGATTTTGTCGAGTGCGGCGTATGGCGCGGTGGCAATATCATCCTGGCCGGTCTGATGCGCAAACGGCTGGGCGCTGACTTTACCATCCACGCCTATGATACCTTTGCCGGAATGACTCCG
>JAYSZB010000004.1:0-2396 GCA_043727035.1 Sphingomonas sp. | reverse complement strand
GACAATCGGCGCATGGATGGCCTTCCATTGGCATCGCGCACGAACTTCTTCACGCAACTCCGGACAGAACTGCGTTTGGCACGTTCCGTGCTCAAGATCGTTCGAACCTGGCACTCCCCGCCGGCGCAGACAGAGAGACCGACAATGCCCAACGCCCAGCCCAATCTGTTTACCCGCGACGACACCTTTTTCGGCGTCTGCGAAGCGCTCGGGGAGGACATCGGCGTCCACTCCAATTGGTTGCGGCTGGCGTTTGCCGGTGCCTTCTTTTTCTCACCGGTGGCGGTCGTCTCCGGCTACTTTGTGCTCGGGCTGGTCGTCGTCCTGTCGCGGTGGATCGCGCCAAGCCCTGCCCGTCCGCAGCCAATAGCGGTAGCGGTGGTGGTGGCCGAGGCTGCGGAACAGCACGGCAACGTCGATCCGCGGGAGCCAATGATCGCCTACCCCGCCAACGAAACCGACCCGCTGCCGATGGCCGCCTGACGCCAGTTGGATACGACGCTTATCGCTTATTAGGGACTGTCCCTAGTAAGAAGACACGCCAGTGCAGTCTGCCGCGCGTTGGCGGCTTATTGGGGACTGTCCCCAATAAGCGTCCTCTGCCGCGCCTCAGCCGCCCTCATCGTCCCATTTCAGGGCAGCACTCATAAACTCCGCCTTTACGCTGTCGTGCCTATAACCGTGCAGAAGCGGCGATCATTCGGACCAGAATGGTTGAGCCGTGAACGAGACTCGGAACAGGATTTCCCCATGGTGCAACCGCAGCGCATCGCCTCATCGAGCGATCTCACCCGCGCCATCGACGCGCTGGTGACCAATGATGGAGCCGGCGCGCATTCTTATGTGCTGTCGCGCAAGCTGGTCGATGGCCGCGATGCCACGCGCAATCTGGCCGACGCCGTACATTTCTTTGGATTGCTCCACGGCCGCCATCCCGGGTTGGTCGATCATGCGGCTATGCGCGCCGTCGATCCTGACGAGCGCCGCTGGTTCGATTCGGCGACCCATGCCTTTTCCCGCGAGCGTGCCTATCTCTCTGCACTCGGTTCGGCGGCTGGCCCGTTGCCCAGCACAGCCGGGCAGCAGCAATGCGAACAGACCGTGCTCGCCCAGAGCCACGCCATCGACATGCTCGGCCAGTCCGAGCGTGCGGGAACAGCCCTCGGCGCGGCGCTGGCGCTGGCGCTCGACTGGCGTTCGGTCCGCGCGGTACTCGATGCTGCCGCCGCCAGGCTCGACGTCACCGCCCGCCCCGCCGCATTGCCCGATCTGCATGACACCATCGCGCTGATCGAATCCCGCGACGGCATGGGATCGATCGAGCGCGCCATGCTGTTCGGCGCGCAGCAACTACTCGCCCAGCATCGCGGCTTGTGGGATCTGCTTGCCACACGCGAAGCCGTGCGAAGCAGAAGCTGACAGGGGTTATTAGGGACAGTCCCTCATAAGAATTCCCTTGCTTGCACTCGCCGCAGCCGCTGCCTATGCCGTTAGCGTTGACGTTAACGTAAAGGGCGAGCGATGCGATTCGAGGGTACCAGCAACTATGTCGCGACCGACGATCTGAAGGTGGCGGTCAACGCCGCCGTCACATTGCGCCGCCCGCTGCTGGTCAAGGGCGAACCGGGCACCGGCAAGACCGTGCTGGCCGAGGAAATCGCGCTCGCCGCTGGCGCGCCGCTGATCACCTGGAACATCAAGTCGAGCACCAAGGCGCAGCAGGGCCTCTATGAATATGATGCGGTCGCCCGTCTGCGCGACGGCCAGCTCGGCGACGAGCGCGTCCACGACATCCGCAATTACATCAAGAAGGGCAAGCTGTGGGAGGCGTTCACCGCGCCGGTGCTGCCCGTGCTGCTGATCGACGAGATCGACAAGGCCGACATCGAATTTCCCAACGATCTGCTCCAGGAACTCGATCGCATGGCCTTCGACGTCTACGAGACTGGCGAGACCATCGCCGCGAAAGAACGCCCGATCGTCGTCATCACCTCGAACAACGAGAAGGAACTGCCCGACGCTTTCCTGCGCCGCTGCTTCTTCCACTACATCAAATTCCCCGACGCCGAGACGATGAAGGCCATCGTCGAGGTGCACTTCCCGTCGCTGAAAAAGGAGCTGCTCACCGCCGCGCTGAAGAACTTCTACGACGTGCGCAACCTGCCGGGGCTGAAGAAGAAGCCCTCCACGTCCGAGCTGATCGACTGGCTCAAACTCCTCGTGGCCGAAGACATTCCGCTCGAAGTGCTGCAGAACAAGGACGACAAGGTCAGCGTGCCGCCGTTGGTGGGCGCGCTGCTCAAGAACGAGCAAGACGTCTCGCTGTTCGAGAAGCTCGTTTTCATGCAGAAGCACAACCGCTGAGCCCAGAGCCGCGGACCTGTCCGCGGCCTTCC
>JAYSZB010000003.1:0-16933 GCA_043727035.1 Sphingomonas sp. | reverse complement strand
GCGGCGCGCGGATTCAGGAAGGCGTGGCGTCGCTGGGCGGTTATGCCGAGGTGTTTCAACGCAATGTGCTCGCATCGGGCGTGGTGCCGCAGCTTAGCCTCATCATGGGGCCGTGTGCGGGCGGCGCGGTGTATTCGCCCGCGATGACTGACTTCATCTTCATGGTGAAGGACAGCAGCTACATGTTCGTGACCGGGCCGGAAGTGGTCAAGACGGTCACCAACGAGGTGGTGACCCAGGAGGAATTGGGCGGGGCGGTGACTCACACCACCAAGTCGGGGGTCGCCGACGTGGCGTTCGAGAATGACATCGACGCCTTGCTCGCGACGCGCGATTTCTTTGATTTCCTGCCGTCGTCCAACCGCCACGACGTGCCCGAGCGGCCGACCGACGATCCTTGGGACCGGATCGAGGACAGTCTGGATACGTTGGTGCCGCCGAGCGCGGCGACGCCGTATGACATGCACGAGCTGATCCGGAAGGTGGCGGACGAGGGCGACTTCTTCGAGCTCCAGCCCAACCATGCGGGCAACATCATCGTCGGTTTCTGCCGGATCGAGGGGCGGACGGTGGGCGTGGTCGCCAACCAGCCGATGGTGCTGGCGGGGTGCCTCGACATCAATTCATCGAAGAAGGCGGCGCGGTTTACTCCCCGGCGATGACCGACTTCATCTTCATGGTGAAGGACAGCAGCTACATGTTCGTCACCGGGCCGGACGTGGTCAAAACGGTGACCAACGAGGTGGTCAGCCAAGAGGAATTGGGCGGGGCGATCACCCACACCACCAAGACCAGCGTTGCCGATGTCGCTTATGAAAACGACATCGAGGCGTTGCTCGCCGCCCGCGATTTTTTCGACTTCCTCCCCGAAAACAACCGCAGCGGCGTGCCTGAACGACCGACCGACGACCCGTGGGACCGCGCCGAAGCCAGCCTCGACACGCTGATTCCGCCGAACGCCAATCAACCCTATGACATGCATGAGCTGATCAGAAAGACGGTCGACGAAGGCGATTTCTTCGAAATCCAGCCCGCGCATGCGGCGAACATTCTCACCGGCTTTGGGCGGATCGAAGGGCGTACGGTGGGCATTGTCGCCAACCAGCCGATAGTGCTGGCGGGGTGCCTCGACATCAACTCATCGAAGAAAGCGGCGCGCTTCGTGCGCTTTTGCGACGCGTTCGAGATACCGATCCTGACCTTCGTCGACGTCCCCGGATTTTTGCCGGGCACCGCGCAGGAGCATAATGGCATCATCAAACATGGTGCCAAACTGCTGTTCGCCTATGCCGAGGCGACCGTTCCCAAGATCACCGTCATCACCCGCAAGGCCTATGGCGGGGCCTATGACGTGATGGCGTCGAAGCATCTGCGCGGCGATCTGAACTATGCCTGGCCCACTGCGGAAATCGCGGTGATGGGTGCGAAGGGGGCGGTGGAGATTATCTTCCGCTCGAAAGACCCCGAGGAAATCGCGGCGCGGACGGCGGAATATGAGGCGCGCTTTGCCAATCCGTTTGTCGCGGCTTCGCGGGGGTATATCGATGAGGTGATTTATCCGCATTCGACGCGGCGGCGGGTGGCGTTGGGGTTGCGGAAGCTGCGGGGGAAGCAGTTGGAGAACCCTTGGAAGAAGCATGATAATATTCCGTTGTGAAAAGGAGCGAAAGATGACTGTTGTAGTGGGCGATCTGGCAAAAGATAAGTGTTACGCGACTTTGACTGGTCAGGTGCGCCGTATCGTTGAGATCGACAACGAGACGGTCAAATATGAGTCGCGAGGGAAAAAAGCGGGAACATGGAATAGCTTTACCAAAGTTGCGGCAGGTAATTTTGCAGCGGCGGTCGAGCGCGAAGTTTCATGTGATTACGATCCGAACTTCTCGAGCTAATGAAACTCGGCCGCCTCAACCGCCTCGGCGTCGCAACGCCGTCTGTCGTCGACCGCCACACCCGCTCGCGCCGAAGCCTATTGCACGATATGGCCCTTCACATTATAATGACCTTATAATGTGAAGGAGTCTTTCGCCATGCAGACCGAACGTGTCACCTTTCTGGCCACGCCAGCCGTGAAGCAGGCCATTGCCGCGCGCGCGAGCAGCCGTGGGCTTTCGCTGGGCGAGTATGTGCGACGCAGGGCGCTCGACGATGACGATTTGACGCCGATGCAAGAGGCGGAGCTTTCAGCGTTGGTCAAGGAGGTCAACGAGGCAATACCCAGATTGCAGGCTTCGCTTGCCCGGATCAGTGAGAATGTGCGGGAGCTTCGTGAGGAAAATGATGTCTTTTTCAAAGAGCGGGGATTGGCATTGTGACGTCGATCTCCGACGCCTTTGCGGCGCTAAAAAAAATCCTGCTCATCGAATCCGATGTCGCGCGCCTGCAAAAGGATGTTGAGGGGCATGGTGAGGAGATTCGTCGCGTCCGTGACTATGCGGCGACGATCGATCGACGGGTCGCATTGATTGAAGGCCGTTTCGAGGGATTCGAGATGGCCCGTCGATCTCCACCCGCTCTGCCCGAGCAGTAATTCAGGATTTACTGCAATGAAACTCGGCCGCCTCAACCACATCGGCGTTGCGACGCCGTCCATCGCCGACAGCATCACCTTTTACCGCGACGTGATGGGCGCGACGCATATTCATGAGCCGTTCGACCTGCCCGAACAGGGGGTGAAGGTGTGTTTTGTCGATACGCCCGGTGCCGAAGGCGCGATGGATGGCACGCAGATCGAGCTGATCGAGCCATTGCCGGGCAATGCCGGCATCGCTGCTTTTCTGGCGAAGAACCCGGCGGGGGGGCAGCATCATGTCTGTTATGAGGTGCCCGATATCCATGCCGCCAAGGCCGAATTCGAGGCGCTGGGCAAGCGGGTGCTGGGCGAGCCGCGGATCGGGGCGCATGGGACGCTGATATTCTTTGTGCATCCGAAGGATATGGGCGGGGTGCTGACGGAGATTATGGAGGTGCATTAACCCCTCTCCCGTTTACGGGAGAGGGACAGCCGCGACGCGGCAGGGTGAGGGTGTGTCGGAGAGCGAGAACCCTCACCGCTGCGACTAAGCTCGCCTGCGGCTCACTAAGTCTCGCTCCTCTCCCGCAGGCGGGAGAGGAGAGGAAATATGGGAGAAGACATGACCTATGAAACCATAACGCTGGACGTCAGCGACGACATCGCCACCATCACCCTCAACCGGCCCGAGCGGCTGAATGCGGCGTCGTTGCAGATGGCGGACGACATCAATCTGGCGCTGCACAATCTGGGCGGCGCGCGCGCGCTGGTCATCACCGGCGCAGGGCGGGCTTTCTGTTCCGGCGCAGACCTTCAGGCACGTGGCGGCGGGTCGATCTCGGGCGGCGATGCCAGCTATGTCGCGCTGACCCGGCACTACAACCCGACGATGATGACGCTGGCCAAGCTCGCCATCCCGGTGATCACGGCGGTCAACGGCCCGGCGGCGGGCGTCGGTTGCTCGATCGGGCTCGCCGGCGATTTTGTCCTGGCGGGCAAATCGGGCTATTTCCTGCAAGCCTTCGTCAACATCGGCTTGGTGCCCGACGGCGGCGCGTCATGGATGCTGCCGCGCCTCGTCGGCAAGGCGCGCGCGACCGAGATGATGATGCTGGGCGAGAAGATTTCAGGCGAGAAGGCCGCCGAATGGGGGCTGATCTACAAATGCGTCGAGGACGAGGTGTTGCAAACCGAGGCGCGTGCGCTGGCGGCACGGCTCGCCGCGGGGCCGACACTGGCTTATGGCGTGATGCGGCGGAACATATTGTCCGCGCTTGAGAATGACTATGCCGCCGCGCTCAATGCCGAGGCCGAGGGGCAGCGGATTGCCGGATCGAGCGCCGATGCGATGGAGGGCGGGATGGCCTTCCTGCAGAAGCGCAAAGCTGTGTTCAGGGGCGCGTGACGTTCACTCCTCCCCCCCTTGCGGGGGAGGAAAGACTTGGCTTGGCAACTTGTTGCCTAGCAAGTCTTGGAGAGGGGGTGCGGCACAGTGCTGAGCGCTGTGCCGCGCCCCCTCTCCAAGTTTCGGTAGCCAGCAAGCTGGCAACCTTCACTATCCTCTCCCGCAAGGGGAGAGGGATTGGGTATTGCAATGGCGACGTACGACGAGTGGATCAAAGCGGCATGGAGCGAAGCCAAAGGCCGCGACCTGACCTGGCACACCGCCGAGGGCATCGCGGTGAAGCCGCTCTACACCGCAGACGATGTGCGCGACGATCCTGGCCTGCCCGGCTTCGCTCCATTCACGCGTGGTGTCCGCGCGACCATGTACACCGGGCGGCCGTGGACCGTCCGGCAATATGCTGGCTTCTCCACCGCCGAGGAGAGCAACGCCTTCTACCGCCGCAACCTCGCGGCGGGGCAGAAGGGGCTGAGCGTCGCCTTCGATCTCGCCACGCATCGCGGCTATGACAGCGACCATCCGCGTGTGATCGGCGATGTCGGCAAGGCAGGCGTCGCCATCGATTCCGTCGAGGATATGAAGATTCTGTTCGACGGCATCCCGCTCGATCAGATGTCGGTTAGCATGACGATGAACGGCGCGGTCATCCCTATTCTCGCCTTCTTCATCGTCGCGGGCGAGGAGCAGGGAGTGAGCCGCGCCCAGCTCGACGGGACCATCCAGAACGACATCCTCAAGGAGTTCATGGTTCGCAACACCTATATCTACCCGCCCGAGCCATCGATGCGGATCATCTCGGACATTTTTGGGTACACCAGCCGCGAGATGCCCAAGTTCAACAGCATCTCGATCTCCGGCTATCATATGCAGGAAGCCGGCGCGACGCAGGTGCAGGAGCTGGCCTTCACCATCGCCGACGGCATCGATTATGTAAAATATGGCGTCGCCTCGGGCCTCGATATCGACAAATTCGCCGGGCGGCTGAGCTTCTTTTTCGCCATCGGTATGAACTTCTTCATGGAGGTCGCCAAGCTGCGCGCGGCGCGGGTGCTGTGGCATCGGGCGATGACCAAACTCGGCGCGCAGGACGAACGCTCGAAAATGCTGCGGACGCATTGCCAGACGTCGGGCGTCTCGCTGACCGAGCAAGACCCTTACAATAACGTCATCCGCACCACGGTAGAGGCGATGGCGGCGATGCTCGGCGGCACGCAGAGCCTGCACACCAATGCGCTCGACGAGGCGATCGCGCTGCCGACCGATTTTTCCGCGCGTATCGCCCGCAACACGCAGATCGTGTTGCAGGAGGAAACCGGGATGATCAAGGTCGTCGATCCGCTCGGCGGGTCTTATTATGTCGAGGCGCTGACCAGCGAACTGGTCGATGCGGCGCAGGCGATCATCGACCGGGTCGAGAGCGAAGGCGGCATGGCGAAAGCGGTGGCTGCGGGATGGCCCAAGGCGATGATCGAGGAAGCGGCGGCGGCACGGCAGGCGCGGGTCGATCGCGCCGAGGATGTCGTCGTCGGCGTCAATAAATACCGGCTGGCGACCGAGGACAGGCTCGAGACGCTCGACGTCGACAATGCGGCGGTGCGCGAGAGCCAGATTGCGCGGATTGCGAGGGTGAAGGCGGCGCGGGATGAGGCGGCGTGTCAGGCGGCGTTGGCGGCGTTGACTGAGGGTGCGCGCAACGCAATTCCTCCCCGGAACGGGGAGGGGGACCACGAAGTGGTGGAGGGGTCCCCGCTATCGTCCGAGCACATTTTAAGCCGGACAGGTGGGACCCCTCCGACCCTTCGGGCCACCTCCCCGTCCCGGGGAGGATCTGAAAATAACCTCCTCGCCCTCGCCGTCGATGCAGCGCGCGCGCGCGCGACGCTGGGGGAGATCAGCGCGGCGATGGAGGCGGTGTTCGGGCGCTATGGCACGACGCCGACGCCGGTGAAGGGAGTCTATGGCAAGCCCTATCTCGGCGATCCGCGCTGGGGCCAGGTGCTGGCGGGCGTCGAGGCGGTGACGCGGCGACTGGGGCGCAAACCCAGGCTGCTCGTCGCCAAAATGGGGCAGGACGGGCATGATCGCGGCGCGAATGTCATCGCCTCGGCGTTCGGCGACATGGGCTTCGACATCGTCTCCGGCCCGCTGTTCCAGACGCCCGACGAGACGGTGGTGCTGGCATTGGAAGCGCAAGTCGACGTGGTCGGCGCGTCGAGCCTGGCGGCCGGGCACAAGACGCTGATCCCGCAACTGATCGACGGCCTGCGCGCCGCGGGACGCAGTGACATTAAGGTCATCGTCGGCGGCGTCATCCCGCCGCAGGATTATGATTTCCTGCGCGAAGCAGGCGTGCAGGGGATTTACGGGCCAGGGTCCAACGTGGTCGAATGCGCGGCCGATGTGCTGCGCTTGCTGGGGCACAATATGCCGCCGTTGGAGGATGCGGCGTGATCAGGCTGGCAAAGCTAGTGCTACTAATCTGCGCAGGCTCAGCCTCTTCTGTCCAAGCACAAATTTCGCCTAGCGATTTCCAAAACATATCAATGGAAACGGCCCTCGATCGATTTGAAACGCTGTGCATCGCGCCAATGCCCGATCCGCAAGCATTCGTCGATGCAATAAATGCCAGCGGGCTACGATGGACCAAGCTCGACCGCAGTTCCGAGGAGGTGAGGGCACTTGGAAACGCATGGCAGTCGATGATCGGTCAAATTTCTTATCACTACAGACGCGAGGATAGGCCAATCATTTTGCGCAATCCTGCCTGCCATTTCGAGTTCGTGGTGGCACCCGACTATGACCATTCTGTCGCTGCCCCGATTGTTCAGCGCGCGCTGGATTTGGGCGACCCATGCTCGCGGAACAGGCAAAGAAATCAGACACGTTGGGAAAAGATGGACTTACGGGGATTTGTCATTCGGGTATTTTTGTCATCGGAAACAGACACTCTCGATCGCAGGGGCGCAAGGCTTTCAGTCTCGCGAATGATCCCGCAAACCCCAGAGGTCGAGGGCGGAATGAGGAATATCGAGCGTTGCCATTGAATGAACCAGAAATTTCGCGGTCACGCGAAGCGAGCGCTAGCAAAGCGCGCACCGACTGGACCCGCGAAGAAATAGCTACCCTATTCGACCTCCCATTTGACGAGTTGCTCTTTCGTGCCCAAACCATCCACCGCGCCCACCACGCTGCCGGTGAAATTCAGCTGTGCACGCTGCTCAGCATCAAGACCGGCGGGTGCCCGGAGGATTGCGGCTATTGCTCGCAGTCGGTGCATGCCGACAGCGGGGTCAAGGCGACAAAGCTGATGGACGTGCGCACCGTGCTGCAAAAGGCGGCGCAGGCGAAGGATGCGGGGTCGCAGCGCTTCTGCATGGGCGCGGCGTGGCGCAATCCCAAGGACCGCGACATGCCGGCGATCGTCGAAATCGTGAAGGGCGTCCGCGCCATGGGGCTGGAAACCTGCATGACGCTGGGGATGCTTGAGCCGCATCAGGCGGAGATGCTGGCCGATGCGGGGCTCGATTACTACAACCACAATATCGACACCTCGCCCGAGCGCTATGGCGAGGTGATCAGCACGCGGACGATAGAAGACCGGCTTGAGACGCTGGGCCATGTCCGCAACGCGGGTATCAATGTGTGCAGCGGCGGCATCGTCGGCATGGGCGAGACCCGCGCCGACCGCGTCGGCTTCATCCACACCCTCGCCACGCTGCCGCGTCATCCGGAAAGCGTGCCGGTCAACGCGCTGGTGCCGGTCAAGGGCACTGTGCTCGGCGATATGCTGGCGGACACGCCGCTGGCGAAGATCGACGATATCGAATTCGTCCGCACGGTGGCGGTTGCGCGCATTACCATGCCGCTGAGCATGGTGCGCTTGAGCGCGGGGCGCGAGAGCATGTCCGAGGCGACGCAGGCTTTGTGCTTCATGGCGGGGGCGAACTCGATCTTCACCGGTGACAAGCTGCTGACGGCGGCGAACGCGGGCGATGACAGGGATGCGGCGCTGATGGCCAAGCTGGGGCTGCGGGCGATGGTGGCTGAGGAGCCGATGCGGGTGTGTCGGGTGGCGGAGGCTGTATGAGCGTCCGCTTGAATTGCGGTGTCGCTGCGCTATTCTACCATCATTGGAAAGAAAGGTAGAACGATGGGCGCGCAGATGAATATCAAGAACGCCGAGGCGGTGGAGCTGGCGGCGGAACTGGCAAAAGCAGAAGGCATCAGCCAAACGGAGTTGGTGCTCGAAGCCCTGCGCGCGTGGAAGGCACACCGCGAAAGTGAGAGTGTCTATCTGAAGGCGCTTGAAATTTGCCGGGACGCGGCACCGCGCCTGCCAGACACGGTTTTGTCGCTGCCCATGGCGACTTGCTCTATGACGATTACGGTTTGCCGGCATGATCGTCGATACGTCCGCCATCGTCGCCATGTTGCAGCTTGAGCCTGAAGCAACCGCAATGCTGAAGTTGCTGAGCCCAAGAAGAGACTCGAAAATATCCGCCGGAAACTACCTCGAATGCGGCATCGTCATCGACAAGGCGAAGGACGCCGCTGCGAGTGCCGATCTGGACGCGCTCATCAGCACACTCAAAATCGAGATCGTTCCGGTAAATGCCGACCATGCAAAGATCGCCCGTCAGGCCTATCGCGATTTCGGCAAGTGGAGTGGGCATAAGGCGCGGCTGAACTACGGCGACTGCTTCGCCTATGCGCTGGCGATGGAGAGTGGCGAGCCGCTGCTCTACAAGGGCGATGATTTTGCCCATGCCGGTTTGGCGAGGCTGGTGTGACTATGCTGCCAGCACCTCCCGTTTCACCGCCTCGCCGAACCTCACTTCGGCCTGATACAGGTCGTAGCCTGCCTGCATATCGATCCACAGTCGGGCGGGCGTCCCCAAGCTCGCTTCCAGCCGCAGCGCGGTGTCTGGACTGATGCCGCGCCGTTCCGCCACGATGTCTTGGATGCGCTGCGGCGGAACGCGCAGTTTCAGCGCGAGCGCGTTGGCGGAAAGCCCACGTGCTTCCAGCTCCTCTTTGAGGATTGCGCCCGGATGGATTTGCTCGAATGCTGGCTCGGTCATCACCGCTTTTCCGCTAATGCTTCGTGGCTTCATGCCTTTGTGCGACCCGATTAGTAGCTCGCACAAAGGCACAAAGCCACAAAGAGAACTTGGTCGCTCCTGTTCAGCGTCGTTGGCGAAGCTGGGGTTGCGAGCGTTAGTGGCTGAAGAGCCGATGGGGGTTCGAGAAACGGTTGGAGGTATAGGGTGACGTACAAGCCAGTAAAAATAGGCGACGCTAGACGTAAGGGCCTGATTGCTGATTGGGAGGCGTGGTTGAAAAACGCCAACAAGCTTTACAAGCGCTTCTTTGAGCGTTTGGATGGAGATTCGCCCTTTGACTACCACGAGGTAGCGTCAGTGGGGTTTTTGGCCAACGCCGCCGCAATGGCGGGCTTTCTACCGATGAATGAATATGACGTCTTTAAGCGCGGCAAGTCGGACAAGCGAACCAAAGTTCCTGGTCGTGCAGATCTTTGGTTTGATGTGGGAGATCGGTGTTACTCGCTCGAGTTTAAGCGAACGCTGAGAACTCAGACAATTGGATATTTAGAAGAGCGGTTGACTAGCGCATACGAGGATATCCAATGCGTTCATGAAGATGAATATCATTACGCGGCAGCTTGTTTGGTTACCGTCGCGCGAGACAAAAAGCGAATTGCGATCTGCGAGAAGTTTGGCGCCAGCGACAACGTGGACTTTGCCTACAAAATTGGCCCGTCTGACGAGCCAGCCTATCTTTTTTTCAGGCTGAAAGACTAGCATGTTCAAAAAAATCCTGATCGCCAATCGTGGCGAGATCGCTTGCCGGGTCATCAAGACCGCGCGGCGTATGGGTATCGCGACCGTCGCGGTTTACTCTGATGCGGATACGCGTGCGCCGTTTGTAAAGATGGCGGATGAGGCGGTGCATATCGGGGCTTCTCCGGCGGCGCAGTCCTATCTGGTCGCCGAGAAGATCATCGCCGCGTGCAAGGCGACCGGCGCAGAGGCGGTACATCCGGGTTATGGGTTCCTGTCTGAGCGAACGTCTTTCGCCGAGGCGCTGGCCGCCGAAAATATCGCTTTCATCGGGCCGCCGGTGAATGCCATCGCCGCGATGGGCGACAAGATCGAATCGAAGAAACTAGCGATGAAGGCGGGGGTCAATGTCGTTCCCGGCTTCGTCGGCGAGATCGACGATACCGAACATGCGGTGCGCATTTCCGACGAAATCGGCTATCCGGTGATGATGAAGGCCAGCGCCGGCGGCGGCGGCAAGGGGATGCGGCTGGCCTATAGCGAGGCCGATGTCCGCGAGGGGTTCGAGGCGACCAAGCGCGAGGGGCTGAACTCGTTCGGCGACGATCGCGTGTTCATTGAGAAATTCATTCTCAACCCGCGCCACATCGAAATCCAGATACTCGGCGACCAGCACGGCACTATCCTTTACCTCAACGAGCGCGAGTGCAGCATCCAGCGCCGCCACCAGAAGGTGGTCGAGGAAGCGCCGTCGCCGTTTGTCACGCCCAAGATGCGCAAGGCGATGGGCGAGCAGTGCGTCGCGCTGTCTCGCGCGGTAGGCTATTATAGCGCGGGCACGGTCGAGCTGATCATCTCCGGCGCGGACCCGAGCGGCGAGAGTTTCTATTTCCTCGAGATGAACACGCGTTTGCAGGTCGAACATCCGGTGACCGAGGCGATCACCGGCATCGACCTGGTCGAGCAGATGATCCGCGTTGCGGCGGGCGAAAAGCTGGCGTTCGGGCAGGACGATATCGGCATCGACGGCTGGTCGATCGAGAACCGCGTCTACGCCGAAGACCCCTATCGCGGCTTCCTGCCCAGCACCGGGCGGCTGGTGCGCTATCAGCCGCCGGTCGAGGGCTGGACCGACGATGGCAGCGCCAACGGGCGGCGCGGGGTCGATGGCGTGCGCGTCGACGACGGCGTCTATGAGGGCGGCGAGGTCAGCATGTTCTACGACCCGATGATCGCCAAGCTGGTGACCTGGGGCGCGACGCGCGACGAGGCGGCGGACAAGCAGGTCGCGGCGCTCGATGCGTTCGAGATCGACGGGCTGGGGCATAATATCGATTTCGTCAGCGCGATCATGCAGCACCCGCGCTTCCGATCGGGCGAGCTGACGACGGGGTTCATCGCCGAGGAATATCCGGACGGGTTTGCGGGCGCTCCTGCGTCGCCCGAGTTGCTGCGCAATCTGGCCGCCATCGGCGGGTTCGCGGCGGCGGCAGAGGCGGATCGCGCGCGGCGGGTCGATGGGCAACTGGGTCGGCGGTTGCGTCCGCCTGCGGAATGGTCGGTGACACTTGGCGGCGTAACCCATCTGGTCGAACTGGACGAGGACGAGATCGCCGTCGATGGCGAACCGCTCGATCTGGCGATGGAATATACGCCGGGGGATCGGTTGATCGAGGCGGAGGTCGATGGCGAGCCGTTGACCGTCCGGATCGCGCGCACCCGCAGCGGCTTCACGCTGACCGCGCGCGGTGCGAGCCATAAGGCGATATGCTTGCCTGCCCATGTCGCGCCGCTCGCCCGGCATATGATCGAAAAGATTCCGCCCGATCTGTCACGCTATCTGATCTGCCCGATGCCGGGCTTGCTGGTCGCACTGAATGTCGGCGTCGGTGACAAGGTCGAGGCCGGTCAGCCGCTCGCTGTGGTCGAGGCGATGAAGATGGAAAATATCCTGCGCGCGGGCAAAAGCGGCGTGGTGAAGGCGGTCAACGCAGCGCAGGGTGAAAGTCTGGCGGTGGACGCAATCATATTGGAGATGGAATGACTTGACGATGTGACCACTGGTGGTTACATTAATTGGACTATGACAAATCCATCATTCCATGATGTCAGCGTGCCCTTCAAGCATTTCGTGCCGGACACCCCCGCGCCCGCCGTCCCCGGCGTGCGGGAGGTGCCGATCAAGGAGGCTAAGGCGACCTTGACCGAACTCATTCGGGCGGCGGAGGCGGGCGAGCGGATCGTGCTGACGCGGCATGGCAAGCCGGTCGCCGATCTGGTGCCGCATCAGGCCACGCCAGTGGAAAAGCCGATGTCGCTGATGGATCGATACGAGGCGTACCACAAGGCCAACCCGCGCAAGAGCAGCGGCTGGGTCGCGGACGATCTCGACGATCCGCTGCCCGAGGATTTCCTGTTGCAGCCATTCCCCGACGATTTCGACGAGAAACTGGCGGCGCATGAGGCGCGGTTCGAGTGAGCGCGTTGTTGCTCGACACGAACATCGTCATCCATCTGATCAACGGCACAATGGACAACCTCCCCAAGCGCATCCGCGACGCGGTGGCGTTTGAGGGGGCCGCCTTTTCGGCCAGCACAGTCAGCATCTGGGAAATCGCGATCAAGGTCGCCACCGGGCGACTGGCTTTAGCCATGCCCGCGCAACGTGTGCCCGATGAGCTGGCAGCACTGAATATCGCGATTTTGCCGATGTCCATCGCCCACGCGCTGGAAGTCGCCTATCCTGAACCCGCCACCAAAGACCCGTTCGACCGGCTGCTGCTGGCGGTGTGCGCGTGCGAGGGGCTGAAGCTGTTGACCACCGATGGCGCGCTGGAGGGGCATCGGCTGGTCTATTGATTCCCATTCATCGTCATTGCTTCGCTACGCTCGCAATGACGGGTGGGGTAAACGGTTAGAGATAACTCACCGTATTCGGCACCGGCGGTATCTCGATCCGCTCGGCATTGTCGCCGGGGACAGTTGGGAAGCGGTGGGCGGTCCAGTCCTCGCGCGCTTGCACGATGCGGTCGTGGCTGGAACTGACGAAATTCCACCAGACATGGCGCTTGGTGGCAAACGCCTCGCCGCCGAGCAGCATGACGATGGCACCCTCCTCGGTCGCCAGCGTGGCAGCATGGCCGGGCTTGAGGATGTGGAGCAGTTGCGGTTCGAGCGCATGGCCGTCGAGCGTCGCGCTGCCGCCGACAACGATCAACGCGCGCTCGTCCGCCTCGGCATCGATCGGGATGCGACTGCCGCAACCGAGGCGGATATCGGCGTAAATCGTCGTGCTGTGCTGCGTGGTCGGGGCTGTCGCGCCCCATAGGCTGCCCATAATAACGCGCGCTTCCACTCCACCATCGCCGACCATCGGTAGGTCTGTCGCGGCGATACTCTCGAAGGCAGGAGCGATTTCTTCCTTGTCATCGGGCAGGGCGAGCCACGTCTGCATGCCGTAGATGCGGCCCATGTGGCTGCCCGCCGCGCGATCGCGCTCGGTAAGCGGCGAGCGTTCGGAGTGGACGATGCCGCTGCCCGCAGTCATCAGATTGACCGCGCCCGGCTCGATCACCGCGACCGTGCCGAGGCTGTCGCGATGACCGATCGCGCCGTTGAACAGATAGGTGACGGTGGCGAGATTGATGTGCGGATGCGGGCGCACGTCCATGCCACGGCCGAGATCGAACTGCGCCGGGCCGAACGCATCGACGAAGATGAACGGCCCGACCATCGTCCGCCCGCGCGAGGGCAGGGTGCGGCGCACATCGAACGCGCCGATGTCGTGGCTCGAAGGGGTGATCGACTGGAGGATGGCGCTGTCTGCGGTCATTCTCCGGGTGCCCGCGCCTTGATCGCCAGAGCATGGATCGACTCGCGCATCAGATCGCCGAGCGCATGATTGACTAGACGCTGGCGCGCGACGCGGTTCTTGCCGGTGAAGGCGGCGCTGGTGACATCGACGCTGAAATGCGATTCGCCGCTGCCGTCGTCACCCGCGTGTCCGTGATGGCTGGCGCTGTCATTGCTGACCAGCAGCGCTTCGGGGGCGAGCGCGGCGGTGAGACGCTGGGTGATTTCTGCTTCGACCGGACCCAAATCTTCCACTCCCATGCGCCACCAGCTTGTTGCACGGCGGATTTTGCTTATCTAGTGGGGCTATCCCCTCACGAAAAGACGGCGCACATGATGGCCGTCACAGCGGTTGTCTACCTTGCCCGATCGTCCCACCTCCCCACGATTGCACGGACGCGTGCCCGGCGACCGGCCCTGCTGGGTGAGCGGGTGCTGCGAAGTCGGCGAATTCCGCGCGCCGGGTGAGCGTCGCCCCGGTTTCGATGGGCCGGGTGAATGGCTCTGGCTGTGTCTGGAGCATGTGCGCGAATTCAACGCCCGTTTCAATTTTTTCGATGGCATGAGTCCCGACGAAATCGTCGATGCGCAGTCGCCTTATGGCGGGTGGGAGCGCGAAACGCGGGCCTTTGCCCATGTCGGAGCGGATGCTCCGCCGAAATGGGCGGATTTTAGCGATCCGATGGATGCACTGGGCACGCGGTTCCGAAAGGTGCGTGCACGCGCCGAGGATCGGGCGGCGGGAATTTCGCCCGAAACGCGCGCGGCATATCGCGTGCTGGAGTTGTCGCCAGGGGCCGATCTCAAGGCGGTGCGTGCAGCTTATTCGAAGCTTGTGCGGCGCTATCATCCCGATCGCAATGGCGGAGATCGCAGCCATGAGAAGGCATTGCAGGCGGTGATCGAGGCCTATCAGATCGTCCGCAAGCAGGTTGCTCGCGATTAGCCCCGTAAATTAGTCGCCGCCGCAGCCGCCTCCGCCGCAACCACCACCACTATCGCTGCTGCCGCTGCTATCGCCCCCGCCGCTGTCGGTTGGCGTGCGCAGCTTGTGATAGGCGTCGAGCGCCGAGCCGACGAGAACGCTGGTACCGAACAGCGTGACCGCCAGCGGCAACTCGTCGAGCGGCGCGCCGCGCATCAGCCGCTCATGCTTCTGTTGCGCGGCGTCGAGCGCATCGATGCCGCCCTGGGTGCGCCGTTCGAGCCAGGCCCAGCGGATGATGACCATTAGTGCGGTCAGCGCCAAAAGGAAGGCGAGGGCGAGCACGGTGCGGCCATCCGACCAGGCGGCAATCCACAGCAGCGCGCCCGCAAAGAACAGAACAAGCAGCGGCGCGACCTGAGCGATGCGTTTGCGGTGCAGATGCTGCTCGTCGGCGAGCAAGCCCTGACTGACCATATGGCGCAGCATCGGTTCGGCATCGTTGGTGGCGAGGCGGCATGCGGTGGCAAAGGCAAACGGGCTGGAAAGCGCCAGGATACGGCGCTCGGTTGCGGTCTCGGCCTTGCTGCGATCGACCACCGTGAGTTTGCTTTTTCCCTCGACGGCGATGGCCCTGCGAACCAACAGGCCGGTGAGAATGGCATCGGCGTGGCGGGTTGCTCCGCTAGCAAGCCACGCGAGCATGGCAGGGTCTTCGACGCTGCGCCGTCGCCCGGTCGCACGTAGTCTGTAGCCGATGATCAGGCTGGCGATAAATGCAACGATCATCGCGCCGCCATAGGCCACAAGAAATGTCGTCGATTCGGCAGTGGCAGCAAGCTCGGTCATGTCAGGCTCCCCTCAAGATAAAAGCGATGATGGCTCCCGCCAGCGCGGCGAGCAACAGCGCCAGCAATAGATGCACCCGCTTGACGATGAGGCCGTCGCGCGGATGGACGCGGCGCGCGCGCGGATCGTCGAACAGGCGACGTTGGGCCGATGGCCACAAATCGGACGGGGCAGGGGTGCCGAACAGCCGCTGATAGCTGCGCAGCGTGGCGGCGTAATTTTCATAGAAGCGGGCGTTTTCCGCCGGGCCGCCCGTCGTCGGGCCGTGGTGCAGCGGCTGGCCGAGCAGCGGGCACAGCCGATCCCAATAATCGCGGCTGTAGGTCAGGTGGAGGTGCCACGCCTGATCGACCGCATCCGATGGCGTGACCGGATGCCCAGCGCGTACCGCGAGATAGAGGAATCGGCGATATTCGCTGACGACGCGATCGGCGAAAAACGCGCTCCAGCCATTTTCGCGGGCGAGCCGTTGGGTGAAGGATAGCGCGGCTTCGGCCGGGGCGATGCGGTAGCCGCACAGGCTGTGCCACAGCGGATCACTGTCAGCGGCAGGATGCGGTGTGCTGCGAGGCTCCCCCATGTCGTTTATCAACTATATTAGTAGATAAATAGTGTCAAGCGGTTTTGGCGTCGGCGTGCTGAACGAATTGCAACGTCATATAAACTTATCTTTATATCGCCTTGCCCTTGGCCCGATGCGGAGCTAAGGGCGCGGTAACCACAATCCCCGGAGAATTATCTTGGCCACTACCGCCCCCAACAAGCCCGCCGACTATGTCGTCGCCGACCTCAGCCTCGCCGATTTCGGCCGTGCAGAGATCAACATTGCAGAGACCGAAATGCCTGGCCTGATGGCTCTGCGGCAGGAGTTCGGCGCGTCGCAGCCGCTCGCTGGCGCAAAGATTGTCGGTTCGCTGCATATGACCATCCAAACGGCAGTGCTGATCGAGACGCTGACCGCGCTGGGCGCAGAAGTGCGCTGGGCGACGTGCAACATCTATTCGACGCAGGATCATGCCGCCGCTGCTATCGCCGCATCGGGCGTGCCGGTGTTCGCGATCAAGGGTGAGAGCCTGGCCGACTATTGGGACTATGTCGGTCGGATTTTCGACTGGGATCAGGGCAATGGCGAAACCTGCAACCTGATCCTCGACGATGGTGGCGATGCCACCATGTTCGCGCTGTGGGGCGCAAAGCTCGAAGCCGGCGCGACCATGCCCGAGCCCGAGAATGAGGAAGAGGTCGAGATGCAGCGCGCGCTGAAGGCGTTTGTCGCCGCGCGTCCGGGCTATCTCTCTGAGACGGTCAAGAACATCAAGGGCGTGTCCGAAGAAACCACCACCGGCGTCCACCGTCTTTATGCCATCGCCAAGAAGGGCGAGTTGCCGTTCCCGGCGATCAACGTCAACGACAGCGTCACCAAGTCGAAGTTCGACAATCTCTATGGCTGCAAGGAGTCGCTGGTCGACGCCATCCGTCGCGGCACAGACGTCATGCTCGCCGGCAAGGTCGCCTGCGTCGCCGGCTTCGGCGATGTCGGCAAGGGCAGCGCCGCGTCGCTCCGCAATGGCGGCGCCCGCGTGCTGGTG
>JAYSZB010000002.1:0-2419 GCA_043727035.1 Sphingomonas sp. | reverse complement strand
TGCCGGACAGCGCGGCTTCGATCGCCAAGAAGAGCCTCGCGCTACTCTGCGGGCGCCGCGTCTCGCTTGGCAAGCCACGCCTTCATCTGGGCGATTTCGGTTTCCTGCGCTTTGATAACGTCTTCGGCTAGCTTGCGGACCTCCGGGTCCTTGGCATGTTCCAGCGCGACCCTGGCCATTGCCGTCGCGCCTTCATGGTGCGGGATCATGGCGCGCATGAAATCGGCATCGGGATCTCCGGTGAAAGCGATGTCCATATCCTTGTGCATTGCGTCATTCGCGGCCTGGTAAGCCTTGGTCGAGGCTGGCGCGTTGGCTTCGGCTTTCGGCATGGCATGATCGTCATTCACAGCGGCGGCATCGGTGGCGGGCTTCTCGGCCTGGCATCCGGCGAGCATGAGGGGGGCGAGGAGCAGCAGGGCTTTGGTCATGGCGTTTGTTCCTTCTGGGTCAGCTTGAGATAAAGCGCGGGCAGGACCAGCATATTGAGCGCGGTCGAACTGGCGAGTCCGAACAGGATGACGATTGCCATCGGTGCCTGAATTTCACTCCCCGGCTCACCCATAGCCAAGGCCAGCGGCACCAACGCGAGGCCAGCGGCGAGCGCGGTCATGAGAATAGGGACGAGCCGTTCCTCTGCGGCGCGGGCGACGGCCTCGCGCAAGTCGGCAATGCCATCAACCGCCTGCACCTGGCGGATGTGGCTGACCAGCATCACGCCGTTGCGCGTCGCGATCCCGAACAGGGTTATGAATCCGACGATCGTCGCAACCGACAGGACGCCGCCCGTCACCCACAGGCCAACCACGCCGCCAACCAGCGCCAGCGGCAGGTTGAGCATCACGATCCCGGCGTCGCGCGACGAGTTGAACGCCTGACGCAGCAACAGGAACATGCCGATCAGCACGATCAGGCCCAGCGCCAGCAGCGTTTGCGTTGCCGAGGTGGCGCTTTCGAACTGACCGCCCAGCTCGATCCGCGCTCCTTGCGGCAGTTGCACCGGTTCGAGCGCGGTGCGGATGTCGGCCACCACCGCACCCAGATCGCGGCCCTGCACATTGGCGAGCACGAACTGCACGCGCTCGACGCTTTCTCGAGAAATCGCGTTCGGCCCCTGATCGCGGACGATGTCGGCGACAGCGGAAAGCGGCAACAGCTCGCCATTGCCGCCGCTGAGCATCAGGCTGTCCAGAGTAGAGCCGTCCCCGACGATGGCCGGATCATACCGGACCACGACATCGCTGATGACCGGGCGCTCGATCAGGCTGCCGACCACCGCCCCCCCGATCGCGGCGCTGACAGCATCGGCGGCGTCCTTCACGCCGATCCCCGCGTTGGCGAGGTCGGCGCGGCGGAAGCGGACGCGCAGGTATGGCACCTGGCTCTGGGTATCCGCCTGGACATCGACCGCACCGGGGACGGCTTCGACCCGCGCCTGCACATCGCGCGACAAGCGACCAAGCGTCGCGCTGTCCGCCGCAAAAATCTTGATCGCAACATTGGCGCGGGCGCCGGAGAGGATATGGTCGATCCGGTGCGAGATCGGCTGGCCGAAGATTGCCTGCACCCCCGGCACCTTGCCAACCGCATCGCGAAGCGCGGTGAGAAGCTCTTCACGCTCGCGCCCACCCGGTTTCAAGGTTGCTTCAATTTCGGAGGCGAACACTTCCTGCGCGTGCGGATCGCCGGGAGCGCGGCCGGTGCGTCTAGCGGTGGTGGCGACTTCGGGCTGCGAAAGCAGCGCGGCTTCGACTTCGGCGGCAGCCTTATCCGACGCATCGAGCGAGGTGCCGGGGAGCGTAGTGACGTTTACGGTCAGACTGCCTTCGTTGAACTCGGGCAGGAAGGCGCGGCCGGAAAATCCCAGCCCGATCCCGGCCAGTGCAACAAGCAGGACCGAGAGTATAGCGAGTGGCTTCCACTGTGGCAGCAGCCTGGCGAGCAGGTTGCCATAACGTGTTTTCAGGCGATGGACCCACTGCGGTTCCTGCCCGAGCGACTTGGTCGAACGTGACAGCGCGTCCATCCCCAATACCGGGGTTAGCGTCAGTGCGACGAATAGGCTGGCGAGCAGCGCCACGCCATAAGCGAGCGCAAGCGGTTGCAACAGGCGGCCTTCGATACCGGTCAAGCCGAACAGTGGCAGAAACACCAGCAGGATGATCAGCGTCGCATAGACGATCGAGCCCTGCACCTCGCTGGTTGCCTTGCCGACAACTTCCAGACGTGAAAGCGGCGCATCGCTCTCGGCATTCAGACGAAGGCGGCGGACGATGTTTTCGACCACAATGATCGCGTCATCGACCAGCACACCGAGAGCGATGGCAAGCCCGCCCAGCGTCATTGTGTTGATCGTGCCGCCGACCATGTTGACCGCGATGATCGCCGAGACGACCGACACCGGGATTGCCGCCAGCGT
>JAYSZB010000001.1:0-117147 GCA_043727035.1 Sphingomonas sp. | reverse complement strand
GCAAATATGTTCACCGCGCCGACAATTGGTTCGGACTTCTCGTGCGTGAAACCGACGGATTACCCAAGGCCAGCCTCGCGGTGCGTTTCCCGTGGAAGCGGGACACCCGCCTGGATGCTCAGACGCAGGGAATGGTACTCAACGGAAACCGGGGTATTGCGCAGCCAAGTCCGAGCCGACGCGGAGCTGATGGTTCTAAAATTGGCCGCAACGATCCGTGCCCGTGCGGGAGCGGCAAGAAGTTCAAGAAATGCTGTATGGCCTGAGCCTATGCTAGCTCAGCAAGAGCGAGCCGTCGCTCCTCCATCGTGACGAACGCTTTGGCTTGGAGCTACGCGACGTGATAACTCTCCACCTCGCTGTTACCAACTGAGGCAAAGCGCTGAGACGGTCAATTTCTGCTAGCCCGGCTTCGGTCAGTTCAACACGCTGCCCTTCTGCCCAGCGCCCGGTATTGGCGTGTCTCGACGGTTGCGGCCATCCGTCGCGCCAGAATCGCGTCGTCGCCATCAGACCATGTTTGGGGTCACAAAAGGAAAATGGATCGTCCTGCGTTTGATGCCAACCAAGGCGGTAAGCGAGCACCGGATCGAACATCAACACGTCAGCACGTTTACCCACGAGCGATATTTGCAGATTGCGCAGGCCAATCGACACGTCTCTGGCTTCGTCACCGAGCATGATCGTGCCACAGCCCCAATAAGCCTTGGGAAGTGCCGCAATCGCGCGATCAACATTCTCAGCGTCAGTTTTCGGCATCCGGCGGGCGGCGAGCATTTCCTCTTCGTAGACCGCGCCAGACTCGCACACCACAAGACGACCCCATTCGCCGATCACATTGCCTGCCTCGTTGTCACGCATAAAGTCATCGGCACCGAGCCAGTCGTCGGCCTCAACTCGCCAGGTGTCTCTAGGTAGCGAAGGCCACCTGAGGTCGATGGGACGAGAAGAATACACACTTTGAGGTGGAAGAACTGGAGCGCCGGCTAGGCGATGAAGAAGAAGGTCCACCTGCATCTCTGTCAGCTTTGATGCTCGCCAGAATTCCCCAATGACCACATGCAATGCACGCAAGCAAATACCGATATGAGGTCGAACAAAGGGCAATAGTAGCCCCAGCGGTTCCACCACCCTCCGAAGGCGCTCCGCCGCCTTGGCGCCATACGCCGCCACGCCGCCCCAGCCGGATATCAATTGCGCAACGCGACGGCGAATGTTGGAAATCGGCACTCCGGAAAAATCTGAAATGCTGTCTACCCAGCTTTGGAAGCCTTCCGTCCAGGCCGCAGGATCATCGATCACTGGCCCAAGAGACTCTTCATCTCGAAGAGACCGGCCTTCCGTCTTGTCCATCGGTGGAATTTCAAGGGAGTATATGGCCGGCAACTCGGCCCCCGAAATTTGCGCCGTACCGCCCCACACATCACTCAGTATTTCACCAATTGCCGCCACGCATGCGTCTTCATGCTCGACTAGGTCGTACATTCGGTTCTTAAATGCTTCAGCAACTCCTTCTCCGTCACGCGCCTCAAACAGAATTCTCGCGCCTAGCAAGGTTTCAGGGGCATCTCCGTCGAGCAAGGCCCCGCAGGCGCGAATGAACGGCTCGGACGCCTTGGCGCGGCTTAAGTCGAGTAAGCCCTCCGTGGCCTGCTCACGCGGATCCGTGACGCCCAAATTTGCTGCATCGACAAATAGCCGGGCCAATAGGTCGACATCGTCGTGGGAGGCACCGTTGCCTAACGGTACAGGAGGAATCTTCTGATAATCGCGATAGCTCTCAATCTGGTCCGCCAGTCGATCCCATAGAGCCGGCCAATCAATGTCTTGGTAGAGAAGCGGAAGAATCTCTTCGAGTCCCCAAAGCGCCGAACCGGTGCCGTGGCCTCCGCCGGAGAGATCGCGCACGAAATCGTTGCGTGCTTGCTCGTGCGCGTTCTCGAGTTCAAGAAGGTGACGGGCTTTGTGATATTCAAGCAGCCCCCGGTCGGACCAACCGCCCCAACCCTCACGACCTTCTGTGCCGGCAAAAAGCAAGGTCTCCGCGTAGTCTCCCCGACCAGCTGCGATCGCCGCCAATGCCACCGCGATTTTTACAGGCCTATCCTTCACAAGTTTGGGGTTTTTGGCTGCAAACTCTTCGATGGCGCACCACGGCTGTTCAGCCAAGATTCTTGCGATACGCTTTCCAAGCCGACTGTTTACGAAATCGCCGTAATGCGTGCTGGTCTGGGCTTCTCGGCGCTCACGCTCAACCGCTACCGCGCTTCCGATATCTTCCAAAGTTTTCAGCCCAAAATAGTCAGGCAACGCATCGTCGTCATACGCGGGTTCGGCATTCCATCTCGCGACCGCGTCCGAAACACGCAACGAAATCACTGCACGATCGGCAAGCGCGTCGCGAAATACCTGTAAAAGTCTAGGCCGCTGCGACGGCTTAGCGCCAGTTTCGATGCCCGCAACAATGATGCGCTCGATCTCGGAAAGGTCGTCAGCAGAGGATGCGCTCGCTAGGTCACGCAAAAATTGACCTGTCCGAGTTATGCTGTTGTATCCCTCGCTGTGGTATGGCGCGCATAAATTCGTCCAAGCAATAGAAAGCGGGATCGCAAGGTCAGGGCGTCGTCGCAATATCCCTCTTGCCACCGCATCGACAAGGCCATCCCAGTTCCAAATCCCAGAAGATTTTGCCCAGTCGAACGCATCCCAGGCCTGCGCCGCACCGCATGAAGTTGCCTCGACCAGCACGGTCTTTGAGATACGCCACGCTTGATCGTGCGCGTCACTCTTGTCGACGCCAGCAATCAGTCGAAGCATCATGAAAGAGCGCTCACCCGCGCGAGTTGGGTCTGCTTGATTTGCAGCTACGAGAACGTCAGCCCAGAGATGATATTGCCCATCCTTCTTTGCTGCGAGATATGCTCCAAGGGACATCTCACGCATCTCGTGCAGTAGCTCCTTCGAGCGGGTGGAGAAGCCGATTTTCCCAAACGCGATGGACAGCTCAGAGAGTTGATCAATTGCCTCGTGTGGCGAGCGCGATTGATCAACATCGCGGCGGGCAGCTTCGAGACGCGCTACAGCCGAGCCAGCGTCACCGTCAAACTCAAACATCGTCTCGGTAAATTTGCGCAAAATCGCTAACGAGGCCCTGAAGGCACATACCGGTAACTTCAAACATTCCTCGAATTCGACCTCGAAATCGGGCGCTGCGTCCGGCGCAAGCCGAACAATTTCGCATATCGCATCGAAAAGCGGCTTGTCTGCGTGTCTAACCCGATATTCAAGAAGTACATCGTCGGCTCGGCCAGGGACTGCTCCAGCGATAAAATTCAAGGAGTCTTTAATCTGCTTCGAAATCGCAGGCGGCTGCAAGCAATGCGCTGCCCTCAGTCCGCCTATCATCGCTCCCAATCGAACAGCATGGTTCTGTATGCCGCGGAACAGAAATTCACTCGGCAATTCCGGCTTGGGATTTGGCTTACCAAGCCTCGCGGATAGCGTGCAAAACTCGACCAAATATCGAACCGCATCCTCAACATCGTCCGATCGATGCTCAAGATTGCAGAGATTAGGTATTGTCGCCTTAGCAAATAGGCGCGTCGCGAGTTGTGGATCACCGCTAACGAGCGCAAGACGAGCTGCGTGAACATGCCAAGAGCCGTGCAGCACCTCAACTTCATTGCAATCTTCATAGGCGATCAGGCAGTCTCTGGCCTCCGCAGCTTGAGAGATTGCAAGCTTCGTCTCGGCACTCTCCAAATGTAGTAGCGCCCAATTGTTCTCGTCGATCCCATGTTGTAGCGAGACGGCTGCCACCGAGCTATTTGGATCATGCCGTAAAATCGACCGCGCCAGCGCAAACCTAAGCTTCGCAAAATAACTGCGCGGAGTATAGCCATAGAACGACTCCTTGTCGTCATCCTTCCCCTCCGGTCTACGAATGCGGCGCTCAATCTGTTCGTCATCTAGAAGAACGACGGCATAGTCAGCCCAGGTTTCGAGCAGATCCTTTTTCCCCGATCGGTATCCGTCGTCGAACCATTTCCAAGGGTTTTCGTCGTCAAATAGGATTCGAGCGCGATCCGGTTGGCCGTCGTCGAGCAGTGCTTGGATGACAAGCCACTCATCCCCCGCGCTATGACTTTCGTCTAGCTGAGCCTCCGCGATATCCAGATCGCCGGTGGCAATTTGGGCTGCCACTAGGTTCTGCGCGGTGGTGAGAGCGTCCTGCCTTCGCCAAACTTCGTCTTTCGCGAGCATCAGGTCGAAGAGCTGCTCTGCGCGGTGGCCAGGCTCAAGGCAGGCAAAGGCGTCTCGAATATCATTGCTGACCTCGTAACTTCGCCTTCCGTCGATGAACTGACGGATGAAATATGTCCTGTTTGCAATCGCAGCTGCCTCCACCCGATCACCGGCCAGAAAGCGATATCGGAACTCAAGCCAACGCTGTGTGCTGTCAGCGGAAGCCGCTTCGGAGAGCTCAGCTAAACGGCGATAGAGAGAGGATTCCGAAAACTCGGGATCGGGACGCCCGTAAAGTTCAATCTTTTGTTGCCGGAGAAACAGACGAAAGCTGTTGTGGAAAACCTGCCAGCCACGCCCGGCATGATCGATTAAATGGTGGGCGATTTTATAGGCATTATTTACGGCCTCCTGCGATAGGCATTGGGCGAGCAATTCGGGCTCGATGCGCCCTTCTGCGAAGCTCAGTGTAAACAGTACCTTTGATACCTCAACGTCGGCTTCCTCGGCTTCTCGCCACGCTGCGCGATAGACCTTCTCCAAATCTCCATCATATTCGAAGCCGCCCGTAAGGAGGGCGCGTCGCTCTTGCTCATCAGCGTTTTGCAGCTTCCCGAGAAGATATTGTGTCACCAAGGGGTGGCCAAGGCTAACAGAAAATACCTCAGCGGAGTCCACGGCGCCTTTAAGGCCCACAGAGGCAATCATATCGCCGACTACTGCTTCTGTTAGTGGTGCGATCTCGATCCTACGGCCGTCTAGCGAGGCTTGGTCCCTCACTTCTCGCGGAATATCAGCTAGATCAATGCGCTGGCTACCAAGGATGAATATCACCCCTTCCGGAACACTTTGAGGAAGCGGCAGCGCACGAAGAAAGCTAGCCTCTGGCTTCTCTTCGCGCGGGACGTGATCAAGCCCGTCCACCACGATAATGGTCAGGTCCCCGTCTGATGAATACCGCTTCGTAGCTTGCGCTAATAGCTTTTCAAATGTCTCGCGACGCTGCTCGGAGGTATCATCTTTTGCCCGACCGGTCTGAAGGCCCAAACCGATAAGCTGACTATTAAGATCGGCGAGAAAATTCGCTGCCTCACCGCGCCCCTGCTGTTGCGCTGCCCCCGGTACAAAGGCCAAGTAACGCACGACGTTTCGACCTGGACCGGAACGCACGAAACGCTCTAGCAATGTCGATTTTCCCGCGCCCGGAGGGCCAAGAAGGCAGAGATATCCTGACGAACAGGTCACTAAAGCCTTTTCAAGTGCGGCCTCGCTTTTCTCGTTGCTCTGAACATGGGCACCTAACGGAAAGCGGTGTTCGAAACGCTGCTGGAAGCGGTCGGGCCAACCTAACTCATCCAGAAGCTCTCTGCGGGACCATCGCGTCTTACCGTCATCACGACCGACAAGGTCGCCAATCGCACGCGCTAATTCAGTGATTTGGGACTTAGTGGCGGCGTCAAGCGCCGGATTGAAATCAATGGTCGAAGCTGCTCCGAAAACAATGTCCAATCGCGAGAAGAATCGCTCAAAATCCTTCTCTGAGAGTCCGGAGGCCTGGAAAAGCTCGGCAATGATCGGTTGCCAAATTCCAGCGCTCCAATCGGTCAACGACCGGTCTGGGTGCCGTTCCTTTTCCCGGAAGAAGTCCGCCGAATCCTTCCCCTTGACACCGAACTGGCCTTTGTCACCGACCGAAGCGATGTGCGATGTGACATATCGGACTCGAACAGATTTCCCCGGAAACTCCGCCTCCAGCTTCATGAATGAGGAAGCGCAATCCGCTATGACATTCTCGGTGCCAAGGAGCAAACCCCGAACGCCCAAGGGCTTGGGCTTACTGGAAGACTTATACTGATGACCGATAACCTTTCCTGCGATGCCGATCACGAGATCGTCAAACATTCCAGCTTCGTCATCGGCCAGCGCGATGAACGACAGCGTACCTTCCACCAAGGCTTCGTAAGCAAAAATGGCGGAAGCACGATCTTGGTATCTTAACCCCTTCCGTGCCGTCCGTTCCCCAGATCCCGGTGATCTTTTTTCCATGTGGGCAATCTAGACGTACTTTTGTGGGATTTGTAGTCGGACGACGATCGTATTCGCTCTCGACGCCTGACAAAGGTAGCCGCTGAAGCAAAGCCGGATCACCTCTCGACCGTCAACGAATGTCGGCTTCGAGGACAGTCCCAGCGCTTAATGAACGACCGACTTGAAGGCGCAAAGCCGACGGTCCGCATCACCGGTCTTGTCGACGTGATGTGCGTGACGCCTCCCAGCCATTACGACCGCACCACCCACCAGTCCGGCCACCGCACCTTGTGCGGCACCCGCGTCGCCTCGACGACGACCCGCTGCTCGTCGACCGTGAGTCGCCGCCCTCCAAACCGCGCAAGCGCCGCCTCAACCAGCCACGGCTCGAGCTTGACCTTGACGGAGGGACGCAGACGGTCGAGCTTTCTGGCCATGCGAAGCGGCGTGAGCGCCATCGAGACCGATCCCGGGGAGATCATCGCAACGAGAATGATCGTGTCTACCTGCGGCCCATCATCGATCACCCGGCGTGCGCGCGCCTGTTCGATCGCTGCCATTGCAGCGCGCGCGGCAGGACCATCGCCTTCAAGACCCTTTTTGGTAATGTGACGCAGGAACGCCTCCGCTGCGGTGACCCGATGCTCCCGGCCATCCGTGCGAATGGTGACTTTCTGTCCGAGCACCGCTTCGTAGGGCGGCTGATTGAACCTACCGCGTGGCCGCCCCTTGGGATTACCCGAGCGACCCTTGGTAAACTGGTGCGCGCCCGGCGGCTTGCGATAACCGACCCGCGGAGACGGAGTGGGATCTACCGTGTCCAGCCCCTCCTCCATCAGTCGACACTTTCGGGCCAGCGGATAGAGTCCGGATCGCGAACACAGACACGTAAGTTGGTGAGATCGCGCTTGTCCAGACTGCCACCTGGTCGCGCCAGCGCCTGCCTCACCGCCCATGGCTCCAGCTTATAGCGATCGGTGAACTCCGGAACGCTCCGGTCTTCGCTGATTATCCCGAGCAGCAGCATCGCCGCATTGGCATTGTCGCTCTCATATTCCTGCTGCAGCGTGATCTTTTTGAACTTAGGTCGACGCTGCGCCAGCCATTCCTCGCGCTTGGCGACCATCCGCAACACCTCACGACGCGCCGTACGGTTGCCTGCCAGCGCCTCCTGATAGATCTTGAGCTGCAGCCCCTCCTCAACCGTCAGCTCGCGCGCCTTGCCATCCTGCGTGACCGTCAGTCGCTGATCCATGATCACGTCAAACGCCGACGGCGTGGCAACTGGAGTCTTGCGCGGGCGACCTTTGGTGTTGCCGCTGTTGCCCTTGGCGAACCGGGTCATGCGGCAGTTTCCTCTACTGCAGCCTGCGGCGTTCCGCTCTCTCCCCGGATGAGCTCCGGTGAGCCGCCGGTCAGCGCCACCCAGCGATCGACCGCCAGATCGACATAGAGCGGATCGAGATCGATGCCGCGGAACCTGCGGCCAATACGGTTGGCGGCAATCAGCGTGGTGCCCGATCCAAGGAAGGTGTCGAGCACCAGCTCGCCACGGCGGGTCACGTCCTGCAGGGCATCGGCCACCAGAGCCACCGGCTTGACCGTCGGGTGCAGCGCCAGATCGTCGCGGCGGCTGCCGGCCAGCGAGTTGACCGAGGCATAGTCCCAAACGTTCGTGCGATAGCGGCCATGCTTGCCGAGCTCGACCGAGTTGAAGTGGGAGGCGGTGCCGACCTTGTAGACGAACACCATCTCGTGCTTCGAACGATAGAGCGAGCCCATGCCGGCATTGCTCTTGTTCCACACGCACAGGTTGAGGAGATCGCCATAGAGAGGCCCGGCGGTCGCCGAGACATCATCCATGTGCCGCCAGTCCATGCAGATGAAGTGGATCGCACCGTCGCGCGATATCGATACCGCAGCACCCAGCGTATCGGTGAGGAAGCTGCGGAACTGGATGTTGTTCATCTCGCCCGAAGCCATGGCGAACTCACGGTGGCGTCCCTTGGCATTGGCATGGCCGTTGATCCGGACATTATATGGCGGATCGAGGAACGCGGCATCGATGCGGGCACCCTCACCCACGACACGGGCAACGAACGCCGGGTCGCGGCTGTCGCCACAGCCGATGCGATGCTCGCCCAGCTGCCAGATATCGCCGACGCGGGTGCGCGGCTCGGCGCGCAGTTCGGGCACCGCATCATCGTCGGGATCGCCCTTGCCGTTGAGCAGCACGTCGATCTCGCCGCTCGAGAAGCCGGTGATGGTGAGGTCCATGTCGATATCGAGTTCAGCAAGTGTGCCCAGTTCGAGCTTCAGCAGATCGACATCCCATCCCGCGTTGAGCGCGATCTTGTTGTCAGCGAGCATCAGTGCGCGCTTGCGCGCATCGTCGAGGCCTTCGAGCCGGATCACCGGCACCTCGGCCATGCCGATCTGCCGGGCAGCAATCAGCCGGCCATGACCGGCGATCAGCCCGCCATGCTCGTCGACGAGGATCGGATTGGTGAACCCGAACGCCTGCATCGAAGCGACGATCTGGTCGATCTGTCGCTTGGGATGCGTGCGCGCATTGCGGGGATCGGGGACAAGGCTGGCGAGCGGCACATAGCTGACCGCCAGCGGGCGAGCGGTGGGCGAAGCCACCATGCTGGGAGAGGTGTCCATCGGCGTGAACGATAGAAGAACATCGCCAAAAAAGCAAGGGTGACGCGACGGCAAGCGCGAGAACCGACTGGACTGTGCCGCACGCCTGAGCATTGCTGTCCGTCGCCCGGCGAGCCGGGCTTCTCCTGGTACCGGCGCAGTGGTTGCGCCGCCTCAACCAAGGAGATCACCATGACCCGCAAGACCAACGCCGCCACTGCAAAAACGTCCGGCGCAGAGGCACCGGTTGCCGTCGCAGTTGTGAAGGACGCACCGCTCAATGCACCACCAGTCGCGACAAACGACGGTGCCCCCACTGACGAACCAGCAACCTCTGTTGCCGCCTCCAAGCCCCCGCGCGATACCAAACTGCGCACGGTCGAGGCCCTGCTGCGCCGCGACGGCGGAGCCAGCATCGCCGATCTTATGACCGTCACCGGCTGGCAGCAGCACAGCGTGCGCGGGATGCTGGCCGGAACGCTGAAGCGCAAGGGACTGGTCATCGCCTCGCTAAAGGTCGATGGGGTGCGCCGTTATCATATCGCGGCATCGGCATGACCGGCTCGACGGATGCGGAGGTCATCGCTCTCGGGGCCATGGATCTTGAAGGCCTGAGGGCCTTCTGGCGGGAGCGCTTCGGCGCCCCGCCACGTTTGCGATCTCCCGATCTTTTGCGACAGCTCATCGCATGGCGATTGCAGGCGGCAGCCCATGGCGGGCTTGACCGCGACACCCGCCGTGCGCTCATGCGCACCGGACCGGTCGCCGCCGAGGGGCTGGCGCTGGGAGATGGCGCGCGCATCAGCCGCAACTGGCAGGGCCGCAGCATTGAGGTTGTAGTCACCGGTGGCGGGTTCGAGTGGGACGGAAGGCGGTTCGCCAGCCTCTCCGCGGTGGCCCGCGCAGTGACCGGTGCGCGCTGGAACGGGCCGCGGTTTTTCGGCCTGCGCGAGGAAGCCCAGCCATGAGCACGACCAGAAGCGCTGCCCAGCCCTTCAAGCGCTGCGCGGTCTATACCCGCAAGTCCAGCGAGGAGGGACTCGATCAGGAGTTCAACAGTCTTGATGCCCAGCGCGAGGCGGGCGAAGCCTATGTGAAGAGCCAGGGCCACGAAGGCTGGCGGCTGGTGCCAACCCATTATGACGATGGCGGCTATTCCGGCGGCAGCATGGAGCGTCCGGGGCTTGCGGCGCTGCTCGCCGATATCGCGACGGGCCGCATCGACGTGGTCGTGGTCTACAAGATCGACCGGTTGACCCGCAGCCTTGCTGACTTCGCGCGGATGGTCGAGCTGTTTGACCGGCATGAGGTCAGCTTCGTGAGCGTCACCCAGTCGTTCAACACCACCAGCAGCATGGGGCGATTGACGCTCAACGTGCTGCTGTCGTTCGCCCAGTTCGAGCGCGAGGTGACCGGCGAGCGCATCCGCGACAAGATCGCCGCCTCCAAGGCGCGGGGTATGTGGATGGGTGGCACCCTCCCGCTGGGCTATGACCTGCCCGAGGTTCAGAGCCGGGCGCTGCGGGTCAACGAGGGAGAGGCCGAGCAGGTGCGCTCGATGTTCAAAACCTATCTTCAGCTTGGCAGTGTTCATGCACTGGAACGCCATCTGGCCGAGGCGGGGATCGTCTCCAAAAAACGAACCACCCGCTCGGGCAAGCAGCTGGGCGGGCAGTCGTTCAGCCGAGGGGCGCTGTTCCATCTGTTGCGCAATCGCACCTATATCGGGCGCATCCCGCATCGCGATACCGATTATCCCGGCGCGCATGCAGCCATCGTCGATGTTGCGCTGTTCGACGCCGTGCAGAAGCAGCTCGATAACAACAAGATGCGCGGGGCAGCCGCCACCACTGACAATACACCTGCGCCGTTCACAGGCCGGTTGTTCGATGGCGATGGCAACCCGATGTCGCCGTCATGGTCGCGTGGCAAGAGCGGCAGGCTCTATCGTTATTATGTGTCGGCACCCTTGCAGCAGGGCGCACGCATCGACCGCAGCCATCCGCGGCGCTGCTCGGCGACGCGGGTCGAGCGGGCGCTGACAGACATTCTTGCAATCGCGCTGCCCTCGCTCGACCAGCCACTGGCGAGCGTCACGCGCGTCGAGTTTTTCGCAAGCGCGATGCGTATCGTGCTGCCGACCAGGGTGCGTCCGCAGTTGTGCCTGCCCGATGGTGCGAGCATCGATCCAGCTGCAGGCGACCGCAGCAGCATTGCGCTGACGGTGCCGATCAGCATCGTCGGCGGTGGGGGATACAGCAAAGCTGGCAGCATTGCTCACCGCCCTGCGCGAGACCCTGCTCTGATCAAGGCGCTGCGGCGTGCGCATGGACTGCTCGCCCATGATCGCGGCGGCATGCCGATTGTGGATGCCGCGCCATCCTCACCCTATTTGCGGCGACTGATGCGGCTCGCGTTCCTGGCGCCGGACATCCAGCGGGACATCCTTGACGGGCGGCAGCCGCGTTCGCTTAACCTTGAGGCGCTGATGGCGATGGAACTGCCGCTGGACTGGAGCGCGCAGCGCCGGATGGTTGAAGGCATGGACCTCCGGTAACCGTCGTCCGTGGCGGAATTACCAGCTGGCGACCGGCATTCCGCGCTCCGCTGTTAATTGGGCAAAATCCCTGTTCCGGGGGATTAACAGTCCCTGTTATTGCACATTTAATACCCTGTTATGGAGAATAACAGTAAAGTACATTTTGCGGCGGCAAGTCACTGTATTTAGGCTATAAATTATGACCCATTTCGCAGTTTGGCCCATTTTGCCCCTGTTATTGGCCCTCAAATGCAAAAAATTCCCTGTTAATCGGGAATATCAGCGAAACTCACCTGATGCTTTGGCACGTGGAGACCGGGGCCGTCGAGCTCCGGCAAACGACACCAGCAAAGTCGCAATAACAGGGAGGAGGATGGGTTTGGTGCGGTGTTCGCCCGTAAATGGGCGGCGTCTCCGCGCACCACGCTGATCGGAGCAGAGTGCTGGGGGTGGCTGGCGGAGCGGGTGGGATTCGAACCCACGATGAGCTTTTGGCCCATACTCACTTTCCAGGCGAGCGCCTTCGACCACTCGGCCACCGCTCCGCATGCACTGGATAGAGGCGCGGCCCTAGCGGGGGGGCGGCGGGCTGGCAAGCGCGCAGCAACCAACGCACTGTTACCCCCCACCCCGCCCATCCTGAGCTTGTCGAAGGACTGCCTTTCCTTTTCTCTCACGAAGAGCAGAAGGACAGCCCTTCGACAAGCTCAGGGTAAGCGGATATGGGGATGGGGTAGGCTCGATTGGTAGGACGGACGATGAGACGAACATGTGTGGTGTTGGCCGTGCTGACGAGCCTGACCTCCTCTGTGGTCGCCCAAACTCCGGCGGAGCCCCCCGCACTCGCTCCAACTGAAATCGTCGCGGCGGCACCGGCCAGCGACTGGGTCGCGATCGACCCCGCCGACCTTTTGGTGATGACATTAGCCCCCGACGCGCGCGGTCGCGCCCGCCATGTCATCATCCAGCTGATTCCGCCGCCGTTCAGTCAGAGCTGGGTTGGCAATATCCGCGCGCTCGCGGCGGCGCACTGGTGGGATGGGCTGAGCATCAACCGGGTTCAGGACAATTATGTCGTGCAATGGGGCGATGCCGATGGCGAGGATGCGGCCAAGGCGCGGGCGTTGCCTGAGGGGCTGCGGGTGGTTCCGGGGCGCGAGTATGTCACCAATGGTGAATTGCGGGCAGTCTGCGATAGGCATGTCTGCGTCCAATCGCCGCCCGGCGTTACAACGACGTTTCAAGTCCTGGGCAGGGATAGGACTTACGCAGCCGATGTGGGCTTTGGCCAAGGCTGGCCCCTAGGTTTTTCACAGTCTGAGAGAAACGTCTGGCCCGTCCACTGCTATGGCATGGTCGGCGTCGGCCGCAATTTGTCGCCCGACACCGGCAGCGGCGCCGAACTTTACACCGTGATCGGTCATGCGCCGCGCCACCTCGACCGCAATATCGCGCTGGTCGGCCGGGTGATCGAAGGGATCGAACATCTTTCCAGCCTGCCGCGTGGCACCGACGCGCTGGGCTTCTATGCCACTGCCGAAGAGCGCGTGCCGATCGTCTCAATACGGATGGCGAGCGAATTGCCGGACGCAGAACAACCGCGCTTCCAGTATCTATCCTCCGAGAGCGCGACCTTCGCCCGCTATGCCGATGCACGCGCCAACCGCCGCGATCCGTTCTTCAACGTGCCGGCGGGCGGGGCCGACATTTGCAACATACCGGTGCCGGTGCGGCGGGTGACGCCCACGCAATAAGCAGCGCGGGCAAGATCAACCGCGCAGGTCGGCCAGCGTCTTCATCGCCCAGCGATACATGTCGGCGTCGTCGGCGAGCGTCGATTTCGGCAGGTGGCGCATACGCTGCTCGACCTCGCCGAACAGCGCCTTTGCCCCTGCCCGATCGCCGAGCAGCAGCCGGGCGTTGGCGGCGCGGCAGCGAACTTCGTCACCGGTAGCGCGGTCCATGGTCGCTTCGTAGATGGTCAGCGCCGCGCGCGTATCGCCCTGTTGTTCGAGCAGGCGGGCGCGCAGGACATCGCGCTTGTCGCGCTCGGCTTGGGTGCCGCCCTCGGGCAGTGCGGCGATGGCTTCGAGGGCGGCGTCGCTGCGCCCCAGTTCGAGATAGGCGGCGGCGAGGCGCATGCCGACGGCCGGATCGGCAAGCCGCGATTTCCCTCGCGCAGCAAGATAATGGTCGAGCGCTTCGGCGTGCTGTCCCTTGGCGCTCAGCGCATCGCCCATCGCCAGGCGGGTGGCGATGCTGTCCGACAGATCGAGCGCGTCGCGCGCGGCACGGACTTTGCGATCGGGATCGACGCGGTCGGCGATCTGTTCGCGCGCGTCGCGTACGCCGCGATTGCGCTGCAGATCGGGCCAAATTTCGATGACGAAATAGGCAAGGCAGCCGAGCAGCGACAAAAAGACAATGCCCATGATCCACGCACTGTTGCGCCCGGTCTTGATGCAATGCACGACGCAGATCAGCTGGAAGCCGAGCGAGAGGATGAGCCAATGCATGGTGGGGTGTGTGTGCCGCTTGTGCGTTAAGACTATGTTTTCGCCAGATCGATTTTTGCCGGGTCTGCTGGTCCGTCCTGCCGTTCCGCCGCTGTGCCGACAGATGAGTCGATCAGCCCGCTGCGCATCATCAACCAGAACAGGATGATGCCGGGCAATGCGGCAACGACGGTGAACAGGTAGAAATTCACATTGCCGAATTGCTCCATCATCGCACCCGCGGTGGTTCCGGTAAGGAAGCGGCCGACGATGCTAGCTGCCGAACTGATCAGGGCATAATGCGCGGCAGTGAAGCGCAAATCGCACAGCGCCGAGAAATAGGCGACGATGACCACGCCGCCGATGCCGCTGGCGACGTTCTCGAAGATCATCGCGGCGGCGAGGCCCCAATTGCTGTGCCCTGCTGCCGCGAGAACGGCGAAGCTGAAATTGGAGACCGCCATCACTATCAGGCTCAGCAGAACCGACCGTTTCAAGCCCATCCGGGCGTAAAGCACGCCGCCGACGAAGATGCCGATGAGATAGGCCCAGAAGCCGATGCCCACGTCGTAGATAGCGATCTCGTCATTGGTGAATCCAAGGTCGTCAAGCAACAGCCGCAGAGTGAGCTGACCGAGCGTATCGCCGATCTTGTGGAGCAGGATGAACAGCAGCACCAGCCAAGCGCCATGCCGGCTGAAAAACTCCACAAATGGTCCGACGATACCGTCAATAATGCCGACCTTGCCGTCGCGGGCAATCGCTTCACGCCGTCGTTCGGGCTCACCGATCCATAGCACGGCGATGACCGCAGGCAGCGCGAAGGTGGCGCAAACGGTGTATGCGGCGCTCCAGCCGTAGCGGGCAGCAACGATCAGCGCGAGACCGGCGGCGATCGTCGAGCCCAGCCGCCAGCCATATTGCGACATGCCCGCGCCGACGCCGAGCTGATCGGGGCGCAAAATCTCGATGCGATAGGCGTCGATGACGATGTCGAAGGTCGCACCTGCAAAGCCGACGAGGATCGCGCCGACCGCCATTTCGAACAGCGGGGCAAGCGTGCCGGTCTGGCCAAGTCCGAGCAACAACATCAGCTTGCCGACCGGCGACTGGCCAACCGATTGGGCATCGACCAACCCGAGATTGACCACCGCCAGCACCACCAGCGCGGCGGCGAAGACCATCCATGACACACGCTGACCGAAGCGATGCAAGCCGGGGACGCGGACGCCATCGACCATCCACGCCCATAGCGGTTTCATATTATAGACGAGGAAGGCGAGGCTGAACGCGGTGACCGAGGATTTCGAGAAATCGTCCTGCGCCAGTCGCGTTGTCAGGGTCGCGCCGATCATGGCGAAGGGGAAGCCAGACGAAATGCCGAGCAGCAGCGCAGCAAGCGGGCCGCGTTCTAGATAGGGCTTCAGGGCATCGAGCCAATTGGCGGCCCGCACCTCCGATGTTGCTTCGCTCACTGCATCCTCCCGCTTGAGCGGACACAGCTATCAGCATCGCCGGGAAAGGCTAGCCCCCGATCACAGCCAGCGCACCGCCAGCACCTCGCCGTGGCCGGGGCGTTGCAGGATGACGGCGATGCGGTCTTTGTCGTCTGTCCCGGCGATACGCGCAGGGATGGCGGCGGTGCAGCGGGTTGCGGCGGCGCAGGCGACGCTGGCTTCGTCGAGCACGACATTGTGATAGCGCACGGTGCGGCCGCCATTTTCTCCGCCGCCGATGCGGACGCTGCGCAGGTTGGCGACGGCGACGAAGCGGAGTTCGGCGGCTCCGATCACCGTGCCACGCGTCGACACGCCTTCGCTCGCGGCGAGCAGGGCGTGATTTGGCTGGCTGCGGGCGCTGGCGATCAGGCGGCGTAGCGCGGTCTCCTGCGATCCGACAATCCCGTCCCGGCCATTGACCACCGCGCCGGGCGTATAGACCCCGCCGCCGCCGACACCGCGCGCGGCATAGGCGCGTTGCTGTGCCGTGTTCGATTCGCGCGCCAGCGTATCGGGCCAGCCGAGCCGATCCCAGTAAGTTACCGGGCGGCTGAGCGCGACGATGTTCGGCTGTGCCTGGAGCCGCGCCAGCACCGCGTCAGCCGGCGGGCAGGACGAGCAGCCCTGGCTGGTGAACAGCTCGACCAGCACCGGGGCGCTCGAAGCTGGGGAAGAGGCGGGAGCCGGAGAGCGCTGGGTAGCCGCTTCGGCAGGACGATCGGGACGCAAGGTGAAGGCGGCGGCCAATGCTATGGTCAGAATGCAGGCGGTGCCTGTGGCAATTTTCAAGTTCATTACGCTGTCCTGTGCTGTTGCAACCTCATTCGCAGCAGCAGACCTGCTGGTTACCGGACAGCGGCGGTTCTGAACAGCGCGAGGCCGGGCGGTATGTCGGCAGGCTCCCTGCCCTGCACCAGCGCATCGACCGCCGCCAGCGCCGCGACCAGCGCGGCGGGAGAATAGGGCTTGCCGAGGCAGGCATAGGCATAGGGTTTCGCCTCCCCAGGGCATTGTCCGGTGACGAACAATACCGGGATGCCCTGTTCGGCAGCAGCGACGGCGACGGCAATGCCGCTAATGTCTCCGGCCAGACCGACATCAAGTACCACCGCATCGATCAGGTCAGGCAGCAGAAAGCCCAATGCATCTTCGCCGCGATCGACGGTGGCGACGACTTCATAGCCGGCCATCCCGAGCTGGTGTTCATTGTCGAACGCGACCAGCGGCTCGTCCTCGACGATCAGGATGCGCTTGATCGCACGTCGGTTGCGTCTGAACAAAGCCATATGAAGTTCCCCTCGCGCCGTGACTGGCAATACGCTCGCCACGGGGCGGTGGTTCCGGCATAGGGGCGAAGACAGGCATATTTGCGGCAGTGCGCGCCAAGGACAGGATTTTAGAACAGTGGTGTTTCGACCGAATGCTCCAAGTGGTGGACGCGGTGGCGCGAAGCCGCCGGGCGGGCGGGGACCTGCACGGGGGCCGGCGAGCGGAACCGGTCCGGGCAGTCCCGCCAAAACTCCGTCTGCCGGACGGGGCAAAGTGACCGGCGACCGCAAAGAACGTGGGCCGATCGCTCCGCGCACGGCGCGGGAGGGGCCGACGCGCGGCGGGCCGCAGCGTGATGGGCCACGGCGCGACGAGCCACAGCGCGATGGGGCGGACACGCGTCCGGCGCGGGTCAAGGAAGCGCCGCGCAAACTGCCCAAGGCCAAGATCGAGACGTCGCGCGAAGATGGCCTGCACCGCATAGCCAAGCTGCTGGCGCGCGCCGGGGTTGCCTCGCGCCGCGAAATCGAGCGGATGATCGAGGACAAAAGGATCAAGCTCGACGGCGAGCTGGTGACGACCCCGGCGACGCTGCTCGCCGATCTGGCCGGTGTGAGTGTCGATGACAAACCCGTCGCCGCGCCAGAGCCGACGCGGTTGTTCCTGTTCCACAAGCCGGTTGGCGTGCTGACCGCCGAGCGCGATTTTTCGGGACGGCCCACCGTCTATTCGGTGCTGCCCGAGGGATTGCCGCGGCTGGTGCCGGTCGGGCGGCTCGATCTCAACACCGAGGGGCTGTTGCTGCTGACCAACGATGGTGCACTGAAACGTGCGCTGGAGCTGCCGTCGAGCGGTGTCGAGCGGACCTATCGTGCGCGCACGTTCGGCGATGTGACGCAGGCGCAGCTCGAGGAACTGGCCGAGGGGATCGAGGTCGAAGGGGTGCGCTACGGCCGGATCGACGCCAATCTGGAGCGCAGCACCGGACGCAATGTCTGGATCGAGCTGACCCTGACCGAAGGCAAGAACCGCGAAGTGCGGCGCGTGCTCGAGCATCTCGGGCTTCAGGTCAGCCGCCTGATCCGCACCCGCTATGGATCGTTCGTGCTGGGCAACGCACCGGCCAAGGCGATCGAGGAGGTCAGTGGGGCGGACATCGCCAAGCTGCGGCGCGGGCTCAATCTCGACGAGGAATAAGCAGACGTGCGGATCATATCGGGCGAATGGCGCGGGCGCAGGCTGGTCGCGCCGCAGGGAGAGGCAACGCGGCCAACGGCGGATCGTGCGCGCGAGACGCTGTTTTCGATGCTGACCAGCCGCTTGGGCGGCTTTACCGATCTGCGCGTTGCCGATCTCTATGCCGGATCGGGTGCGCTGGGTTTCGAGGCGCTGTCGCGCGGAGCGGCATCGTGCGTGTTCGTCGAGCAGGATCGTGAGGCGGTGGCGGCGATCCGCGCCAATGCAGCGGCGCTGGGGACGACGGGGGCCGAAGTGCGGCAGCAATCGGTGACGGGTTTGCCGAAGGTGGCGGTACCGCTCGACTTGCTGTTCTTCGACCCGCCCTATGGCAGCGCCGATCTGGGCACAGTGCTCGAACGACTGATGGCGCAGGGCTGGATCGGCGCCGGATCGATGGTCAGTGTCGAAACCGGTGCTGGCGAATCGCTGGCGGCGGAGGGGCTCGAGCATCTGGTCAGCCGCAAGGTCGGCAAGGCGGAACTGCACCTGTTCCGGGGCTGACAAAGGTTACAAAGAGTGACATGACAGTTCGCTGGAAATAACGGGTTTCCGCGGGTTTGCGCGTGCAGCATATAGCGTTACAAAAATGACGGCGGCGAGCGGCGCGACGAGCGGTTTCGGAGAGGTCCACATCGGGGGATGATACCGTAGCCGCCCGGATGTTGGAAAGCATTTTGTTCTTGAATTGTTCCATACTGGCGATAGGTTGCGGACATGGATGGCGCGCCTCTCTCCCCTCCCCCGATGCACCCCCCGCTGTCGGGCCGTGGCGCCCCGTCCAACCTCGCGTCCCAACGATTCGGCCTGGCGGCACGCGAGGCCGATGGCGAATGGCTCGATGCTCGTGAGGCCATCGACGGGGAGGCTCCCCGCCCCCGGACACAGGTGACGGCGGAACGGGCGAAGACGATCATCGCGCGCAACAGTTCGCCCGACATCGCTTTCGACCGGTCGATCAACGCCTATCGCGGCTGCGAGCATGGCTGCGTCTATTGCTATGCGCGACCGACCCATGCGTGGCTCGATCTGTCGCCCGGTCTGGATTTCGAGACAAAGCTGTTCGCCAAGCCCGAGGCAGCTGCGCTGTTGCGGCGCGAGCTTGCCGCGCCCGGTTATGTCGCTGCTCCGCTGGCCATCGGCACCAACACCGATCCCTATCAGCCGGTCGAGCGCGACTGGGGCATCACGCGTGAGGTGATAGAGGTGCTGGCGACGACGGGCCATCCGTTGCTGGTCACGACAAAATCGGACCGGTTGCTGCGCGACATCGACTTGCTGGCGGATATGGCAGCGCGCGGGCTGGTGGCGGTGGCGATTTCGGTGACGACGCTCGATGACGCCATCGCGCGGACGCTGGAGCCGCGCGCACCGCGACCGACCAAGCGGTTGAAAGCGATCGAGGCGCTGGCGCGCGCAGGCGTGCCGGTGCAGGTCAATGTCTCGCCGGTCATCCCGGCGATCACCGATCATGAGATCGAGCATATCCTAAGCGCGGCGGCGCAGGCGGGCGCGTATCGCGCATCCTATATCCTGCTGCGCCTGCCGCATGAGGTGGCGCCGCTGTTTCGCCAATGGCTGGACGCGCATTTCCCCGAGCGGGCAGGCAAGGTGATGGGCATTGTCCAGGCTATGCGCGGCGGGCGCGATAACGATCCAGAGTTCGGATCGCGGATGCGGGGGACCGGGGTGTGGGCGGAGTTGATCCGGGCGCGGTTCAAGCGAGCGGCGCGGATCTATGGGCTGGACGCGCGGGCGGTGAACTTGCGCTGTGATTTGTTCGAGCCACCAGAGCGCGATGGGCAGATGCGGTTGCTGTGAATGTGCTCCTCCCCGCTTGCGGGGAGGTGGCGCGAAGCGACGGAGGGGGCTTGCGGCTTCAAGCTCAGCTTTGTGACGAGAACCCCCTCCGACCCCTGCGGGGCCACCTCCCCGCGAGCGGGGAGGATTAGCCCAACGACGCCAGCTTGTAGGTCTTATACTCATCGCGCAGCTGCCGCTTGAGCAGTTTGCCGGTCGCGGTATGCGGTAGGCTGTCGACGAATTTGATCTCGTCGGGCAGCCACCATTTGGCGACATGCTGGGTAAGATGTTCGAGGATTTCCTCGCGCGTTACCTCGCTGCCGGGCTTCCTGATCACCAGCAGCAACGGGCGTTCGTCCCATTTGGGATGCGGCACGCCGACCGCCGCAGCCTCGGCCACGCCCGGCGCTCCGACGGCGGCGTTTTCCAGCTCGATCGAGCTGATCCATTCTCCGCCCGATTTTATCACATCCTTGGCGCGATCGGTGATCTGCATGATGTTGTTGGGGTGGATGATCGCCACATCGCCGGTGTCGAACCAGCCATCGGCATCGGCAGCATCGACGCTCGCCTCGAAATAGCGCTGGATGATCCACTGGCCGCGAATTTGCAGACGACCGCTGGCCTTGCCATCGCGCGGCAGTTCATTGTCATTATCGTCGACGATGCGCAGTTCGACACCATAGGGCACGCGACCCTGTTTCACGACCATATCGACCTGATCGTCGAAGCTCATATCGTCCCAGTCATAGGGTTTGGCACCCATCGTGCCGATGGGCGAGGTTTCGGTCATCCCCCAGGCGTGGGCGACGCTGATCCCGGCCTTCATCAGCCGCTCGATCATCGCGCGCGGCGCAGCGGATCCGCCGATGACAACTTGCTTGAGCCGTCCGTAGTCGCCGCCATTGGCGTCCATATCGGCGAACATCTGTAACCACACCGTCGGCACCCCGGCGCTGTGCGTCACCTTCTCCTCACGGATCAGCCGCCACAACACGCCGGCGTCGTTAGTGGCGGACAGTACCATCTTGGCGCCGACAGCTGCCGAGCCATAGGGCAGGCCCCAGGCATTGGCGTGGAACATCGGCACCACCGGCAGCGCGACGACGCGCGCCGACAGATCGAAGACATCGGGCTGGACCAGCGCGAAGGCGTGGAGCACGTTCGAGCGGTGCTGATACAGCACGCCCTTGGGATTGCCGGTGGTGCCGCTGGTGTAGCACAGTCCGCACGGATCGCGCTCGTCGAGTTCGACCCATTGGAAATGCCCGTCCTCGGCATCGACCCATTGGCGAAACCCGCGATAATCGCCCTCGCCGCCCGAATCGAAAAGGATGAAATGGTCGATGGTGGTCAATTGCGGGCGCAATCGCTCGACGATCGGCAGGAATTGGCGGTCGAACAACAGCACCCTGTCGGCGGCATGGTTCATGATATAAACGAGCTGATCGTCGAACAGCCGCGGATTGACGGTGTGCAGCACCCCGCCCATGCCGGCGCTGCCATACCAGCTCGCCAGATGATGGAGATGGTTCATCGCCAGCGTAGCGATGCGGTCGCCCTTGCCCATGCCGAGCTTTTGCAGCGCCTGCGCCATCTTGCGGGCGAGAAGGTGGACTTCGCCCCAGTTGCTGCGTTCGAGGCGACCGTCGGCCCAATAGCTGACGATCTCTCGACTGCCATGCTCACGCGCGGCATGATCGATCAGGCTGGTGACGACCAGTGGCTGGTCCTGCATTCCGCCGAGTGGCATGGCTATCTCCCTCATGTGCTGCGCCTGTACCGGCGCATTTCAATTCATTCCCGCCCGTCTCGCGCTCACCCTGAGCCGGTCGAACGGTGCCAGCGCTGAATTCGCCTCCGGGTTCGACAAGCTCAGCTTGAGCGCAAAGACAGCGAGCGGCTCAACTCGCCTGTGCCATGCCGCCCGACAAGGTCAAGGCCACAGCGGTAACTCCGCCCATGCGCTCGATGCGGTGGACCAGTTCCTGATCGATGGCAAAGCCGCGTCCCAGACGCATGATCGCCAGAGGATCACCGCCCTCTTCAGGCGCAATGAACAGCATGGCCTCACCCTTGCCCTGACCGCCGGTGCGCAACAGCCGCGCGAGATCGTGCAGCGGGGCGGCGCGATCAACGGTGACGGTCAGGCGCAGCGGTGTGGTTTCGACGAGGCGGTCGAGCGACTGGACGCTGCGCACGGCAACACGAGGCGCGTCCTCTCCTTCGCGCCAATCGCATTCGACCTGGATCAGCCCGCATCCCCCCGATTCGGCCATGGCTATCAGCGCTTCGGTCGCGCCATCGTCGAAACAGCTAGCCGGGAACTGGCCCGACCGGTCGGACAAGGTCAGCATCAGATAGCGATTGCCGCGCTGCGAGGTGCGCGGCTTGGCCGATTCGACCATCACCGCCATTGTTGCCGGGCGGCGCTCTCCCGGTGCGGCCGGCGTACTTGCGGCGAGTTCGCCATAGGTGCGTGCGCGCAGCGATTCGGTCAGTGCGCGATAGCGAGAGACCGGGTGGGCGGAGAAATAGAAGCCGAATGCATCCTTCTCCCTGGCCATGGCGTCGGCCATCGACCATGGTTCGGCGCGCGGCAGCTGGACCGAAGGCATGGTCATGACATCGCCGCCGACCGCAACATCGAACAGGCCGCCCTGCCCGCTGGTCCGCGCATCGGCAGCGGCGGACGCGGTGGCGAGCAGCACTTCGGCCCCGGCAAACACCGACGCGCGCTGCGGATTGATGCCGTCGAACGCGCCGCCCGCGGTCAGCGCCTCGATCTGGCGGCGGTTGAGCAGGCGGGGATCGACGCGCTCGGCAAAGGCGTCGAGCGTGGCGAACGCACCATTGGCTGCACGCTCGGCCACCAGCTCGTCCATCGCTTTCTCGCCGACGCCCTTCAACCCGCCCAGGCCGAAACGGACCGACAGGCCGGTGTCATCGGACTCGACCGAAAAGCAGGCATCGCTGCGGTTGATGCAGGGGGGCAGCACCGGCACGTCGAGGCGGCGCGCATCATCAACGAAAATCGACAATTTGTCGGTCTGGTGGATGTCGAAGCTCATCGACGCAGCGTAGAATTCGTGCGGATAATGCGCCTTGAGCCACGCCGTTTGATAGGCCAGCAGCGCGTAGGCGGCGGCATGGCTCTTGTTGAAGCCATAGCCGGCGAATTTGTCGATCAGATCGAACAGCTCATCGGCCTTGGCCCTGGGAATCGCGTGGACGCCGGCACAGCCGGCGACGAATGTCGCGCGCTGCGAATCCATTTCCTTCTGGTTCTTCTTGCCCATCGCCCGGCGCAGCACATCCGCCCCGCCGAGGCTGTAGCCGGCGAGGATCTGCGCCGCCTGCATCACCTGTTCCTGATAGACGAAAATGCCATAGGTTTCGGCGAGAATGCCCTCCAGTGCCGGATGCGGATAGGCGATCTCCTCCTGTCCGTTCTTGCGGCGACCGAAGGCGGGGATATTGTCCATCGGGCCGGGGCGGTAAAGCGAAACCAGCGCGATGATGTCACCGAAATTGGATGGGCGTACGGCGGACAGCGTGCGGCGCATGCCTTCGGATTCGAGCTGAAACACCCCCACCGTCTCACCGCGCTGGAGCAGTTCATAAACTGCCGGATCGTCCCATTCGAGCGCGTCGAGATCGACCGAAACACCGCGCCGGTCGAGCAGCGCCACCGCTTCGTGCAGCACCGACAGCGTCTTGAGACCCAAGAAGTCGAACTTCACCAGCCCTGCGCCCTCGACATATTTCATGTCGAACTGGGTGACCGGCATGTCCGACCGCGGATCGCGGTAGAGCGGGACCAGTTGCGCCAACGGACGATCGCCGATGACCACGCCGGCGGCGTGGGTCGAGCTGTGGCGCGGCAGCCCCTCCAGCTTGCGCGCCATATCGAACAGGCGGCGGACGCCATCCTCCTGTTTGTACATCGTCGCCAATTCGCTGACGCCGTTGAGCGCGCGGTTCAAATCCCACGGGTCGGTCGGGTGGCTGGGAATCAGCTTGGCCAACCGGTCGACCTGATTATAGCCCATTTGCAGCACGCGACCGGTGTCCTTGAGCACCGCGCGCGCCTTCATCGTCCCGAAGGTGATGATCTGCGCGACGGTGTCGCGGCCATATTTGTCTTGCACATAGCGGATGACTTCGCCGCGCCGGGTTTCGCAGAAATCGATGTCGAAATCAGGCATCGACACGCGTTCGGGATTGAGGAAGCGCTCGAACAGCAGGCCGAGCTTGAGCGGATCGAGATCGGTGACGGTCAGCGACCAGGCGACGACTGAGCCGGCACCCGAACCGCGACCGGGACCGACCGGGATGTCGTGCGATTTGGCCCATTTGATGAAGTCGGCGACGATCAGGAAATAGCCGGGAAATCCCATTCCGGTGATGACATCGCATTCGAAGGTGAGGCGAGCGAAATAGTCGGGGAAACGGGATTCGAGATCGGCTTCGGTCGCGTCGGGGGCATATTTCCCCAGCCGCGCGATCAACCCCTTGCGTGCATCGTTGCATAATTGCTGGGCCTCGGCATCGCGGTCGCCGGCAATCGATGGCAAAATCGGCTTGCGGTTGGGCGCGCGGACGGCGCAGCGTTGGGCGATGACCAGCGTGTTTGCCAGCGCTTCTGGCAAGTCGCTGAACAGATCCTCCATCGCCTCGGCGGGCTTGAGCCAGGCTTCGGGGCAGCTTTTGCGGCGATCGTCGCTCTCGATATAAGCCGATTGGGCGATGCACAGCAGCGCGTCATGCGCCGCGTGGAAATCACGATCCGCAAAGCAGCAGGGGTTGGTGGCGACCAGAGGCAAGTCGCGGGCGTAGGCCAAGGCGATCAACTTCGCCTCGGCGGCCTGCTCGACGGCATCCTTGCGGCGGGCAATTTCGATGTACAGGCGGTCGGGGAACAGCGCCTCAAGCCGTTCGATATAGGGCGTGACTGCGCTGTCCTGTTCCTCGGCCAGCAGTCGCGCGAGCGCGCCCTCGGCTCCGGCGGTCAGGCAGATCAGGCCATCACTATGCCCTTCGATCTGGTCGAAGCGGACATGCGGGTCGAGGCCCTGTGCAGGCGACAGATGCGCTTCGCTAACGATGTGGCACAGATTGAGATAGCCGGTCTCGTCCTGCGCATAGAGCGCGAGCCAGTCGATCGTCGGATTGGCGGCATCGCTGGCTGGGCGGGCGACGCTGACCAGCGCGCCGATGATTGGCTGCACCCCGCCGTCGATGCAGGCGTCGGAGAAGGGCATCGCCGCGTAAAGCCCGTTGCGGTCGCACACCGCAACTGCGGGGAATTTGAGCTTTTTGGCGGATTTAGCAATCGCCTTCGGCTCGAAGGCGCCCTCCAGCATAGTGTAGCAGGAGAAAATGCGAAGGGGGACGAAGGGGGCATGCGGCATAGGTGGAGCACCTTAGCCGAAGGCAGGTGATTCGGAAGATCAAACTCGTCACCCGGGCTTGACCCGAGGTCGCTGTCGAAATTGCGCAATACTGCCAGCGACCCCGGGTCAAGCCCGGGGTGATGTTATGCGGTGAGCAACCCCTCGATCTCGCTCTTTAACTGCTCGGGCGTGGTCGTCGGCGCGTGGCGGGAGACGACCTTGCCGCTGCGGTCGACGAGGAATTTGGTGAAATTCCATTTGATGCCGTCCATGCCGAGCAGGCCGCCCTTTTCCTGCTTGAGCCATTTCCACAGTGGATCGGCGTTCGATCCGTTGACGTCGATCTTGGCGAACAGCGGGAAACTGACGTCATAGGTCAGCGAGCAGAAACTGGCGATTTCTTCGGCGTTGCCCGGTTCCTGCGCGCCGAACTGGTTGCACGGGAAGGCCAATATTTCGAAACCGCGATCCTTATAGTCGCGGTAGAGCGCCTCAAGCCCGGCATATTGTTTGGTGAAGCCGCATTTGGAAGCGGTGTTGACGATCAGCAGCACCTTGCCGAGATGCGCCGCCATCGCTTCCTGGCCACCGCCGGGCAGCGCCACTTCGAAGTCGGCCAATGTGCTCATCGTCTATACCCCCGGAAAGTCAGGACGCGCCGCCAGCGCCATGATGTCGTTGAATGCGATCGTGCCGTGGATACCGCGATCGATGATGATGCGCGAGCGCTCGGCGGGCAGCATTGCTACTGTCTTGGCTACGAGGTCAGCGAGCGGGGCGGTGGCGACGTTGCGAAAGTCGATGTCGCGATCGGAACCGCTATCGTCGCGTTCGAGCATGGTCGCTGGTGCGCACCAGTCGATGGGATCGGTGGTCGGGTCGGTCATTCGAAGTGTCCATCATGTAGCCGCAGCACACGGTCCATGCGTTCGGCCAGTCGTTCATTATGTGTCGCCACCAATGCCGCAGACCCCTGTGCCCTGACAAGGGCGACGAATTGTTCGAAGACGACATCGGCGGTCTTCTCGTCGAGATTGCCGGTGGGTTCGTCGGCGAGGATCAGGCGCGGCTTGTTGGCCATAGCGCGGGCAACCGCAACACGCTGTTGCTCGCCGCCGGAAAGTTTGGCCGGCTTGTGGTCGAGACGTTCTGCGAGCCCGAGCTGACCAAGTATCTCGCTGGCGCGAACCTTTGCCGCCGCACTGTCGATGCCCTGCACCAGTTGCGGCAAGACGACATTTTCCAGCGCAGTAAAATCGGGAAGGAGATGGTGAAATTGATAGATGAAACCGAGTTTCTCTCGGCGCATCGCGGTACGGCCTTCATTCGACAGCGCTTCGGCGGCGACACCATCGATGGCGATATGCCCTTCGAAGCCGCCTTCGAGCAGGCCGACCGCCTGGAGCAGCGTCGATTTGCCCGAGCCGGACGGGCCGAGCAGCGCAACAATCTCCCCCGGCGCGAGCGTCAGCGCGACGCCGCGCAGCACCTCGATGACGGTTTCGCCCTGCTGGAAGCTGCGCTTGAGGTCGCTGACATCCAGTATCGCTCCGCTCTGGGGGAGAATGAGCTCACTCATAACGCAGCACCTGCACTGGATCGGTATTGGCTGCCTTGAGTGCCGGATAGAGCGCCGCGAGGAAGCTAAACAATATGGCCATGACGCAGATTACGGTGATTTCCACCGGATCGGCGCGCGACGGCATTTCCGTGAGGAAGCGGATCGAGGGATCCCATGGGTTCTGTCCGGTAAGGAGCTGCACCCCAACTACGACGCTCTGGCGGAAAAACAGGACGATGAAGCCCAGCGTCAGGCCGAGTAAAGTGCCGAGCACGCCGATGGTCGTGCCGATGGTCAGGAAGATGCGCAGCACCGATTGCCGGGTCGCGCCCATCGTCCGCAATATCGCGATGTCCCGCGTCCGCGTCCGCACCAGCATGATCAACGACGAGACGATATTGAACGCTGCGACCAGCACGATGATCGACAGGATGACGAACATCACCACCCGCTCCGTCGCCAGCGCCTCGAACAGGCTGGCGTTCATCCGCTGCCAGCTTGTCACCACCGCCCTGCCCGCGACCTGCTGCGCCAATGGCTGGAGGATTTGTTCGACATTGTCGGGGTCGGTGTCTTGACCTCGATCATGCCGACCGCATCGCCCGACAGCAGCAATGTCTGCGCGTCGGCCATCGGCATGACGACATAAGCCTTGTCGAATTCGAACACGCCAATCTCGAAAACCGCGCCGACGGTATAGCCGATTTCGCGCGGCACGGTGCCGAACGGAGTCGATCGGCCGGCGGGATTGATGATGGTGATGGTCGAGCCGATCTGCGCGCCGAGATTCTGCGCCAGTTGCGCGCCCAGCGCGACCTGACCGCTGCCGGCGGCGATCATGTCGAGATCGCCGGCCAGCACCTTGCCGCCCAGCGTTTCGTTGGAGCGTATGTCGGCCACCTCCATGCCGCGCACCAGCACCGCCTCGACCCGGCCATTGGCGTTGGCCAGCAATGGCTGTTCGATCAGCGGGCGGGCGCTGATGACGCCGGGTGTCGCCTGTGCCGCGCGCAGCACCTCGCGCCAGTTATTGAGGCGTCCGTCATAGCCCTGGACCACGGCATGGCCGTTCAAACCGACGATCTTGTCGAACAATTCGGCGCGAAAACCATTCATCACGCTCATGACGATGACCAGCGCGGCGACTCCGAGCATTACCGCGACGAAGCTGAATATCGCGGCGACGAAGATGAAGCCTTCGCCTTTGACCGGCAACAGGTAGCGCTTGATGACAAGGCGCTCATAAGCGGAAAGGAACATGGGGGGCGTAAGGTCCGTTCGTGGTCGCCACCATAGCAAGGCATGGTGCGTGGTTCGCTGCCGACTTAGGCGTTCGGCGGGGCGCGTGCAATGGCAGGCGATGTCGGCACCTGCTGTTGCAAGATTGGCACAACCACTGCCAATTCGTCAGACAAAGGCGCATGAATGCGTGACTTGAGCGGTTGTGCCGCATAATCACCGCATCGTTCCGGCCAACCCAACCGACGGCCAGGTTCAGGGAGTCAGCGGTGCCCCGCCCGCCTAGAGACGGGCTTGGCCGACACCGGTGCATCGGCGCTGATCGGGGGACTAGCGCCACGTCACGCGAGCCCCCGGGTCAGGCAACTGGCCCGGGGGTTTCGCTTTTGGTGGTGGACGCAAGCTTCGATCGTCCATCGGTGTGAAGCATTTCCCCATCGAGCGCGCACCGCTATATCAGGGCAATGCCCAGTCCCGCACTCCTCACCGATCTATCCGCCCTGCTTGGCCCCAAGGGTTTCACTAGCGACGCCGACACCATGGCCCCATGGCTGAGCGACTGGCGCGGGCGGGTGCATGGACGGGCGGCGGCGATGCTGTCTCCCGCCTCGACCGCAGAGGTACAGTCGATCGTGCGGCTGTGCGCGGCGGCGGGTGCGAAATTGACGATGCAAGGCGGCAACAGCGGGCAATGCGCAGGGGCGACGCCCGACGACAGCGGCGAGGCGCTGCTGCTGTCGCTGCGGCGGATGAACCGCATTCGTCGCTGTGACAGCGAGGCAATGCTGTTGAGCGGCGATGCCGGGGTAATTCTGGTTCATGCACATGAGGCGGCAGAAGCAGCCGGATTACGATTTCCGCTGACGCTGGGCGGCAAGGGATCGGCAACACTCGGCGGGCTGGCGTCGACCAACGCCGGCGGGACGCAGGTGCTGCGCCACGGGACGATGCGTGCTCTGATTGCCGGAGTTGAGGTGGTGCTGGCCGATGGCAGCCTGCTCGACCTGATGGTTCCGTTGGCCAAGGACAATCAGGGGCCGGACCCGAAGCAGATATTCATCGGAGCGGAAGGCACGCTGGGCGTCGTTACCGGGGTGACGCTGCGGCTGGTGCCGGGGGTGGCGGCGCGCGCGGTCGGCTGGCTGGCGGTCGACACACCAACGCGAGCACTTAGCGTTTTGCGCGCGCTGGAGCCACAATTGGGTGCGGCGCTGGAGGGTTTCGAAATCATCCCGCAGGTGGCGCTGAACAATATCATCGAGCATATCCCAGACTCCCGCGCGCCATTGACCGCGCCATCACCCTGGCATGTGCTGGTCGAGGTTGTCGCGGCGGCGCGCGAACCCGATCCGGTGGAGCGGCTCCAGACCGCGCTCGAAGCGCTGCTGGAAGCCGATCTGATCGACGATGCGACCATCGCTGCCTCCGAAGCGCAGGCCGCCGCTTTCTGGAAGCTGCGCGATGCGATTTCCGAAGCCGAGCGTGCGGTCGGACCCGCCATTCAGCATGACATCAGCGTGCCGGTGGCGGCGATGCCCGACTATATCGAGAGCGTGCCCGCCAAGATCGCCGCCGCCTTTCCCGGTGCGACCAGCCTGCCGTTCGGACATCTGGGTGACGGCAACGTCCATTATCATGTACGTCCGCCCAGCGGCGTCGATGCGGAGGCGTGGATCGCCGAGTTCGGCACCGCCGCCAGCCGCCTGGTCTATGACGAGGCGCTGGCGCGCGGCGGATCGATCAGCGCGGAGCATGGCATCGGCCGGGTGAAATGCGCGTTGCTGGCGGAGGTCGGCGATCCGGCGCGGTTGCAGGTGCTGCGCGCGTTGAAGGCGGCGATGGACCCGGCGGGGATGTTCAATGCCGGGGTACTGGTGCCGGATTGAACCTCGCTCCGAACCGCGCTCGGGCTGAGCTTGTCGAAGCCATGGCGCTGGGTCCTTCGACAAGCTCAGGGTGAGCGCGGGGGTAGTTGGGGGCAAACGGCTTCGTCACGCGGCCCCATCTTGCGCCGCGCCGCATCCCGCAATAAGGGCTGCGCTTCGTCTGGGGGCGGTGGTTGCCCCGATCTGCCATAAAATTTCTTGATGGAGTGACCCGAATGGCCACCGTGCCCAACCTGCCCCTGTTCTTCAACGATCTGGTTCCGCTGTCGAGCAGCAGCCACGCCGACTGGAAAATCCAGACGCAGAGCAAGGCACCTTTCCTTGCCAACCAACACGCCATTCCGATCACCGTCGATGAATTTGTCGCCGCTGGCCGATTTTTCCCGATCGTCTTTTCGGCGGGTGCACAGTCGGTGCCGCTGGTGCTGATGGGCCTGAACGAAGGCATCAACATGTTCGTCGATGCCGAAGGTACAGTATCGAAGCCGGTCTATATCCCCGCATACATCCGCCGCTATCCCTTCTTGCTGGCCAAACTGCGCCCTGACACCGACGAACTGTCGCTGTGCTTCGACCCGTCTGCACCTGGCCTTGGCCCCGATATCGAAGGCAATCCATTGTTCGACGGCGACCAGCCTTCGGAAGCGACCAAAGCCATCCTCGGCTTTTGCGAGCAATTCGAACAGGCCGGTGCCCGCACCGCCGCGTTCATGGAAGAGTTGAACAAGCTCGACATATTGATGGACGGAGAGGTCGCCATCCAGACTGACGGCAGCGACAAGCCCTATGTCTATCGCGGCTTCCGCATGATCGACGAGGAAAAGCTCAAGGATCTTCGGGGCGACGCGCTGCGCAAGATTTCGCAGAGCGGTATGTTGCCTTTGCTCTATGCGCATCTGTTCTCATTGCAGCTGATGAAGGATATTTTCGCCGAGCAGATGGCGGCGGGCAAGATGCCGGTTCCGGACCTGATGCCGGTCAACTGATCGGTCGTTACCCGCAGATTTGCGCGTGTTTCACCCCGGGCCTGTTCCGGGGTGTTGCATTTCATGGCTTGCGAGCGCTTCGCAAAACGCCCCTTGAAGCGCGGCGGATGCTGGCCTATCTTTCGAAAGTCGCTGCTTTCCCGGTTCCCCCCCTTACCGGCGCAGCGACGGATGCCCTTAGGGGTGTCTCCTCCCTGGACCCTGGCCGCCCCGCGAATTTCGCGGGGCGGTTTTTTATTAGGTTATTGGCCGCGTAATTCGCGGAGCGGTTTTTTATTGGTTACTCGGCCGCCATCGGGATGTCGGCACGACCGGTGATATAATCCTCCGCTAGCATCGCCAACCGTGCCACCAGACCGCCCAAAAATGCGGCTTGCGTTGCGTCGGGCGATCCGTTGGCGGTCAGATAAAGGCTGCGGTCGAACTCCAGTTGCACCGCTTCGACCGTGCTGTCGCGCCGCCCGTGGCGCATGATCCCATGTGCGCCCGCATAGGGCGCGTTGCGCGCGACGCTGAGCCCTTGGCCTTCGGCGAGTCCGAGCAGGCGATCGACCAGTTCGACGGACGCGGTCTGGCCGTGCTGGTCGCCGATGACGAATTGCGGTGCGCCGCCCGGCTGGCGCGGCATCGAATGGAGATCAATCATCAGTGCCGCGCCGAACCGCCGCCGCGCCGCCTGAAGCAGCAGCGCAATCGACCGGTGCCATGGTCGGTGCACCGTTTCCAGCCGGCTTTCCAGTTCGGCCCGCGACAGCCGCTGCCGCCATAATTCGCCCGCCTGATGCAAGCGCGTCGGCACGATCCCCAGCCCCGCCCGAACGCGGAAATTGGTCGCGCCACCGGTCATGGCATCGGCCAGCAACTGGCTGTCCCACTCATTCTCGTCACGGTTGAGGTCGATACAGGCGCGCGCCATATCCGCGACGATCACGGTAAATCCCGCCGCTGCGGCGGCCTGCGCGAGTGCATCGGCGTGGCGGTCCTCTAACCGTTCGAGCACCGCGCGCGACACCCGCGCGGCTGCCAGCAGCTCGGGCGGATAGGTGCGCCCGGCATGCGGCACGCTGATCACCACGGGGCGGTGCGGCACATGCGGGCCGATGATGTGGAATGGTGGCGGTGTCACGGGCGCGGCTTATGCACTGTCCATCGATTCGCGCCAATTCGTTGGGCCCAGTTTGTTATCGGAGGGCTAGAAACTGTTAAGGTCGCTGCGCTACACGATGTGAGTGAGATGCGGATGCCTTATACCGCAGCTCCACGCTTGTTCGGGGACCGTCACCACTTATGATCCGCATACTCCTCGCCGAAGACGATGACGCGATGCGGGCCTATCTGGCGCGTGCGCTGGAACGCAGCGGCTATAGCGTCGCGACCGCGGCGACCGGGCGCGAGGCTCTCGATCTGGTCAATTCGGGCACGTTCGATCTGCTGTTGACCGACATTGTCATGCCCGAAATGGACGGGATCGAACTGGCGCAAAGGGCGCAGGCGCTCGACCCGGCACCCAAGGTGATGTTCATCACCGGTTTCGCTGCTGTCGCGCTGCAAGCCAATGACGCAATGCCCGAGGCACGGTTGCTCTCGAAGCCGTTCCACCTCAAGGATCTGGTCCGCCAGGTCGACAGTCTGTTCGCCGGGGTGCGCGGTTTGGGCAGCGCGTGAAATATCCGTAGCGCATAGAGAAATGCCGTGATTAGCGGCTTGCCAAGCCCGGCCGACCTCTCTAGTGGCGGCGCTTCGAGTGGGCGTGTAGCTCAGTGGTAGAGCACTGTGTTGACATCGCAGGGGTCGCAAGTTCAATCCTTGCCACGCCCACCATCATACCCAGCCACACCCCAAAATGTCATTCCGTCGTGCGAGCGCAGCGGGGCCGCAGGCCGACCCATCCAGTGCTGTGCAGCGCCGCCGCACCAGATTGCTTCGCGCAGTTTGTCCCGAGCGCCTGCGAGGCCGTCGAACGGCTCGCAATGACGGAATAAATTCAACAGGATCGTTGCAAAATGGTGCTGCTGGGGAGGATTGAACTCCCGACCTCGTCATTACCAATGACGCGCTCTACCACTGAGCTACAGCAGCAGCTGTCTGCCGCAGGGGCGAATCCCGCCGGACAGGCGCGGCCTATGGCTGGCGGCCCTGTCGCTGTCAAGGCGCGGGTTGAACTACACGTTTCTGCCGGTCTATTATAAACGAATGAGCGAAAAAAAGCTGGGTGGAAGCGACACGGCGCGGGCGGCACGGCTGGCAGAACAGCTGCGCGCGAACCTGCGCAAGCGCAAGGCGCAGGCGCGGGCGTCAGGCAATGAAACTTCCCCGGAAAATACCGGGCCGAAAGACACCGGCTAGAACCCCGGATCAATGCCCCGGGAAACTACTGCTCGTCGCCCTGAACTTGTTTCAGGGTCCATGGCACGAGGCCGCGTCACAGTGCCATGGATCCTGAAACAAGTTCAGCATTACGATGCTCAAAGTAGGAATTTCGCCCTACAATGACTGCCCGTCATCGACGGTGATCGTCGATCCGGTGACCATCGCGCTGGCGTCGCTGGCGAAATAAAGCATCATCGCGTCGAGGCTGGCGATGTCCTGCATCCGCCGCCGATGGAACGCCGCCACTTGCGCCTTGCCGTCGGGCGTGTCGAACCAGTCACCGGCGATTTCGGTGGCGATATAGCCGGGCTGGATGGTATTGACGTTGACGCCCGACCGCACCCATTCGCGTGCCAGATTGCGGCCCATATGCGCAATTCCGGCCTTACCGGCGGCGTAAGCACTATCGCCCTGCCCAGTCAGACCGGCGGTGATCGATCCGATCAGGATGACGCGGCCCCGGCCACTGGCCTTACTGCCTGCGGCGATGAGCCGCTTGGCGCCTTCGCGCGCGGTCAGATAGGCACCCGTGAAATTGGCGGCGACCATCGCCACGACATCGGCTGCGGGCACGTCGGTTGAGCGACCGGCGGCAGATGTTCCGGCGTTGGCGACAATGGTATCGACAGTGCCGTACGCCGCCTCTGCCGCATCGTAGGCGGCAATGATCGAGGCTTCGTCGGTGACGTCGATCGTGACGGCGAGCGCGGCGTAACCGGCCGCTTTCAGTTCATCGGCGAGCGCCGTTACCCGATCAACCCTTCGCGCACCGATGATGACGCGGGCCCCGGCCGTTGCATAAAGCCGGGCAAAATGTGCGCCGAGGCCCGATGACGCCCCGGTGATCAGTGCTGTGCGTCCGGCCAGCGAAAAAGGCAGCGACATGACGGAAGACTCCTGAACAAATACGATCCCGCCCCTGCCAAAGCGATGACGATGCTGGCAGGGGAGGGAAATACTGGGATGGCGTCAGATATCGACGATGATCTTGCCGAAATGGGTGCCGCTGGCCTGATGGCGAAAGGCGTCTCCTAGCTTCGCCAGCGGAAATGACCGATCGAGCACCGGTTTGATGCCGGTAGCGTCGATCCCGGCGATCATGTCGAGCTGCTGCTGGCGGCTGCCGACCGTCAGCCCCTGCACGCGGATCTGGCGCGCCATCAGCATCGAGGTCATCACCGGTCCGGCGAAACCGGCGAGCACGCCGATCAGCGCGACATGGCCGCCGATGCGTGCGGCGAGGATCGACTGGTCGAGCGTGCCCGCGCCGCCGATTTCGACGACATGATCGACACCGACGCCGCCGGTGATCTCCTGCGCCTTCATCCCCCACGCGGCTTCGGTCTTGTAGTTGATCAGATGGTCGGCCCCCAGCGCCCTGAGCCGCTCGAGTTTGGCGTCGGACGAGGAGGTGGCGATCACTATCGCGCCCATCGCTTTGGCGAATTGCAGCGCAAAGATCGACACGCCGCCGGTGCCCTGCACCAGCACCGTCGATCCGGCCTTGATGTGGCCATCGACGACGAGCGCGCGCCATGCGGTAAGGCCAGCGCAGGTCAGCGTGGCGGCCTCGGCATCGGTGTAGCCTTTGGGCGGTTTGGTGAACCAGGTCGTCGGTGCGGTGACGGATTCGCGGGCGTAGCCGTCGATGCCGTCGCCCGGCACCTGCCGGAAAGCGGTGAGCGGCGCGGTGCCGTCGAGCCAGTAGGGGAAAAAGGTCGAGACGACCGAATCGCCGACGGCATAATCGGTGACGCCTTCGCCGACGGCGGTAACCTCACCCGCGCCGTCGGACATCGGCACGCGGCCTTCGGCGGAAGGGATCATGCCGGTGACGACGGCAAAGTCATGATAGTTGAGCGAACTCGCGCGGATGCGGACGCTGATCTCGCCGCGGCCGGGTGCGGGCGCATCGGGCAAATCGACATAGGCCAGACTGTCGAGGCTGGTCGGGTGGCGGGTTTGGATGGCTTTCATTTTTCTCTCTCCTGAGTTTTGATTTCATATCGACGAGTTTAAGAATTATGGCACCAGCACGACCTTGCCGACGACGGTGCGCCCGGCCAGCATGTCGAAACCCTCACGCCATTGCTCGAGCGGCAGCTCGGCGTGGACATGCGGGGTGATGACCCCTTCTGCGGCGAGCCGGTCGATCGCGGCGATATGCTCTGCGCCGCGAGAGGGGAAGCGTCGGCCATATTCTCCGGCGCGGACGCCGATCACCGAATAGCCCTTGATCAGCGGCATATTGGCGTCGATGCTCGGAATGCGACCGCTGGTGAAGCCGACCACCATCAGCCGTCCGTCAAAGGCGATGCAGCGCGTCGATTCGTCGAAGACATCGCCGCCGACCGGATCGACGATGATGTCCGCGCCTCGCCCGCCGGTAAGTTCCTTCACCCGCTCGCGAAAGCCGTTGGAGACATTGACCGTCGCTTCGGGGGCGTAGAGCGCCGCGACGGCTGCCAGCTTGGCGTCCGAACTGCCCGCTGCGATGACGCGCGCGCCGAGATGCTTGGCCAGATCGACGCAGGCAAGCCCGACGCCGCCCGAACTGCCGTGCACCAGCAGCCATTCGCCGGGCTGTAATGCGCCTTTGCGGACCAGCGTTACCCAAGCGGTGAGATAGGTGGCGGAATAGGCGGCGGCCCGTGCCCAGCTGAGCCGTTCGGGCTTGGGCCTGAGGTTCGTGGCCGGCACAGCAGCATATTCGGCGAAGGCACCGGTCTTACCGCCACCGATGACCGCCTGACCGATCAGCGCAGGGTCCGCGCCCAGGCCAACCGCGACGACTTCTCCGGAAAATTCCATACCGGCGATGAAGGGCAGATCGGGTTTGAACTGATAGGCTCCGTGCGTCATCAACAGATCGGGGAAGTTGATCGCGGCTGCGCGGATGCGGATGAGGGCTTCGTTCGAGGCGGGGTGGGGGGTCGGTGTCTCCCGCACTAATGTGCCCCCGAAAGCATCGGCGAGTGAATCCACGACGACTGCACGCATGGTGCCGGTCGTAGCGCCGGTCATCCGATTACCGCCGATACCGTCGATGCCATCCGCCGCCTCCCGTTTCGCTTTGCAACCGACCTTGGCGACGCGTTGGCGGCAAGGCAAGCCTTGTCGGCGGGCGGCGGCGCGGGCAAAGCTGGGGCGATGAACCATGTCTCGATTTTCCTCGCCCTGTCGCTAGCCCTGACCGGTTGCGCCACCGCCCCGCCGCCGCGACCCGCCGACAGCTTCTTCGCCAATCTGCGCAGCCTGTGCGGGCAGGCCTTTGCCGGGCGGCTGGTTACGAACGAGGCGGCGGATGCCGATATGGTCGGCAAGGCGATGGTGATGCATGTGGCGACGTGCAGCGACAGCGAAATCCGCGTGCCTTTCCATGTCGGCACCGACGGCGGCGGCTGGGACCGGTCGCGGACATGGGTGATTACCCGCACCGCGAACGGCCTGCGGCTGAAACATGATCATCGCCATGAGGACGGCAGTCTCGATGCGGTAACGCTATATGGCGGTGACACGGCGACGCTGGGCATCGCGACGGTTCAGAATTTTCCGGTGGATGCGGAGAGCATTGCCACGTTCCGGCGCGAGGGGCTGGCGCGATCGGTGACCAATGTCTGGACGGTCGAGGTCGTGCCGGGTGCGCGCTTCGCCTATCAGTTGCGTCGGACGGGCGAGAATGCGCGGCATTTCCGAGTGGAGTTCGATCTGACACGCAGCGTCGATGCGCCGCCTGCGCCTTGGGGATATTGAAATGAAAATGATCTACAGAGTCGCCCTGCCCTGCATGGCGCTGCTGCTCGCCAGCGCCGCCATCGCTCAGACAGCGCCGCTGACCGTCCCGCCCGTACCGACGCTGCGCGCGCAAGCCGAGACGCGCAACGCGATCCTGCGCGAGCGGCTCGATACGCTGGTGCCACAGCTGATGCGCGAACAGGGTATCGATATGTGGGTGCTGGTCGCGCGTGAATATATGGAGGACACCGTCGTTTCGACGATGCTCGACGCGACGAGTTTCCATGCGCGACGGCGGACGATATTGGTGTTCTACGATCCGGGCGAAGGGCGGCCCGTCGAGCGGCTGACGGTCAGCCGCTATGGTTTGGGCGGATTGTTTCAACCCGCCTGGAACCCGGCGGAGCAGCCCAACCAATGGGCGGCATTGTCCGCCATCATCGCCGAGCGCGAGCCGCGTCGCATCGCGCTTAACCGCTCATCGCTGACCGCGTTCGGCGACGGCATGACCGCGAGCCAGTATGACGAGACCGTCGCTGCCATCCCGGCGCAGTTGCGCGATCGGGTGGTGTCGGGCGAGACGCTGGCGGTCGATTGGTTGCAGACGCGCACGCCGCGCGAGATGGCGCTCTATCCGCAGATCATGCGTACGGCGCATGCGATATTGGGCGAGGCGCTGTCGAACCGGGTGATTACGCCAGGGAGGACGACCACCGCCGATGTGCAATGGTGGCTGCGGCAGCGCGTCGCCGGGATGGGCCTCGGCGTCTGGTTCCATCCCTCTATAGCGGTGTTCCGCAAGGGCGAGAGCGGAGAACTGGATGGCGACACCGTCATCCTGCCGGGTGACCTGATCTGGTCGGATTTCGGGATCATGTATATGGGGCTCGCCACCGACACCCAGCAGCTAGCCTATGTGCTGAAGCCCGGCGAAAGTGACGCGCCAGAGGGGCTTCGCGCCGGGATCGCTGCCGCTAACGCTGTGCAGGACGCACTGACCGGAAGCTTTCGCACCGGCCTGTCAGGGAATGATGTGCTGGCGGCGGCGCGGGAGAGCGCCATCGCTTCGGGGCTCGATCCGACGATCTATACGCACCCGATCGGTTTTCATGGCCATGGCGCAGGTCCGGCGGTTGGTTTCTGGGACGACCAGAGTGCCAGCAACCGTGGTGCGGGGCCGGTCCGTGTCGACACTGCCTGGTCGATCGAGCTGGCCAACACTCGCCCGGTGCCCGAATGGGATGGCCAGCGGATACCGTTCAGACTGGAGGTCGATGCATTCTTCGACGGTGGCAGCCTGCGCTATATCGACGGGCGGCAGACACGGCTGCACTTGATCGGATCATGACGGGATCCACAACGACGATATTGCATTTTTTTGAATTCGACTGGAACCATCTCTCGTCTGCCCTGTTTTCCCCTGCAACCCAAACGGGGGTTTCACGGGAGTAATATTCATGCGTAAATCTATCCTCATGACGACCATCGCCGCCGCTACGCTGTCGCTGGCCGCTTGCCAGAGCCCTGCTGCCGACGCAGTCGAAGACAATGCCGAAGCCCAGGCCGATATGGTCGAAGAGCAGGCCGACGCCATGCCGACCGAAGCTGGCGAAGACATGATGGAAAACAAGGCTGACGCCATCGAAAACGCCGGCGAAGAAGCCGCCAACAAGATGGACGACAATGGTGAAATCGCTCCGAGCGAAATGACCACCGAAAAGAACTGATCTTTTCGAATTTGCCGACGGACCCCTCTATCGGCAAAAACGGCGCACGAAGCACCCGCTTCGTGCGCCGTCCTTGTTTTGCCGACTGCGGCTCGCAAGTTGCACAAAATGCATTTCACATTCCCATGATGGCAATCGAAGCGAATCGCGCTTAAGTCTATCGGCCAGCCAGCACAGGCTGTGGTGCCATCCAGCATCGGCCTCGCTGCAATGAGGCCATGATGCCCGATCTCGACGCCCTGCTGCTCGCGCGTATCCAGTTCGCCTTTACGGTTAGCTTCCATTTCCTGTTTCCCGCCTTCTCGATCGGTCTCGCCAGCTATCTGGCGGTGCTGGAGGGACTGTGGCTGGCGACCGGCAAGGGGGTGTACGCCAACCTCTATCGCTACTGGCTCAAGATTTTTGCGGTGGTGTTCGCCATGGGCGTCGTCTCGGGCATCGTCATGGCCTATCAGTTCGGCACCAACTGGTCGGTGCTCTCCGATAAAGCGGGGCCAGTGATCGGTCCGCTGATGGCCTATGAGGTGCTCACCGCTTTTTTTCTCGAGGCGGGATTCCTCGGCGTGATGCTGTTCGGCATCAACAAGGTCGGCAAGAAGCTGCATTTCGTCGCGACGCTGGCGGTCGCCATCGGCACCTTTATCTCGGCATTCTGGATATTGTCGGTCAACAGCTGGATGCAGACGCCGGTCGGCTATACATTCAATGAGGTCGGGCAATTCGTTCCCGCCAACGGTTTCTGGGACATCGTCTGGAATCCCAGCTTTCCCTATCGGCTGGTGCACACGGTGCTGGCCGCATACCTGACCACAGCCTTCGCTGTTGGCGCAGTCGGGGCGTGGCATTTGCTCAAGGACCGCGCCAACCCCGGCGCGCGCACAATGTTCTCGATGGCGATGTGGATGGCCGCGCTGGTCGCGCCGTTGCAGATCATCGCGGGCGATTTCCACGGCCTCAACACGCTCGAATACCAGCCTGCAAAGATCATGGCGATGGAGGGGCATTATCAAAGCCACCCCGACGGTGCACCATTGATCCTGTTCGGCATTCCCGACAGCGAAGCAAAGACGGTGCGCTACGCCATCGAAATTCCCAAATTGTCGTCGTTGATCCTCAAGCATGATCTCGACGCGCCGATGGCTGGGCTCGATACCATCCCCGATGGCGACGAGCCGCCGGTCGGCATCGTTTTCTGGTCTTTCCGCATCATGGTCGGGTTGGGCTTTGCCATGCTGGGCATCGGCCTGTGGAGCCTGACGGCGCGAGCACGCAAGAAGCTCTACGACTGGCCGTGGCTGCACCGCGCCGCCGTGGCGATGGGGCCGAGCGGGTTCATCGCCGTGCTGGCGGGCTGGGTGACCACCGAGGTCGGGCGTCAGCCGTTCACCGTCTATGGTGTGCTGCGCACCGCCGACAGCGCGTCGCCTCTCGATGCGCCTGCCGTCGCGGCCTCGCTGGCGGCGTTCGTCATCGTCTATTTCATAGTTTTCGGTATCGGCATTTGGTATCTGTTCCGCCTCGCCGCCAAACCGCCCGAAGCGCATGAAAGCGTGCCCAGCGACGCACCAATCCGTTCGGCCGGGATTACCCCGGCGGCGCAAGTGGCGAGCGGCGATGGGGTACCGGACAAGGCGACCGGCGGAGACGCGACATGATCGACCTCACCATCGTCTGGGCGGGCATCATCGCCTTCGCCATCGCCGCTTATGTCGTAATGGACGGGTTCGATCTCGGCATCGGCATCCTGTTTCCCCGCTTTGCCGTCGGCAAGGAGCGCGACATGGCGATGAACAGCATCGCGCCGGTATGGGATGGCAACGAGACGTGGCTGGTGCTCGGCGGCGGCGGTCTGCTCGCGGCGTTTCCGCTGGCTTATGCGATCATTCTGCCCGCATTTTATGCACCGCTGATCGCCATGCTGCTGGGGCTGGTGCTGCGCGGCGTCGCCTTTGAGTTCCGCTGGCGCGACCCGGCGCATCGGGCGGCTTGGGACATCGCGTTCACCGGCGGATCGCTGGTGGCAACGATGGCGCAGGGCATCACGCTGGGTGCGTTGTTGCAAGGCATCGAAGTGTCGGGTCGTGCCTATGCCGGCGGCTGGTGGGACTGGCTGACGCCCTTCTCGCTGCTGACTGGAGCGGGGCTAGTCATCGGCTATGCGCTGCTGGGCATGTGCTGGCTCATTATGAAGACCGAAGGGCCGGTTCAGGACAAGGCGTTCGCGCTGGCAAAACCGCTGGGCATCGGGCTAATCTTTGCTATCGTCGCGGTCAGTGCCGCAACGCCCTTTCTCGAAGGCGAATATTGGCGGCGCTGGTTCGATTTTCCCGGTGTGATCGCGGCCGCGCAGATTCCGCTGGCGACAGCGGCGGTGACATTCCTGTTTTTCCGGGCGCTGGCGAAGCGGAGCGAGGTCGCACCTTTCCTCTATGTTCTGGCGCTATTCGGCCTGTGCATGATTGGCCTTGCGGTATCGATGTTCCCCGATGTCATTCCCGGACGCGTCAGTATCTGGGATGCAGCAGCACCCTATGACAGCCAGCTATTCATGTTGGTCGGGGCGTTGATCATGGTGCCGATTATCCTCGGTTACACCGCATGGGCCTATTGGGTGTTTCGCGGCAAGGTCGGCGAGGACGGGTATCATTGATGCGCGATGCTGTCCGCAAACTCGGCTGGTTCGTCGGCATCTGGGCACTGAGCATCGCCGCGCTTGCGGTCGTCGCAACGATTATCCGCTCTATCCTGCTCGGTTGACGTTAACGTAAAGTCCCGCTTGAGCCTTTTCGAAAAACCGTTATGCTGGCGGCTGGATTTGCGTGAAAGCGGCTATGGTGCCGCCGCGCAGTGGAGAGAGACATGGCCACGCTCGCCGAAGACCGTCCCCCCGTGCATGAACTCGACGCCTTGCGCGAAGAGGTACGCGTCTGGATCGCAGAGAATTTTCCCGCGTCGCTGAAAGGCGTCGATATGTCGCTTTCGGCGCTCGAGGGGCCGTCGGACAAGTCGGCCGACAAAGAGGCCTGGCGCATCGCTGTCGGCACCAAGGGCTGGGGTACGCCGACATGGCCGAAGGAATATGGCGGCGGTGGCCTTTCCGCAGCGGAAGCGAAGATCGTCAACCAGGAGTTCGCCCGCGCCGGTGCGTCGAATCCTATCGGCGGTATGGGCGTAATGATGTTCGGGCCGACGCTGCTCGAATATGGCAACGAGGCGCAGAAGGCCGAGCACATCCCGGCGATCTGCAAGGCTGAAGTGCGCTGGTGCCAGGGCTATTCGGAACCCAACGCCGGGTCCGACCTCGCAAACCTCCAGATGTTCGCCGAGGATATGGGCGATCATTATCTGGTCAACGGGCAGAAAACCTGGACCAGTGGCGGGCAATGGGCCGACAAATGCTTTGCGCTGGTGCGTACCGACAAGTCGGACAAGCATAACGGCATATCCTTCCTGCTGATCGACATGGATGCCCCCGGCGTCGACGTAAAGCCGATCAAGATGATCAGCGGCATGTCGCCGTTCTGCGAAACATTTTTCACCAATGTGAAGGTGCCCAAGGCCAATCTGGTCGGCACCGAGGGTCAGGGCTGGACCATCGGCAAGCGCCTGCTCCAGCATGAGCGCACCAACATCTCGGGCGGCGGCCGGATGATGGCGGGCGGCGTATCGCTGTCCGATCTCGCCAAGGAATCGCGCGGCGTCGACAGCGAGGGGCGGATCGCCGATGCCGAATTGCGGCTGCGGATCATCCGCTTCGAGATGGATCAACGCGCCTTTTTTGCCACCGCGATTCGGGTGCAGGCCGAAGGTGGGGTTTCCGTCGCTTCGTCGATTCTCAAGACCAGCGGCACCAAGCTGATGCAGGAAAAGAGCGAGCTGTTGATCGAAATCCTCGGGATGCAGGGGCTCGGCTGGGAGGGCGAAGGCTTTACCCATGCGCAGATCGAAGCGACCCGTGCATGGTTGTTCGGCAAGGCGACGACGATTTACGGCGGATCGACCGAGATCCAGACCAATATCGTCGCCAAGCGGATATTGGGGATGCTGGACCACCAATAGTTCGGATGGCCAAGCACCAACCGCGCTCACCGTGAGCGTGTCGAAGGGTGCGGGGCAGGTCGGGCAGAGGCTTCGACAAGCTCAGCCTGAGCGCAATGTGAGATCGAGGGAAGACCAATGGCAAAATTGAGCGAAGAGCAGGTCATGCTGCGGGACATGGCGCAGACCTGGGTGCGGAACGAGAGCCCGGTGGCGAAGTGGCGCGCGGTGCGCGATGCGGGCGAGGCGGCAGGATTTGACGCGGCGGTCTATGGCGAGATGGCGGCGATGGGCTGGTCGGGGATCATCATTCCCGAGGCGCATGGTGGCTCCGATTTCGGCTGGATGAGCTTGGGCCTCGTCGTCGAGGAGAGCGCGCGGACGCTAACCGCGAGTCCACTGGCCAACACCGCGATTGCCGCTTCGGCGATCATATTGGGTGGCAGCGAGGCGCAAAAGGCGCTCTTTTTGCCGCGCATCGCCGATGGCAGTCTGGTTGCGACGCTGGCGGTCGATGAAGGACCGCGGCATGATCCAGCGGCGATTGCGACGACCGTCGCCGACGGTAAGCTGACCGGGACCAAAGCGTTTGTCGCCGAAGGTGACTCGGCGCAACTGTTCGTCGTCGCGGCCAAAGACGGACTCTATCTGGTCGATGGGGGGGAATCAGGAGATGGGGCCGGCATCACCCGCTCGCGGCGCCACATGGTCGATTTCCGCAGCCATGCGGAAATCACGTTCGATGGCGCGGCCGCAGACAAGCTCGGCGATGGCGGCGATGCTTTACTCGATCATGTCTTGGACCGCGCGCGCATTATCGCCGCGTGCGAGATGTTTGGCATGACGCTGCAAGCATTCGACACGACGCTCGATTACCTCAAGCAGCGCGTCCAGTTCGGGCAGGTTCTCGCGACATTCCAGGCTTTGCAGCATCGCATGGCGGGGCTGTTCGGCGACATCGAGCTGACTAGGTCGGCAATAGAAACGGCGTTGACGCAGCTGGATGGCGGCATGGATGTCGGTCAGGCCGCTGCCTTGGCCAAGACCCGCGCCAACGACACGCTGCATGTCATGAGCCGCGAGGCGATCCAGCTACACGGCGGCATCGGCATGACCGACGAATATGATCTGGCTTTTTACATGAAGCGCGCGCGTCCGCTGGAGCAGACGTGGGGCAGCAGCGCCTTCCTGCGCGACCGCTTCGCACGGCTGGGAGGATATTGAGGGGGCGGTAGCCTATCCGACCGCCCCATCGAACCGCACCCGCCAGAACATCGTTTCCGCGCCCTCGATGCCGAAATCGCTGTCGTTGGAGAAGAGCAATTCATTGGGCGCGAGCAGGATCATGCCCTCCAAGTCGCCGCAGATTTGAGGCCAGTCGTCGGTCGAGAGGATGAGCTGTTTATCGAGCAGCGGTAGTTTAGCCCGACCGATATCCTTGCGCGTCATCTGTTCGAGCGTCGGGCGCGTGGCCGGGTCGCCCAGCGCTGTAGGGGCAACCTTTGCCGGGTCGATCTGCACCCGATAGATTTTTGTGCTCTGCGTCACCCGTTCGAGCACCAGCAACGCGCCATCGCCAACCCACACAAGTTCGCTGATCTTGATATCATTGCGCCGCACCCGCCCCGCCGCAGCATCACGCCGGAAGTTGGCGGGGTCGTCGAGCGGGTAGATATATTCGGCTTTCAGCGCGCCGTTGGTGCCGTCGAGTTGCCAGATGCGGACATGGCGACTGTCGTCGTGCGCTTCGCGGTTAGGGTGGGCAAGCGGACTCTGGAAGGCGACGAACAGCTGTGCGCCATCGGGCGACGCCGCTACGCCTTCGAAACCGCGATTGAGCTTGCGTGATGCAGCCAGCGCGGGCAGCGCCTCGACCACCGGATAATCCGCACCGGCGAAACAGGCCGCCGTCTCCTCCGGGACCCAGCGCAATAACACCCGGCCATCGCGCGTCACGCGCAACAGCGAAGGTCCATATTCCTCAGCAATCCAGAATGTGCCGTCGGGCAGTGCGGCGATCCCCTCGCTGTCCGCGCCGTTCGGATCGGTCGGCAGCGCTGCGCCCGACAGATCGAACACCGGCTCGCGCTCGGCATGGGGACCATAAGGCACGGGCAGCCCGCCGATGGCGCGGCCGGACGCGCCGGTCAGTTCGACCACCGATTCCAACTCGACCGCATCGTCGCGCACCCGGAAGCGCGCGAGCGCCGGACCGGTGCCGGGCAAGGGCATGATCTTCGCGCCGTCGATGGCCGCCAGATGCCGCACCGCCGCAACCCCATAAAGCGCCGCTGCGTCCCCCGGCTTGATGTTCGGCCCCCGATCTCCGACGCCCCAGAAAGTGCCGGGTGGGTCGAGCGGCGAGCGGGTGAGGCCGGAGGCGACGCTGCGGGTCAGGCGCATTGTGCCGGTCGGCAGGGCGATGTCGGCGAGATGGGCGTCGGACCATGCGAGGCGCTCCACTCCGACCACCATCGGATCAGAGCAACGGAAAGATTTATCGATCATCGTCGAGCTTTAGCGCAAATCGCCGCGCAATCGCATAGCCACTTGCCTCTCCTTACAGTGCCCGCCACAGCATCTCAGCATGGCCGACGCCTCCTCTCCCTCCCGCGCCACCCGCGAGGCGCACTTCGCTGCCGAGGTCGAGGCCAATCTCCGCCGCAACATGATCGCCAATTTCATCCATGGCATGCTGGGGATGACGGGGTTTCGCATCATCTATGCGCCAACGCTGCTGCCCGCCTATCTCCAGCTGATTTCGGGCAGCGCCTTCATAGTCGGGCTGGGGCAGGCGTTGATCCAGTTGGGGTTGCTTGTTTCGCCAATCTGGAGCGCGGCAAGTCTGGAGCATCGCAAGCGGATATTGCCCGCAGCGATCCGTTTCGGCACGTTGATGCGGCTGGCGGTGCTGGGGATTGCCGTCGCGGGGTTTCTGATGGGCGGCATCGCCCTGGTGCTGGCAACTTTATTCTGCCTTGCGGCGCTGGGTTTGTTCAACGGGATGCAGCGGGTTGCCTTTCAGATGGTGATTTCCAAGCTGATCCCGACCGACCGACGCGGGCGGTTGCAGGGCGCGCGCAATCTGATGGGCGGGGCGGTTGCCGCCGTCCTTTCCTATGCGGCGGGCAAATATCTGATCGATGCCAACGCGCTCGGCAACGGCTATGCGACGACCTTTCTGTTTGCCTTCGTCCTCACCAGTCTCGGCCTGATGGCGCTGCAATGGGGCGTGGTCGAGCCGGATGCGCCAGCGGTGCGTGAAGCGGTAGGGATGCGGGCGCGGCTGCGCGATATTCCCGCTTTGCTAGAGGACCGCGATTATCGCTGGTTCATGATCGCCCAGGGGTGCGCGATGGCCGGGCGGATCGCTGCGCCCTTCTATATTCTGATTGCGACACGGACGATGCCGCTCGACGGCACCACAGTTGGTTTGCTGAGCCTCGCCTTCCTCGGTGCCGACACATTGTCCAACCTAGCCTGGGGGGTGATGGGCGACCGTACGGGCTATCGCGCCACCTTCATCGCCAGCCTCGGCTTCGTTTTATTGGGGCTGGGTCTGCTCGAATTCGCCGCGTCGCGCGAGATGACCATCGCCGCTTTCGCCGCCTTCGGCATCGGCGGCGCGGGCTATGGCATGAGCGCACAGACGATGGTGCTCGAATTCGGCACCAGAGAAGATCTGCCGATGCGTATCGCGCTATCGACGATGGTCGAAGGCGGCGTATCTGCCATTGCGCCCCTGGTCGGCGGATTACTGTTGCTGTGGGCGAGCAGCGATGCCCTGCTGACCACCGCGGCGGTGCTGACATTGGCGGCGGTGGCGCTGCTGATCGGCAAGGTCCGCGATCCACGGCGGCGCGAGGCGCCGGTGTGGGACGATTGAACAACTGGTCTTAAGGTCCCGACCCTAGACCAGCTAATTATCGCAGCGGGCACACACTATCTACTGCGGATGGCACTTCCTCCCCGATATTCGCCCGGCCGCGCCGTTCCCTCCGGTCGCATTTCTCGCTTGGCCCGCTTCGGCGGCATGGCGGCCGGGATCGGCGCGGGCATGCTGGCGGAAGGCGCACGGCGACTCGCCGATGGCGAACGCCCCAGCCTCGATGATCTAATCCTTACTCCGGCCAACGCACGGCGAGTAACCGACCAGCTGGCCAATTTGCGCGGTGCGGCAATGAAGCTGGGGCAGATGCTGTCGCTCGACGCGGGCGATTTCCTGCCGCGCGAACTATCCGACATTCTCGCCCGGTTGCGCGCGGACGCGCAGCATATGCCGGCCAGCCAGTTGCTGACGGTATTGGACAAACATTGGGGCAAGGGCTGGCGATTGCGGTTCCAGCGGTTCGAGCCGCGCGCCTTTGCGGCTGCATCGATCGGTCAGGTGCACCGGGCGACGCTGCCGGATGGCACCAGACTGGCGGTCAAGGTGCAGTATCCGGGGGTGAAGGCGAGCATCGACAGTGACGTCGACAATGTTGCGACGCTGTTGCGAGTTTCGCGGCTGCTGCCGCCCGCGATCGATATCGCGCCGCTGCTGACCGAGGCCAAGCGGCAGTTACATGATGAGGCCGATTATGCGCGCGAGGCAGAGTATCTGCGGTTGTTCGGCAGGTTGCTGGCCGATGACGACGATTTCATCGTGCCACTGGCACATGCTGCGCTGAGCGGCCCGGATGTGCTGGCGATGGCGTTTATCGACGGGCAACCGATCGAAGCCCTGACCGATGCACCGCAAGCAACTCGCGACAGGGTGGTGACGCTGTTGTGCGAGCTAACCCTGCGCGAATTGTTCGATTTTCGCGTGATGCAGACCGACCCGAATTTCGCCAATTATCGCTATCAGCCGGCTGACGGCGACGGCGGGAACGGCAGGATTGTGTTGCTCGATTTCGGCGCGGCGCGGGATATCCCCGAAGCACTGAGCAACGGCTATCGCCGATTGTTCGCTGCCACACTGACCGGCGATGTCGATGCGGCACGGGATGCAGCACTCGCCAACGGCATGATCGGCACCGCCGCCATCACCCGCCACCGTGCCGCGATAGATGCGATGATTGCCGCTGCGATCGCCCCCTTTTCTAGCGAAGGTGCTTTCGATTTCGGCGCTCCCGAATTCGTTGCGGCCATGCGCGAGCGGGGCCTTGCTGTAGCCGCCGATCGCGAAGCCTGGCATACGCCGGCCGCCGATCTGTTGTTCGTTCAACGCAAGCTGGGCGGAATATATCTGTTGGCAAGTCGGTTGAGGGCACGGGTCGATGTTCGGCAGCTACTCGCCAACTATGTATGACCCATGCACCCTATTGCGCTGAATAACGGCTTACGGCAGCATTCAGTTGCTGGTCAGCATGGCTGACCGACTATGGCTTATCCGGTCCGGGGGCGGATCGGCTACGAATCAGGGGGGAAATCGATGTTCTGTCAAAATTGCGGCACGGCCGTCACGCAAGGTAATTCGCATTGCACGGGTTGCGGCACTGCTGTCGTCGCGGCCAGCACCGCCGCCATCGGCAGCGTTGCATCACAAGCCGCCCGCCAATTTTACGATGGTATGGACCAGCAGCTCAAGACATCGCTGATGTGGGGTGGCGGCGCGCTATTGGCGTTGCTGTTGGCATTTATCGTTCCCGCAGTGCTGGCCATCATCCTGCTACCGGCGACGATCGGGCTGGCCATCATGGCGCTCAACACCGGGCGCGGGCTGGCCAATGCCACCGGCTATTATTTGGGCATGATGGCAATGGTGATGGCCAATGCGCTGCTGTTCGTCATGCTGTGCGCCTATTGGGCCGTTAGTCAGGCGCAGAGCATGGCTGGCGGGATGCTGAGCGAGCTGCTTTGAGACGGATCGATCGCCTGGTCGCGGCTCCGGCGAGCATGGACGGGGGCGACATATGGCATCATGCGCGATCTGCGGGACCGGCCTGACGACTGACACCAAATTCTGCGGGCGATGCGGATATAGGACAGGCGGAGGCAGCGGCCCGGCGGACCCGGCCTTTGCCGCCCCGCCCGCCCCTTCGGTTCGGCAAAGCGGATCGAACCATGTGGCCATCATCCTATTGGGGATCGCGCTGATTACGGCCATCGCTGTGATCGCCTGACTAATCTTTGACCGGCCGGTTGGCGAACAACCCGTGATCGATCAAAATGGCGGCGCCATCGATGCTGTAGCCATCGAGGCCGAAGCTGCGGACTCGGCGCCAACGACCGACGTCGTCACAGCCATGCCGCCGCCAGTCGTCCAGCCGGCACCGCAGCCGATGGCTCCGATCGTTGTCGCAGAGCAGCCCCGCCCGAATGTCCGCGGCCGCTTTTACAATATCTATGCCTCGCTCGACGATGGCAGCCAGAATATCGATCGTCAGGCGCAAGGCTATGTCGATAGTCTGGCGCAATGCGGCATCGGCAGTTTCGTCAACCACAGCTCGCAATATCCCGGCTGGCGTCCCGGCTATGTCGTGGTCTTATCCGGCCCTTATGCGACCACGCTCGACTCCGATTCCGATCTGGGCACGGCGCGCGGATGCGGCCTCGCAGCCTATCGCCGCGCGAACTGAAGATGACCGGCGCGTCAGCGACGGCGAGTCCGCGCAACATCGCTTTCCCGAATCGCACCGGACGTGGCGGCATCAACTGACGCATCTGGTGTTTCTTATTCGGGACTGTCCCTAATAACGGTCAGAACCATTCGACCCAGGTGCCATGCGCCTGTGCCTGCCCCAACAGATGCCATTCCCCGTCGCCCGGCCAGTGACGGATACGCAGTTCGTGGCGGAAGGTTTCGCGGTTGGTTTCGAGCATCATCCACGCCAGAGGCTTGTCCGGGGTGGCTCTGGCACCCGCAGCTTCGATGGCGTCGGCGATCCGCTCGCGCCGGTCGGCGGGGATATATTGCCAGACGATGCTGTGGTGAATGACGCGGGTGACGCCCGAGTCCTGCTGGGCGGCGAGGCGCTGATCGACCCAGTCGGCTGCGTCGGCGCGGACGACATCGGGGGCTAGCCGGGCGGCGAGCGCGATGGCGGCGTCCATCCGGTCGAGGCGCGGCTGGATTTCGGGCCAGACATAGGATTTGACGCGCAGCGCCGCGTCGGGGTCAGACAGGTCTATCGGCGCCTGATCGCAACCCCGGATGGCTATGATCTCGACCGGGTGATCGGGCGGTGGCGGGCCGCGCCATTCGGGTATAATCTGCATCGGTGAATCGCCCGGCCCTGCCCTGACCCCGCCGAGGTCGTAGGCATAGCGATCCATCATCGTGTTGATGCCCGCGCTGGCACCCAGTTCGTTGAGTTCGAAACGCGGGCCGAGCTGACCCGAGAGCCACAGCAACCCTGCCATGAAGCTGGCCGAACGGCCTGCTTCGTTGGTCTGCGGCGGACTGTCGAACCAGTCGAGCAGGCGCGCGTCATGGTCGGCAGTGACGGCAAGGACGATTGCATCCACCTCCGCCTGATCGGCTACCTCGCCGCTGTAAACCGGCTCTAATCGCGAATCTGCACCCGTCAGCGACAGATGATGGAAGCCGCCCGTCAGCCGGAGCGGCATCGCGTCCTCCAGCGGCAGCCCCGGCCAGTCGCGGATGCGCGCGCCGCACTGCGTGTCGCTCTCCATCAGCGCGATCTGTGCCTGCACGATGCGCGCGGTGATCGGCGCGTCGTTGCGACGGCAATGTTCGGCTTGCAGGTTGATTCCCAGCGTGATCAATCCGTTATCGAGAATCGCGCCTGCTGTCATCGGATCGCTCATCTTGCCCTTTCCTCCCCGCCACCCTAGTTGCCACGCACCATGCCAGACCGCCTGATTTTTGCTATCCCCAAGGGACGAATCCTCGACGAAGCGTTGCCGATGCTGCGCGCAGGCGGGGTGCAACCGGGTGAGGAATTCTTCGATCCAAAAAGCCGCGCGCTGATGTTCGATACGACGAGGCCTGACATGGCGATCATCCGCGTGCGGGCGTTCGATGTCGCCACCTTTGTGGCGCATGGCGCGGCGCATATCGGCATTGTGGGTTCGGATGTGATCGACGAGTTCGATTTTTCCGAGCTGTACGCGCCGGTCGATCTCAAGATAGGGTTGTGCCGACTGTCGCTGGCTAGCCCGTCAGGATCGCCCCCACTCGACCTTAGCGCCAGCCATGTGCGCGTCGCCACCAAGTATCCGTCGATCAGCCGCACATGGTTCGCGGCGCGGGGGATTCAGGCGGAGTGCATCAAGCTCAATGGCGCGATGGAACTGGCCCCGCTGCTCAAGCTCGCACCGCATATCGTCGATCTGGTGTCGACCGGACGGACGCTGATCGATAATGGGTTGGAGGAACGTGAGGTGATTGCGCAGGTCTCGGCGCGGCTGATAGTCAATCGCGCGGCGTTCAAGTTGAATCCGGCGATACCGGCGATGGTCGAGGCGTTTCGGGCGGCGGCGGCGTAATGCTGCGCCTTTCCACCACAGACCCCACCTTCGCCGCGGCCTTCACCGCACTGGTCGATGACCGGCGCGAGAGCGATGCCGATGTCAGCCGGGACGTCGCCGCGATCATCGCCGATGTCCGCGCGCGCGGCGATGTGGCGCTTTCCGAACTGACTGCGAAGTTCGACCGCTTCGATCTCGACGCCACCGGCTGGAGCATTTCGCGAGGCGAATGTGCCGCGGCCCGCGCCGCGCTGCCCGCCGTGCTACGTGCAGCGCTCGAACTGGCAGCCGAACGGATTGCAGCCTTTCATGCCGGGCAGCGGCCCGAGGACAAATCGACGGTCGATGCGACGGGCGCGCTGCTCGGCAGCCGTTGGAGCGCGGTCGATGCGGCCGGGGTCTATGTGCCGGGCGGGCGGGCGGCCTATCCATCGTCGGTGCTGATGAACGCTATTCCGGCCAAGGTTGCGGGCGTCGAGCGGCTGGTGATGGTGACGCCGACTCCCGATGGCGTGATCAATCCGCTGGTGCTGGCCGCCGCCGACATCGCCGGAGTCGATGAAATCTGGCGTGTCGGCGGCGCGCAGGCGATTGCCGCGCTCGCTCATGGTAGCGGCCGTATCGCGCCCGTCGATGTCGTCACTGGTCCCGGTAATGCGTGGGTGGCAGAGGCGAAGCGCCAGCTTTATGGCGTGGTCGGCATCGACATGGTCGCGGGACCGAGCGAGATCGTCGTGGTCGCCGATGCGAAGAACGACCCGGCAATCATCGCTGCCGACCTGCTTAGCCAGTCCGAGCATGACCCGACCAGCCAGTCGATCCTGTTCGCCGACGATGCAGCCTTTGCCGATGCGGTGGCGGCGGCGGTTGAAGCGCACATCCCGACCTTATCGACCGCCGCAGTGGCGCGCGCCGCATGGGACGCCAACGGCGCGATCATCCACGTGCGTGACTTTGCCGAGGCTATGCCGCTAGTCAACCGGCTGGCGGCAGAGCATCTGCAACTGGCGGTGGACGATCCCGAGGCGCTGTTCGCTAGCGTACGCCACGCCGGATCGGTGTTTCTCGGGCGGATGACCCCCGAAGCCATCGGCGATTATGTCGCGGGGCCGAACCATGTGCTGCCAACCGGGCGGCGCGCGCGTTTCGCTTCGGGGCTGTCGGTGCTCGATTTCATGAAGCGGACGAGTTTCCTCAAGCTCGATGCCGGGGCGCTTGCTGCCATCGGTCCGGCGGCGGTGGCGTTGGCAGAAGCGGAAGGCTTGCCAGCACATGCGCTAAGCGTTTCACTGCGGTTATGACATCGATAATCGACATTGGCGCTCACCCTGAGCCTGTCGAAGGGTGCCAGGCAGCCCCACGCGGTTTGCGGGCTTCGACAAGCTTAGCCTGAGCGCGAAGGGCGCTGAAGTGCGCCGTTGTTGCCCTCTCGCTGTCCGCACACTAAAGCCCCGGCATGACCTCCCCCACCAAACCCTCCCGCAGCACCGCGCGTTCCGCTGCGCGGCTTGCTGCAGTGCAGGCGCTCTATCAGCATGACATGGAAGCCACGCCAGTGGCGCAATTGCTTCATGAATTTCATCAACACCGCCTCGGCACCACCATCGACGAGGACGCGTTCGACGCTGCGGAATATGCCGAGGCCGAAGTCGATTTTTTTGACGACCTGGTGCGCGGAACAGTCGCGCGGCTGGCCGAACTGGACGCGCTGATTGCCGCCAAACTCTCAGCCAAATGGTCGCTGCCCCGTCTCGACAAGTCGATGAAGGCGGTGCTGCGCGTCGGCACCTATGAGCTCATCGCCCGCCCCGACGTGCCGTCCAGCGCGGCGATCAGCGAATATGTCGATGTGACAAAGGCCTTCCACGACCAGAAGGATGCCGGGTTCGTCAACGGCCTGCTCGATGCGGTGGCGAGGGATGCGGGGCGGTGAGGTGGTGGTGTCATTAATCGGGGACAGTCCCCGATTGTGTCACGCACGCTTGGCGGGATCGAGCATCGCTCTTCAAAATCGGGGACTGTCCCCGATTAATGGCCGACCCTGATGACCGAACACGACTTCATCTCTGCCCTGCGCACCGCCGCCAGTTCCCCCGAAGCGCGTGGGCTGGCCGACGACTGCGCGGTGTTCGGCGATCTGGTGCTGACGCATGACATAATGGTGGCAGGGACGCATTTCCCACTGGCCGCCGATCCTGCCGATGTCGCCTGGAAGCTGGTGGGCGTGAACCTTTCGGACCTCGCCGCCAAAGGCGCGGAGCCGCTTGGCGTCTTGCTCGGCTATATGCTCGGCGATGACGACTGGGACCGGCGCTTTGCTGCCGCGCTGGTCGATGCGCTCGATCATTATGAAACCGCGCTGTGGGGCGGAGATACCGTCTCTGCTCCAGCCGGCCAGCCGCTGCGCGCACTCGGCCTCACCGCCATCGGTCGGGCAACGCATCTGCCTGTCCCCTCGCGCAGCGGCGCGCAGACGGGCGATACCCTGTGGGTTACCGGCAGCATTGGCGACGCCATGACCGGCTTCGAGGCCGACCGCGACGGCGATGCAACGCCAATCGCAGCACTCGCCCGATTCCGCCGCCCGGTTCCACGCATCGCCGAGGGACAGGCGTTAGCGCGGCTGGTGACGGCGATGATGGATGTTTCCGACGGATTGCTGCTCGATGCCTCGCGCATGGCGCAGGCAAGCGGCGTGAGCATCGATATCTCCAGCGCCGATGTTCCGATGTCGGTCGATCCCGCGAGGCGCGATGCGGGCATGCGCTGGGGAGACGATTATGCACTGCTATTCACCCTGCCCCCCGGCACCACTCCCCCGGTCGCGGCCACCCGCATCGGCATCGTGCGTCGGCGCGGTCCAGCGCCCCTGCTGATCGATGGTGTCATGCCTGATAAGACGACGCCGCTGGGTTATCAGCACTGAGCGCACGCGTCACGGCAAAGGATTGGCTGTTTCGCTTGCCCTGACGCTTTTATGCCCTTAGGCCACGGCGCGATGCATCCGCGCAAAAAGGGGGCGCGGTGCGGGTTTCGGGGCTGATATTGCCCGTAATCCGCCCGCAACGATCCCCTCGCCGTGGTTCGCACGACCAATCAACGGGAGGAAATTGGGTCCAATGTCCATTGCAGTCATCGCCATAATGTTCGGCCTCGTCGCCGTTCTTTATGGCATTGTCACCAGCCAGCAGGTGCTTCGCGCCCCGGCAGGTAACGCCAAAATGCAGGAAATCGCCGCCGCCATTCAGGAGGGCGCACAAGCCTATCTGGGTCGGCAATATCGCGCGATTGCCGTGGTCGGTGTCATCGCCACCGTCATCATCGCTATTTCGCCGCTTGGCCTGACCTCCGCCATCGGCTTCGTGCTCGGCGCGGTGCTTTCGGGTGCAACCGGTTTTATCGGCATGAACATTTCGGTGCGCGCCAATGTCCGCACCGCAGCCGCCGCACAGACCAGCCTGCAATCGGGTTTGACCATGGCGTTCCGCGCCGGTGCCATCACCGGAATGCTGGTCGCGGGTCTGGCGCTGATCGCCATCGCCGGTTTCTTCTTCTACCTCGTCGAAGTCCGTAACCTGCCCGCCAATGACCGCATCGTCATTGACGGCCTTGTGGCGCTCGCCTTCGGTGCCTCGCTGATCTCGATCTTCGCGCGCCTCGGTGGCGGCATCTTCACCAAGGCCGCTGACGTCGGTGCCGATCTGGTCGGCAAGGTCGAAGCCGGAATCCCCGAGGACGACCCCCGCAACCCCGCCGTCATCGCCGACAACGTCGGCGACAATGTCGGCGATTGCGCGGGCATGGCCGCCGATCTGTTCGAAACTTATGTCGTCACCATCGGTGCGACCATGGTGCTGATTGCGCTGCTGCTCGGTTCGACACTGGGCGATGCCCTGCTACCGTTGATGAGCCTGCCACTGCTGGTCGGCGGAGTCTGCATCGTCACCTCGATCATCGGCACTTACGCCGTTCGCCTTGGTGGCGGCACCAACATCATGGGGGCGATGTACAAGGGCTTCCTGCTCACAGTCGTCCTGTCGATTCCTGCCATCTGGTGGGCGACGAGTTATGCGCTGGGTGACCTGAACAGAGTCATCGGTGCGGATAACATCACTGGCGCGACCGGCTTTACCGGCATGGGCCTGTTCTGGTGCATGATGGTCGGTCTGGTCATCACCGGGCTGATTGTCTGGATCACCGAATATTATACTGGCACCAACTATCGTCCGGTGCGCTCGATCGCCAAGGCATCCGAAACCGGGCACGGCACCAATGTCATCCAGGGTCTGGCGATCAGCCTCGAGGCGACCGCGCTGCCGACATTGGTGATCGTCGTCGGCATCATCGTCACCTTTCAGATCGCAGGCCTGATCGGCATCGCCTTTGCCGCGACATCGATGCTGGCGCTGGCCGGTATGGTCGTCGCTCTCGACGCTTATGGTCCGGTGACAGATAATGCCGGCGGCATCGCCGAAATGGCCGGCCTTGATGATTCGGTTCGTGAAAAGACCGACGCGCTCGACGCTGTCGGCAACACCACCAAGGCCGTGACCAAGGGCTATGCTATCGGTTCGGCCGGACTTGCTGCGCTGGTGTTGTTCGCCGCCTACACCACCGACCTCAACGCCTACGCCGAACGTCTCGGCATCGGGTTGAAAGCCGATGGCACCGCCAACGTCGATTTCAGCCTGTCCAACCCCTATGTCATCGTCGGGCTGCTGCTCGGCGCATTGCTCCCCTATCTGTTCGGGGCGATGGGCATGACGGCGGTGGGCCGTGCGGCGGGCGAAGTGGTCAAGGATGTCCGCGACCAGTTCGCCAACAACCCCGGCATCATGACCTATGACACCAAGCCGGATTATGCCCGCACGGTCGATCTGGTGACCAAGGCGGCGATCAAGGAAATGATCATCCCGTCGCTGCTGCCGGTGCTTGCGCCGATCGTCGTCTATTTCGCCATCACCGCAGTTGCAGGTCAGGCGCAGGGCTTCGCCTCACTTGGCGCATTGCTGCTTGGCGTGATCGTCTCTGGCCTGTTCGTCGCTCTGTCTATGACCAGCGGCGGCGGCGCGTGGGACAATGCCAAGAAATACATCGAAGATGGCAACCACGGCGGCAAGGGCAGCGAGGCCCACAAGGCTGCGGTGACCGGCGATACCGTTGGCGATCCCTACAAGGACACGGCTGGCCCTGCGGTCAATCCGATGATCAAGATCACCAACATCGTCGCCATCCTGCTGCTCGCAGCGCTGGCGCACGGGGCGTAACGCCTTCGCCCAATACCAACCCGCCGCCAACGCTTGCGTTAGGCGACGGCCAACCAAGAACCCCACCCCCGGCGGAGCGATCCGCCGGGGGTTTTCTTTGTGGTTGATAGCTTTGGTTCCAGCCGATACCAGTTGCACATCGGGAAGCGTTTCAAGTCGGGATGGTCTAAAATGAACAAGCTTTTGTTATTGTGTGGTGTCGCCGCTCTTGCCGTCGGAGTTGGCGCAGCCATCCCCAATGGTGATGCCAGCGCGCAGGAGAACCGCGATATCGTCGTCACCGCAGCCAGCATCGAATCGGGTGTGCGCCGCGCTCCGACGAGCTGGTTTCGCCGCGTTCCCAGTCTGGCCCAGCCCGAGCTGTCGCCCGACGGCAACAAGCTGATCGTCCGGCTGAGCCGCAGCGGCAAACAATATCTGGCTTGGATCGATCTGACCGCAGAGACCCGCACGCCGGTGCTGATCGCCGAGATGGAAGAATATCGGGACGCTGGCGACAAGACGATCGGTGCCGTCCAGTGGGTCGGCAACAACACGGTCGTGCTGGAAACCGCGTCGCGCGAAATCCTTTTCGGTCAACGCACCGATCTGACCCGTCTGGTTGCCTATGACTTGGCATCGCGTCGCCGCACCGAACTGGCGTGGGATGGAGCAGGCGGCGGCGCCAGCGACATCCTGCATACCGACCATGCAGCGGGCAAGATCTTGCTGCAGCGCGACGGCTTCCGCAACGGCAGCTTTACCCGCCCGGAAGTGGTCGAAGTCGATGTCGCGACTGGGCGTTTCACCTATGTCGTGCGCGACAACCCTGTCATCGGAGGCTGGGCGGCCGATGCCAATGGCGTTGTCCGTCTGGGTTTCGGTTATGATTCCGACAGCGGCCGCCGTCGCATCGTCTATCGCCGCAATGCGAGCGACCAGTTCCGCACCATTTTCAACGAAGCCGATCCAAGCTTTACCGATGCCGGACTCAATCCGCAGTGGATCGACCCGGACAGCGACATGGCCATCGTCCGCGACAATAAATCGGGCTTTGCCAAACTGTATCGCGTCAATCTTGCCACGCTCGATTATGGCGAACCGATTTTTGAATCGGCGGGCTATGACGTCGGCAACATCGTCGGCAGCTTTTCCGGCAGCAAGGTGCTCGGCTACTCGGTGACCGAGCAAAAGGAGCGTGTGCAGTGGGTCGATCCACTGCGGCAGGAACTGGAAAATGTGCTCGAGGAATCGTTCGGCGACGGCAATGTCACGATCGAGTCGAGCAATGAGGCCGAGACCAAGTTCGTTGTTTCAGTCGGCGCGGCCAACCAGGGCGGGGCCTTTTACCTGTTCGACACCCAGTCGGGCCGACTATCGATGCTGGGCAACCGCTGGCAGCATGTCGGCATGACCGAGATGAACCCGGTCAGCGCCTTTCGCTATCGCGCCAGCGATGGGGTCGAGATCGAGGCGATCATGACCATGCCGCGCCATCGCCGCGCGACCACCGGGCTGCCGATGGTGATCCTGACCCATGGTGGCCCGTTCGGCCCGCGTGACGAAATCCGCTACGATGGCTGGTCGCAAGCGCTAGCCGAGATGGGCTATGTCGTGGTTCAGCCTAATTATCGCGGATCGGGCGGCTATGGTGCCAATTTCATCAAGATGGGCCGCGATAATGGCTTTGGTCTACGGATGCAGGACGATCTTGACGACGTTATTACCCATATGGCGGCGCAGGGCACGATCGATCCCGGCCGCGTCTGCATGATGGGCTGGTCCTATGGCGGTTACGCATCGGCACGGGCGGCGCAGCGCAATCCCGACAAGTATCGCTGCACCGTGGCGGGGGCCGGGGTCTATGATCTGGCGACGATGCGCGACTATGACTCGACCTATCTCGGCAGCTTCGGTTCGAATTACCTGTCGAAGGGCGCAGCGGAGCTGAGTTCCGTCTCTCCTACACGCAACACCGACAGCCGCTGGGCACCGATCCTCGTCGTTCATGGCGTGCGTGACGCACGGGTGCCAATCGATCAGGCGCGCAGCCTGGTGTCTCGCCTGCGCGGTTCCGGCAAGCGCGCGGGAGAGGAGTTCGATTATATCGAACAGCCGCAAAACACCCATAATCTCAACTACGACGATGTCTGGGTCGAATGGCTGGAAGGTGCGGAACGCTGGCTGACGCGCTTCAATCCGGCCTATGTCGCCAGCGACAGCGATCGCCCTATCCCCGTCGCAACAGAAGGCGAGCGCCCGACTGTCCGGCGCTGAGGCAAGACAATCGATGCACGAAAATGGGCGGTCGTTTGCAACCGCCCATTTTTATGCAGCTGGCCGCGCGGCAATGGGAATGAATTGTTCACCGCCAACGGCTAAGCGATGTCATGATGGACTACGGCGCTTTCCCCCAACGACAGGTCGACCTCGATACCTGTGATTTACCCGTTGCGTTGGCTGCGGATGACCCAGCAGTAGCTGCGGCGGGATCGCTGCCGATGGCGCTAAGGCTGACATCGATCGATGACCGCGATGGACGATGGGCGTGGCACCATGTTGCCGCCGGATCCGCGATGGCCAATGCCTTTGCCGAACCATGGATGGCGCTGTCTGGACTGACCCATTGCGACGCGGCGCGCGCTGTGCGGCTGGCGCTAGTTTCTAAGGGCGACAGCGCGCAAGCCATCGTCCCGCTCGTTGCGCAATCCCGGTTGGGCCGGATGCCGCTGCGCACCATTGCCACATGGTCGCACCCTAACAGCTTTCTCTCGCCTGCCCTCTCCGTTGCCGGTCAAGAGCGCGCGGCATGGCGAACACTGCTGTCGGGGGCGTCCGCACACTTCCCCGGCCACCGCGCGCTGCTCGCCGACGGGTTGGTTGAGGGCAGCCCGCTACACCTTGGCCTGCTCGAAGCCGCTGCCGCGCTCGCCCTGCCCGTCGCTGTCGAATCGCGCACTGTCCGCGCCATGCTCGCCACAGATCTCGATGCCGAAGCCTATTGGGACTCCTCGGTCCGCGCGAAGAAACGCAAGGAATTGCGGCGGCAATGGGCGCGGCTGGGGGAGGAAGGCGCGCTGACCGTCGATCATGGCGACGGCTGCGACGATCCCGCGCTGTGGATTGCCGAATTCCTAACGCTCGAGGCCAGCGGGTGGAAGGGCGCAAACGGCTCGGCGCTGGCCAGCAACGCCGACACTCGCGCCTTCTTCAGCGAAGCGATGACGGCAGGTTGGGCACAGGGCCAAGTATTGCTGACCGCGCTGCGCATCGACGGACGCGCTATCGCCATGCTGATCACTTTGGTGTCCGGCAACGCAGGCTTTTCGTTCAAGACAGCGTTCGACGAAGAGTTCGCTCGCTTTTCCCCCGGCGTCTTGCTCCAGCGCGAGAGCTTGAGCCTGCTGACCAGCCGCAAGCTCGCCTTCATCGACAGCTGCGCCGCGCAGGACCATCCGATGATCGACAGCCTGTGGCGCGAACGGCGCGCGGTGGTCAGCGTGTCGATGCCACTGCCGGGCGCCGCCAACCGTCTTGCCTGGAGCGCTGCGCAAACGGCGATGCGATTGTGGCGCAAAGCGAAGCGCTCCCCCACAGCCACGCCCGCCAAACCCGCGCAGGACGACGACGCATGACCGCCCCGCACTCCGCCGACAGCTTCATATCGCGCACCTCGCTGCCCTGCTTCGACGCCGAAGCACGCGCGACCATCGCCGCCGCCTATCCCAATGATTCCGCCACCTTCGCGCACAATCTGCGGACACACCCGCTGCTTACACTCGATGCGCTCGCCCAACTCGGCGAGGCGCTCCCCGCATCATCGATCGAATATAACCGCGCCGACATCGACGTTGGCACCCTGCCCGACGATGCACCGAAAAACGGTCTCGGCCTAAGCGACACTATCCGCACCATAGCGCAGAACCGCAGCTGGGCGGTGCTCAAGAATGTCGAACAAATGCCCGCCTATGCGGCACTGATCGCCGATCTTCTCGGCGAACTCGACGACACCGTCGCCCAACGAACCGGACCGATGCTGACGCTGCAAGGCTATGTTTTCATCTCCAGTCCGGAATCGATGACACCCTATCATTTCGATCCAGAGCATAACATCCTGCTGCAATTGCAGGGCAGCAAGGCGATGCACGTCTGGCCCGCCGCCGACCCGCGCTTCGCACCGCCGCCCGAACATGAGCGCTATCACGCCGGCGGCCATCGCGGCCTGCCATGGTCGGATACCTTCGACGGCGCGGAATTCGTCGCCGATCTTGTGCCGGGCCAGGCGGTGCTGGTGCCGGTGATGGCCCCGCATTATGTGAAGAATGGTCCCGAGCCGTCGATCTCGCTGTCGATCACCTGGCGTTCGGAGTGGAGCTATCGTGAGAGCGAGGCGCATGGTGCGAATCGCTGGCTAAGGGCGCGCGGGTTTGCGCCGGGCGCGCCGCCGAGATGGCCGAGCCATGCGCGGGCGAAGACGGTGATGTGGCGAGCGGCGCGGAAATTGGGGTTGGTGGGGTAAAGTACCCCTCCCGCTTGCGGGAGGGGTTAGGGGTGGGCCTATCTGAACGAGATCGCGCTTGATCGACAGCCCCACCCCCGGCCCCTCCCGCAAGCGGGAGGGGAGAAGCTCAATTCACCCCGCGCTCCCGCCCAACCCAGTAAGGCTCCCTCAGCGACCGCCGCAAAATCTTGCCCGATGGATTTCTCGGCAACGCGTCGATGAAGTCCACCGACTTCGGGCATTTGAACGCCGCGATCTTTTCTCGCGTCCACGCAATGATCTCCGCTGGATTGGGCTGGGTCCCCGGGGCGGCAACGACAATGGCCTTCACCGCCTCGCCCCAGCGTTCGTCAGGAACGCCAACGACTGCGACATCGGCGACCATCGGATGGCCATAGATCGCGCTTTCGACCTCGGCCGGATAGACATTCTCGCCGCCGGTAATGATCATGTCCTTTATCCGGTCCTTGAGGAACAGATAGCCTTCGTCGTCGAGCACCCCGACATCGCCGGTGCGCAGCCAGCCGTCGCCGGTCAGCGTCTTCGCCGTCTCCTCGGGCTTGTTCCAGTAACCCATCATGTTGGTAGGGGATTTGATCGCCACCTCGCCCACGCTGTTCGGCGGTAGCGGCTGCCCCTCCTCGTCGAGGATGGCGAGTTCGACGCCCGGCAGCGCCTTGCCCGCCGCGCTCATCTTGTGGGCGCGTTCGGGTTTGTGATCTTCGGGCGGCAGCATCACCACCGTGCCCCAGGTCTCGGTCATGCCGTACATCTGGGCGAAATCGCATTGCAGCACATCGACGCCGCGTTGCAGCAGGTCGATCGGGATCGGGCTCGCACCGTAGGAGAAGGTCTTGATCGACGAGAAATCGGTACTCGCCGCCTTGGGATGTTGCAGCATGATGCCCAGCGCCGCTGGCACGAGAAACAGCCGCCCCAGTTTGAAATCCTGAATGATGTCTAGTGTCAGGCCGGGATCGAATTCGCGGGTAATCACCAGCTCCTGCCCCGAATAGACCGAACCCAGCACCGTACCGATACCGGCGATATGCGCGAATGGCATGGCGTTGAGCACGCTCTCGCCCGGTTCGGCGAGCATCCACAACAGGCCACCGTCCTCGATGTGCCAGCGCAAGGTGGTGCCATTGGCGTGGGTCAGCACCGCGCCCTTGGGCTTGCCGGTGGTGCCCGATGTGTAGAGCTGGATCACAGGATCGGATGCGGCGACGGCGATGCCCGGATCGCTCGCGTCTTGCGCATCGCGCCACGCGGCAAAATCCTGCCAGCCGGGGTACGGCGTGGCGAGGTCCATGCCGATCACCGGGATCGAGACCCCCGCCGCTGCCATCGCCGCCTCGGCGCTGCCTTCCAGCGCGTCACCGACGAATAGCATTTTCGCGCCGCTGTCACCCAGCACATAGGCGATCTCATCGCCGGTCAGCCGCCAGATGATCGGCACCAGCACTATCCCTGCGCGCGCCGCGCCGCAGGTCAGTTCGACCACGGCATCGCTGTTCTTGCCGAGATAGGCGATGCGGTCGCCTTTGGAGAAGCCGGACGCGACCAATGCCCGCGCAATTTGGCTGGCGCGGGCGTCGAGCGCGGCATAATCGCGGGTGGTGCCTTCGAAGGTCGTTGCTGCCTGAGTCGGTGCCTCTCGCGCCCATTTGGCGAGCGCCGCACCGAAAGTTTCGGGCCGTTCTGTCATCCGGTTTGTCTCCCATCGCTGTATGGCGTTTGATGGCAAGGTGAATGGGAAGCGAAGGGGTGTAAAGGGGCGACGCGGACACTTGCCCGCAAGCGCGACAGCGGGCATCGTCGGGCTATGGCCTCCTCAACCCTGCAAATGCCCCGCATCTCTCCGCTTGCCATTCTTATCGCGCTGGTCGCGGGTCTGGGTGGAGGTATTCTCCTCTCCAACGTCGCCCCTGCTGCGGTTGGCCCGACAACCGATCCGCTCGACGTCATCGGTACGTTATGGCTGCGGGCTTTGCAGATGACCATCGTACCGCTGGTCGTGTCGCTGCTGATCACCGGCATCATCACCTCGGTTGCTGCCGCAAAGGCAGGCCGCATCGCCGGGTGGTCCATGGGCTTTTTCTTCGCTGTCCTGTGGAGCGGGGCAATCATGTCCGCGATCGTCACCCCGCTGCTGTTGCAGGCGTTTCCGATACCCGCAGAGGCTGCTGCATCGATGGTCGCCAGTCTGGGTGGAATTGGCGAGGTCGCCGATCCGCCGCCCTTCTCTGAATTCATCAAGCAGATGGTGCCGACCAACCCGATCACAGCGGCAGCTAGCGACGCTATCTTGCCGCTGTTGGTGTTTACCGCCGTGTTTGCGCTCGCCATCACTCGCCTGCCGGATGAACCGCGCAAGCTGTTGTCGAGCCTGTTCGATGCCATCGGCGATGCGATGCTGGTCGTCATCGGCTGGGTGCTGGTGCTGGCGCCCATCGGCGTGTTCGCGCTCGCCTTCGTGGTCGCCGCGCGCACCGGCGCGGACGCGATCGGCGTGTTCCTCCATTACATCCTGATCGTCTCGTCGATCGGCATTATCGTCTGGGCAGCGGGCTATCCGATCGCGGTGATCGGCGGAAAGCGCAAGCTGATGGATTTCGTCCGCGCGGTGCTGCCTGCGCAGGCGGTGGCGATATCGACGCAAAGCTCGCTCGCCTCGCTGCCCGCGATGCTGCGCGGCGCACGGATGCTGCACGTGCGCGAGACGACGGCCGACGTCACATTGCCGCTCGCCGTCGCGCTGTTCCGCTCGACCGGGCCGGCGATGAATCTCGCCGTCGTCATCTATGTCGCCTGGCTGACAGGGGTGGAACTGACCCCCGGCACGCTCGCCATCGGTGTCGCGGTGGCGGCGACGACGACGTTGGGCGCGGTCAGCCTGCCCGGATCGATCAGCTTCATCTCCTCCTGCGGCCCGATCGCGCTGGCGATGGGCGTTCCACTCGAGCCGCTCGCGTTGCTGATCGCGGTCGAGCAACTGCCCGACATCGTCCGCACGCTGGGCAATGTCACAAATGATACTGCGGCGGTCGCTACCGTCGATGCGCGGGCGGGCAGCGACGCGACCGAAACCACAGTCCACTAAGGAGAGACATCATGCACACCCGCACCCTCGGCGACGGCCTCAGCGTTTCCGCGATCGGCATTGGTTGCATGCCGATGATCCGTGGCGGCAATATCACCTATGGCGCCGACGCCGACCCGGAGGAGGCGATCAAGACGATCCATCAGGCGATCGACATGGGCGTCACTTTTTTCGACACGGCGCAAATCTATGGCCCGTTCCAGAATGAGGAGTTGGTCGGAGAAGCAATCAAAGGGAAGCGAGAAGGCCTGATCATCGCCACCAAATTCGGTTTCAAATTCGACGGCCTGAAAATCACCGGCGTCGATGGTTCCCCCGGCAACGCCCGCGCCTCGGTCGAGGGCTCATTGAAGCGCCTCGGCATCGACTGCATCGATCTCTATTACCAGCACCGCATGGACCCGAATACGCCGATCGAGGAGACGATGGGCGCGCTCTCGGACTTGGTGAAAGAAGGCAAGATCAAGCACATCGGCCTGTCCGAAGCCGCACCCGAGCGGTTGCGCGCCGCCAATGCGGTGCATCAGGTGGCGGCGCTGCAAAGCGAATATTCGCTTTGGGAGCGCGATGTCGAGGACGGCATCCTGCCCACCTGCCGCGAACTCGGCATCGGCTTCGTGCCCTACTCCCCGCTCGGCCGCGGATTTCTCGCCGGGCAGATCAGGAGCTTCGACGCCATCCCCGACGGTGACTGGCGTCGCAACGATCCGCGCTGGAGCGAAGCCAATTTCGCCACCAATTTCAAGGTGGTCGAGGTGGTCGAGGGCATCGCTGCTACTCATGGCGTCAGCGCCGCGCAGGTCGCGCTCGCCTGGCTGCTCGCCCAAAGCGACCATATCGTCCCCATTCCCGGTACCAAGCGCCGCGTCACCATGGAAGACAGCGTCCGCGCCGCCGATCTGGTGCTGAGCGCCGAAGACCTCGCCGCGCTTAACACCGCCAGCCCTAAAGGCGCGACGGCAGGCCCGCGCTATGGCGAGCAGGGAATGAAGATGGTGCGGATCTGAGCAGCCACCCTCTCCCGCACGCGGGAGAGGGGCTTGGGTAGTTCGACCCTTACTGTTCAGCAGTCCCGCTCAGGCGGGTCGATCATAGTCGTCGGCATAATCGTCGGTGGTGGTGACAAAACGCCGCCCGTCCGTAAATCTCTTTTTCGACGATCTGGCTATCAGACGAAAATAGCATGACCATGTGCTTTGCGCGAATGGCGTGTATCCCGCGCCGGCCCCTCCGATCCCTTCGGGGCCACCTCCCCTGAAGCGAAGGTTGTTGCATTGCCATTGCACCGCAACACAGCATTGCTACGACTGCGCCAACCGCCACCCGGAGAAACCTCACCATGTTCTCGCGCCGTCTGTTCCTTGCCGGATCGATCGCCACCGCCGCCACCGCGCCCGCCATCCTGCGCGCGCAGGCAAGCATCTGGCGGGATTTTCCCTTCAGCCTGGGCATCGCCTCAGGCGAGCCAGCGCATGACGGGTTTGTCCTGTGGACCCGCCTCGCCCCCGATCCGCTCGCTGCCGATGGCGGAATGGCGATGGCGCCCATGGTCGTGAAATGGGAAGTCGGCAGCGACGACCGCTTCTCCACCATCGTCGCCGAGGGCGAGGAGCTGGCGCGGCCCGAACTGGCGCACAGCGTCCATGTCGAAGTGACCGGCCTCGCTCCCGACCGCCCCTATTGGTACCGCTTCACCGCTGGCGGAGAGCGCAGCTTCACCGGCCGCGCCCGCACGCTGCCGCTCGCCACCGCCACGCCAAGCGCGCTCAAATTCGCCGTCGCCGGATGCCAGAATTACGAGGATGGCTTTTACAACACTTATCGCCATATGGCGCGCGAAGACCTCGCCTTCGTCTATCATTATGGCGACTATATCTACGAATATCGCGGCAGTCCGACGCGCGCCTCTTATTTCACCGGCGGTCTTTCCGTGCCGGTGCGCGAACATGTCGGCCAGACCTGCTTCTCGCTGTCTGATTATCGCCAGCGCTACGCCCAGACCAAGACCGACACCGATTTGCAACGCGCCCACGCCGCGCACAGTTTTTTCTCGACCTATGACGATCACGAGATTGCCAACAACTGGGTGGCGGACATCGACGGAGCCGATCGCGATGCCGCGCCATCTGAGATTTTCGCGCTGCGCCGCGCCGCTGCGTTGCAGGCTTGGTATGAGCATATGCCGGTGCGCCGTTCGATGCTGCCGCGTGGCGGGACGATTGCGGGTAGCTACCGCTCGGCGCGCTTCGGGACGCTGGCGGAGATCGATCTGCTCGACACCCGGCTGTTCCGCTCCGACCAGCCATGCGGCGACGGGTTCAAACCGGTGTGCGAAGGGGTCAGCGACACCGCCGCGCAGGTGCTCGGCGCGGAACAGGAAGCCTGGCTGACCCGCAACATGACGCGCGGCACCGCGCAGTGGAACTGTCTTGCCCAGCAGATCATGATGATGAGCCTCGACCGCCGCCGCCGCAGCGAGGAGCCGGTCGAAATCAACAATATGGACAGCTGGGCGGCTTATCAGGTGCCCCGCCAGCGGTTGCTCAGCCGGATGAATGGCCTTGGCAATGTCGTCGTCCTCACCGGCGACGAGCATCAGAATTTCGCCGGTGACTTGACGTCGGGAGACCGGGTGATCGCCAGCGAATTCGTCGCCACTTCCATCTCCAGCGGCGGCGACGGCAGCGATTTGCGCCCCGGCAGCGAGCAATTCATGGCGTTCAACCCGGAATTGAAATTCGTCAACGACCAGCGCGGCTTCCTTACCTGCGAAGTGACGGCAGAGGCCTGGAAGACAAATTATATGGTCGTCGACAAGGTCAGTGCGCGCGACAGCACGTTAACGCGACGCGCCACAGCGGAGGTGGCTTATGGCACGCCCGGGGTCCGGATAGGCTGACATCGCTCCCTCGCCAGACAGTTGTGGCGCCTGCCTTGCCATCGCTTTAATCTCTGCTAGCTTTCCTCCCATAGCAGAAGCCCGCGCACCGCCGCGGGCCGGCGGGAGAGGGCGATATGCAGCAGTTACAGGGCATGGATGCATCCTTCGTTGCGATGGAACAGCGCAATTCGCCGATGCACATCGGCTCGTTGCTGATATACGATCCTTCGACCGCACCGGGCGGATTTGTGCGGTTCAAGGACATCCTCGCCTTTTACGAAACGCGGATGAAGCTGTCGAAGACGATGCGGCAGCGGCTGGTCAAGGTGCCATTGGGCATCGACTATCCCTATTGGATCGAAGACCCCGAATTCGATCTCGAATATCACGTCCGCCATGTCGCGCTGCCCAAGCCGGGCGACTGGCGGCAATTGTGCATCCAGGCGGCGCGCATTTTCGCCCGCCCACTCGACCTGACCCGCCCGCCGTGGGAATTCACCGTCATTGAGGGGATCGACACTATCCCCGGTATCCCCAAGGGAAGTTTCGCGATGGTCACCAAGGTGCATCATTCGGCGATAGACGGGATGAGCGGCATCGATTTGATGGAGGCGCTGCACACGCTGTCGGCAGACGAGCCGCCGCCGCCGGGTGCCGACACATGGCGCGCAGACACGCCGCCCAACCCGCTCGGCCTGTTCCTCAAGGGCTATGCCAACGCCTGGCTCAACCCGTTCCGGCAAATCGATGTCGCGCGCAAGGCAATGCCGGGGTTGTTCCGCGCGGTGAAGGGCATTGCCAACCGCGATTTCGATCTCGATCCGGCTATCAAGACGCCGCGCACGCGCTTCAACACCAAGTTGTCGCCCAACCGGGTGGTCGAGGGGCGCGCCTTCGAGCTTGCGGACATCAAGGCGCTGCGCGCGTTGTCGCCGGGTGCCAAAGTCAACGACGTATTCCTCGCCATCATCGGCGGATCGTTGCGGCTGTATCTGGAGGCGAAGAACGACCTGCCGCCCAAGAGCATGACCGCGATGGCGCCGATTTCGGTCCGTGCCGAGGGCGAGAAGGGCAGCATGGGCAATCAAGTGTCGGCAATGCTCGTGCCGCTGGGCAGCCATATCGCTGATCCGGCCGAGCGGCTGCGCTATGTCCATGGCCAGACCGGCAAGTCGAAAGCAATGACCGAGGCGCTGGGCGCGCGGCAGATGACCGAGATGAGCAAAGTCTCTCCTGCCCTGTTCATGGCGCTCGGAGCGCGGCTCTATACCAGCCTCGGCATCGCCGACGTGATGAAGCCGATGATGAACACCGTCGTCACCAACGTGCCCGGCCCGCCGGTGCCGATCTATTCGGCGGGCGCCAAGCTGCTGCATATGCAGGGGCTGCTGTGCCTGACCGACGGGATGGCGCTCGGCCATGTTGTGCAGAGTTACTGTGCGCAGGCGACGATCGGTTTCACCGCCGACCGTAAAGTGATGCCCGATCCCGAATTTTACGCGCAGTGCATTCAGGAGAGTTTCGATGCGATGATGGCGGCACTGGTGGCCCATGCGGATGCTCCTCCGCCAGCGGACAAGCCCACCGCCAAACCCAAGCGCAAGGCAACGCCTCGCAAAAAGAAGCTGGAACAGGCCTGACTTTGCTGCGTTGCAGCATAAAATAAGGAATTTGCATGACATCGACCGCTACCCTCACCCCGCCCAGTCGCCTGCTCATGTTGGCGGAGGGGCGCGCGCTGTTCGAACTCGGCTCCTTCTACGCACTGCGCGGTCTGCTCGGCCGTCTGCCTAAAGGCGACGGGCATCCGGTGCTGGTGCTGCCGGGCTTCATGGCGGGAGATACCTCGACCCGGCCGATGCGCGGGTTGCTCGACGATCTCGGGTATGAGGCGCATGGCTGGGGCCTCGGCCGCAATGTCCGCATCGATGCCGCGCGCGAATCCGAAATGAACGACGTCCTCGCCCGCATCGCCGACCAGTCGGGCCGCAAGGTCTCGATCGTCGGCTGGAGCTTGGGCGGCGTCTTCGCTCGCGAAATCGCCAAGGCCAATCCCGACAAAGTGCGGCTGGTGATCTCGCTCGGCAGCCCGATCACCAACGATCGCAGCGCGACCAACGCCAGCCGCCTGTTCGAATACCTCAACGGCAAGGAACCCGAACCGGTCCGCGCCGGCCGCTACCGCGACCTCGAAACCGCGCCGCCGGTGCCTACCACGTCGATCCTGACCAAGAGCGACGGCATCGTCGCCTGGCGCGGATCGGTACAAAAGCCGGGGCCACAGACCGAGAATATCGAGGTGCTGGCCAGCCATTGCGGGCTGGGGGTCAATCCGGCGGTGATGGTGGCGATTGCCGACCGACTGGCGCAGGCGGAGGGCGCGTGGAAGCCGTTCGAGCGGACGGGGCTGCGCAGCCTGATGTTCGGGAGTGTCAGCACGCACTGAACGGCGCGTTTCAAGCTTGCCGGAAGAAGAAGGCGAGCCATGGTCGTTCGCGCTGCGAGCAAGCAGATTTCGACGTGCGACAGGGTCACACCGGTTTATGCGACGTCTATGCAAAACTTGACGGATTTCTGCGCGTTTGCGGGTCGCGGTGTCGGAAATTCGTGAGGAGCGGATTCTTCCGAACTCGACCCAAGTCTGGAGCGCGGGGAAGCTGCGACGCAGGGCGGCGGCATTGCTATAGTGATGGACCGCGAGGCCATTGCGTGACGGGCGATGGTCCCCGGTGGACTGCGTGATGGATCGACGGCGTCGCGTCGCTGCTGCGACACTGACAAAAACGCGTAGAATATCGGTTCCCCACATCCCGTTCAAATAACCTTTTTGGTTGATAGATTCAAGGGGACGGTCGACCGACACTTTTGCATCTTAACCTTGGCCGAGAAATCGCAACCCGTCAGCGAGGTTGCGCATAGCCAATGACTTCAAGTCATGCCGAGGATATCGAGTGCTGGCCAGCCATTGCGGGCTGGGCGTTAATCCGGCGGTGATGGGAGCGATTGCCGACCGTCTGGCGCAGGCAGAAGGTGCGTGGAAGCCGTTCGAGCGGACGGAGTTGTGAGCGCTGATATTTGGGAGTGTCAATTTTCATTAAGCAGGAGCGATAACAGCAATTTCGGCTATTAGTCTTCACCAAGAAGCAAGACAAAGGCAAAACTCTGCTTTATCGAGCTAGCATGTTCAGGCAAAATACGACCTTAATCGTTGGAGCAGGCGCGAGTTGCGAGCTAGGACTGCCGTCGGGTGACGCTCTAAAAAAACTAATTTTGAACCTTCTCGCGCCCACGGACGACAACTCTTACGGTTTCACCGATAAAACCATGATTGAAGACATGAAACAACGCAGAGGCCCGAACGTCTCGGATCATAGGGACGACCGGCATCGGACGAAGGAAGCAGCGAAGCGTATCAGGAAAGGCCTACCCCTAGCACCCTCTATAGACAATTTTCTTCACAGCCATCAGGGCGATGCGGACCTTGAGCAGCTTGGCAAACTGGCCATCGCCATAAGCATAATCCGGGCTGAGGGAAGGTCGCACCTATTTAGTCGCATTTCCCCAGTGCAACGAGCTCAGCACCCAAATTTAGAAACGGATACTACAATTTGCGGCGAAGAGCTGTCAAAGATTTGGTATCCGGCATTCGCCCAGCTTTTATTTTCCGGAGTCCAGCGTAATAACATCGGCCAAGCATTTAAATGTGTACGGTTTGTTATATTTAACTATGACAGATGTTTAGAGCAGTATATCTGGATGGCGCTGCAACGCTACTTTGATATTAACGAGACTGAGGCGTCAGAAATACTTTCTGACGTGAGATTCATCCATCCATATGGTTACTTAGGGCCGCTGCCGTGGCGCAGCAGCAACGGCACAATTGCCTTTGGTGAAGCTGAAACTACCGATCTCGTGAGCATGGCCGCCTGTATTCGCACCTTTACCGAGAGTGTAAGAAGTGACATCGGGGGCAAATTAAAATAATCGGTTGAGTGGGCAGCGACGCTGGTAGTATTAGGCTTTGGTTATCTTGATCAAAACATACAACTTCTCGCCCCAATCTCCAATGCGCCTGGCAACAGAGTTTTCAGCACCGCTTACGGCATTTCCGTGCCTGACCAGCTAGTAATGAGGGAAGCTATGATGGCGTTAGGTAGGGTCGATACATATGCTGCTATGATCGAAGCCGGTTCGTGCCGAAACCTCTTCGACAACTATCGATTGCATCTTAGTTTACGCTGAGTTTTGAGTAAATCATGGTTTTGTTCGTTTGGAGGGGTCACACGACAGCACCTCTCCCTGCCGCCTCCGGCGGCTGGCCCTCCCCCACAAGGGGGAAGGAAAATTTACGCCACCGCCAGTCGCCGCTCCTGCGTCTCGTGATTGAGCATTTGCGCCGGAATGAACGCCAGTTCGAAGCTCTGCCCGCGTTGAGGCGCGGTTCGCAGTGGGTGTGGTAGCAACCATCCGCATCAAATCTGACCGTTTGCCACAAGACTGCCCAAAGCAGCATTGACGCGCGTTTGCCAGCCGGGGCCGCTATCGCGCAGATGCTCGACGGTTTTGGCATCGAGTCTGATCTTCACTTCGACCTTTGGCGTCTCCGATTTGGGACGGCCACGTCGGGATGGCTGCATTCCAGCCATGAAAGCGGCATCCATTGGCGGATTGTCGTCGTGAACCTCGGGGTCAAATTTCTCCATAATAGAACCTCATTTCGTGCTTCTCCGCCCTTCGCAGGCTGATGACCCGCACTGCGTCTTCATCAGTGCCTTCGGCAAATACCATCACATGAAGCCGGTTGCCGATCAGGCCGAGCGCCACGAACCGCATCTCGCCATAGTCGAACCGGTCGTCTTCGCGTTCGAGCGCTGTGTCCCAATCGAAGTCGTTTGCTGCCTGCTGCGACACGCCGTGCTTCTTGCGATTGATGTCGTCCTTGGCAGGATCAAACTCGATCTTCACGGACTTAATGTGCACCCGCTAATTGTGTCGGTCAAGGGTAAAGGGGCGGTAGAGCGCATAGACGAAAGATGATGCCCGGCCGCGCCTGCCCCTCCACCAGCTTCGCTGGTCCCCCTCCCCGTTCCGGGGAGGACCTAAATGCTACGCCGCCGCCCGCCGCCGCTCCTGCATTTCCTGATTGAGCATTTCCGCCAGCAGGAAGGCCAGTTCGATGCTCTGCGCCGCGTTGAGGCGCGGGTCGCAGTGGGTGTGGTAGCGGTCGGCGAGGTCCATTTGCGTCACGTCGACCGCACCGCCGGTGCATTCGGTGACATTCTGGCCGGTCATCTCGATATGGATGCCGCCGGCATGGCTGCCTTGCGCGCGGTGGACAGCGAAGAAGCCCTTTACCTCGGCCAATATCCGTTCGAACGGGCGGGTTTTGTAGCCATTGTCGGTTTTGATGACATTACCGTGCATCGGGTCGCACGACCAGACCACCGGATGCCCCTCACGCTCGACCGCCGCGACCAGCCTGGGCAGTCCGCCTTCGATCTTGTCGTAACCGAAGCGGCTGATCAGTGTCATCCGGCCGGGCATCCGCCCCGGGTTGAGCGTGTCGAGCAGGCGAAGCAGTTCGTCCGGTTCGGTCGTCGGGCCGATCTTCATGCCGATGGGGTTGCCGACGCCGCGCAGATATTCGACATGCGCCGACCCTTCGAAGCGGGTGCGATCGCCGATCCACAGCATATGCGCGCTGGTGTCGTACCAATCGCCGGTAAGGCTGTCCTGCCGGGTCAGCGCCTGCTCGTACGGCAGCAACAGCGCCTCATGGCTGGTGTAGAAACTCGCCGTCTTGAGTTGCGGAACGCTGTCGGCATCGATGCCGCACGCCGCCATGAAATCGAGCGCCTCGCCGATGCGGTTGGCGACATCGCGATATTGTGCCGCCCACGGGCTGCGGCCCATGAAATCATGCGTCCAGGCGTGGACCTGTTGCAGATTGGCATAACCGCCTGAGGAGAAAGCGCGCAGCAGGTTGAGCGTCGATGCCGACTGCGAATAGGCACGGATCATCCGCTGCGGATCGGGAATGCGGCCTTCGGGGGTGAAGGCGATGTCGTTGACGATGTCGCCGCGATAGCTGGGCAGCGTGACGTCGCCGATGGTTTCCATATCGCCCGAACGCGGCTTGGCGAATTGCCCCGCCATCCGCCCGACCTTGATCACCGGCAGCTTCGACGCGAAGGTCAGCACCACGGCGGCTTGCAGCAACACACGGAATGTATCGCGGATATTGTTAGGGTGGAATTCGGCAAAGCTCTCGGCGCAATCGCCGCCTTGCAGCAGGAAGGCGCAGCCATTGGCGACCTTGGCGAGTTCCGCGGTCAGGTTGCGCGCTTCACCGGCGAACACCAGCGGCGGAAAATTGGACAATTCCCCTTCGACGCGGGCGAGCGCATCGGCATCGGGCCAATGCGGCATCTGCTTCGCTTCGGCCTGCTTCCAGCTATCGGGGGCCCAGTTCGCGGCCACGGCGTCATCCTTCCTCTGGTGGTTTATGTCTCAAGGGGCTGCGCAATGGCCCCGTTCGTTGCGTTTGGCTAGAGAGATTTCCTTGGGAGGACAAAGCGCCATTGCTTCGCGCGCGGCAAGCCCCATTTGGCGCTTGCGACAAAGCATTCACAGCCCATGCATATTTTTGCGACAATTGCCCGCCAGTGCGTTCGGATAGCGCCAACGGCATAGTATAGAAACAAAACGAAGAAGGCCTCCCCCCATGCCTCTCCCCCACCGTCTCACCGTCCTGATGGCCGGCACCGCAATCCTTGCCCTGGCCTCGCCGGCCTGGGCCGAGGACGTGGCCACAGCGGAAACAGCCAGCGCCGACATGCAGGCGCAGCCCGATGATACGTCGTCGGCCGGCGAGACAAGCGGATCGTCGGAAGAAGACGAAGCATCCGGCGATATCATCGTCACTGCGACGCGCAGTCATAATTCGGTCGTGTCCGACATTCCCGCCGACGAGGTGCTGGATGAGGGTGCCATCGCCTCTTACGGCGCGAGCAATGTCGGCGATCTGGTCGCGGCGCTGTCTGTCCAGACCGGGTCGGGGCGCGGGCGCGGTAACGGGCCGCCGGTGGTGCTGGTCAATGGCCGCCGCGTCTCGGGTTTCGGCGAAATCCGCAATCTGCCGCCAGAGGCGATCGAGCGGGTCGAGATTTTCCCCGCCGAAGTCGCATTGGATTATGGCTATCCCGCCGACCAGCGGGTGATCAATTTCACCCTCAAGCGGCAGTTCGCGGCGATCACCGCCGAGGTCGAGGCCGCAGGTTCCACCGATGGCGGGCGCTGGGCGCAGGAGGTCGAGACCGGACTGTTTCGCATCGACGGCAACAACCGGCTCAACATCAACGCCGAATATAACCGCGCCACCCCGTTGACCGAAGCCGAGCGAGACATCATCCAGTCGAGCGGTATCGCCAGCGAGGGCGAATTGCGCACGCTGCTGTCGGGCAGCGAGAGTATCGCCATTGATGGCACCATTGCCCGCCCGCTCAGCGAGACGATCGGCGCGTCGCTCAATCTGCGCTATGAGAACAGCCAGAACCGCAGCCTGCAAGGTCCGCAGGCGTTGGTCCCGAGCGAGGCGCTGCGTGCACAGACCGACAGCGACAGCTTTCACGCCGGGCTGAGCACCGATGGCCGCTTCGGCCGCTGGCGCTGGACGTTGACCGGCAATTATGATCGCGGACTGACCAATGTAACAAGCGAGCGCGACAATCCCGCGGGCGGTGCGCTGCTGATCGACCGGACCCGATCGCTGTCGAACACGGCGGAAGCCGATGCGGTGCTGTCAGGCAGTATATTCAGCCTGCCCGCCGGCCCGGTGCGCACCACATTCCAGACCGGGTGGAAGGACATTGGCTTTGACGCCGTATCGCAACGATCGGGCGTCACCACCACCACCGATCTTAGCCGCACCGCGTTCACCGGCAGCACCAACATCGACCTGCCGATTGCCAGCCGCCGTGACGATGTGCTGGCATTCCTCGGCGATCTTTCGGTCAATGGCCGGTATGCGCTGCGCGATGTCAGCGATTTCACCTTGCTCAAAAGCTCGACAATCGGGCTTAACTGGAGCCCGCTCGAGCGGCTCGACCTGCTGGTGTCATGGGTCGGCGAGCAGACGGCCCCCGGCGTTTCTCAGCTCGGCGCGCCACAACTGCTGACGCCGTTGCGAACGATCTTCGATTTCACGCGCGGCGAGACGGTGCTGGCCGACGTCATCAGCGGCGGCAACGCCGATCTGCTGGCCGAAACGCGCCGCGATTTCCGTGCGCAGATCAACTGGCGGCCTATGGAGGACACCGACCTCCTGTTGACCGCGAGCTATGCCCGCGTCCGCAGCAGCAACACCACCGCCGACTTCCCACTGCTGACGCCCGAGATAGAGGCGGCGTTTCCGGGCCGAGTGGTGCGTGACAGCGCGGGCCAGATCGTCAGCGTCGATCAGCGCGCGGTCAATTTCGAAGCCACTTTCGGGCGGCAGGTTCGTTACGGCGCGAGCTATGCCAAGAGTTTCGGCCAGCAGCAGCGCGGGCCGGGCGGGGTGAGCGTGAGGATCGGCCGCGATGGCGTACGTGGCGGCGGCGGCGGTGGTCGTCCTCCCGGCGCGGGCGGCGGCGGCGGGCGCGGGCCTGGCGGCGGCGGCGGCTTTAGCGGACCCGGCAGCGGCGGACGCTGGAATGTCGCGGTTTATCATACCGTTCGTTTCGAGGATGAAGTGCTGATCCGCACCGGTGTGCCGGTGCTCGATCTGCTGGGCGGATCGGCGACCGGATCGAACGGTGGCTCATCGCGGCACGAGGTCGAGTTCGACGGCGGCTGGTTCAACAACGGCATCGGCTTTCGGTTGAACGGGACATGGCGACAGGGGTCCACCGTGGTCGGCGGGCCGGTGACCGGCGGCGGCACGGCGAGCGACCTGGTCTTCTCAGACCGGATGAACATCAACCTGCGCGCCTTCGCCGATCTGTCGCGGGTGTTCGACGGCCCTGTGTTCCGCAACACACGGTTGCGGCTCGCGGTCGATAATATCTTCAACGACCGGCAAAGCGTGCGCGACGACAGCGGTTTCGTGCCCTTGCGTTACCAGCAGGGGTTCATCGATCCGCAAGGACGATATGTAGAGCTATCGATTCAGAAGCGCTTCTAACCCCTCTCCCGTTTACAGGAGAGGGACAGGTCGCGCAGCGACCAGGGTGAGGGTGTGTAACGAGAGCAATACTTACCTGACACACCCTCACCCTCGCCGCCTTCGGCGTCTTTCCCTCTCCCGCAGACGGGAGAAGGGCGGTCGCGCCTTGACGTCCCCTGCCCCACCCTGCACTCTCGTGCTCATCGCACGCGTGAGAGGCCAGCTCGATGCAATCTTGGATAGACACCGGAGGACTGCTCATCCTGGCGGGCGGAATCGTCGCGGCGGCCTGTGCGGTGCAGGGTGGGCGTTGGCTGCGCATCGGGCTGCTGCTGGCAGCGCTCGCTGTACTGGTCGATACGTTGCTGCGCCAGACCGGGATTGCCCCCGCGGTCCTCGCTATCATCGTCATCGTCGCCAATGGCCTCGCCGTCATCCGCCTCGGCGGCAAGGGTGTGCTCGATGCCGATGGCGAGAGCTTTCATCGCCGCCACCTCTCGCGCCTAACCCCGGCGCAGGCCAGCCTGTTGATCGCACAGGGCAATTTCATCGAGGCGCGCGCCGGAGATATTCTCACCCGCGAAGGCCAGCCGGTCGAGAGCCTGCATTTTCTGGTTGAGGGGGTCGCTGCCGTGCTGGTCGACGAGGCGATCGTCGGCCGTCTCGGCCCCGGCGATCTGATCGGCGAGGCGGTGCTGCTCGGCGATGCCCGCGCTAGCGCAACGGTGCGGCTGGCCGGGGACCGCAACAGGCTGTGGTTTGTGCCGAAGGATCGGCTGTCCGCATTTCTCGTGGCGCAACCGGCGATTGCAGCGGAGTTGAATGCAGCGACGGTTTCGGCGCTGCGCGACAAGCTGGAGCGGGCGAACAAGGAACGGGCGGTGGGGTAGGTCGCGGCACAAAGCTCGTCATTGCGAGCGAAGCGCGGCAATCCAGTATTGCGCAGCGCCGCGCTGGATTGCCGCACTTCGCTCGCAATGACGGATGATTTTATGACCGCCCCTAAACCCGCCGGATCAGCAAATTCCTGATCTCGCTCATGTCCTCCATGGCGAAGCGCACGCCCTCGCGGCCCAGCCCTGAATCCTTGACGCCGCCATAGGGCATGTTGTCGACGCGAAAGCTCGATACGTCGTTGACGCAGACGCCGCCGACGTCGAGCTTGTCCCACGCCTTCAGCACCTTGTGGATGTCGTTGGTGAATAGCCCCGCCTGCAGCCCGAATTTGCTGTCGTTGACCTCGGCCAGCGCGGCATCCCATTCGGTGAATTTCGACAGGATCGCCAGCGGCCCAAAGGCTTCCTCGCGATAGGCGTCGGCCGATCGATCGACGCCTTCGAGCAGTGTCGCCTCAAGCATGTTGCCCGCACAGCCGCCGCCGACCAGCAGCTTTGCGCCGCCCGACATCGCGCCGTCGATCCAGCTTTTGAGGCGGCTAGCCTCCTTCTCCGAGATCATCGGGCCGATGAAGGTGTTGCGATCCTTGGGATCGCCCGCGACCAGCGTCTTGGTCTTGGCGACTAGCATGTCGCGGAAACGGTCATACACGTTGGCGTGGATGATGATGCGCTGCACGCCGATGCAACTCTGGCCCGATTGGTAGAAGGCCCCGAAGATGATCCGCTCGAGCGCGTGATCGAGGTCGGCGTCCTTGTCGACCACCACCGCGGCATTGCCGCCCAGTTCGAGCACGACCTTCTTCTTGCCTGCCTTGGCCTTCAGCTCCCAGCCGACGCCGGGCGAGCCGGTGAAGCTGAGCAGTTTGAGGCGCGGATCGGTGGTGAACAGGTCGGCACCGTCGCGGCTGGCAGGGAGGATGGAAAAGGCGCCCTCGGGCAGGTCGGTTTCGGCCAGCACTTCGCCCATGATGATCGCGCCCAGCGGGGTCAGCGATGCGGGTTTCATGACGAACGGGCAGCCGATGGCGATGGCCGGGGCGATCTTGTGCGCCGCCAGATTCAGCGGGAAGTTGAACGGCGAGATGAAGCTGCACGGGCCGATCGGGACGCGTTTCCACATGCCCATATAGCCCTTGGCTCGAGGTGAGATGTCGAGCGGCTGGACCTCGCCATAGTTGCGCGTCGATTCCTCGGCGGCGATGCGGAAGGTGTCGATCAGCCGGGTGACTTCGCCTTCCGCATCCTTGATCGGCTTGCCCGCCTCGACGCACAGCGAAAAAGCCAGCTCGTCGAACCGCTCGCGGAAACGCATAACGCAATGGTCGAGCACCGCCTGCCGCTCGTAACTCGCCATCTCCGCCATCGGCTCGGCGGCGCGGACGGCTCCGGCGATAGCCTCGTCGATGACGTCGGGCGTCGCCAGCGCGGTGCGGAACGCGATCTCTCCGGTGAACTTGTCGGTCACCTTCAGGTCGGTGTTCGGCTGTGCAGCCTTGTTGTTGAGGTAGAGGGGGTAGGTTTCTTGCAGTTTCATCGCGCTTCTCCTCCCTCCCGCTTGTGGGAGGGGCCGGGGGTGGGACTGACCGGATGGAACTGTGCCAGTCGGACACGCCCACCCCTAGCCCCTCCCGCAAGCGGGAGGGGGAATGGCTCAAACCGCCTTGCTCAGCTCCTTGATGTCCTTGTTCAATATCTGGTCGTTCTCGGTATAATCGACCGGACAGTCGATCAGGTGCACGCCCGGGGTATCGCGGCAATGCGCGAGCAGTTCCTTCAGATGCGCCGCGCTCTCCACCCTGTGACCATGCGCGCCATAGCTTTCGGCATATTTGACGAAATCGGGGTTGCCATAGGTGAGGCCGAAATCGACGAAGCCCATGTTGGCCTGTTTCCAGCGGATCATGCCATAGGCATCGTCACGCAGGATCAGAACGGTCATATTCAGTTTCAACCGGACGGCGGTCTCCATCTCCTGGCTGTTCATCATGAAGCCGCCATCGCCGCAGATCGCCATCACCTTGCGGTCGGGATAGAGCATCGACGACATCATCGCGCTGGGCAGCCCTGCCCCCATCGTCGCCAGCGCATTGTCGAGCAGCACGGTGTTGGGATGGTAAGCGGTGTACCCACGCGCGAACCAGATTTTATAAACGCCATTGTCGAGGCAGATGATCGCGTCGTTGGGCATGGCATCGCGTACCGCCTGCACCAGATGCGGCGGGAAGATCGGGAAGCGTTCGTCCGCCGCCAGCGCGCCGGTATGCTCGACCTCGGCCTTGCGGAAGCGCAGCAGGTCGTCGCATTTCCAGTCGGCGTTGGGGACGATGTCCTCCTTCATCTGCCAGATCGCATTGGCGATATCGCCGATCACCTCGATGCCGGGGAAATAGACCGGATCGACCTCGGCGGTCTTGGTCGAGACGTGGATCACCGTCGGCCCGCCGTCGCACATGAAGAAGGGCGGCTTTTCGATGACATCATGGCCGATGTTGACGATGCAGTCCGACGCCTCGACCGCGCGGTGGACGAAGTCCCCTGCTGACAGCGCTGCGCAGCCGAGGAAGCGCGGATGCCGCTCGTCGATCACGCCCTTGCCGAGTTGGGTCGTCAGGAACGGGATGCCAGTCTTCTCGATGAATTGTAGAAGCATCCGCCCGGTCATCGTCCGGTTGGCGCCCGCGCCGATGACGAGGATCGGGTTCTTCGCGGCTTCGAGCGCAGAAACCGCAACGCGCACCGCCTTGGGATCGGCGCTGGGGCGGCGCGAGACGCTGCGCTTGATCGGCACGCTGTCGGTATGCTCGTCGGCGATATCCTCGGGCAGTTCGATATGCGTCGCGCCCGGCTTTTCCTCCTCGGCCAAGCGGATCGCCTCACGCACGCGGCTCGGGATATTGTCCGACGACTGCATCTGGTGGGTGAATTTGGTGATCGGCCCCATCATCGACACGACATCGAGAATCTGGAAGCGGCCTTGCTTAGATTTCTTGATCGGCTTCTGCCCGGTGATCATCAGGATCGGCATCCCGCCCAGCGTCGCATAGGCCGCCGCAGTGACGAGATTGGTCGCCCCTGGCCCCAGCGTCGCGATGCACACCCCGGTCTTGCCGGTGTGGCGACCATAAGTTGCAGCCATGAAGCCGGCGCCCTGCTCGTGCCGGGTCAGGATCAGGCGTATCTTGGTCGAGCGCGACAGTGAATCAAGGAAATCGAGATTCTCTTCACCCGGCACGCCGAAGATATACTCAACGCCCTCAGCCTCGAGACATTCGATGAAAAGATCGGCCGCTTTTTTCCCCGCACCGGACATATGTTCCCCCTTGGCCGTCGCAAAGCCGGACGCCGACGCGAAATGCGGCGCGGCAGTTCAAATAGGGCAACCCGTGCGGATGTCGCGGATCAGGAGTGCATGCCCCTGCCGTCGGTCCCACCTGCGAGCACGGGTGTAGCGAAGGCGGATGGCGGTGTCACGCGGGGAGTCGACGCTAATCTCGCCTATTCAGGCTCGGCGAACATCTCACGCAATATACTCAATGCTGCCGACAGCGTGGCGCGATCCGCAGTGCCGACTTTCTTGATAAGGCGAATGTGAGACACGGTTCGCAACTGGTCGGCCAGCAGCAACCCATCGCGCTCATTCAGCTCCATCGCCAGTCGAAACGGTGTCGGCTTGCTGCCGCTGGTCAGTGGCATGATGGTGACGGTGCGCAGATGGCGATTCATCACGTCCGGCGAAACGATCAGGCATGGCCGGGTCTTCTGGATTTCGCTGCCGACCGTCGGATTGAGCCGGGCGAGCCAGATATCGCCCTGATGCGGTGCGACCACCGACTACCAGACCCAGTCTTCGCCGATTTCATCGTCGAAATCGATCCAAGCCTTTTCGTCCTCGGTCAGCGGCAATGCGCCGATCTCTGCTGCGGCTTCTTCCCACCCTTCCCGCACGGGCCGTTTTACCGGTGTCGCAACAATGCGGCCTTCTTCGATGGTGACTTCCATTTGCCGCCCTACCTCAATGCCCAAAGTCACCAGCAGTGGCTTGGGCAAGATGATCCCGGCGGAGTTACCCATTTTGCGGAGAGCGGTTTGCATGGAAGCGCGTTATCACAATGTTATAACGGGGACAACATCCCTACCCCTCCTGCAGCCAAAGCGTCATTCCCGCGAGAACGCGAACCCAAGGGCGGGAGATTGCTCCATTCCGCCCTGGATTCCCGCTTTCACGGGAATGACATTGTGCTTCAGTTGGATGTCACAGTTCGCCCGCTTCAAGTCGCAGGAGCAGGGGCAGACGCGACCCCCGGATCAGCCAGCACCGTCGCGCTGTGATCGTCCGAATCGACATATTCCAGATCGCCGCGCTTTTCGTTGAACGCAGCGACGTCGGACGGCGACAAGTTCGGGCGACCGACCATCAAACCCATGCGGATGGTGCAGCGGACATAATAGGTCTCGCCGTCCTCGACTTCGAGGGTCAGTGCGTCACGCGCTTCGCTGCGTGCATTGAACTCGTGCGTGCCTGGCGCGAGATTGACGACGAAATATTTTCCGGCACCCAGCGCGCTGATCCGCTCGGTACCCATGTTGACGCCGCAACCCATTGCGCCGCCGACCATGGTACCGGGGCGCCAGAACACCACTTGAGCCTGCCCGGCTGGCGGTCCGGGAATCACCGCCGGCGCGTTGGTGCCTTCGCCCGCCACCGCGACACTCGCTGACAGACCGGTAGTCGCGCTCGCCAAAGCCAGCGCCAGCATCATCTTCTTCATTACGTCCCTCCTTGTTGAACCTCGGTCGAAATCTGTGTGGCGGCTGTGGCCGGGTCGCTCGCCGGCGCAGCTTCTGCAAGGGTAGCAGCATCGACAGCAGGCGGTGCAACCGCCGCATCAACCACTGCAGCTATCCGAACATCCTCTGCAAATCGGGCGATAGCGATCTGACCGATCGGAAGATCGACGCTGGTGCCGGTTACGAACAAGCCGCCGAATGGAATAAGTTGGCCGACAGCTATCGCCTCGGCCGTGTTGTTACGCCCTGCCGTGCTGATGCGCATCCCACGCAGAGGTATGCGCCGGTCGCCCCACATCAGATAGCGCGCCGCGACGATCAGTTCGCCCGCGCGTCCGCCAAAGCCGGTGCCGGCCGAATGCACCACCTGCCCCTCGCCGGTGATGCCTGCCGGAATCAGCTCCACCCCGTCAATCCGCACCGGTTCTGCCAGAGAGATTGGGAACATGTCTCCGCGCGTCGCTGTCCTTGACGACACCGGGGCATCGAGTTGGATCATGATGGTTGTGCCGAGCGGCAGCACTGGGGCCGCACTCGCTTGCGCCACATTCTCAAGTGTCGCTGGCTCCGCCTCTGCGTCTGGCGATGGTTGTGCCGCTGCTGCCTGGACAGGAGCTACTGCAATTCTATCATCCGCCGACGTTGCTTCCGCCGCCTGCTGCGCCGCGAATGCTGGCGCAATCAAGGCGCAAGCCAAACCGGCGCTCAGCGCCACAACCACAATCCCCCGCGTCATGCGACCCCCTTATTATTTTGCAAAAGCTAACCTTCTGTAGAGCAAAGTCAAATGCCCATTGTAGCGGCGCGTCATCACCGCCCTGTATCGAACAACCCCGCCAACTGGTCGATAATCGCCCCGCCCAATTGTTCCGCGTCCATAATGGTCACCGCTTTGGAGTACCACCGCGTCACATCATGGCCGATGCCGATGGCGACCAGTTCTACCGGCGACTTATTCTCGATCCAGCCGATCACCTGTCGCAGATGCTGGTCGAGATAGCCACCGCTGTTGACGCTCAGCGTCGAATCGTCGACCGGGGAGCCGTCGGAGATGACCATCAGGATGCGGCGGTCCTCGGGCCTGCCGATGATACGACTGTGCGCCCAGACCAGCGCCTCGCCGTCGATATTCTCCTTGAGCAGTCCCTCGCGCATCATCAGGCCCAGCGAATTGCGGGCGCGGCGATAGGGTTCGTCGGCGGGTTTGTAGACGATGTGGCGGACGTCGTTGAGACGGCCGGGGCCGGGCGGGCGGCCAGCGGCGAGCCACTCCTCGCGCGCCTGTCCGCCCTTCCAGGTGCGGGTGGTGAAGCCGAGGATTTCGGTTTTGACGCCGACGCGTTCGAGCGTGCGCGCAAGGATGTCGGCGCTGATCGCGGCGATGCTGATCGGCCGGCCGCGCATCGATCCCGAATTGTCGATCAGCAGTGTCACCACGGTGTCGCGGAAATCGGTGTCACGCTCGATCTTGTAGGACAATGACAGCGTCGGGTTGGCGACGACGCGCGCCAGCCGCGCAGCATCGAGCGTGCCCTCGTCCTGATCGAAATCCCAGGCGCGGTTCTGCTGCGCCATCAGGCGGCGTTGCAGCCGGTTGGCGAGGCGCGTCACCGCTGACTGCAGCGGGATCAGCTGCTGGTCGAGAAAACCGCGCAGCCGCACCAGTTCGTCGGCATCGCATAGTTCGGTCGCGGCTATGGTCTCGTCATGCTTGGTGGTGAAGATGCGATAGTTGAAATCGGGGATGTCGTGATGCGGGCGGTTGGGCCGGGTCGGCATCGGCGCGTCGTCGCCCTCGCCGCCCATCTCATCCTCTTCGTCGCCGTCCATGGCGTCGAAATCGACCTCGCCATCCTCGGTCTCGCCCGCCTCGCCCTCGCGTCGTTCCATCCGCGCTTCGGTCTCGGCGGCACCGCCGGACTGCTCCTCGTCGCCGTCCTGCTGGTCTTCGTCAGGTTGATCCTGCTCGCTGTCACCCTCGTCATCGGGCTCGGTCGGTTCGAGCGGATTGTCGGGGGCGAGCAGATCGAGATGCTGGAGCAGCCGCCGCGTCTGTTCGGCGAACGCCGCCTGATCGTCGATCAGCAGGCCGAGCGCCTCGAAATCCGCACCAGCCTTGCCCTCGATATCGCCGCGCACCATCGCCAGTCCGGCGGCAGAGGATTCCGGCACAGCTAGCGCGCCAAGATGTTCGCGAGCCAGCAGTTCGACCGCCGTCGCCATCGGCACGTCGCTGGCAGAGCGCGCGCGGGCGATCGGGTCGCTGGCGAGCCGCGCGGTGGTTTCCGCCGTCAGATTGACCCGCAGCCCCTCCATCCGCCGCGCGCCGAGCGCGGCTACGCGCGCCTGCTCTACGGCATCGAACACCGCAGCAGCGGTCGCATCGGCGGGGCGCAGGCGGCTGTGGGTGGCGGCATTGTGATGCTTCATCCGCAGCGCCAGCACATCGGCCTGACCGCGGGCGATGGCGACCTGCCCGGCGGGCAGCGAGCGGGCGGGTGAGCTGACCTTGAAGGCGCGCCCGACGGCGTGCGGTGCATCGGCGGTGAAGCCGACCTCGACCTCCGCCTCCCCCGTCAGCGCGCGGGCGACGCCGGAGAGCACGGATTTGAGGTCATCGAGGGGTGTTTGCGCAGACATCGCTCCGCCTTAAGCGGCGGGCGCAATGCAGTGAAGCGCAAAAATTGCGTAACTTGTGGGGGCAGTCGATCAACCGAAACGCGCGGCGCGCGGTTCCTGTCGACGCGAAGCGCCGACAAGTTGGTCAGGCAATTGTTCAGCCAATGCGCCGTCCGACGCCGCTTCCACGGCCAGTTCATGCAGTGCATCTTGAATCAGGTCGAGCCCGGCGGGCCCGGTCAGGTCGAGCAGATCGTTCATCCAACCGGTGAATGCCGCTGAATCGTCGATTGCGAGCGGGCGATGGCGCGGCAAATTTATGACGACCTGCCGCCAGGCAAAGGCTTCGGATGGGTAATCGGTGCCGGCCAGCTCATGGCCAAACCGCGCTATGCCGAGACAGATATGATCGATACCGGCGACAACCCACGGAAAGCCGCTGCCGGCCCGTAACCGAGGTGCCGCGTCGAGGCGATTTGGATCGAGCAGCCAGTCGATCGGGCCTTCGTCGCCATCGGCTTCGTCGGCTGTGCCAAGGTCGTCCATCGCCGCGAAGGCGAGCGGTCGAGATGGCAATGTGGGTGGGAAAGCATCGGCGGTCGGCATCGCCGACGTCGGCTCGTCGCCGACATCCTCTGCTGGCTTATCGAGACTCCATTGTCGCGATTGCACGGACATGTCGTCGGCAACGTCAGGATCAGGATCGATTTGCTGAGCTTCGCCGACTTCTTCGATGGGAGGAGCATCGGGTGGAGCGTCCACCAGCTCATCGGCTCGCAACGCCGCTTCGGCGATGTGCGCCGCGTGGGTCGTGCGCGCCAACCGTGCGGACATGACATTGTCGGCCAGCGCATCGGCTTCATCATCGGCCTCACCAGCAGAATGGCGCGAGGGAATGGTGATGCGGATCTGGTTGTCACCCGAATTGCGCCTGGATTGCATCCAGCGGAAGCCAAGCATCGCCGCTGCGCCGATCACCAAAAGGGGCAAGCCGATCGCCAAAGCCCAGGTCAGCGGTCCGCTGCTGCCGGTACAACGCCCACCGAAATCGCAGCCGTTCACCAACGCAAAGGCCGCATTGCCGCCGATAATGGCTGCAATCAACAGGTTGATGGCGACGATTAGGACATTTCTAGTCATTCAACTGCGGTCCCGAAAGATTTACTGGCTAGCAGTCGTAGCTGAAACAAGGTTAAATTTCCGCCAAGAGCGGGCCGGACCGCCTTTTTATCGGGTGGCCAGAGCATGTGCCCGCGACAACGAAAGGCATCGCTTGCCTATGCCTTGCCGACAACGCTCTCGGGTAGATCCTTACCGAATACGCGCTGGTAATATTCGGCAACCAGCATCCGCTCGCTCTCATCGCACTTGTTGAGGAACGACAGGCGGAAAGCAAAGCCGACGTCCTTGAAGATCGTCGTGTTCTGCGCCCAGCTGATCACCGTGCGCGGGCTCATCACCGTCGAGATATCGCCGTTCATGAAGCCGGTGCGCGACAATTCGGCGACCTTGACCATATTCTCGACCAGCGTCTTCCCCTTGGGATCGTCATACTCGCCCGATTTCGCCAGCACGATCCGCGCTTCGACCTCGGCCGGCAGATAGTTGAGCGTGACGACGATGTTCCAGCGGTCCATCTGCCCTTGGTTGATCTGCTGGGTGCCATGATAGAGCCCGGTGGTATCGCCCAGCCCAACCGTATTGGCGGTGGCGAACAGGCGAAACCAGGGGTTGGCGCGGATAACGCGGTTCTGGTCGAGCAAGGTAAGCTTGCCATCGGCTTCGAGCACGCGCTGGATGACGAACATCACATCGGGCCGGCCGGCGTCATATTCGTCGAACACCAGCGCGGTCGGGGTCTGCAACGCCCATGGCAAAAGGCCCTCGCGGAATTCGGTCACCTGCTTGCCGTCGCGCAGCACAATGGCATCGCGACCGACCAGATCGATGCGGCTGACATGGCTGTCGAGGTTGATCCGCACGCACGGCCAGTTGAGCCGAGCCGCAACCTGTTCGATATGCGTCGATTTGCCGGTCCCATGATAGCCCTGCACCATCACCCGCCGGTTGTGCGCAAATCCCGCCAAAATTGCCAATGTTGTGTCGGCATCGAAGACATAGGCCGGGTCGAAATCGGGAACCCGCTCATCTTTCTCGGAAAAGGACGGCACCTGCCAGTCGATATCGATGCCGAACGCCTCGCGCACATCGACACTCTGGTCGGGCGCGGCAAGGACCGTGTCGCTGCGGCTGTCTGGCTGGATATTCGGGAGATCGGACATGCAGGCTTTCCGTTAACGTGAAGCAGCCCCATGCCGCAAAGCGTGGTGCGGGAAAAGCGGTATTCTGATGTTCCGCAGATCACGGACCTGGTGCCCGGTGCTGCGCATCCATCCTCCAGAGCGAGCCACGGGCGGAAAAACGGTCCGCTCGAACGCACTCGCGCAAGGTCACACCGGCTTATGCGAGGGGTTATGGAAAAAAACGTATTCCGTAACGGAAACTCGATACAATGTCGGACATATCACTCTTGCCGATGGACGGTTGATAGCGGTCAGGTGGTGAGCAAAATCCGACATTTCAACATGCGATCATGCCCTCCCGCCCCTGACCGCGATGCGTGCAGGATCGATACCATCGCGCGCCATGGTCGCTGCCCAGCGCGAGTCCGGAGCAAGATCGAACAGGATGTGCGGGTCCATATCGGTGACATGCCAGGCGTCATGGGCGATCTCTCCCTCCAGCTGCCCTGCCCCCCATCCCGCATAACCCATCGCCAGCATCCAGCGGCTGGGGCCTTTCCCTTGCGAAATCGCCCGCAGCACATCGAGCGAGGCGGTGACGGCGAATTGGCCGGCGACGTCGATCGTGTCCTGCCCGCCCCAGTCGTTGCTGTGGATGACGAAGCCGCGCTGCGGCTCGACCGGTCCGCCGATCATCACCGGCGGATCAGGGGAAATGGTGCCTGGCAGCTGCGCCTGATCGAGCACCTCAGACACCAAAAAATCGCCGGCCTGGCCGATGGCGATGCCCATTGCACCCTCTGCATCATGACTGACCATGGCTATGATCGCGTGATCGAAGCGCGGATCGCCGATTGCGGGCAGCGCCAGCAGCAGTTTTCCGGTGAAATAGGGTAAATCGGCTGGCGGGGGCATCCGGGTCGTCCTATCGTTGAAGCATAGTCAAATGCCACAGTCATCCGCCCCTGCCCAGATCAGCGTGATCGTTCCCGCCTATAATGTCGCACCTTTCATCGGCGAGGCACTGGCGTCCTTGCAGGCGCAGACTTTGGGCGCGTTCGAGGCGATTATCGTCGATGATGGATCGACCGATGCTACCGTCGATGCCATCGCGCCGTTCCTGACCGATCCGCGCTTTCGCCTGATCCGCACCGGCAATGCCGGGCTGGCAGCGGCGCGCAATGTCGGGATCGCCGATGTGCGCACGCCCTATGTGGCGATGCTCGACAGCGACGACCGCTATCGGCCCGCCTATCTGCAAAAGATGTTGGCGCGCATTTCTGGCAAGCCGCGCGTGGATTTCGTCACCTGCGATGCCGAATCCTTCGTCGAAGGCAGCGACCATCGTGAACGATTTTCCGACCGCTATGCGCAAGCCGAACCGATCACGCTCGCAACACTGCTGACCGACCTGACCAAGGTTTTCGGTCTGTGTACGATCCGCACCGATGCACTGCGCAACGTCGGCGGCTATGATCCGGCGTTGCGGGCGGCGGAGGATCTCGACCTGTGGCTGCGGTTGCTCGGTGCGGGCCATGTCGGTGGTCTTGTGCCAGAGATACTGGTCGAATACCGCCGCCGCGCCGGATCGCTAAGCGACGATCGCGCCCGGTTGATGTCCGCGACGGCGCGCGCGCTCGACAAGGCGGTTGTCGCGCTGGCTGGTCGCCCCGAAGCGGCGCTGGCGGCTGCCAAGCGCGACGAGGCGCAAGCGGTGGCGCTGTTCGAGACCGGGGTCGATCTGGCGCTGCATGGCGAGGCGCGGCGCGGTGTTGGGCTAATGCGGAGCAGCCGGTTGAAGGACGGCAACGCCAAATGGCAGACCATGCTGAGGATTTTTTCGCTGCTGCCCCTGCTGGCACCGCCCGCACTCTCCCTATATAGGCGCGGCAACCAGTTTGCCTGAGCCATTTAGGGAGAATCCAACATGACGATCACCACCGGCGATACCGTGCCCGCCACCACGCTGACAAAAGTCACCGAATCCGGACCAGAAGCGGTTTCCACCACCGAATATTTCGCCGGTCGCCGCGTCGCCATCTTCTCCGTCCCCGGTGCTTTCACCCCGACCTGCTCGGCACGCCATCTGCCCAGCTTCATCGACAAAATGAGCGAACTGGAGGCCAAGGGCATCGACGAAATCGCCGCGACGGCGGTCAACGATGCCTTCGTCATGGGCGCATGGGCCAAGGGCGCGGATGCCGAAGGCATCACCATGCTCGCCGATGGCAACGCCGATTTCGTCACCGCGCTGGGCCTGACCATGGACGGCAGCAAGTTCGGAATGGGCACGCGCGGCCAGCGGTTCTCGATGGTGGTCAACGATGGCGTCGTCGAACAGCTGAATGTCGAGGCACCGGGCGAATATAAGGTCAGCTCTGCCGAGCATATGCTGGGGCAGCTGTAACACCAGCTATCTCAATGCAAGCCGTCATTCCCGCGAAGGCGGGAATCCAGGGCCGAAATCGAGCAACGCTCTTTTCCGCCTCTGGATTCCCGCTTTCGCGGGAATGACATTTCGGCAAGGTAGCCCTATTAACGCTCCATCACATTCTCAGGACCAGCCATGCCCGCATCAACCAACGCCGCTGTCGACAGCGCCATCGACCAGATCAAGCGCCGCTATGACGCATCGGTCGGGCGGCTGCGCGAGGCGGTGTCGGCCTATGTCAGCAAGGGCAAAGTCCCCGACCCGCATCTGCGCACCAGCGGCGCATTCAATTATCCCGAGCTGCGCATCCGCTATGAAGGAGTCGAGCATGGTAATGGCCGCTCGGTCGCGTTCGGGCGGCTGACCGAGACCGGCGATTATGCGACGACTATCACCCGGCCCGACCTGTTCGAACCCTATCTGCGCGAGCAGCTAGGGCTGATCTCGGAGCAATATGACGTCCGCTTCGAAGTGACCCAGGGAACGCAGGAAATCCCCTTCGCCTATGTTCTCGACGGGTTGACCGGCAGCGCGCTGAACGGCGTGTCCCCGCAGGATCTGGCGCGGCATTTTCCCGCCACGGAACTCGCCTTCATCGGCGACGAGCTGTCCGACGGTACGCTTCGCCACGAGGCCGGTGAACCTCGCCCGTTGGCGCTGTTCGATGCGCTGCGCACCGATTTCAGCCTGGCGCGGCTGAGGCATTATACCGGTACGCCGCCAGAGCATTTCCAGAAATTCATCCTGTTCACCAACTATCACCGCTATGTCGATGAATTCGTTAGCTGGGCGGCGGGTCAGGTCGGCGAAGGGCGCTATACTGCGCTATCCGGAGCGGGCGGGCTGTATACCGAAGCACCCGGCGCGGACCCGACCCAGCTGGTCGCCGACAGCGCGTGGCGGCGGCACCAGATGCCGGCCTACCACTTGATCGCGCCGGGCGGTCAGGGGATCAGTCTGGTCAATATCGGCGTTGGCCCGTCCAATGCCAAGACAGTCACCGATCACCTGGCGGTGTTGCGCCCCGAAGCATGGCTGATGATCGGCCATTGCGGCGGCCTGCGCCCCACCCAGCGGATCGGCGACTATGTGCTCGCCCACGCCTATTTGCGCGACGACCATGTCCTCGACAGCGTGCTGCCCCGCGAAATCCCCATACCTGCCATCGCAGAAGTGCAGGTCAGCCTTGCCCGCGCCGCCGAACTGGTCTCGGGCGAGAGCGGTGCCGACCTGAAACGCCGGATGCGCACCGGCACCGTCGTCACTACCGACGATCGAAACTGGGAGCTGCGCTATTCGGAAAGCGCGCTGCGCTTTTCCCAGTCGCGCGCGATCGGCATCGACATGGAATCGGCGACCATTGCCGCGCAGGGTTATCGCTTTCGCGTCCCCTATGGCACCTTGTTGTGCGTCTCGGACAAGCCGCTGCATGGCGAACTGAAGCTGCCAGGACAAGCCAATCGCTTTTACGAGGAAGCCATCGCCGCGCATTTGCAAATCGGCATCACCACCTGCGATCTGCTGCGCGAGGAAGGCGGCAAGCTGCATTCGCGCAAGCTGCGGGCGTTTAACGAGCCGCCATTCAGATAGGCTGGCCTCTCCGGTAAGCGGATGAGAAGTTAGAGTAGCTGAATCGCTGCGGCACCAAGAACCTCGCCACGCGGCGTCAGGCTGGTGTTGCCGTCTGCCGGCTCCATCGAAACCGCGAATGCCCCGCCTGCAAACACCAGCCGCTGCTGCTCGGCGGTCAAGCGGACATCGCCGCTCGCCGTGCGCCCCAGCGATCGCGGGCTGCCACCTTCGGGTATCACCCAGAATTCGGGTACGACATCGGCGGCGCCTTCGACATCCAGCTTGACCCGCATCGTTCCAGACGCCTGGTCGAATACCGCGGTAGCGATTGGCTGGTCATCGCTGCCCACCACCTGCACAGTGGCCAATCGCGTTTCCAATGCCGCGACTTCGGTCCCGTCGGGCACTGAAGCCCGATTGCCGAACACCATCAACAGCGCCAGGCCGGCCGCCAATGCTCCGCCAATCAGCGCGCCGCCACGCCACCAGGCAAGCGTCTTTGCCAGCTTGACCTGACGCGCTGCCGGGTCGAACGGCAGGACATTATCAGCAGCAGCGGTAGCCGCCGCGATTCTGTCCCACAGCGCAGCGGGCGGTGCGACAGGCGCGATCGTCTCCATCTCGGTGACGGCCTGCGCTTCCCAGCGGCGTACCGCTACGGCAAATCCGACGTCGCCATCGCGCAAAGCCTCCGCCTGCGCGCGATCGATACCGTCGAGCAGCCCGAACGCAAATTCGGCAGCGAGCATGTCCTGCTCTTCGTTGATCTGTCGGCGCTCAGTCATCGCCCATCGCCATACGCATACGCATTAGACCACGCCTAATCCGGCTTTTGACGGTCGCCAGCGGTAGTGCCTCTCGCTCGGCCAATTCGGCGTAGGTCAGTCCGCCGAAGAATGTGTCGCGCACATGCCCGCGGCTGTCCTCATCCAATATATCCATCGCCGCCATCGCGCGTGCAGTTTCCTGGCCAAGCGCCAACTGGTCATCAATCAGATCCTCGACAACCTCCGGCTCCAGCGCCAGCCCGTCGCGGGTCCGTCCCTGTCGGCCACGCGCGCGTACCCAGTCGATCGACGCATTGCGCGCAATCTGCATCAGCCACCCCATGGCCGAACCCTGATCGGGACTGTAGGCGTCGGCGCGCATCAGCAATTTAATATACACCTCCTGCAACACATCCTGCGCGGCATCGCTGTCGCCGGTGATCCGCAAACAGACGGCAAATAACCGGCTCGACGATTCGTCATACACATTCCGCAACGCTTCGCGGTTTCCAGCCGCCAGCGCTGTGATCTGCATCGCAAGCTGCGAGGATGATGGCGATACGTCAGCCATGCACCACCGGATGCATCGCAGCCTCTTTGCGCATGAGCAACAAAGTTGGAGTGCCAGTCATGGCACCTTGCTGGCACAGCACGAAGCCGAGGGCAACGCGCACAATATTTTTTTATATGCGCTGCATCCGACGGTGACCGCGCGGCGTTACTCAAACAGCCGGACTGCGGACCTGCATTCGGCGCATGCGTAATACAGGGAGATCGGATGTGAGCAGAGTAAGCAGCATTGGCGTACCGGTTGGTCTGGCGCTCGCCGCCATCGCCGCTACCGCCATCTTTCCCGGTCAACTGACCCGGGCAGCCGATCACCTCGATCCGCCCAGCCGCACCGATCCAGCGATGGACCCGACACCCGACATCCCCGCCGATATAGCCGACGTCTATTCTTGGCATACCGCTGATTCGGTGGTGATCGCGTTGACATTTGCCGGCCCGCAGCCGACCACCCGCGCGGCCAATTACGATCGCAATGTCCTCTACACGGTCAATATCTCCAATGCCGGAGCGCGCGCCGACGCGGAAATTCCCATTCAGATTCGCTTTGGTCCCGGTGGCGGTGCCAATGAGTTCGGCGTGCAGGTCACGGGGCTGCCGGGCGTGACTGGCGCTCTGGTCGGGCCGGTCGAGACCGATCTGGTCAGCAATGGCGTCACCGTCCGAGCAGGGCTGTTCGACGATCCCTTCTTCTTCGATCTGGTGGGCTTCCGGCAGACCGTGAGCACCGGGACGCTGGCGTTCGACAATCAGCGAAATTTCTTTGCGGGGCAGAATCTGACTGCAATCGTCATGGAAATCCCGCGCAGCCGCATCGAGAACGGGACCAACCCGATCGGTATCTGGGCGACCACGGCCCGGTTTGGAGGACAGCTGTGATGACCCGCACCAAACTGACTTTCCTCGCCCTGCCGCTGCTGATGGCGGTTGGCGCATGTAGCGAAAACGGGAGCCCCCCGCCAACGTCGGGCGTGCCTCCGACGCCGACCCCCACGCCGCCGCCGCCGCCGCCACCACCCCCACCGACGGGATTCGACGTCAGCAACTGCCTGAACCAGGCCATCCCGGGCGCGGGTACGACCGTTGCCGGGGCAGTGATACCCGACACGCTGACGCTCAATCTGGCAGCGGCATCGGGCTTTCCCAACGGGCGGCGGTTGCCCGATCCGGTGATCGACGTGACGCTGGCGGTCATTTTCCTCGATCTGACGCGCCACAGCCCTGGACTGTTCGCCAGCCTGCCGCTCAACCCGCCCGCCAACGATCGGCCGTTCCGTACCAGCTTCCCCTTTCTTGCCGCACCGCAGGGTTCGCCTCCGCTTGCTGCAACAACGGGTACGTCGTTCAATTTCCGCACCGATCCGTCGACTTCGTTCGTCCGGGTCGATCGCATGGGCATGCCGGCGGTGGCCACTGCATTAATTGGTTCAGCCGCCAAAGCGCCATATAATGACGCCAACCCGGTTAATGATGCGGCAGGGCAATTTGTCCCGGAGATTACCGCGCAGCTGACCGGGCTGACCAACGCGCTGGCCGACGATCTTACCCGGCTCAATCTCACGCCGTGCGCGCGAGCGAGGACCTGATCGCTTGGTTTGACAGCCCCCGTGGTCGGAGCGAACCAGACCGCTCCGACCCCGCCTCGTCCCCCCTAACCCCCAATCTGGGAGGACGAGGCAATTTTTCCAGATCATTCGGGTCTCGCCAGTTTTGCAAGTGCGCGGCCAGTCTGACATGCTGCGACGATGGACGATCATAAACACCTAAGTCGATCGATCGCTGGACGTGTCGCCATAGTGACCGGTGCAGGATCGGGAATGGGGCGTGCAACGGCGGTGCTTTTCGCCAGCCAGGGCGCTCGGGTGGCCTTGATCGATCGCGATGAGGCGTCCTGCGAAGCCGTGGCGGCTGAGATTGCAGCGGCGGGGAATGACGGATGTCGGGCCTTCACGCTCGATGTCGCCGATCATGACGCGATCCGCACTACCATATCCGCCATCGGCACGGATTTCGGACGCATCGACATTCTCGTCAACAATGCCGGCGTCTCCAGCTTTTCATCGCTCGACGCGGGCGATGAGTATGACGCAATCTGGGACCGGGCACTTGGCGTGATGCTGACCGCGCACCAGCGCATCGTCCGCGCCGCTTTGCCGTGGCTGCGGCAAAGCGATGCGGCGCGCATCGTTAACATCGCCTCGACCGAAGGGCTGGGTGCGACGCCGGGCGACACGCCCTATGTCGCGGCCAAGGCTGGCGTCACCGGGCTGACGCGCGGGCTGGCGGTCGATCTTGGCCCCGAAGGCATCACCGTCAACTGCATCTGCCCCGGCCCGATCAACACCGCGATGACCGAAAAGGTTCTCGACGAACATAAGACCATCTTCGCCAAACGCCGCACTGCGCTGCGCCGCTATGGCGAGCCCGAGGAAGTGGCGCACATGACGCTGAGCCTGTGCCTGCCTGCGGCGAGCTATATCACCGGTGCGGTGATCCCGGTGGATGGGGGATTGATGGCGCGGAATGCGTGACAGTATATTGAGTCAGTAGTTCGGCCAAGCAGGGATGGCGCACGCACGCGCTATTGAATCAAATACGCTCTCCGACTGCGAGATGAGATCGACTTGCCGAAAGCCGCTCAGGAAGTTTGCCACGTCTCCATCACCGGTGAATGTAAGGAACAGGTGAGGTCCATGGCCCGGGGGCGGTGGAATGCCCGTATATGCACGCGCCACTTGTTGAGCACGCGCTGTATCGAGACTTGCCCATAAATCCTCGATTGAAGTGACCGCCGAGCATTGGGCGGCCGAGACAGAGTCAAGCCGCGTCGCTGCCGCAGCCAAGTCTTCATAGCCACCAATGACATCGACGACATCTGCGGCATAGGTTTCACTCGGCGACACTCCTGCGGCGACCAGGGCTGCGACAGCTCTTTGGACGTCGAACTGCTCGGGCAGGATGGCATTGCTGGAGCGCCTGTACTGGAGCAGATGCCACCGACAAGTTGGGACACCAGTCCCAGAGCAAAGTTCAGCCGCGCTGCTGAATAGCAAGCGCCCGTTCATGCTCAATATTTCCATGTCAAGTCGGCGGCCGATAGTCGCGCTGGAGCCCAATTCGGCAATCGCCGCATCGACCACAGCCTTGCCATGCTCCTCAAACTCTTGCTGGACCCGTGCATTGATATGCTGGCGATAGGATCGAAACAGGCCCGAGACATTATGCCCGTCAACCACCACATTCATCGACGAAGGCGGAGGCGGCGGGGGCGGCGGCGGGGCCGATGCGGCGCTGGTGGCGCACAAAGCCAGCAGCGCCGCCGCCCACTTCACCACCCGCAACTCCGCCCGGCATTCTGCTCGCGCAACCACGTCAGCAGCGGCTGGAAATAAGCGACCATTGCCCGTCCGCTCATCTCGCGGCTGCCGGTGAATGCCTCCAAAGCGTCGGGCCAGGGGCGGCTGGCGCCCAGTTCGAGCATCGCATTCAGCCGCGTGCCGACTTCTTCATTGCCGTAGAAGGAGCAGCGGTGGAGCGGGCCGGTCCAGCCTGCTTGCTTGCACGCAGCCTCGTAGAACTGGAACTGGAGGATGCGCGCGAGGAAATAGCGGTTGTAGGGGACGCTGGCGGGGATGTGGTATTTCGCGCCGGGATCGAAGGCGTCGGCGGGGCGCTCGCCCGGCGGGGTGATGCCCTGATATTGTAGGCGCAGCGCGTTCCATGCCTGATTGTATCCGGCGGGGCGGATCTGGCCGGAGAACACACCCCAGCGCCAGCGGTCGATCATCAGGCCGAAGGGCAGGAAGGCGACCTTGTCCATCGCCTGCCGCAGCAGCAGCCCGACATCGCGATCGGCTCCGGGGACATTGGCGCGGTCGAGCAGGCCGATCTCGACAAGATAATCGGGAGTGATCGACAGCGCGATCATGTCGCCGATGGCTTCGTGGAAGCCGTCATTGGCGCCGTTGAGGTGGAGATAGGTCTGCCGGTTGTAGGCGCGCTGATAGTAGTTGTGGCCAAGTTCATGGTGGATGGTGGTGAAATCGTCGCCGTTGACCTTGATGCACATCTTGATGCGCAGATCGTCGACATTGTTGAGGTCCCATGCGCTAGCATGGCAGATGACCTCGCGGTCGGCGGGCTTGGTGAATTGCGAGCGGGTCCAGAAGGTTTCGGGCAGCGGATCGAAACCGAGCGAGGAGAAAAAGCCCTCTCCGGCGCGGACCATGCGCACCGGATCGTAGTTTTGCGCAACCAGCAGCTCGGAAACATCATAGCCGATCTCGCCTGCGCCCGCCGGGGCGACGATGTCGTAGATATTGCCCCATTCCTGCGCCCACATATTGCCGAGCAAATCGGCGCGGATCGGGCCGGCGGCGGGCTGCACTTCCTCACCATAGCGGGTGTTTAGCCCGGCGCGGACGAAGCAATGGAGTTCGTCGTAGAGCGGCTTGACCTCGGCCCACAAGCGGTCGGTCAGGCGGGCGAATTCCTCTGGCGGCATGTCGTAGTTCGAGCGCCACAGCGCACCGACATCGGCAAAACCCAGCTCGCGCGCCCCGCGGTTGGCGATCTCGACCATCTGCGCATAGTCGCTGCCCATGCCGCCACCGACTCCATTGTGCCAGCTGGTCCACATTTCCTCGAGCTCGGCCGGGTTGCGATTGGTGCCCATCGCTTCCTCGATGTCCGAACCCGAAATCGGCTGTCCGCGCAGCGTGCCGCGCCCTGCGCCGTAGGTCGATTGCATGCCGGTGACCAGCGTCGCGAGCTGGTCGGCGGCACCCTGGGTGGTCGGCGCGGGCAGGACGATGCCGGTGCGCAGGATGGTGAGCTTGCGCTTCAGTTCGTCGGACAGGCCGGCGACGGTGGCAAAACGCGCGGCTTCGAGTGCGAGGCGGACCGAGAGTTCGGTGCCTTCGGCACCAGCGGCGGCGTTCATCGCCTCGGTATCGGGGGTGATGTAGGTTTCATACACCCAGGCGACGCGCTGCGCGCGATTGCTGTAGGCGAGGAGTTGGGCCTCGGCGTCGGTGACGAAGCGCTCGACGTCGGCGATGGTCGGTTGCGCGGCGGCGGTGCGTGCGGGTGCGGCGATCTGGGCTGCTGCGGCTGCGGCAGGGGTGACGACGGATGCGTCGGCTTCCTCGGCCTGCGCGGTGCTGGCGATCGCGAGTGGCGAGGTGGCAAAGGTCAGTGCGGCGATGGCGCGGGACAGGCGGGGTGCGAACATGGGGCGACCTTTCAAGCAAGATTCTTGCGTAGGAGAGTGGAGCGGGGCGCTTGGCGGGTCAAGGCAGATTCCCCTCTCCCGCTTGCGGGAGAGGGACAGGCGCGTAGCGCCAGGGTGAGGGTGTGTCATCGAGATGGCTGTGCCCTGACACACCCTCACCCTCGCCGCCTTCGGCGTCTTTCCCTCTCCCGCAGGCGGGAGAGGTGCTTACTGGCTCAAAAACTCCACTATCGCCGCGCCCATCGCGCTTTCGACAACGCTCGACATATGCGTCCCCGGCACCTCGACGAGCCGCGCATCGGGCAGCGCGTCGCGCAAGGCCTGAGCCGAGCCATTGTCCTGATCCTGCTCGCCGCAGACCAGCAATGTCGGCATGGTCACCGCGGCGACTGCCGCGGGCGAGGTGTCGGTGAAGCTGCCGAGCAACTGCGCGGCAGCGATACGATCGACTTTCATGGTCTTCATGAACTGAATCGCCAGCCATGTATCGTCGCCGCGCTTCGATGTGTCGAATTCGGCGATGGCGCGCTGGAAAAAGGCGCTGCGTCTGGTCCAGCCGGCCAAGCCTTCCAAGCCCATGCCGCCGAGCACCAGCCGCCGTGGTTTCATGCCACCGATAACGGCGCGGACGCTGGTGCGCGATCCGAGCGAGAAGCCGACCAGATCGAAATCGTCGAGGCCGAGATTGGCGATCAGCTCCGCCGTATCGCGGGCAAGGATATCGTCGGGATAGGCGGCGGGATCGTGCGGTGCATCGCTGTCGCCGTGCGCGCGCAGATCGGCGACGATGGCGCGAAATCCGGCATCGACCAGCTTTTGCGCATGGCCATATTTGATCCAGTTGACCGTGCCGTTGGAGAACAGCCCGTGCAGCATCACCACCGGCCTGCCCTCCCCCATGACGCGGTAGGCGAGGCGGGTGCCGTCGGAGGCGGTGAAGAACAGCGGTGCAACGCTCATTGGGCTGTCCCCGGCCAGCTCGCAACGCTGGCGAAATAGCGCACCAGCGCGACGTGCAGATCGGCGTCGTCGGCGGCTCCGCCCAGCGGCACATCGTCGCGCAGTTCGTCGTTGGGGCCGTGATAGTCGCCGCGCAAGAAAGCTTGCAGCGGAGCCATATCGGCAAAGCTGCCGCCGGCCATGATCGATGGCACCCCGACGGCGGTCAGCGCCCAGCCATCCTGCCGCTGGATGAAGGCATTGCCCTCCGTATCGCCGTCGATGATGCGTCCGAGTTGGCGAGCAACCGCATCGACGCCGCTTTCCAGAGGGGTGGTGCCGCGCCCGACCATCGCCATCGGTGCGCCGCGTGGGGCAATGGCGACGGTGTCGATGTTGAGATTGACGATGATATCGGTCAGCGGAATTGTCGGCTGCGCCGCGAAATGATGCGCGCCGAGCAGGCCCTGTTCTTCCGCCGTGGTGGCGATGACGATTGTGTCACGGTCGAGCCTTGACCCTGCACCGATCCGCCGCGCGGCTTCGAGAATGACGGCGATGCCGCTGGCATTGTCGACCGCGCCGTTGCAGATGCGGTCCTCGGCACCCTCGGGTCGGCACAGGCCGATATGGTCCCAATGGCCCATCATCGTCACTGCGCCGGTGCCGGGGCGCGTGCCGGGCAGACGGGCGACGACATTGTAGCTGTTGTAGGCGCGGCGGTGGCTGGATGCGGTAATGCTGGCGGCGATCGACAGCAGCTTGCCATCGTAATCGAGCTGGGCGGCGGCGGCGCGCGCCTCAGCCGGGTCGAGGCCCGCTGCGGTCAATAGTGCATCGCCCGCCGTAACGGAAACAACACCCTCGGCCTGCGCACGGCTGACCTTGTCGGCCAGCTGGATACGCACGGTCGAGAAACCGCGCGCCAGTGCCGCAAACGGCACGCCGCTGTCGGGGACGAGGATCGTCGCGACGGCGCCGGCGGCGACCAAGGCGGCGCGACGATCGGTCGAGGACATCGCGTCCTCGCCGGGCCGGTCGCTCAGCAACACCAGCGCCACCTTGCCGCGCACATCGGCGGCGACGCGCCCGTCGGCGGTCACACCATAGCCGACATAGACCAGAGGCGCGCTGATCGACACCTGCCCGCCACCGGGCGCGCGCAGGAGAATGTCGTCGATGGGGATCGCGGTGCCGCTCGCGGTGCTGAACCGTGCGGTGCCGCTATTATTGTGCAGCTCGACCAGTGGAACCCGCTGGTAGAAACTGCCGTCGCTCGCACCGCCGACGAAACCGAATCCGGCGAGTTGGCGGGCAATATAATGCGCGGTCCGGGTTTCCCCCGGGGTGCCGGGGTAGCGGCCTTCGAGCGCGTCATCGGCGAGAAATGCAATGTGGGTGCGCAGTTCGGCTTCAGTGACCGGAGTGGTGGCGGCATTTTGCCCGGCAGCGGGCACGGAAAGGGCGAGAGCGAGGGCGGCGAGCGGGGACAAGCGGATCATGGCTGCGTCATGCCGCCGCGTCGCGCGCGGCGCAATGCCTCGCGCTCGATCAGCGCTCTGGCCGACGCGACGTGCATGTCCTCGACCATGGCGCCGTCATACCGCTCCGCACCGCTGGTGGCGGCGGCGAGCAGGGCCTGCGCGGCAGTGAGGGCTTCCAGAGTGGGTGCGAAAGCGGTGTTGCAGGGATCGACCTGGCTGGGGTGGATCAGCGTCTTGCCGTCGAAACCGAGCCGGTGTCCGTCAGCGGCTTCGGCGGCAAAGGCGGCGGCATCGTCGATCAGATTGCAGACACCATCCCAGGCGAGCTTGCCCGTGGCCCGCGCGGCGAGGACGATGGTCTGGATGGCGTGGCTCATCGCGCTGCGGTCGCGCCCGTCGGGCAATTGCAGATCATGGGCGAGATCGTTGAGGCCGGCGATCAGGCCGATGACGCGGGAATGCGCGGCGATGGCGCGGCAATCGAAGATTGCGGTGGGGGTTTCGATCATCGCGATCAGCGGGATGGTTGCGGGGGTGGCGAGCGAGTCCAATTCCGCCGGGCTATCCACTTTCGGCACTACCACTGCATCGGGCGCGATCGTGGCGAGCAGCGCGAGATCGTCGGCGTGGTGCAGGCTAGCGGCATTGTTGATGCGGATCGCCACCAACTTTCCGGGATAGCCGGCCTCCATTGCCGCGATGACCCCTGCCCTCGCCTCGGCCTTCGCGTCGGCGGGGACTGCATCCTCGAGATCGATGATCAGCATGTCCGCTGCCAGACCGCGCGCTTTGTCCAGGGCTCGCACCTTGTGGCCGGGGACATAGAGCAGCGAGACCGGAGCGGGGGAAAAGGCGTCGGGCAGTTGCATCGGGCACGGTCGCTTTCGGCTTGAAGCCGCGAACAACCAGCCTAAACTGGCGGCAGGATCGGCGTGGGGGAGACTATCGTGGAATTGGGATTTTTCTGGCTGCTGGTGGTGCTGGCCATCGTCTTCCTCTTCTCGTCGGTCAAGATGGTGCGGCAGGGGTTCAACTATACCATCGAGCGCTTCGGCCGCTACACCAAGACGGCGGCTCCGGGCCTGACCATCATCGTGCCGTTTTTCGAGCGGGTCGGCCGCAAGGTCAATATGATGGAGCAGGTGCTCGACATTCCGGGGCAGGAAATCATCACCCGCGACAATGCAATGGTTGGGGTGGACGCGGTGGTCTTTTTTCAGGTGCTCGATGCCGCCAAAGCCGCGTACGAGGTGAGCGACGTCTATCTGGCGATCATGCAGCTGACGACCACCAACCTGCGGACGGTGATGGGGTCGATGGACCTCGACGAGACGCTGTCCAAACGCGACGAGATCAACGCGCGGCTGCTGAATGTGATTGATCATGCAACGCTGCCGTGGGGCGTGAAAATCACTCGCGTCGAGGTTAAAGACATCCGCCCGCCCGCCGATATCGTCAACGCTATGGGCCGTCAGATGAAAGCCGAGCGCGAGAAGCGCGCCAATATCCTCGATGCAGAGGGGATGCGCGCCGCCGAAATCCTGCGCGCCGAGGGCGAGAAGCAGAGCCAGATTTTGCAGGCCGAGGGCCGCCGCGAGGCCGCCTTTCGCGACGCCGAAGCGCGCGAGCGTGAGGCGGAGGCAGAGGCAAAGGCGACGCAAATGGTGTCCGAGGCGATTGCCGGGGGCAATGCGCAGGCGATCAACTATTTCATTGCGCAGAAATATGTCGAGGCGATCGGGCTGTTCGCGACATCGCCCAACGCCAAGACGATATTGTTCCCGGTCGAGGCGACGCAGTTGATGGGGACATTGGGCGGGATCGGCGAGTTGGCCAAGGAGGCGTTGAGTGGATCGGGTGGCGGGGTGGTCGACCGACCGCAGGTGGTGACGCCGCGTCGACCGGGGCCGTTCGAAGGAGCGTGAACGTGATGGCTTACCAATCAGTTCGTCATTGCGAGCGCAACGCGGCAATCCAGTGTTGCGCAGTGCCGCACTGGATTGCTTCGCTGCGCTCGCAATGACGGGTTTCGGCTATATTTTAGGACTGATCCAATGATCCCCGAATTCTTGCAAAACCACGCCACCGGCTGGCTGAGCATTGGCGTGGTGCTGTGCATCGCCGAAATGCTGGTGCCGGGCGTGTTCCTGATGTGGCTGGGCATCGCCGCGCTGCTGACCGGGCTAGCGGTGTTCATCCTGCCGCTCCCGCTCGCGGCACAACTGCTGCTGTTCGCGCTGCTGTCTGTGGCGACGGTCTATGCCGGGCGACGCTGGTCGAGCAGCGATGACATCCCCAGCGACGATCCGATGCTCAACGACCGGCTGGCGCGGTTGGTGGGGGAGCCGGTGGTGGTCGAGGAGGCGATCGTCGGTGGGCGCGGGCGGGTACGGGTCGGCGATGGCGTGTGGCCTGCGAGCGGCGCGGATGCCGAGGCGGGGACGCGGTTGACGGTGACGGGGGCTGCTAACGGCACGCTGATTGTCGCGCCGTGATGGTCCTCCCCGGAACGGGGAGGACGCGTTGGTTTGCTTTCTCTCCTTTAGGGGAGGTGGCTTGCGGCAAACCGACGACTTTGATGAGCGCTGCTGTCGATCAGCAAGACGGAGGGGCCGGTGCGGCAGTACTCGATGTTGCGCAAGGCGGCACCGGCCCCTCCGTCCGCTTCGCGTCCACCTCCCCTGAAGGGGAGGAAGCTTATCATCATCCGCTCTGAAGCAAGACCTATCGCGTCAACCTGCCCGCCATGCCCAGCAGGTCGTTGAGCGGATTACCGTCGCCGTCCATGTCGAGCATTCCGGCTAGACCACCCGCCCGGGGTGCCGCTTGAGCGGCTGGAGCAGCAGCGCCGCCGCCGAGCACCGAACCGAGCACCTGACCGAGCATTCCGCCCATGCCGCCGCTGGCCGCAGGCGCACCGCCGCCGGTTGCTTCACCGCCGCGCTGGCTCGCCATATATCCGGCGACCAGCATCGCGACGATCGGCAGCAGCTTTTTCAGCGTGTCAGCGCTGATGCCCGACTGCGCGGCGGCCTGACCAGCAACCTGACGGCTGACGTCCTTGCTACCGAAGATCGTGCCGAGAATGTCATTGCCCTGCTCGACCGGTGTCGCCTGCGGGCCGACAACAGCATCCAGCAAGCCGCCGCCGCCCATTTGTCCGAGAATGGCTCCGAAACCGCCCAGACCGCCTGGAGCGGCCTGCGCCTGCGTCTTGAATCCGCCGAGGATTGCGGGAAGCAGCACGGCTGCACCCGCCGATGCAGTAGCAGGATCGATACCCAGTTCGCGCGCCGCCGAATTGAGTGCGCCCGATTGCGTCAGCATCGCTGCAATATCCATGTCATCTACTCCCCATAAATCCAGAAACGAAGTCGTAACAGTGTCAAAGGCCAGCGTCGAGCTTGGCGGCAGGATAACAATGCTGCACAGTCATGGCGCAGAACACCCGGCCAGCACCCGATCGGGGCGGCCAATTTGGAGGAAATCATGGGCATTTTCAGCAGTATCAAGAATGCTATCTTTGGTGGCGACGAGGCCGAATCGCCCGCACCCGCTGCAGCGCCCGGCGCAGCAGCAGCCCCCAGGGCTCCCGCCGCCCCGCGTGCTGAAGTCGATGTCGAAGCGATTCTGGAGGCCAAGGCCGCCGCGCTCGGCAAGCCGAGCAACTGGCGGGTGTCGATCGTCGATCTGATGATCCTGCTCGGCATGGATCACAGCCTCGCCAACCGCAAGGAGCTGGCCGCCGAACTGGGTTACGAAGGCCCGCTCGACGGCAGTGCCGACATGAATATCCGCCTGCACCGCGCCGTAATGCGCGCGCTCGCGGTCAATGGCGGCAAGGTGCCGCCGCAGATGATGGATTGAGTCTTCGCGCTACCGATGGACGAAGGGCGGCCAGCGATGGCCGCCCTTTTGCTTTGGAGAGGCGATTTCCTACCGAATATGATCAGTCAGCGCGGCCACTCGCCGATGTCGGGCATGGCCAAGGCGCGCCGGGCTGCGACGGAGAACAGCATTTCTCGGCTGTAGAACGTCAGCGGCCATTCGCGCTGGCCTATCGGCGAAGCCAGCGCGGCATTGACCGTGTCGCTCAAGCTCTCCCGCACAGGATTGTCCGCGAGCCATGCCCGAACGCCAGCGATGTAGAGTTGGGTTAACGTCTCATGATAACCCTGCGTAGCGTCGTTCACCCCGCCGACGCTGACGTTGTAGCTGCGGATGATGTCTGGCAGTTCGCTCGACGCTTCGATGTCCCGGCGCTCGGCGAGCAGCCAGCAGCAGGCGGCGAGATGCGCCTCATGCGTCCATTCAACCCGCGCCAAGGTGCGGTCAAGCAGGCCGGTACCGACGCGCCGCACGGCGGCATCGTCGGCGAACAAGCGAATGGGGAGATCGGTCATCGTCCGGGTTCCTGGAATTGGATGCCCGGAGCGATGGTCCGGGCGCCTACGCGGCCTTGGGGGCCGCCTCTCTTACGCCAGCATCGACATGGCTTTCGAACTGCTCGAAATTATCGATGAACTGGCCGACCAGCTTTTGCGCGGTCGCGTCATAAGCTTGCTTGTCCGCCCAGGTGCCACGCGGATCGAGGATGGCGCTGTCGACACCGGCAACCGCCACCGGCACCTTGAAGCCGAAATTGGGATCAGTACGGAACGCCGCATTGGCGAGGCTGCCGTCGAGTGCAGCGTTGAGCAGCGCGCGCGTCGCTTTGATCGGCATACGGCTGCCGGTGCCATATTGGCCACCGGTCCAGCCGGTGTTGACCAGCCAGCAGGTGACGCCGCCCTTGGCGATGCGCTCCTTGAGGAGATTGCCATAGACCGAGGGATGGCGCGGCATGAACGGCGCGCCGAAACAGGTCGAGAAGGTCGCGGTCGGCTCGGTCACGCCGATCTCGGTGCCGGCAACACGCGCGGTATAGCCCGAGAGGAAATGATACATCGCCTGATCGGGGGTGAGCTGGGCGATCGGCGGCAGCACGCCATAGGCATCGGCGGTGAGCATGATGATCGTCTTGGGCACCGGCCCCATATTGTCGGCGCTGGCGTTGGGAATGAACTCGATCGGGTAGGAACCGCGGCTGTTCTCGGCCAGACTGTCGTCGTCGAGATTGATTTCGCGGGTGGCGGGATCGATCACGACATTCTCCAGCACCGTGCCGAAGCGCTTGGTGGTGGCGAAAATCTCGGGCTCGGCCTCGCAGCTGAGGCGGATCATCTTGGCGTAGCAGCCGCCTTCGAAATTGAACACGGCGGTGTCCGACCAGCCATGCTCGTCATCGCCGATCAGCGTGCGCGACGCGTCGGCGCTGAGCGTGGTCTTGCCGGTGCCCGACAGGCCGAAGAAGACGGCGGTGTCGCCTTCCGGACCGATATTGGCGGAGCAGTGCATCGGCATGATGCCCTTGGCGGGGAGCAGATAGTTCAGCAGGCCGAACACCGACTTCTTCATCTCGCCGGCATAGGCGGTGCCACCGATCAGGATCAGTTTCTCGGAAAAATTGACCGCGATCACCGTTTCGCTGCGCGAGCCGTGGCGGGCGGGATCGGCGCGGAAGCTCGGCAAGTCGACGATGCTATATTCGGTAGCGAAGCTTGCCAGTTCTGCTGCCGTCGGGCGGCAGAGAAGCGTGCGGATGAACTGGCTGTGCCAGGCGAATTCGGTGACGACCTGCACCGCGACGCGGTTTTCCGGCTGCGATCCGCCGAACAGATGCTGTACATAGAGCTTGTCCTTGGCACCAAGCGCAGCGAAGAAATCGGCCTTGAGCGCAGCAAAATGGGCGGGCTCCATGCCCTTGTTGGTCTTGCCCCACCAGATCGTGTCTTCGGTTGTCGCGTCGCGGACGATGAACTTGTCATTGGCGCTGCGCCCGGTGTGTGTGCCGGTGGCGACGACGAGCGGACCGTCCTTGGCCAACACGCCTTCACCATTGCGGATGGCATGTTCGACCAGCGGGGCGGCGACCAGATTTTCGAACAAGGTTGCAGTCGTCGCAACCGTTTCTCCGCCGATGACCAGCGCCATATTTTCTCTCCTCTGTTCCCGTTCAGGGAATCGCGGTGCCCAACGCATTCGTATGCGCAGCGAGTCTTTCGTCCCGTTAGTCAGCCGGAGGCGTCAGGTCAAAATGATATTCGGTCATAGCCGCCATAGAAATCCTGTCCCGATGAGACAGACAGGCTTTTAGCGGCGTGGCGTGCTGACTGTTGCCCCTTGCACCCGGCATCGGCTAATCCCGTTGCATGACCGCCACCATCGCGCTCGTCGATGACGACCGCAACATTCTCACCTCCGTCTCTATTGCCCTCCAGGCGGAGGGTTTCGCGACGCGCGTCTACACCAACGGCGAGTCGGCGTTGAAGGCGTTGCTCGACAATCCGCCCGATCTGGCGATCTTCGACATCAAGATGCCGCAGATGGACGGGCTGGAACTGCTGCGTCGTCTGCGCGAAAAGAGCCAGATTCCGGTGATCTTTCTGACATCGAAAGACGATGAACTGGACGAAGCTCTCGGGCTGGCGATGGGTGCAGACGATTATATCGCCAAGCCATTTTCGCAGCGACTGCTGATCGCCCGCATTCGCGCCATATTGCGGCGCACCGAGCTTGTCGCCAGCCCCGAGAAGGCCGAGAGCAGCGAACTGGCCGAGCCTATCGTCCGGGGCCGGTTGCTGATCGATCCGCCGCGTCACCGCGTGTTGTGGGATGAAAAACCGGTGGTGCTGACCGTTACCGAGTTCATGATCCTCGAAGCACTGTGCGTTCGGCCCGGCGTGGTCAAAAGCCGAAACGCACTGATGGACATCGCCTATCAAGAAGATGTCTATGTCGATGACCGCACGATCGACAGCCACATCAAGCGTATCCGGCGCAAATTCCGCAGCGTCGATGGCGAATTCGACGCGATCGAGACGCTTTATGGCGCGGGCTATCGCTTCACCGATGAGTGACGTCGCAGCCAGTGACGATCGGCGATGGCAGCGGGCGACGTCGCTGACCACCCGGATACTCGCGGTGAACATCTTCGTCATCATGCTGCTGGTCGGCGGGTTTCTCTATCTCGACGGCTATCGTACCCGGCTGATCGAAACCCGGCTCGACGGCCTTTCCCACGATGCGGAAATGCTGGCGATCGCGCTCGACGTAGCCGCTCCGGAGGATCGGGCGATGGTCCTCAGCCGCATTGGCCAGACGACCCAAAGCCGCATTCGGATCTATGGGGCGGATGGCGCGCTGACTGCCGACAGTTTCCGTTTGGCTGCACCTACCTATGCCTTGCGCGACCCTGCCGTCCAAGGATGGAACAGGCAATTGGCACGGTGGCTCGATCGCTTGCTCGACTGGGCAGTTCTGGCCAACAGTCCTGCCGCCTATGCCGAGCCGCAACAGGATCGGCTCGCGGCTTGGCCGGAGCTCCGAGACGCACTCGAGGCACCTGGACGAACGATCACCGCCTATCGCTTTGCCGCCGACCGCACGCCGATGCTGAGCGTTGGCCTGGTGACGGCGGACAACGCCGACAGGGTGCTGATCACCACCAACGCGCGAGACATTACGCGTACCGTGCGCGCCGAGCGTTTCAGGCTGGGGCTGGTGCTTGCTGCGGTGTCCATCCTGTCGATCCTGCTGTCGCTGTTTCTGGCGCGAACCATCGTCCAGCCGCTACGTCGGCTGGCCAGCGCCGCGACCCGGGTGCGGCAGGGACGGGCGCGAGACGTCGTGGTGCCACGCCTGCCCTCACGCCGCGACGAAATCGGCACGCTTGCCCGCGCGCTGAGCGATATGACGCAGGCACTGCGCGCGCGAATCGATGCGGGCGAGCATCTTGCCGCCGATATTGCGCATGAGCTGAAGAACCCGCTGGCCTCGCTGCGGTCGGCGCTCGACGGATTGGAGACCATCGCCGATCCTGCGCTGCGCCGCCAGTTGATGGATGTGGCGCATGACGATGTCTGGCGGCTCGACCGGTTGATCTCCGATATCTCGGAGGCGTCGCGGATCGACGCCGAACTGTCGCGCACACGCTTCACCCCCATCGACATCGGTCAGTTGATCGAGCCGGTGCTTGGGGCACGCCGCGCCCGCGCCAAACCGGGCGATCCTGCCATTGCCTTCGCTCGCCCGCGTGCGGGCACTGCGCAGATCATGGGCGAGCCGTCGCGGCTGGTGCGGGTGATCGAAAATCTGCTCGACAACGCCATCTCCTTCTCGCCTCCCGGTGGCGTGGTGCGGATCGGGGCGACCTGTGCCGACGACGAGATAGTCATCCGTTTCGAGGATGACGGGCCAGGCGTTCCCGACGACCAGCGCGAGCTGATTTTCCGCCGCTTTCATTCGGTGCGACCGGAGAGCGAGGGTTTTGCCAAGCATAGCGGGCTCGGTCTGGCCATCGCCCGTGCCATCGTCGAGGCGCATGATGGGCGCATCCGGGCGGTGGACCGCGAGGGCGATGCGCAGGGCGCTTGCTTCGAGATCAGACTGCCTGCGGCCGACGTTGCGCCGGACGCCTGAGCGACATGGCGTTCGTACAGGCCACGGCGATAGCGGTCGATGGACGGGCGGTGCTGCTGCTCGGCCCGCCGGGGTGCGGCAAATCCGATCTGGCGTTGCGGATGATCCACCGAGGTGCGGCGCTCATCGGCGATGACGGGCTAGATCTCGATTTCTCTTGCCACCGCCTTGTTGCTTTGCCGCTCGCCGGGCGAATGCGGCGGCTGCATGTAGCGGGCATCGGACTGGTCACCGTGCCCGTGGCTGGCGCAACGCCAGCTTCCCTTGTAGTCGCCGTCGATCCGACGTTGGCTGCCGCAGATCGCGCTCCAGTCTTGACCATGTTCGGACCGATTGAAGGGCACTACCTCCCCGAGATCGCCCTGCCTGCTCTCCATGCCTCCGCGCCAGACAAGCTGTTGCTGGCACTGGAGCGCTGGGGGCACTAAAGCTGTGCGATGGTCGAGCAACCCGCCGAATCGCCACCGCAACAATCGATCCTGCTGGTCACCGGACTGTCGGGCGCTGGCATGTCGACCGCGCTGCGGGCGTTGCAGGATCTGGGCTGGGAGGTGGTCGATAACCTGCCGATACGGCTGCTGGGCCCGCTGCTGGCGACGCCGCAGACTTCGGGCGAGGCCAGCGAACGACCGCTGGCGCTGGGCATCGACAGCCGCACGCGCGGCTTTTCCGCCGAGAATGTCGTCCGGTCGATCAAGCGCCTGCGTGAGACGCAGAAGCGCGATGTGACGACGCTGTATCTCGATTGCGCCGGGGCCGAACTCGACCGTCGCTATTCGGAAACGCGCCGTCGCCATCCGCTGGCAGAAGATCGCCCCGCCGCCGATGGCATCGCGCGCGAACGCGAAATGCTTGAGCCGCTGCGCCGCTGGGCCGATCATCTGATCGATACCACGACTTACTCCAGCAACGAGCTGCAACAGGAAATCCGGCTGCGCTTTTCGCTGGGCGATCGGTCCGGACCGATCGTCAATGTCATGAGCTTCGGCTTCGCGCGCGGGCTGCCGCGCAATGCCGATCTGGTGTTCGACATGCGTTTCCTGCGCAACCCGCACTGGGTGGAGGAATTGCGCCCCGGCACCGGGCTCGATCCCGCCGTCGCCGATTATGTACGCGGCGATCCGGCCTATGAGGAAGCGGTGGGCAAGATCGAAGGGCTGCTCGAAACGCTGATCCCGCGCTATCAGGCAGAGGGCAAAACCTATGTCACCATCGCCGTCGGCTGCACCGGCGGGCGGCATCGGTCGGTTCATGTCGCCGACCGGATCGGCGGGTTTTTAAAGGGGTTGGGGCATAACCCCAACATCATCCACAGAAACCTGAGCAGCTTGCCGCAAGAGAGCCTTGAGGGACGGCGTCCTTCCGCCTAAGGCGGCATCCCTTATGCCAGCTTCTCCAGCCCCCCTCATCGGCCTCGTCCTCGTCACCCATGGCAATCTGGCGAAAGAGTTCCAGGTCGCGATGGAACATGTCGTCGGCCCGCAGCGCGCCATCGCCACGGTTTGCATCGGCCCCAACGATGACATGGAGGCGCGCCGCATCGAGATCGCTGCGGCAATCGAGGCGGTACGCGGCGAGCATGGCGTGATCCTGCTGACCGATCTGTTCGGCGGCACGCCATCCAATCTGGCGATTTCATTGATGGAACCCGGCAGCGTCGAGGTGATCGCCGGGGTCAATCTGCCGATGCTGATCCGGCTCGAGAAGGCTCGCCGCACGCTCGGGGTTCGCGAAGCGGTAATGGCTGCGAAAGAGGCTGGGCAGAAATATATCTACGTCGCCACCGAGTTTATGGGGACGATCGCGTGATGGATCAGGTCAACACGCTGAGCGAGACCGTGGCAATCTCCAACCAGCGCGGCCTGCATGCGCGGGCGAGCGCCAAGTTCGTCAATTTCGTTGCGGCATTGCCCGATACGGTCAAGGTCGAGGTCGAGAAGGACGGCACCTTCGTCAACGGCCTGTCCATCATGGGGCTGATGATGCTGGGCGCGGCGAAGGGCGATTCGATCACCGTGCATACATCGGGCGAAGGTGCGGACCTTGCGCTGCTCAAGCTGGTGGGGCTGGTCAAGGACAGCTTTGGCGAGGATTGAGCCGGTGACCGCGTGATCGAGCGCAACGCGCGCGGGCATCGGCTGATCGAGAGCCATTCCAATCCGGTAATCAAGCGGGCGAAGAGCCTGCGCGACAAGAAGCATCGCAAGGAAGAGGGGCTGTTCCTAGCGGAAGGTCTGCGCATCCTGACCGAGGCGCGCGAGGCGGGCGTGCTGCCCGAGCAGTTGTTCTATGCGCAGGATCGCGATTCGCATGCCTTGGCCGATGCGCTGTTCGCCGCGACGCTGGCGGCGGGCGGCGAGGTGGTGGCGACCAATGCCGAGAATCTGTCGCGGTTGTCGGGCAAGGACAATCCGCAGACGGTAATCGGCTTGTATCGCGACCGGCTGGTGACGCTGGAAAGCATCGACCGCAGCACCGCGCCGATCTGGCTGGTCGTGCAGGCGATGCGCGATCCAGGCAATCTGGGTACGATCCTGCGCACCGGCGATGCGGTGGGCGCGGGCGGGGTGATATTGATCGACGATTGCGTCGATCCCTTTTCGGTCGAGACAGTGCGCGCAAGCATGGGGGCGTTGTTTACGCAGGCGATTGTCGCGGCGCGCTGGCCGGAGTTTCTGGGCTGGCTGCGTGGTGGGCCGGGGGTGCTGGTGGGGACGAGCCTTGCGCCCGGTTCGGTGGATTATCGGGATCCCGACTATCCGGCGCCGACGTTTATATTGGTCGGCAACGAGGCCCGGGGTTTACCGGAGGACTATGAGGCGGCGTGCGACATCCGCGTGCGGATGCCAATGCTGGGCAAGGCGGACAGCCTGAATGCGGCGGTGGCTACCGCGGTGATGGCGTATCGGGTGCTCGATAAGCAGGCACGATAGCAGCCTCCCCAAGCGGGAGGAAGCATGGCGTCCTCCCCTTTGGGGGAGGTGGCAGTCCGCAGGACTGACGGAGGGGCCGGTGCGCCTCGAACCATATGCGCTTTGCCGCGCCGGCCCCTCCGGCCCCTGCGGGGCCACCTCCCCTCAAAGGGAGGATGCATCGCTCATTTCCCGCACAGCGATCGGCTGATACTGTCCGGCTATGATCAATTTCCTCCCTGCCCTCACCCTCGGTGCCGCACTCGCGCTGCTGTCGGCCTGCGCCACCGTCATGCCCGACGACGGCCTTGGCGGGGTGCCGGGCGGCGAGGCGTATCTGGCGCTGGGGACCGAGCCCTTCTGGGCGCTGGAAATCACGCGTGGCCGGCTCAATTTCCGGGGGCTCGACATGCCGTCGATCGTCGTGCCCAATCCGGGCGAGGGCAAATCGGGACCTGATCGGACCTATGTCACTCACGCGATCGCGGTGCGTATCGTCGCCGGTGCGTGTAGCGACGGCATGAGCGACCGGCTTTATTCCGAGCGCGTGGCTGTGCGCATCGGCAATGGCCCCGTGCATCTCAACGGATGCGGAGGGCGGGTGCTGCCGCCCGAACAGCTTGACGGGACAGCTTGGCGGATTGTCAGCATCGACGGGAGTGAGCCGGTGGCGGGGCGCGAGATGGGTTTCGCCTTCGAAGGCGGGCGGATCAGCGGCAGCGCGGGGTGCAACCGGCTGAGCGGGAGCTTTGCCAGCGATGGAACGCGGCTGACGGTCGGGCAGGTGACGGCGACGCGGATGGCTTGCGCGCCCGAGCTGATGGCGCAGGAGGCGCGGGTGCTGGCGTTGCTGCGGCAGTCGCTGGGGGTGAGTTTCGATGGGCGCGGGCGGATGGTTTTGAGCGGGGCTGGGACGGCGACGTTGGTGCTGGAGCGGGCGGTGTAGCCTCCACGATGCGGAGGTTGAAACCCACACTTCCTCCCCTTCGGGGGAGGTGGCGGCGAAGCCGACGGAGGGGCCGGTGCGGCATTACGCGATAGCGAAGGCGCGGACCGGCCACGTCGAACAATGCCGCGCCGGCCCCTCCGACCCCTTCGGGGCCACCTCCCCCAAGGGGGAGGACGCTACCCCTCCACCGCTTCGCGGTCCCCCTCCCCGTTCCGGGGAGGTTCTGGAGCAGTCTCCCCTTCCGCCACCGCGATCAGCTTGGTTTGCTGGCGGATAGCGGTGTCGATCATCGGTGGCATATCGATACTCTTGTTGGCGGTATCGACGTCGAGCGCTTCGAAGCGGCGAGCCTGGGTCAGCACCTGAGATTCGAAACTGCCGAGGAAATCGTTGTAGGCGCTCGACGCAGTACCGAGGTTCTTGCCAAGTCGGGTGATGTGGCCGCTCATCGTGCTCATTCGGCCGAACAGATCCTTGCCGAGCTTGGCGATGTCGCGCGCTTGTTCGACGACGCGCTCCTGCCGCCACACGGCTGCGACGGTCCGGGCAATCGCGATCAGATTGGTAGGAGTTGCCAGCAACACCCTCTTTTCAAACGCAAAATCCCACAAGCTGGCGTCGGTTTCCAACGCAGCGGCGAGGAAATGTTCGCCGGGGATGAAGAGGATGACATATTCGGGCGCGGTGTCGAACTGGGTCCAATAGGCCTTGTTTCCCAATTGATTGATGTGTATTTTCAATGAGTTAGCGTGGGCGATCAGGCCGGACTGGCGCGCGCCCTCATCCTCGGCATTGAACGCGTCCTGATAGGCGTTGAGCGACACTTTGGCGTCGATGACCAGACTCTGCCCGCCGGGGACGCGGACGATGACGTCGGGGCGCAGCCGCGCGCCCGCTTCGTCCGACACGCTGACCTCAGTCTGGAAATCGGCATATTCGGAGAGGCCGCAGTTTTCGAGGACGTTGCGCAATTGCTGTTCGCCCCAGCGCCCGCGCGCCTTTGGGGCGTTGCGCAGCGAGTTGGAGAGGCGCGCGGCCTCTGCCTTGACGCCCTCGTTCGACACGCGCAGACTTTCGAGCACGCCGGAGAGATTGCCGAAGGCGGCGGTGCGGTCCTTTTCGACCTTGTCGACCGCTTCCTCATATTTTTGCAAGCGGTCATGCACCGGCGCGAGCAGCGCCGCTAACCGCGTGCTGGCGGCCTGTTCGGACGCCTTGAACTGGCTGCCGGCGACTTCGATGAACTGGTTCTGCGCGCGATCGAGCAGCTTGGCGGCGACCTCCTGAAATTGCGCGGCGAGCGCGTCGCGCGCCTGGTTCAGGGCGGCGATCTGGGCGGCATGGGCGCGGGTGTCGGCGTCGCGGGTGGCTCGCAGGGTGGCGAGTTCGAGCGCATGGGCTTCGCGATCGCGGCTGGCGGCTTCGAGATCGAGTGCGGCTTTGCGGAAATTGGCGAGGTGGCCATCACGCTCGGTCAGCGCGCCATCGCGTTCGGCCTTCAGCGTCGCTGCCCCGCGCCCGCCGATCAGCCAGCCGAGCAAAGCTCCGATGGCGAGGGCAAGAGTGATGCCGAAGATGAGTGTCAGGCCGGAATCCACGCTGCGCTATCTCCCTGATTCGCCCCAAGAGTGATGAAGAGTGATGACCCCCTAGGGGGTAAAATCACTCTTGGTATTTGACGCTTGACCGGGGCCGTGCGTCGGCTCGGAACATAGCTGGAACGGGGGCGGTAGGAAAGGGGGTGTTCGGATCTGGTGTCGGCTTAAGGAGTTCGAGATTCTTAATTCGCACAAAGGCACAAAGGCACAAAGAAAGGGAAGGAAAGAAGGGGTTCACGCAGAGGCGCGGAGGACGCGGAGGGTTTGGGTTTTGCGGCGCAGCCGCTCGACAAATCTAACGTCGCCCTTATCGGCCATGAAGATCGACGGGGCTGCTTCGCAAATACGCACAATCGCTCTGCGGCCTCTGCGCCTCTGCGCGAACCCTTTCTTCTTTAGGGCAGTGCGCGGCTACCGCACCGCGTTCTTCACCCGGTCGATCACCTGCGGATCGTTGATACGGCGATAGCGCGCCTCGACGAAGCTGAAGATACCGAACAGGCCAAGGCCAAGCGCGACGGGGAGGAACAGGCCGCGCGGCAATGCATCGAGCGCCTGGGCGATCCCACCGGCGGCGTCGGCGTTTTCGGTCTGCCAGACGCGGATGAGGAACCAGCCGATCATCAGAAAGGTGGCACCGCGCGCGGCATAGCCGGCGCGACCGACCCATTGCAGCCATGGCTGCCGCGCGACGGAGGCATCCATCTGTTTGAGGAAGCCGAGGCGGATCGCTTTGGCGAACTGGTACAGGCCTGTGCCAATGATGGCGATGGCGGCAAGCAGGATGAGCGTCGTGCCGCCGGGCAGATCCATCGCTGCCTGCGCGCCCATGTCCGCGCTGGTGCCGCCGGTTGCGCCGCCGTCATCGCTCCAGAACAGCCGCGTCGCGTAGAGCGCGAGCGCGAGATGGATGAGGCCGCTGATGACGCCGCCGGTGCGGATGGCAAACCCCTTGGCGTCGCTGCCATGGCCTTCGCTGTCGATCGCGGCTTCGGCAATGCGCCACAGGCCGTAGCCCGCGAAGCCCAACGCCATCAAGACGACGACCAGCCCGCCCGTTCCCGATGCCAGCCAATCGAGCGCCTCCTGTCCATCGGCACTGGTGCCGGTGCGCAGCGCGATCCAGCCGATCAGGCAATACATCACCCCGCGCGCGGCGAAGCCCAGGCGGGCGAAGGTTTCGAGTGTGGCGATGTTGGGCATGTCTGCTCCCCCCAGATGGTGTTGCGGGGTAGAACGTGGGGGGTGCGGGTTGGTTGCGTTACGCGGCGCGGCGCAGTTTGGTGAGTTTTTTCAGCACCATGTCCCGCTTCAGTTTCGACAGATGGTCGATGAAGAGGATTCCTTCGAGATGGTCGTGTTCGTGCTGGATGCAGGTGGCCATCAGGCCGGTCATCCGCTCCTTCTGGTGGTTGCCGTCTTCGTCCTGCCAGTCGACGGTGACTTCGGCGGGGCGGGTGACGTCGGCGTACATTTCGGGCACCGACAGGCAGCCTTCGGAATAGACGCTATGCTCTTCGGAGAATTCGGAGAACACGGGGTTGATGAAGGTGCGCGGGGTGCGGATCATCCGCTTGCCCTCCTCATCCTCCGGGTCGGGCTCCTGCAGATCGATGACGAGAATACGCTGCGGCACATCGACCTGGATCGCGGCGAGGCCGATGCCGGGGGCGTCGTACATCGTCTCATACATGTCGGCAATGAGGGTTTTCAGCGCGGCGTCGAAGCTTTCCACAGGCTTGGAAATAACGCGCAGGCGTGGGTCCGGGGTCTCTATGATGGGGAGGATGGCCATGCGTGCGAGGTATGGTGGGAGGGGGCGGGGGTCAAGGGTTTAGCCCATGTTCGGACCGCAGAAAGAAACCGTCAGGCGGCCAGTCGTCAAGTCAAACTGACCAAAAGCAACCTTGTAGCGTCGGTCGTCGATCCCAATGTTGTCGGATTGCACGGTACTGACTCGGCGAGATGAAAATTCTTCGAAATCGGCTTCACTGAGCTCGATCTTTATCAAACTTGAATCGGGGGCCAGCCAGCCTTCGGGTGCCCCAGAAGCCGTCGGCTTCGCGCTAAATTCCCGATGATAGACGTAACGCCGTTCCCAGTTCCGTAGATCGCCAACGCAGTCGTTTGTCGCCAAAGCGGTCTCGATCCTGTCCATCTCTTGCTCTGTAGGCCTTTGTTGGCTGTCGCTCATCGAATTGCTGGGTGTGCAAGCGGAAGCCGCGATTGCCACGCACAGGGCTATAGTGGGCTTCGAACAAGACTTCATAAGACAAGGCTATTGTCACTGACGCGGGCGATCAAGCGTTTCGGGGTTGCCGACGGGAATGAATCTTTGTCCGATTACACACCCTCACCCTCGCCGCCTTCGGCGTCTTCCCTCTCCCGTAAACGGGAGAGGGGTGGCGGCTGACTCCCCTCTCCTGCTTTGCGGGAGAGGGACACGCGCGCAGCGCCAGGGTGAGGGTGTGTGGTCAGAGCTGGCCTTCGAGGTGGGCGAGAATGGTGGCCAAGACGTCTTCGGTGCGAGCGAGAATGTCCTGATTCCAGAAGCGGATGACGCGGTGGCCTTGGGTTTCGAGGAAGGCGGTGCGGGGGGCGTCGATATCCTTACGGTGCTGGCTGCCGTCGGCTTCGACGATCAAGCGCTGCTCGACGCAGAGGAAATCGACGATGTAGGGTCCGATGGGGACTTGGCGACGGAATTTGTAGTTGTTGAGACGGCGGCTGCGGAGGCGGGACCAGAGGCGGGCTTCGGCTTCTGTCGGGTTCTGGCGCAGGGTGGTGGTGTGGGGGGATTTGTCTCGGTTGATGGCGCCTTTGAGCTGTTTTTCCATTGGGTTTGCCCGTGCTTGGTTGGGTTCTCTGACATACCCTCACCCTGGCGCTTCGCGCCTGTCCCTCTCCCGCAGGCGGGAGAGGGGTTTAAGCGACCGGCCTCCGCGCCCTCAAAGCCTGCGCCAACGTCCCCTCATCCAAATAATCCAGCTCCCCCCCCACCGGCAGGCCATGCGCCAACTGGGTGAGGCGGATGGGGAGGCCTTCCAGTCTGTCGGTGATGTAGTGGGCGGTGGTCTGGCCCTCGAGCGTGGCGTTCATCGCTAGCACGACCTCGTCGATGCCGCCGGCGGCGACGCGGCGGACGAGGGGTTCTATGGCTAGGTCGTTGGGGGTGACGCCGTCGAGCGCGGAGAGTTTGCCGCCAAGGACATGATATTTGCCGGGGAACAGCCGCGAGCGATCGAGCGCCCAGAGATCGGCGACTTCCTCGACAACGCACAGCGCGCGGGGATCGCGGCGGGGGTCGGCGCAGATGCCGCAAGGGTCGATGGTGTCGACATTGCCGCAGATCGTGCAGGTGACGAGGGTTTCGTGAACGCGGGTCATCGCAGTGAGCAGCGGGGCCATCGCGGTCTCACGCCGCTTGATCAGATGCAGCACCGCGCGGCGCGCACTGCGCGGGCCGAGGCCGGGGAGGCGGGCGAGGTGCTGGACGAGGGCTTCGATGTCGGCGGAGGCCATCGCTGCGGGATAGGGGGGGAGTAAGGGGAGCGCAACTGGCACCTCTCCCCTTGCGGGAGAGGACAGACTTGGCTTGGCAACTTGTTGCCTAGCAAGTCTTGGAGAGGGGGGC